>JAXLTB010000022.1:0-30484 GCA_046330295.1 Solirubrobacterales bacterium | reverse complement strand
CTGACGCCCGGTGCCCTCTTCGGGAAGCTCGTCGACCGCTCCCAGCTGCCCGACGACTTCGCCGATGCCGTCTCCCGCTATCGGTACGGCCCCGGGACGCTGATGCTCCATCTGGCGCTCGACCATCAGCCGCGCTGGCGGGCCGAGGACGCGCGCGGCTACTCCTACGTCCATATCGCGCCCTACATCGACGACATGAGCCTCGCCTACCAGCAGGCGATGGCGGGGCTGCTGCCGGAGCGGCCGACGGTGGTCGTCGGTCAGCCGACCGCGTTCGACCCGAGCCGCGCGCCGGACGGCAAGCACGTGCTCTGGGTCCAGGTCCGCGCCGTTCCTGCCGAGATCCGCGGCGACGCTGCGGGCGAGATCGAAGCGCGCGACTGGGACGAGGTGAAGGAGGCCTACGCCGACCGGGTGATGACGATCATCGACGAATACGCGCCCGGCCTCGACCCGCTGGTCCGGGCGCGGCACGTGATCTCCCCGATTGACCTCGAACGCGCGAACCCATGCCTGGTCGGGGGAGACCACCTGGGTGGCAGCCACCACCTCGATCAGCACTTCCTCTTCCGACCGGTGCCGGGCTACAGCCGCTATAGGACTCCGGTCTCGGGCCTCTACATGTGCGGTGCCGGTACCTGGCCGGGCGGCGGCCTCGGCGGCGGCTCCGGCTACATGCTCGGCAAGGAGTTGGCCCACCGCCGCGGCGACGGCGTCAAGAATGCGTTCGGCGGGCTGCGGCGCCGGGTCCTGAAGAGCGGCTGAGCAGGACCGCGGACCTCCACCGGACTCCTGCGCGCTGGCTCCCGCTCAGCTGCCGGTCCTGCGGCTGCGGCGACCCGCTGCCCGTTTCGGCTCTCCGGCGGCGGCCGGCGCCTCCTCCTCGGTCGCACCGGCCTCGCCGTTTCGGTCGTCGCGGAGGCGAAGCAGCCGATCTCGGGTGTGGAGGACATGGGCTTCCGTCTCACGGCGGGCGGCCTTCGCATCGCCCTTCTCGACTGCGTCCAGGATCCGGCGATGCTCTTCGCCTGCCTCCTGAACGCGCTCGATGCCCATCCCCCGGCTCCACATCTTCGTGTAGCGTTCGCCGCGGGTACGAAGCTGTTCGACCATCTCCATCGCGGTCACGGATTCGGCCGCCTCGAGCAGGGACTGGTGGAATTTCGCGTTCAGCTTCAACCAGGCTGCGTGATCCTTGGTCTTGATCATTTTTTCCTCCAGGGCCCGCAGACGTTTGACCCTGGCGGAATCTATGCGCTCGATCGCGCGCTCGATCAGGAAGCCCTCGAGCAGGGCGCGCACTTCGAAGGTCTCGGTCAGTCGCTCGAGACTGATCGCCCTGACCACGGCGCGACGATGGGTCGCCGCCTCGATCAGCCCTTCGGCCTGCAGCTCGCGCATCGCCTCCCGCACCGGCACCCGGGAGACGCCGAACTGCTCGGCGATCGCGACCTGGTTCAGCTCCTCGCCGTCGGCGAGCGCGCCGCTGTTGATCGCCTCGCGCAGGGCGTCGGCCACGTAGTCGGAGGTGACGCGGCGGTTGATCAGCTCCGGGGCACCTTTGATTCCGCTCGCGGACCTCCCTGGCATGGCTACAATATACGTGTTAACGGCGATGGACCCGGGTACCACACGGTGCCTCTCATTTTGGTCAGGGACCCTCAACGAATGGGTCGGCCGGCTCCCTGGGCGCCTTCGAGTGAATACGGGCGCCTTACGAGAAGTGAATACAGTAGCCTTTAAAGATGCTGCTGCTCGCCCGTACCTGACAGGAGGAGGATGACATGTATTTCGCGGTAGACCTCGCAACGGAGCCGCCCTCGGTCACGCTCGCCGAGCCCGACGACTTCAAAGCCTTCGAGATCCGCGTGGTCGACGACGGCGGCGACCGCGGGCGCCTGAAGGAGGCGATCGCACCGCTCGGCTCCCTCGACGACGAGGGCTACGCCTGGCTGCGCCAGGAGGACGTCAAGCGCCTCGCGGGTGATCGGGCCGCGGACCCTGCCTGGACGGAGAGCTTCGAGGGTCTGGTCGGATACGCCCGCTCCCACGATTGGGTCAACGCGCGCGGCGAGCTGCGGGCGCACACCGAGTGGCCTTGACCGTGGCGAATTCCGCCTCCTGGGACTTTGGCGGCCAGGTCGTGGTCGTCACCGGCGCCGCCCGCGGGCAGGGCCGGGCCCACGCCGCCGCCTTCGCCGGCGCGGGTGCCACGTTGGCGATCTGCGACGCGCCCGCGGCGCCGGCCTCGGTGGACTATCCGCTCAGCGACGAGGCCGAGCTCGAGCGCACTGCGGAAGAGCTGCGCGAGACCGGCGCCGAGGTGCTCTCGATGGCCTTGGACGTGCGCGACCCCGACCGCGTTGCCGCCTTCTTCGACCGGATCACCGACGCCCTGGGTCAGGTCGACGTCCTCGTCAACAACGCCGGCATCAACGCGATCCACGAGTTCACGGCGATGCCGACCGCGGTGTGGCGGGACGTGCTGGCGACCAACCTGGACGGCGTCTACCACTGCTCCAGGGAGGCCGCGAAGCTGATGGTGGCCGCGGGGCGAGGCGGCCGGATCATCTCGACCGGCTCGGTCAACTCGGCGCTGACGATGCCATGGAACGCGGCCTACACCGCCTCCAAGCACGCCGTCGCCGGGCTCACGAAGGCGATGGCGGTAGATCTCGCGAGAGTCGGAATAACCGTGAACATGGTCGCCCCCGGCATCGTCGACACCACCCTCCTGGCCTGCGCCGAGGCAGCGCATGTGCCCGAGGACTACTTCGAGCGGCTGCTGCGGGTGGGGGGCGCCCCAAACCTCTTCGCGGAGGACGAGGTGCGGCCCCTGCAGGCCGAGGAGGTAACCGGCGCCGTGCTCTGGCTCGCCTCCGAGGCCGCCCGCCACATCACCGGCGCCACGATCCGCGTCGACGCAGGTTTCGCGATCACCTGAAGGAGCGGCTCCACGCCCTGTCGGCCGCCTGTGCGGCGGGCTGCCCAGCGCACCCCGGGGGCCACACCCCTCCGGCGCCCCGGCCCGCCCGCCGCAAGGCCCCGGCTTTGCCCCGGACCCCGCTTCCCCCGAGTTGCCGGTGCCATTTTAACCGTGAAAAAGGAACGGCACGATCGTGATGAGCGTGGGACTTCTCGGCTAGGCGTTGGACGGAAGCGGCTCGCGCAGGCCGGCTTCGACCATCAGGGGAAGCAGGGCATCGCGGTACTGCTCGATCCCCTCGTCGTAGTCGTTCCAGGTGATCGCCATGCCCTCGAGCCCGGCCTCCGCCTGGCGGCCGATCATCTCTACTACCTGTTCGGGGGTTCCGGTGAGGGGGAAGGCGAAGAAGGCGCGGATTACGCCCTCCATCAGGCGGCGCGTCTCGGCCGACTCGTAGTCGATCGTCTGCGAGTGCTTCATCAGCTTGTCGATCGTGATTCGCGCCGCCTCCCAGTCCCCGTGCTCGTTGATCACGTGGTCGTAGTAGGCCCTGGCCTCCTCCTCGGTGTCGCGGCAGGTGATGTGGCCGACGCCGAACACCTTGATCTCGCGCCCGTGGCTCTCGCGGGCGAGCCGCTTGATCTCCCTGACCGTCTCCGCCGTCTTGTCGGGGTTCTCGATCGCGACGAAGATCATGTCGGCGTGCGCGGCGGCGAACTGCCGTCCGGCCGGGCTGGCCCCCGCGCTCATGATGATCGGCCGCCGCTGCACCGGCTTGGGCTCGGAGAAGGCGCCGGGCGCCTTGAAGTATGTGCCGTCGAAGTCGAACGACCCCTCGCGCGTCCACAGCTCTTCGACCAGCTCGGTCCACTCGGCGGCGACCGCGTAGCGCTCGTCGTGGTCGTGCTTGGCGACACCGAACATGGCGAGCTCGTCCGGCTGCCAGCCGGCGACGATGTTGAGCCCGAAGCGGCCGTTCGAGATGTGGTCGATCGTCGCCCCCATCTTCGCCGCCATGATCGGGTGGACGGTAGGGACGTGGAAGGTGGCGAAGATGTTGATGCGCTCGGTCAGGGCCGAGAGACCGGCGGCCCAGGTGAAGGTCTCGAGCGAGTGGGCCGCGGGGTTCAGTCGGCCTCCGTGGCCGCGCCAGCGGGCGAGGGGGACCACCGCCTCGAAGCCGGCGCGCTCCGCTGCCGCCGTGAGCCGGGTGCTCTCCTCCCAGCTTCCGTCCGGCAGCCCCTCGGCGTCGCTCATCAGGAGCCCTCCGGCGATGTTGACGGAGAAGACCGCCAGCTTGAACCGGTTCGGGCCATCCAAGATCGCACGCTTGCCAGTCACGATTCCCCTCCTTGCCTCGTCTCGTTGAGAGCATACTGTATTCAGTTTTGGTAGCATATGCGGCGTGCATGGGAATGCCGAAGGATCGGGTCCAGATTGCGGCTGATCGGGATCGGCGGTAGCGGCCGGGAGGGCTCCACCACGGCGCGCCTCCTCGAGGCGGCCCTCGAGATCGGCGCCGGGATGGGCGCGTCGGTGACGATGGTGGATCCGAGCGGGCTCGACCTGCCCGCCTACGCTCCGGGCCACTCGAGCCGACCGGCGGCCCGGATGCTCGCCGAGGTCGCCGCTGCCGACGGCGTCATCATCGCCTCCCCGGCTACCACGGCGGACTCTCGGGAGCCCTGAAGAACGCGCTCGACTACCTCGAGGACCTACGCGAGGACCCGCGGCCCTATCTCGAGGGCCGCGCGGTCGGGATCATCGGATGCGCCGCCGGATGGCGAGGCGGTCAGCACCATGGAGGGCCTGAGGATGCTCGTCCACGCCCTCCGCGGCTGGCCGACGCCGCTCGGCGTCGCGGTCAACACGGCGGCGCCGGACGCGCTGGATGCGGCGCGGCCGCGGCTGCAGGTCCTCGTCGCCCAGGTCCTCGAGTTCGCCGAAATGCGCAGCCTCTGGCTTGCCGCGGACGGAGGTGAGCTGGCGGCGTGAGATCCGGCAACGAGCCCCGCAGCGGCACCTACTTCGAGGTTCTCGGCGAGGGAGGCCCTGCGCCGGCCGTCCTGATGATCCACGGCGGCGGTGCGACCGGCGGCTGCTTCCGCCACGACCTCGCGGGCGGCGCAGGCTGGGCGGACCTGCTCGCCGAGCGAGGCCACGAGGTCTGGGTCGTCGATTGGCCGGGGTGCGGCCGTTCGGGCGGGCGCCAGGTGGCCGAGCTGGACTACGCCGACGTCGTCGACGGCATCCGGGCTGTCCTCCGCGACGTGATCGCGAAGCCGGCGGTCGTGGTCCCGCATTCGATGGGCGGGGCGATCGCCTGGCAGCTCGTCGAGCGCGACCCCGACCTGGTCGCCGGCGTCGTCTCCGTCGCAGCCGCGGCCCCCGGCAACCTCGACCCGAGCTCGACCGTGCTCGATGACGACGGGAGGACGATCCGTGTCCGCTTCGACCCGTCGGGTGCGGAGTTCACGATCGATCGCCGGCGCGGTTACCTCTACGAGGACGACTACGTCTACCGCCAGGGAATCGGTGCAAGCACCCGGTTTCCCCGCGACCGGGTGGACGAGTTCCGCGCCGGGCTGGTCCCGTTCCCGCCGCAGATGCTGCTGCAGCGGCTCGGGGTGGCCCCGGGGTTGCCCGCCGTCGCCGAAACCGGGCGGTTCGCCGGGATGGGGGTTCGTCTCGTGGCCGGCACGGAGGACCGTGCCCACGGCCGCGACCAGGAGCTCTCGACCGTCGCTCTGCTCGCGTCCTGGGGCGCGGAGGCCGAGCTCGTCTGGCTCGGCGATCGCGCGATTGCCGGCAACGGCCACTTCATGATGTTCGAGGAGAACAGCCGCGAGGTCCTGGCAGTGATCGCCGACCAGGTCGAGGCCGTGGGCGCCGGGCGGGGATGAGTCGAATGGACGCGCGCCAGCCCTACGAGTACTCGGCGATCGTCCGGCGAGCGCCCTTCGAGCTGCCGGAGGGCAAGAGGCTGGCCGTGTACTGCGGAATCTCGATCGAGCACTACGAGTGGGGAAAGCCGGCGCTCAGCCTTGCCGGTTTCACCGCCGATCTCGTGCCGGACCCGCTCAACTACGGCTGGCGGGACTACGGGCCCCGGGTCGGGATCTTCCGCCTGATGGAGATCTTCGATCGCTACGGGCTGAAGGCAACGGGCTCGTAAACAGCGAGGTCTGCGACCGCTACCCAGAGATCATCGAGGAGGGGGTGGCGAGGGGCTGGACCTGGGTCGGCCACGGGGCCAACAACTCCACCTGGATGGTGGGCATGGAGCGGGAGGCCGAGTTGGCGCTGATCGAGGCGATCACCGAGCGGATCGCGCGGGCGACCGGCTCCCGTCCTCGCGGCTGGCTCGGGCCCGCTCTGACCGAGAGCGCCAACACCAACGAGCTGCTGGTCAAAGCCGGCTACGACTACACGCTCAACTGGGGGATCGACGACGAGCCGGTGCCGCTTGACGTCGAGGGCGGCCTGCTCTCGGTGCCCTACTCGGCGGAGCTGAACGACATCCCGGCGTTCAACCTGCAGGGTCAGAGCGGACCGGATTTCGCCGGAGCGCTGATCGACCAGTTCGACCAGCTGCTCGAGGAGGGCGGGGAGCGGCCCCGCGTGATGGGCTTCGGCATCCACCCCTTCCTCAGCGGCCAGCCCTACCGGGCCCGGCAGCTAGCCAGGGCCCTCGAGCACATGGTCGCCCATCGCGACGAGGTCTGGTTCACCGATCCGGACGCGATCGCCGACCATTACCGGTCGAAGGGCGCTTGAGAGGTGACCTCCGCGTCCGCCTACGGCGACCGTCCGGGAGTCCTTGTGGTTGGCGCCTCGCTCGCCGGCCTGCACGCGGCCGAGGCCCTGCGCGAGACCGGGTACCAGGGGGGGCTGACGATACTCGGCGCAGAGCGGTCGACCCCCTATGACCGACCGCCACTCTCCAAGGAGCTGCTGCTCGGGGAGAAGAGCAGCGAGGACGTCCGCCTGGCCGTCTCTGAGCGGATCGAGGCCGACTGGATTCTCGGCCAGCGCGCCGTCGCCCTCGACACCGTGGAGAAGCTCGTCCGCACCGACCAGGGCGCCGAGCTCCGGTACGGCGCCCTGATCGTCGCCACCGGCAGCGAGCCGCGGCGGCGGCCGGGTCTCGAGCCGGACGGCGAGCGCGTGCTGGAGCTGCGCACCCTCGACGACGCGGTCCGGCTCCGAAGGGTCCTCCGTGAGGCCGATCGGATCCTGGTGGTCGGAGGCGGGTTCATCGGCATCGAGGTCGCCTCGACGGCACGGGCGCTCGGGGTCGGAGTCACGGTCGTGACGCTCGACCCGCCGCTGGTCGCGGCCGGCCACCTCGCCGCCGGCGCCTGCCGGGCGATGCTCCGCGAGCACTCGGTGGGGCTGCACGAGGGACGCACCGTCGCCTCTCTGCGCAGGGACGAGAGGGGCGTCGTCGCCGTCCTCGACGAGGGCACCGAGGTCGAGGCCTCGGCCGCGGTCGTCGCCGTCGGCGCCACCCCCAACGTGGCATGGCTGCGCGGCTCGGGGCTGCGGCTCGAGGACGGCGTCCTCTGCGACGCCGAGCTGCGCGCGCTCGGCGTCGAGGACGTGTACGCGGCGGGGGACGTCGCCCGCTGGCCCAACCCGCTGTTCGCCGGCCGGTCGATGCGGGTCGAGCACTGGACCAACGCGGTCGAGCAGGGCCGCGCGGTTGCGGTCGCTCTGACGCAGGGCAGGCAGGCGCAGCCATTCGCCTCGCTGCCGAGCGTCTGGTCCGACCACTTCGGCACGCGCTTGCAGACGGCCGGGCTGACCGCCACCGCCGACGAGTTCGAGATCGAGCAGGGAAGCGTCGAGGAGGGCGAGTTCGCGGCGATCGCCAGGCTCGAGGGGCGGCCGGTAGGGGCGCTCGCCTACGGGATGCGGCGGGATTTCGCGCTGCTGCGCGGCCGCCTGCACTCCCAGCTGCAGGTCGGCGAAGCGATCGGCTGAGCGGTGTCAGCCGGCGGGGAGGAGGGCTGAAGGGATCTGTTAAAGGTGTATACTGTTTTCAAGACGAGCCGGTGATTTCCGGCCGAGCGGAGAGGAAACCAAATGGCACTTCCATACCGGCGATCCGAGGTCAAGGAGCGGTCGCGCAGCGAATGGCACGGCCTCACCAACGTGACCATGCCCTCCTTCACCGAGGACTTCAGCGGGCTCAACGAGACGGCAATCGCCAACGATGTCAGGCTCGCCGCCGAGCACGGCTACTGGGGGACGCTGGTCGCCTCCGAGAGCGGAACCGCTCTGGAGGAGTACAAGCGCTTCCTCGAAGTCGCCGCCGAGGCCGCGCCGGGTGACTTTAAGCTCGTCGCCCACCTCAGCTTCTCGACTGTGGAGGAAGCCCTGGAGGCGGCGGCGGCGGCCGAGGGAGTCGGCGCCGAGGCGGCGCTCCTGTCCTACCCGCCGAGCTTCCGGCCGAGGTCGCCCGCCGAAATCGTCGAGCACACCCGGTACGTCGCCGAGCGGACCGACCTGGCGCTGATCCTCTTCGGCGTCCCGACCTGGGGCTTCAAGACGCTGCACCCGGCCGGCTTCCCGATGGATGCCCTGGAAGAGATGGCGAAGCTCGAGACCGCTGCCGCGCTCAAGTACGAGGGCGGCGGCGCCGCGGTCTTCAGCGCCCTCGACGAGATCTGGCACCGCTGCTCCGACGACGTTCTCGTCTATCACCCCTACGAGCTTCACATCCCCGTCCAGGTGCGCAAATACGGCGTCCAATGGCTCGGGACCAGCGGCTACGAGTCACTGCGCGACCGCCCCGTCAGGGTCCTGGAGGCGGCGAAGGCGGGCGACTTCGAGCAAGCGATGGAGATCTTCTGGAGCTGTCAGCCCGCCCGCGAGGCCAAAGGCGCGTTCCACGCGACGTTTCCCGGCGCGAACCTGATCCACCGCGTCGGTTGGAAGTACCTCGCCTGGCTGCATGGATACAACGGCGGGCTGCTGCGGATGCCCCAGATGCGGCTCAATCCCAACCAGATGAAAGGACTGCGCGCGGGGCTCGCGGCGTCGGGTTTCGACCTGCCCGACGACGACTCCGGCTTCTATGCCGGCCGTGCCTAGCGCGCAGATGCTCCAGTGACCCTCTATCTCGGTGCAGAGGACGTCGTCGCTCTGACGACGCCGAGCCTGGCGACCGGCGCGGTGCGCCGCGCCGTCGATTGCGAGCGCAACGCAGAAGCGATACTGCCGCCGCGAATGGACCTCGACCTCGCCGGCGGGTTCATGCGGCTGATGCCCGCGGCCCTGGCCGGGGCGATGGGTGCGAAGGTGATGAGCGTGGTGCGCGGCGTTGGCAATCGGTACCTGCTGCTGCTCTTCTCGCGGGAGAGCGGGGAGCTCGAGGCGATCCTCGACGCCGGCGAGCTGACCCGCCTGCGCACCGCCGCGGTGACCGTGGTCGCCGGCGAGACGCTGTGCCCTGAGGGCGCGACCCGGATCGCGATGATCGGCAGCGGCTTCGAGGCGGAGGGGCATCTCGTCGCCTTCTCCGAGGCCTGGAGACTCGAGGAGGTGCTCGTCTACAGTCCCTCGCCGGAGCATCGAACCGCATTCGCCCGCCGGATGGAGGAGCGCCTGGACCTGCCGGTGCGGCCCGTCGATTCCGCGGCCGAGGCGGTGGCCGCCGTGCCGGTGACGGTGCTGGCGACCAAGTCCAGCCAGGAGGTCGTGTCCGGTAAGGACTTCGCCGAGGGATCGGTCGTCCTCTCGATTGGCTCGACCCGCCCCGATCTGCGCGAGCTCGACACCGGCTGCTTCGCCCGCGCGGCGACCCTGCTGTGCGATCGCGTCGAGCAGGTGCGAGCCGAGTCGGGCGACGTGATCGACGCGCTGGCGCGCGGAGCGATCGAAGAGTGGAGAATCGTGGGCATGGGCGAATTCAGCGGTCCACCACGTCGTGAAAACGGCCGGGACCTCCTGGTCTTCAAGTCGGTGGGCACAGCCCTGCAGGACCTCGCCCTCGCTGGCGCCGTGCTGGACGCGGCCAGGCGGGACGGCCGCGGGCGCCAGCTCGGCGAGCTGGCCGAGCTCAAGCAGTCTAGCTCTCCCCGGGGACCCGGCCTTTCGGCGGCCGGCACGGGGGCCTGAGCGTGGCGGAGGAGGCGCCGAGAGTGGGCCGGCTCTCCGGCGTCGTGGTGTCCGTGCCCGATCCGGATGCGACCGCGGGCTTCCTCGAGGAGGCGCTCGGTTTCGAGATCCGTCCGCTGGACGGCGCCTTGGTGGTGGTCTGCGCCGGCGATTACGGAGAGCGCGGCCAGGCGGCCCTGGAGCTCCGCCAAAGCGCAGTCGGGGGACTGGTCGAGCTGGTCTTCGAGGCGGGAGGCGGCTATGACTTCGAGGCGCTGTCGAGACGGGCGCGGTCGGCAGGCCTCTCGCCGGAGGAGGATGACGGCGGGGTCGCCTTCACCGAGCTCTCCGGTATTCGCCTCCGCTGCGTGCCCGCCGTCGAGCGCGAGGTCTCCCCGCCCGCCCACGATCCGCTCCGCCCCCGCCGCCTCGGGCACGTCAACCTGAAGGCCCCCGACCCGGCCGCCGCCGCGCGCTTCTGGCAGGAGGTGATGGGAATGATGCTCTCCGAGCAGATCGGCCCCGGACTGTTCTTCCTCCGCATCGCCCGCGAGCACCACAACGTCGGACTGCGACCCGGCGAGCGGGGCGAGTTGCATCACCTGGGCTTCGAAGTCGCCGGCTGGCACGTCTACGAGCCGATCCTCGACCGCCTCTCCTCGTTCGGGCACAGGGTCGAGTACGGCCCCGGGCGGCACACGCCCGGCAACAACATCTTCACCTACCTGCTGGAGCCATCCTCCGGTCTGCGCCTCGAGCTGTTCGCGGACATGGGACAGATCACCGCCGACTCCGATCACGAGCCCAAGCGCTGGGAGGCGGGCGACCGGATGAGCCAGACCCTCAACCGCTGGGGCCCGCTGCCGCCCGAGAGCTTCCTGGCATGACTAGGTACGGCTCCGATGCCATCGTCGACCTGCTCGAGGCGGCCGGGATCGAGCACGTGGCGCTCAACCCGGGGGCGACCTTCCGCGGCATCCAGGACTCCATCGTCCAGCGCCCCGGCTCCCCGTCGCTCGCCCTCTGCATGCACGAGAGCGTCGCCGTTGCCGTCGCCCACGGCTACGCGAAGGCGGCCGGCCGGCCGATGGCGGTGCTGCTGCACAACGTGGTCGGGCTCCAGAACGCCAGCATGGCGGTCTACAACGCATGGTGCGACCGCGCCCCGATCCTCCTGATCGGCGGCACGGGACCGAAATCGAAGGCGAGGCGGCGGCCCTGGATCGACTGGATCCACACTGCCAACAGCCAGGGCGAGATCGTCCGGAACTACGTCAAATGGGACGACGAGCCGACAGACATGGCATCGGTGCCCGAGTCCTTCGCCAGGGCGATTACCGCGATGTCCGGCGAGCCGGCCGGCCCGGTCTACCTCTGCTACGACATCTCCCTGCAGGAGGACGAGCTGGAAGAGCCACTCGAGCTGGACCTGGGGGGCTACCCGAATCCGACCGCGCCCGCGCCCGCACCGGCGGCGCTCGAGCGCATGGCGGCGCTTCTCGGAGAGGCGCGGGCGCCGGTGATCCTCGCCGGCCATTGCGGCGGCCGCGCCGAGGAGATGGAGGCTCTGGGTGATCTCGCCGAGTCGCTCGGCGCGCCAGTAATCGACACCGGCGTGCGTCTCGCGCTGCCGACCGGGCATCCGCCTGCGCGACTGGGTGTGATGAGCTCCTCGCCGAGGCGGACGTGGTCCTGGCACTCGACGTCGACGACCTCGGGCTGCACCTGGGTCCGCGGCTCGATGCAGACGACATCACGGTGGTCGCCGCCGGTCTCGGCCACCTGAGGCTGCGCGGCTGGTCGCACGACTATCGAACTCACGCCGAGCGCCGTGCAGGTCACCGCCTCGGCGGCGGAGACGGTGGCAGGGCTGCTGAGCAGGGTGCGGGGGGGCAGGGTGAGCTGGGCGCCAGCTCGAGCACGTCGCACCGCGGGATCGCCGCCGCGCGGGCGGCGCGCGGCGGGCGGCGGCGCAAGGTGCGGGCGGCGAGGGCATGGTGCCGCTGGAGTGGCCGGTGTTCGAGGCTCGGGGAGGCGCTCGCCGGGCACGAGTTCGTCCTTGCCAACGGCACCAACCAGCGCTTCGAGCTGGGCCAGTGGACGCTCGAGCGGCCCCGCCAGTGCCTCGGCTGGCACGGCGGCGGCGGGCTCGGCTGGGCGGGGGTCGGGGCGACGATCGGCGCCGCGCTGGCCCAGCCCGAGGGGACCGTGACGGTCGATATCCAGGCCGACGGCGACCTTCTCTTCCCTGCCCTCTGCCCTGTGGACGGCGGCCCACCTCGAACTCGGCGCCCTGTTCGTGGTCAACGACAACCGCCAGTACGGAAACACGGTCGAGCACGCGATCAAGATCGCGGAGGCCCGTGGCCGCGGCATCGACGCCCGCTATTTCGGCGCCGGGCTCGCCGAACCGCCGGTCGACATCCCCGGCGATGGCGAGGTCCTTCGGCGTCTGGGCCGCCGGGAGCCGGTCGAGCGAAGCCTGCGGCGCTGCCTGAGGCCCTCTCGCGGGCGGTCGACGTAGCGGCCTCGGGAAGGCCCGCGCTGGTCGACGTGATCACCCCCGGATTCTGAGCAGAAGGAGATCGACCAGATGTATACTGTCGTCATGAGGAGGCTGCGATGCGCGAGGCCGAGATAGGCGCCCGGCTGGAAGGGCCGTGGAGCCCGAGAAGGGTCGGATCCCGATGTTCGTCTACTCGGATCCGGACGTCTACCACCTCGAGCTGCGGCGCCTCTTCCCTCGCACCTGGCTCTACGTCGCCCACGAGTCGGAGCTGCCCGAGATCGGCAGCTTCGTCGTCCGGCGGATGGGCGAGGAGTCGGTGATCGTCGGCCGTGGCGACGACTCGACCGTCCGCGTCTTCCTCAACTCCACCCTGCCGGCACCGCGGTATGAGGCTCGCAACCAGGACTTCGGCTGCGCGGACATGTGGCGCTGCCCCTACCACGGCTTCACCTACGGCTCCAAAGGCGAGTTCCTGGGCACGCTGATCGGCGCGCCCTACGAGAAGATGGCCTACCCGCAGGGCCTCGACAAAGACGCCTTGCACCTGATCGAGGCTCGCGTCGAGTCATACAAGGGCCTGATCTTCGCCACCTGGGACAGCGAGGGCGCCTCGCTCGAGGACTTCCTCGGCGATCTGCGCTGGTATCTCGACATCATCCTCGGCCGCGCCGAGATGGAAGTCGTTGGGGTGCCGCAGAAGTGGGTGGTGCCGTCGGGCTGGAAGCTCCCCGCGGAGAACTTCTGCGCCGACGCGTACCACACGGCCACCGCACACTCGTTCCTTGCTCGCCTGAAGCTGGTCGACGGCGTCGACTTCGGCCGCGACGGCTACCACGTCGACCCCGGCGGCGGTCACGGCCTCGGCATCGGCGTCCACGAGGAGGACGGCTCCTGGTTCCCCGCCGAGCTGCGCGAGGAGTATGAAGCCAACCTCGACCGCGACCAGCTGGCGCTCCTCGACCGGGTCAAGAACTTCCACGGCAACGTCTTCCCCCACCTTTCCTTCCTGATTCCGAACTTCATCGAGATCGGCGGGCGCATGGTCACCGGGATGATGCTGCGGCTCTGGCAGCCGATCGGCCCCGACAAGCTCGAGGTCTGGTCCTGGCACCTGGTCGAGCGCAACGCTCCGGCCGAGTGGAAGCGGCTCTCCAAGCAGATGTATACCCAGACCTTCGGCATCTCCGGCATGTTCGACCAGGACGACACCGAGAACTGGGAGGCGCAGACAATGAACGCAACCAGCTCGCTGCCCCGCCGCGACGAGGTGATGCTCCACTACGAGATGGGGATCCAGGCCGACCCGATCGACGACTTCCCCGGGCCGGGCAAGGTCTACGACGGCAAGTTCTCGGAGGCCGCCGGCCGGACCTTCTACCGCACATGGCTCGACGCGCTGCTGAAGGAGCCGGCGTGAGGGGCCACGCCGCGGTCTCGCTGGAGACCCGCCTCGCCGTCCAGGACTTCCTCGTCGCCGAGGCGGAGGCGCTGGACGACCGCCGCTTCGAGGAGTGGCTGGCCCTCTTCGCCGAGGACGCCACCTACTACGCGCCGGTCAAGGTCACGCGGCGCTCCGGCAACCCCGACGTGGTCGACGAGATAGGGCTCTTCGACGAGAACAAGAAATCGCTGGGGCTGCGCGTGAAGCGGCTAGCCACCGACGTCGCCTGGGCTGAGGACCCCCCCTCGCACACCCGGCGGTTCGTCACCAACATCCGGATCGCCGTGGAGGGCGAGGAGCTGTCTGTTCGCAGCAACCTGATGTTGTTCCGCAGCCGTGGCGACCACGGGGCGTTCGACCTGATCGCCTGCGAGCGCACGGATCGCCTGCGTCCCGACGGCGAGGGCTCGTTCGAGATCGCGGCGCGGCTGGTCTCGGTCGATCAGGCCTCGCTCGGAACCAAGAACCTGGGGATCTTCCTCTGATGAAGGTGGTCGCCGACCTCTCGCGCTGCCAGGGGTACGCCAACTGCGTCGCGGCGGCTCCCGAGGTGTACGACCTTGCCGACAACGGTCTGGTCGTGGTGCTGGCCGAGGAACCGAGGCCCGACCAGCACGGGGCCGCCCGCCAGGGGGCCAGCCTCTGCCCGGTGCAGGCGCTGACGATCGTCGAGGACGACAAGTGACGATCGAGGTGCTCGATCCGAGCACCGAGCAGAGGATCGGTGAGGTCCCCCACGCCTCGATCCAGGACTGCCTCGATGCCGTCGACGCCGCCGCGGCCGCGGCGGCGCCGTGGCGCGCCCTCCCGCCAAGGGAGCGGGGCGAGGTACTGCGGCGGGCCCACGAGCTGATCCTCGGCGAGGCAGAGGGCCTCGCGCGGCTGATCTCCTCCGAGAACGGAAAGTCGCTGGCCGACGCGCGCGGCGAGGTCGCCTATGCCGCCGAGTTTTTCCGCTGGTTCTCGGAGGAGGCGGTCCGCATCGAGGGGAGCCTCGGGCTCTCGCCGAACGGCGACAAGCGGATCATGGTGAGCAGGCAGCCGATCGGGGTCGCCCTGCTCATCACTCCCTGGAACTTCCCGGCGGCGATGGCGACGCGCAAGATCGCGCCGGCGCTCGCGGCCGGCTGCACGATCGTCCTCAAGCCCGCCTCGGAGACGCCGCTGACCGCTTTCCGCGTCGCCGAGCTCCTCGGCGCGGCGGGCGTCCCGGCCGGTGCCGTCAACGTCGTCTGCCCACGCCCGCCCGGACCCGCCGTCGAGGCGATGGCCGCCCACCCGGCCGTGCGGACGATCTCTTTCACCGGCTCGACCGAGGTCGGCGCGGGACTGATCGCGCTCTCGGCCCCGCGCGTGCTCCGCTGCTCGATGGAGCTCGGCGGCAACGCGCCGCTGATCGTCTACGACGACGCCGATCTGGATGTCGCGGTAGAGGGCGCCTTCGTGGCGAAGATGCGCAACGGCGGCGCCTCCTGCATCGCCGCGAACCGTGTCTTCCTGCAGCGCGGGATCGCCGACCGCTTCACCGAGGAGCTGACCCGCCGGATGGCGGCAGTCTCGGTTGGCCCCCCGCTGGACGAGGGTGCCGAGCTGGGACCGCTCGTCTCGGCGCGGGAGCAGCGCCGGGTCGCGAACCTGGTGGAGGCGGCCGTCGGCGACGGCGCCGAGGCGAGTACGGGCGGATCGCCGCCAGAGCGCCCGGGCTTCTTCTACCCGCCCACGGTCCTCACGCAGGTCGATTTCGAGGCGCCGATCCTCGCCGAGGAGATCTTCGGCCCGGTCGCCCCTCTTGTCGTCTTCGACACCGAGGAGGAGGTTCTGGAGCGCGCCAACGCGACCGAGTTCGGGCTCGCCGGGTACGTCTTCAGCTCGAATCTGGAACGGGCGCTGCGCACCGCCGAGGCCCTCGAGATCGGGATCATCGGCATCAACCGCGGCTACGTCTCCGACCCGGCGGCGCCGTTCGGCGGCTACAAGGGCTCCGGCCTCGGCCGCGAGGGAGGCCGCGAGGGGATCGAGGAGTTCCTCGAGACCAAGTACATAGCGGTCGACTGGTAGCCGTGGTGAAGATCGTCGTCCCCGACCTCGCCTCCAACTCCTACTTCCCGGCGATCGCCGCGGTCGAGCTCGGCTGCCTGCGCGAGGAGGGGATCGAGGCCGAGGTCGAGCTACTGTTCCCGGTGGACGCGGCCTACGAAGCCCTCGCCAGGGGCGAGGTCGACATCGTCGCCGGCTCCGCCCATTCCGCTCTCGCCGCCGTCCCCGGGTGGGAGGGCGTGAAGCTGCTCGCGGCACAGGCGCAGGGCATGTACTGGTTCCTCGTCATGCGCGCCGACCTCGGGGTCGGGCGCGGCGACCTCGGGGTGCTGGAGGGCAAGCGCATCGGCGCCGCTCCCTGGGTCGACCAGGGCCTGCGCCAGCTGCTCGTCGGCGCCGGCGGCGGCGGAACAGGAGGGGATCGAGATCGCCCCGGTGCCGGGCGCCGTCGGTGCCGGGATCTTCGGCCTGACCGCCGCCCGGGCGCTCGAAGAGGGCAAGATCGACGGCTTCTGGGCCAATGGCATGGGTGCCGAGGTGGCGATCACCTCCGGCGCCGGGACGCTCGTGCTCGACGTCCGCCGCGGGGACGGCCCGCAGGCTGCTTCGACTACACGTTCGCCTCGCTGGCGGCGCGGGCCGCGTGGGTCGCGAAGAGGACACCGGCCGTGGGCGCGCGGTGGTGCGCGCCCTGCGGCGCGCCCAGGCCTCCTGGCCGAAGATCCTCAACGGGCGAAGAAGGGTGTGGGCGAGGAGATCTTCGCCGCCGAGCACCTGCCGCTGATCGCCGAGCTGATCCGGCGCGACATTCCCTATTACGAGGCGGCTATCGCTGAGCGGGCGATCGCCGGGATGAACCGATTCGGGCGCGAGCGCGGCCTGCTCGATGGCGACCCTCCGTACGAAAGCATCGTCGCTACCGAGTTGGCGCCGCTCTGGCGCGACTGAGACACGGAGGAGCGAGTGGCAATCAACAAGGAGCACCTTGAGTTTCACGCGGTCGACCTCGGGTCGAGGCTGGGAGACGCCCGCGGGCTACCCGAGGGATCAAGCAGAAGATCCTCGCCGGGGCGCTCGACGAAGAGGCCGAACAGGGAGTCGCACTCGCCTGCTGCGGTTCGATCCGGCGTCTTCACAACCGCGCCTTTCGTCCACACCTACTGGGAGGAGGTCTACTTGGTGTCAGGCGACCTCACAGTGGGCAACGACGCCGAGGGCAAGGGCGGCGAGCGGTTCGAGCCCAACACCTACGCTTGCCGGCCTCCCGGAGCCGCGCACGGGCCGTTCCGCTCCGACGGTGGTTGCCTACTGCTCGAGAACCACTACTTCGATCCCGCCTGAGAGATGCCGCCGACGGGGTCGCTCGACTCGGTGGCGGCGGACCTCGCCGCCGGTCGCATCACTGCGCGGGAGCTGGCCGAGGACTGCATCGCCCGGGCTGAGGACCCGCGTGGCGAGGGCGGCGTCTTCGTCGAGCTCGATGCGGCGGGCGCGCCCCGCGCTGTCGCGACGGCCATGGACGAGCTGCGGGCCGGCCGGCGCAGAGCCCAACCCCTACGCGGGCATTCCGGTCTCGGTCAAGGATCTCTTCGACGTCCGCGGGCAGGTCACCCGCGCGGGCTCCGTCGTGCTCGATCGCGGGCTGGCCGCTGCCGACGCTGTCGCGGTCGCGGGCTGGCGCAGGGCCGGCCTCGTCTTGATCGGCCGCACTAACATGACCGAGTTCGCCTACAGCGGCCTCGGCATCAATCCTCATCACGGCACCCCGGCCAATCCTGGGACCGCGAGACGACCCGGATCCCGGGCGGCTCCTCGTCGGGCGGGGCGGTCTCAGTCGGCGACGGGATGTGTTTCGGCGCGCTCGGCTCCGACACCGGCGGGTCCTGTCGCATCCCGGCGGCGCTCTGCGGCCTGGTCGGTTACAAGCCGACCCAGGAGCTGGTCTCCCGCCAGGGGATGGCGCCGCTCTCGACCAGCCTCGATGCCGTCGGCGTGATCGCCCCGAGCGTTGCCTGCTGCGCCGAGCTGGTCGGGCTCGCCCGGGGCGAGACCTGGACGCGGCCGCTCCCGACCGGGAGGCCTTCTCGCCTGGCCGTTCCCCGGACCCTCTTCTTCGACAATGCCGAGCCGGCCGTGGTCAAGACCTTCGAGCGGGCGCTGGGGACGCTGGCCGATGCCGGCGCCGACCTGGTCGACCTCGAGCTCGAGGAGCTCGGCGAGATCGCCGGAGCGAGTGCCAAGGGCGGCTTCCCGGCCGCCGAGAGCTACGCCTGGCACCGCGAGTTGATCGAAGCCCACGCCGCGGACTACGACCCGCGGGTTCTCGCCCGGATCCGCCGCGGAGAGGGGCAGAGCGCTGCCGATCTGGTCGACCTGCTTGCCTGGCGGCGGTCGTTCATCGAACGCGTCGCGGTGCTGCTGGACGGCTTCGACGGCTTCCTCTTCCCGACCGTGCCCGCCGTCGCGCCGGCGCTGGAGGACCTGACGGACGACGACGAGTACTCGCGCGTCAACCTGCTGATGCTGCGCAATCCCACGGTCGTCAACCTGCTCGACGGTTGCGCGATCTCGGTGCCGATGCACGCCTCTGAGGAGCCTCCGAGCGGTCTCACGATCGCCGCGCTCGGCGGCCAGGACCTACGACTGCTCAGGATCGCGGCCTGGGTGGAGGAGCGACTATGACCGAGTTGACCTTGGACCTGGGCGGTGAGCAGCGTGGGGTCACGATCGACACCGCGATTGTCGCCGGCTGGACCGCTCGCGACAAGGAGGCGCTGGAGCACCACATGGCCGAGCTCGAGGCGCTCGGCGTCGCCCGTCCCTCCGCCGCGCCGATCTTCTATCGAGTGTCCGCTGCGCGCCTGACCACCGTCGGAGAAATCGAGGCCACCGAGGCGTCCAGCGGCGAGGCCGAGGCGGTCCTTCTCCAGGTGGAGGGTGTCCTCTGGGTCGGGATCGGCTCCGACCACACCGACCGCGAGGTGGAGGCCTTCGGCGTCGCGGTCTCCAAGCAGATGTGCGAAAAGCCGATCGGCGCGAGTTTCTGGCCCTACGAGGAGGTGGCCGGCCACTGGGACGAGCTGCGGCTGCGCTCCTGGATTACCGAGGACGGCGGCGAGGTCCTCTACCAGGACGGCACCTTGGCGGCGATGCTCCCGCCGGGACCTGATCGCCGCCGCGACCCGTCAGTCGAGGACGGGACCTTGATGTTTGGCACGTTGGCCGCCATCGGCGGCATCCGGCCCGCCGCGACATTTCGCTACGAGCTGAACGACCCGATTCTCGACCGGCGGCTCGAGGCCAATTACTCAATGCGGACGCTCCCCCTGATCTCCTGAACGCGCGAGGCCTTCGCGTTACGGAGGCCGATTCCGGTCCGGGAGGGTCGTCTCGGCGAGCTTATCGTCTTCGCCCTGTCGCGTGCGCAAATCCGAATCCGCGTCTGATGAGTTCTGCCCATCCACTCCAGCGGCGGCCGTGGTCAACGAGATCGTTGCTAGCGCTTCGATCAAGGGGCCATCGCAGACCGGTCGGCAGCAAGAGTTTGGCGCTGCTGGGGTTGAGCCTGACCATCGGCAAGCCCACGGCGCCGCAGGCAGATGCGGCCGGGTTGGAAGATGCGCCTGGTGGGATGTCGGGAGCCCCGGGCCGAGCCGAGTCAGGCAGCCGTGTGGTAATCGTGGATCAGCCCGCCGAGGCGATCGCGCCTGTTGACGTCGATCATTCTTGGCCGCCTCGACCGCAGTGGCACGGCATTTCGCGCGATCTGCCGCCGCGAGGTCCAGGGCACGATGCGGCCGGTGCCCGTTGGAGGGGTCGACGTAGGTTCGGAGCACTCGCTCGAGGTGGCGGCGGTTGGCGATCAGCGGTCAATCGAGGGCACTCCCTTCGGATAGTGCCCACGAACCGCTCGGCGATCGCGTCGGCCTTCGGTGCTTCGACTGGAGTCCGGATGACCTCGATCCCCTCGCTGCGAAAGACCTCATCGAAGGCGCCGCTGAACTTTGCGTCGTTGTCGCGGATCAAGAACCGCGCTGGCGTCCCACGTCCGAAAGCTCCCAGGCGAAATTCCGGGTTTGCTGCGCGACCCAGGCACCTTCTAGGTTGGCGCTGATACCGGCGAGATGCACCCGACGGTTCGAAACCTCGATGAAGAAAAGCACGCAGAAGCGCCGCAGGGAGACGGTGTGTCGACGGTGAAGAAAACTGCAGGCGATCATGCTCTTGGCCTGAATGCGGATGAACTCCTGCCAGGAGGGGCCGCGATACTACTCGCAGCCGGGCCAAGCCCGGCGGCGGCAAGAATCTTCCTCACGCTCGTCGCCGAGACAGAGAGCCCGAGGCCGGCCAGCTCGCCGACGGTGCGCCGGGAGCCCAGCGCGGGTTCTCGCGCGCGAATCACAGGAAGAGTGCCTTGATCTCAGGATCAAGAGGGGGGACGACGGGTCCGCGGCTTGGGTAAGTCCAACGGTGGGCAACGAGGCGCCGGTGCCAGGCGAGCAGGGTCTGCGGGGTGACTAAGAACACCGACCAGCGCAACCGAGGCAGCAGGCGAGCGGCGGCCGCAAGGAAGAAATCGATCTGCCGGCCGCAGGTCCAGCCGATTGACTTGGCGGCGCAGGATGGCCAACTCGTGGCGCAAGGCGACGATCTCCAGCTCCTAGAAATCCTCCGAGCGGGTACTCAGCGCGACGAGCTCGATCATCTTGCGCACGGCGAGGTAGAGGAGCGAGATCAGCAACGGCGCTCCCTAGGGTCGGATACGGACGGCGACTCTAGGGGGCGGGCCGCGCGGTCTCCTCGCTCGAATTCGGGTTTACGCACCCCACCGGCGGGGCAGCGGTGGCGTGGCGCTCAGGCCTGCGGCGTCGCCGCCGTGAGCGCCTCGGCCCCGCGCACCGCCCGTGCCAGCTCCACCAGGCCCCGACCCTGACGCTCGGCCTGCTCGGCAAATGATGGCTCCAAGCCGCCGTCCTCCTCGTGTCCCTCGGGAGGCACGTAGAGGCCGGGGGAGAGGACGTGGGCGGCAAAGAATCCGGCGAGAACACCGCGCAGATGGTCGAGGGCGAGGAAGTGGTGCCAGCTGGCACCAGTGAGGGCGATCGTGACGGCTCGGCCGGTCAGCGGCGCCTCACTCTCCCCCCACATGCCGCGGGGGGTCGCGTCAAGGAGGTCCTTCAGCGGGTAGGCCATCGAGGCGCGGTACACGGGGGCGCCGAGGATGAAGGCCTCTCCTTCGCCGAGCCGCGGGACCGCCTCGGTCGGGTCGCTGGTCGCCAGGTCGACCGGGGGGAGCACTCTCGCCCCGGCCGCCTGTGCTGCGGCGCCCAGCGAGGCGACCACCGTAGCGGTGCGCCCCCCGCCGCCGGGGGAGCCGAGTACGGGGAGGACGGTTACCGGGTCGCCCGCCACTGCCATGCCACTACTCAGCCGCCGGCGACGATCCCGCTCGGCTGCCGGCAACGGCTTGCGCAGTCCCTCCTTGACCATGAGCGGCAGCAGTATCAACTTGCCATTCCCAGACGTCATAAATGACAGCATACTGTATTCACTTAAGCTAGAGTGGCGTTTCATGAAGCAAACGAGGCGGTCAACGGCTCCACGTAGCTCCTCCCCGATGACACGGCGCTCGCGAACCTTTTCGTCTCCCCCTCGGACGCCCTCGCGAGCATGAGGCACGGTGGGATGGTCGTCGTCGTCCGAACGGACGTGGCGACCTTGAACCTGGCGAACCTGGGGCAGGGCGCGCCCTCGTGACTGCCGCCGAGCATGTCACCGCGGAGCGGATCAACTTCATAGCGCACCACGCGCGGGGTTTGATCTGCCTCGCCCTCACCACCGAGCGCTGTTGCAAGCTCGGGCTGGTCCCTCTGCCGGCTCGTGGGCGGGGCTGAGGTCCCTCGAGTTCACCGAGTCGATCGAGGCGCGAACCGGGGTGACCACTGGGATTTCCGCTCACGACCGGGCCCGTACGGTGCGGGTCGCGGTCGACCCGCTCAGGCCCCGCTGACATCTGCTCGCCCGGGCACGTTCTGCCCATACAGAAGTTGGAGGCGTGTGCGGCGGGCGGAGAAGGCCGAGGCCTCTATCGACCTGACCCGTCTCTCGCTGGACTCACGCCGGCAGCGGTGCTCTGCGGGACAATGAGCGATGACGGGAGCATGGCGGAAGGGTCGGAGCTTCTAGACTTCTGCGCCCGGCATGGAATCGCCGCATGGTGGCCGTAGGCGACCTGGCTGACCACCGTCGCAGCGTCGGAGGACTTCTCGCGGCCGGGTGGGCTCGCGCCGACGCGGATTGGCCGCTTCCTGGCGATCCGCTACGAAGAGCGGATCTCCTCCCGTTTTCCGCTGGGGTTGGTTCTTGGCAAGCCGAAGAAGGCGGAGTCGGTGCCCGTCCACATACATCGCTCCTGCCCGATCGGTGACCGCCGTCTCTCCATCAACTGCCGGGGCGCCGCCCTGCTCGAGAAGGCGTTCCGCGAGATCGAACAGGAGGGTGTGGCGCAGTTGCCTATACCGGACATCGAACCTGACCGCAGGCTCCAGTGCTGTACCGCCGGTGGCGCGGTGCCACGTGCGGTGGACGAGGCGGTCGGCAAGCGGAGCGGCGATCTCGGGCTGGGCGATAAGCGGCCCGCCGTCGGCGACCCCAATGCGATCGGAGTCTGATGTGGGCGTCTCGGCTGGGGCCTTCGTCGACCATCATGACGGTGTTCCCGACGGGGGTAGCGGTGATAACCACCGTCGATCGCGAGGAACAGCCATGCGGGCTCACCCCAAATGCCGTGAGCAGCTTGTGGGGTGTCTGAACTAGATTCCGCCCGGGACTAACGTCGAGGCGTTGTTGTACAGCCCGCGGACGAGCCGGCGACCCGGTCCGCGTACCCGACACAGAGGTCGGCGCTGCGCCGGCGCCGAGCGGACCCAAACGGCCCGCCGCCGTCCAGCACGCCTCGTTCGCAGCCCGGAAGCGGTGAGGTCGGATCAACCCGCTCAGGCCGTGGCCCGGTAGTCGTGGATCAGCCCGCCGAGACGGTCGCGCCTTTCAACGCCGCTGAGCTGTATCGGCCCCGACGGCCAGGGCACGACATTGGCGCGACCAGGCGCCGCGAGGTCCAACGCACGATGTAGTCGGTGCCCGTTGTAATGATCGACGAAGGTTCGCAGCACACGCTCAAGGTGGCGCCGGTTGGCGATCAGCAGACAGTCCAGGCACTCTCGTCAACTTGGCGTCGTTGTCGCGGATCAGGAAGCGCAGCGGAATCCGTAGATCCGAGAGCTTTCAGGCAAGGTTCCGTGCCTGCTGCGCCACCCACACCCCGTCAGGATTCTCGGTGATTCCGGCAAGGTGGACCCGCCGGCTAGAGAACGCCGAAGGGCGACTCGATGGCGCATGGCCAGGCCGCCTGGAGGGTTCATGAGCTCGAGGAGGCTCGCGCGAGGCTGCGAGCCTTGGGCGGCCTCGCCCCCGGCGAGCCGCTCGAGGTGGCCCTCACCGTCCGCCGAGCTCGGCTCTTCGCAAAGGAGCGACCACCGCTGCCGGAGGGCGCGCTGGTGGTCGACACCGCGTGTGTCGGCGACGACGAGGACGTTGCGACCGTGCGATTGGAGGAGGGAGAGCTGCAGGTCGAGGCGATGTCGGAGGACAGGCTGGAATCGGCGATCGAGACCGTCGACGCCGACTGCGCGGACATCGCCGAGCTGGTGAGGCGGGAAGTCACGCCGATCGAGCAGCGCCTCGAGGAGCGCGACCGTTCCGCGCCAGAAGACGATGTAGACCTCGCGCCGATCGATCCGGCCAAGCGGGCCGACCTGCTGTCCGGCGCCATGACCGAGTGGATGCGCCGCTGGCTCGACGAGCCGCTTCCGGCACTCGGCGGCGAAAGCCCGCGCGAGGCGGCCGGGGGAGAGAGGCGCGAGGTCGTCCAGCTACTGCGCGGCGTCGAAAACCACGCAGAGCATGCGGGTCGACAGGGCGAACCCGGCGTCGACGCAGCATGGCTCAGCGCCAAGCTCGGCTTCGACGACGAGCTCGCGGCGTAGGGGACCGGCCGAGCGGCTCGGTGCTCTGCCACTCGGATCCCACGAGTGGCAGAAAGTCAGGTCAATCGCTGCATATTGCGACCTATCCGCCGGACATTCGGCTCCGAAATCCTCATCGATCAGCAGCAGAAAATACCTGCTAATTGCAATTTTCTAGCGGAGTCTCCGTCGCACCGCAACCCCTAATGGTAAGAATGGAGCTCTGGATTTGAGATCCTAGGTCGGGACAGGCTAGAGGGGTGCCGCAATGAGTGCGGGACCCCTTGACTATCTACGGGGAGTTCGTGTCGCTCCTGGCTCGCTCGCAGCTTCCTCGCTAGGATCGAACGTCAAGCATGTCCCGGAGGGGTGCCGGAGTGGTTGAACGGGGCAGTCTCGAAACCCATCCCTGTCTCTCCGACTCGCCGTTGGCCAGCTCGGCTCCGAACTAGCCGGACTCGCAAACTCCCCGCACAGCGCCTTCTTTGTGAGCGGCTCGGCTTACAGGAGCCCGTCCCAGATCTCTAGAGGCCAAGCCCCACCCCGCCATCCGGCCCCCGGCGCCAGATCCTCCCGATCGCAATCCGATCGCCGCCAGGACTTCCAATCTGCGACGACCAGAGCTACATGTGTCGGCCATGGCAAGACGCCGCCAAAGGCCCGAGGGCATCGTCATCCGCCACACCCGCGCCTGCGCAGCCAAAGCGACCGAAGCCCCCTGCGATTGCCGCCCCGGCTACCAGGCCCAGGTCTTCTCCTCCCTCGAGCAGCGCACGATCAGAAAGACCTTCAGGACCCTGGCCGACGCCCGTGCCTGGCGGGCGGAGACCAAGAGCGCCCTTGACCGAGGAACCCTGAAAGCTCCCTCGCGTATCACCCTGAACCAGGCCGCCGAGGATTGGCTCCTGGCAGCTAAGGCAGGCGTGATCAGGACCCGCTCGGGCGAGCGCTATAAGCCCGGCGCCCTGCGTGCATACGAGCAAGCCCTAAACGCCCGCCTGCTTCCTCGCTTCGGCCACCTCAAGGTCTCAGCCTTGACCCGAAACGCCGTCCAGGACCTGATCGATCAGCTGCTTAGCGAAGAGCTTGCCCCGAGCACGGTCAGAAACGCGGTCTTGCCCCTACGGGCGATCTACCGGCGCCTGATCTCTCGCGATGAGGTAGCGGCCAACCCAACCCTCGGCCTCTCCCTGCCGGCGATCAGAGAGCGCCGCGAACGAATCGCCCGCCCCGAGGAGGCAAGGGCTCTCTCGCAGCACTCCTACCCAAGGACCGCCCGGTCTTTGCCACGGCCCTCTACGCGGGACTGCGGCGCGGGGAGATCAAGGCGCTTCGCTGGGGCGACGTCGACTTCGGTGCCGGCGTGATCAGGGTCGAGCGCGGCTGGGACCCCAAGGAGGGAGCGATCGAGCCGAAGAGCAGAGCGGGCCGCAGAAGGTGCCGCTGGCAAGGCCGCTGCGTCTCCTCCTTGCCGAGCACAAGCTGAAGGTGGGGGAGAGCTCGGCCGAGGCTCTGGTCTTCGGCCGCCCCGACGGCAGACCCCTGGCGGCCGATGCCCTGATCGAACGCTCGCGCAAGCGCTGGCAAGCGCGAGGCCTTTGTCCGATCGGCCTGCACGAGTGCCGGCATACCTACGCCGCCTTCATGATCGCCGCCGGGGTCAACGCCAAGGCCCTCTCTGCCTACATGGGCCATTCCTCGATCACGATGACGCTTGATCGCTACGGGCACCTGACGCCGGGCAATGAGGAGGAGGCGGCGGGGATGTTGGAGCGGTACCTCTCGAGCTCGGTTGAGGCGACCGGCTGAGATCAAGCGGCTGGCCAGGGTCTCAGGAGCGGGGCCAACCCTTGTTCGCAATACCCGGTCTCGCGTGCCAGCGTCTACCTGGCACGCGGCCCCGGAGGGACTCCGTTGGCCTAGATAGGGCTTCAGGCCCTCGGTCGGCATTCCTTCGTCGGAGAACCTGAAACCAGGCTCAGCTCAAGGAAATGCAAGCTTGCCGAGGCGCGAGAGGCGAAGACGTCACGCGGGCGACAAGCGCCCGGCCTCGCGGATCGGTTTCGAGGACTACTTCCGCGAGTGGATCGAGACCTACGCCGGCCGCACCTCGCACGGGTTCTCCGAGACGACGCGGCCCGAGTACCGCCGCCCAATCGAGACCTACGCACTGCCGCGTTGGGGGCGCGTGAAGCTGGCGGAGGTGGAACCTGCCGACGTACGCGACCTATTCGGGCAGATGCGCAGGGACGGCCGCTCGACATCGGCGATCAAGAAGCTACGGGCTGCCCTCTCGGCGATGTTCGCGACGGCGGTCGAGGACGGCAAGCTGCGCTCGAACCCGGTTGCCGGGGTTCGCATTCCCGCCGCCCTTGACCAGTCGCCGGTCCAGGAAAAGGCGAAGGCGCTAACCCGTGCTGAGCTAGCGATCCTGCTCGACGCAATCCCTGCCGACTGGCGCTTGTTCTTCGAGTTCCTCGCCCACACCGGCGTGCGGATCTCCGAGGCGACGGGGCGCTGGGAACACCTTGACCTCGGCGAGACCCCCCATGTCGAGATCCGCGAGCAGTTCTACCGGGGCAACCGGAAGGCGTTGAGGTCTCGCGACGGCCGCCGAGAGATTCCCCTCTCACCCGGCATGACCGCTCGACTGCTCGCCCATCGCCGCGACACCTACAAGGGTGCCGCGTCGCCCGTCTTCCCCTCGAAGGCCGGGACGCCGCTAATCGCCGGCAAGGTTCGCGAACGGGTCCTCAAGCCGGCGAAAGAGGCCGACGGCATGGAGCGGGTGGGCTTCCATTCCTTCCGACATTCGTGCGCCTCGATGTTGTTCGAGCAGGGCCGCAATCCGAAGCAAGGGCAGGAGTGGCTCGGCCATGCCGACCCCGCCTTCACCCTGCGGACCTACGTTCACCTGATGGACGGCGGCGTGGGGGACGCGGCCTTCCCCGACGAGATCGTATGCCCGACCTAACCTCAAGTGGCCGAGGCGAATGACCGGGCATGGGCGAGCACATGACCCGGACGGGCATGCGCGGACCGGTCAGGGCCGACGTGCGAGCTTCATCGCTCCAACCGTCAGGGCAGCCACCAAAGCGCCGCCGAGTAGGACCACCAAGACAATCGTGCCGGTACCCCAGCCGGCGTTGTGGTGGTTTTCGCCCATCATCCCCGAGCCGCCGGAGTAGTTGCCCGCGCTTTCGCCCGCGCCCCCGTTGCTGCCGCCCATCATCCCCGACCCCATCCCTCTGCCGCCTCGGTAGGCACCGACCATTCCCATCATCCGCCCGAAGCTGGTGGGAGGACCAGCGCCGTTTGTGCAGCCCAGATTGCTCTGGGCGAGGAAGATGTGGGCTTCAGCCTCGCCCCGCGGACCCATCATCTGCTTCATCCGGGCGTTCATCGCGTCGTGAGCCGCAGGGTTGCCAATCATGCGGGCCATGATGTACTCGCCGATCAACTCGAACTGCTTGGAAGTGAGGCTCGCGCACGACTGTTCCCCGGCCTGGAATTCGTGCATGAGCGCGGCTCCCTGCTGCTCCTCGGCTCGCGTTGCCAGGGCCGAAGGGGCAATCACGGAGAGCATCATCAGGGCGAGGAAGACTGGAGCGAGGATTCGACGCATGGCCGAAAAGTAGACGACTGAATCCCAAGCCTAGGTAAAGGGCGGTGGCAAGGGGGTGGCAAGGGACACCCGGTAACAGCCGCAAACCGAGTCACGCTGGACACGCCCGAATCGGCACTCTCGGGCGGAAACCCGAACAGCCGCAAGGAGCCGCATGGGCGCCAACGGCTCTCAGGCCGGAAACCGGGTTCGAATCCCCGTAGTGGCAACGTTCAGGGAGCTGGCTGCGGCGATAGAGGTATGCGCCGCCGCGCGAGGGCGAGGGCGAGACGTTTCATGGATTGGACTCCTTCCAGAGGTTTCGCGCTTGTTAGCGGGATCAGGGCAAGGCGCTCCCCAGGACAAGCAAAGTGCTGGCCAACGCTCTTCGGAGCCTCTCCAAAACGGGTCGTCACGCCGAGAGCAATCTGGCCGCCGTCCCAGAGCCCGGCCTCGCCCTCCGCGAGATAGCGGTCGACCCACTTGCGGGTGGTGCGCTCGCTCACCCGCGGCCTCGGGCCGCCTCCGTGAGCGACCGGTCCTCCTCGGTCACCCGCCTCACCATCGTCTACCTCGCTCTTCGGGCCGAAGGGCGCATTACCGTGGAGTCACCCGGGTCCTCCTGCCCTGGGTGGTTTCAGCACCCCAGCCTTCAAAGGAGGCCCGGATGAACAACGTGGTTAGGAATTACACCTAGGCCTCCTCGGGCGCCTCGCGGGTCGGTAGAAAGGGTTCGTCCGGTTGGCGGGGTCCTGGTGGCTGCAGGCCTCCGAGCTGATCGGCCGGGGTGTCTCGGCCAGTGCGGGCGAGGTGGTAGACGACGGCGGAGGTCGCGGCGGCGAGGACGAGGCTGACCGGGCCGGTGCCGAGGGCCAGGCCGCCGCGGGCGTGGGAGACCGCAAGCCAGTCGGCGACCGAGGCGCCGAGGGGGCGGGTGACGACGTAGGCGAACCAGAAGCTGAGGATGGAGTTCCAACCCAGGCGGAAGCGGCTGAAGGCCGGGACCGCGTGATCACGGCGGCGAAGAGGAGGATCGAGCCGAAGTAGCCGATTCCCAGGGTGACCGCGGTCAGGTCCCCCGCGGCGGTGCCGAGGGCGAAGGTGGCGCAAGCACCGCCGCCCAGTAGAAGAGCCACGGCGCGGGGTGTAGATGCTGTGGACGAGAGGGTGCCCTCGCCAGGTACCAGAGGCGGAAGACTGCGGCGAGGACGATCGCATAGAAGATCGTAGAGGCGATGTAGGGGACTCCGAGGCCGACGTGGACGTCGGCGGCCATCGTGCCGAAAACGCCGACCATCGCCACTGCCAGCCAGTAGGCCCAGGGCACGTAGCGGTCCTTGCTGAACTGGATGTACAGGGCGAAGGCAAAGGCGATCCCGCCCAGCACCACGGCGAGCTTCGGCACCAGCGTGTGGACCAAGAAGTCGGAGGTCGACTCGCCCATCGCCGTGGTCAGAGCCTTCACGATCCAGAAGTAGGCGGTGACCTCAGGCACCTTGGAGAAGGCATGCCGGGCGCGGCGGCGGGAACTGGCGGCGGTGGTCTCGTCCATCTTCTCTCAGGTGGACGAGACCTCGCGGCCGCGCACGCTAGGTGCCGGGTCTTAAGCGCAGATGAGAGCGATTGACGCATTTCGCCACCTTCGTTTCGCCGGTCTCAGCAGCCGTTTAGGCGGACCCCCTAAACCTGGGTAGCTCCATCTGCGAGAGAGGACGCGGATGAGCTGGATCCGCGGTCCTGCTGGCGGGCGGCGTTGCCGTCTCCCGGGTCTTCCTCGGGTCCACTACCCGAGCGACGTGGCAGGCGCTCGGTGCCGCATGGAGCTTGTTGGTCGGAGGCGCCTCCCGGCGCCGCGGCGTTGAGATCGAGGGCGGCAGCCGACCCGACCCGGCGCTTGGGGGCCGCCGGGTCGGGGGACCGGCTCAGTCGTCGGCCTGAGCGCCGACCTCGCCCGGGCCTTCTTCGACGTTCGGGCCCTGGTCGGCTCCATGGTCCTCACCCTGTGCCTCGGTGCCCTCGTGGGTGCCGGCCGTCTCCTGGTCGACGGCGGCGCTGCCCTGGTCCTGATGCTCGCCGTCGGCACCCCGATCGGCTCGCTCGCCATCTTTGCTCTGATCCCGGCCGGCACCGGCTTCTGTATCGGCCCGATCACCGGGCGTGGAAGGCTCTATCTGCCGATGGAGGACCGTCGTCATGGCGACGTTCTTCGCGAACTGTGCCTGGGCGAAGGCTGAGCCGCCCACGGCGAGCGCCGCCAGGGCGGCGACCGTGAGGACGAGCTTCTTGAACCTCTTCATTTGCTTCCCTTTCCTTGGGATGGAGAGGCGATAGTGGGGGCCGCACCTTGGACCAAGATGAGCCGAAGCGACCCTCTGGCCTAAAGATTCGAGCTATTGCTCACGCAGGGTCGAGCCGAGCGGCAGGCGCCGTAGCGAGCGAGCGGCGAGGGCGAAGGCGAGGCCGGCACCGGCGAGCGCTCCCAGGCTGAGCAGGCCGAGGAATCCCCAGGGCACGGCGAGGTGGTCGGGCGGTGGGTCGAAGACATGCTGGAGCATCGCCACCAGCATCTCCGCCAGTAGCCAGCCGAGGAGCGCCGCGAGGCCAGCCGCGCCGACCAGCACCGTTACCGCCTCGGAGCGAACGAAGCCACCGATGTCGCGCAGTGAGGCGCCTAGGGCAGCCATCGTCGCGAACTCATGGCGGCGCTCATTGACGGTAAGGCTGACGAAGAGAGCCATCGCCGCCGCGGCGAGGACGATCGCGAAAGCCTGCTCGAGGCGGCTGATGCCGGTCAGGTCGACAGTGGTAATCGAGCTCACCGTCTGCACCGTCTGCTGGC
>JAXLTB010000021.1:0-33088 GCA_046330295.1 Solirubrobacterales bacterium | reverse complement strand
ATCGGGAAGGCAATGATCGCGTCCGTGAGGGTGACCAGGACCGCGATCCGGACGGTCCGCCAGATGACCATCGGGTAGGGAGCTTCGAAGAGGGTTTCGAAGTGTTCGAACGTGAACCCCTTGATCAGCAGACCGCTGAGCGGGTCGACCGACCAGAAGGCGCTGATGAGCAGGACCGCGAGCGAGCCCAGGTAGCCGATGACCAGCCAGCCGACGGGGCCGGCCAGCAGCGACCCCACCTGCAGGCGGGGCCGGCCGTGGAGGAGGTCGGCGAACCTGCGGCCCGCCGGCCTCCTCCCTAGGGCTTGGTCACTTGCCACGGATTCGGGTCCCGCGGCTCACCCTTTGATCGCGGTCCAGGCTTTGACCCATTCGTTGTAGTCCATGCAGTCGCTTTCGCCGTTGCCGCATTCGGCCAACGGGGTCTCCCAGTAGTAGACCCGTTTCCAGAAGGCCGGGTTGTCAGCGTGGTATTCGGTGCAGAAGTTCTTGTTCTTGGTTTTGTCACAGGCAAGGCTCTGTGCCGGCGCCTCGCCGAACCATTCGGCGACCTCGGCGTTGGCTTCCGGTTCGATGATCCAGTTCATCCACTCGTACATGCAGTTGGGATGCTTGGCCTTGGAGCTGATCATCCAGGTGTCTGACCAGCCCGTTGCCCCCTCCTTGGGGAGGAAGCCCTGACTGGCGGGGCTGGCGGCGACCGGGACGCCTTCTTCCTGGAGGGCGAAGTACTGGTACTGCCAGGTGGTCCCGACCTCGGAGTCGCCGTTGGTGAAGGCGGAGATCTGCTTCGCTGCGTCAGACCAGTATTCGCCGACGTTGGGATGCTGTTCCTTCAGCAGGCCGACCGCTGCTTCGAACTGTTCTTCGTTCAGCTCGTAGGGGTTTTCGATTTCCAGTTCCGGTTGGTGGGTCTTCAGGTAGACGGCCGCTTCGGCGATCGACATCGGATCGTCGTACTGGCTGAGCTTGCCCTTGTACTTGGCCGCGATCTTCGGGTCGAACATCACGTTCCAGGAGCTGGGAGCGGGCTTCACGCTGTCGGCGTTCCACATCAGCAGGTTGGCGCCGCGTCCGTGCGGGATCCCGTAGTGGACGCCTTCGAAGGTGTTGTAGGGCTGGTTCTTGAGGTCGGGGAAGACGGTCTTGTAGTTGGGGACGAGGCTGACGTTGACCGGGGCGACGTAGCCGGCAGCGACGAGGCGGGCGGTCGCGTTGCCGGAGGCCGAGACGCCGTCGTACTGGCCGGATTTCATCAGCGAGACCATTTCGTCCGAGGTGCCGGCGACCTTGTCGCTGACCTTGCAGCCCGTCTTGGCTTCGAACGGCTTGACCCATTCCGGTTCGACGTAGCCTGCCCAGGAGATCAGATTCACCTGACCCTCGCCCTTGCCGAGTTTCTGCAGTTCTTCGCCGCCGCCGCCTTCACTGCTCGTGCTGCTGGATCCGCCGCAGCCGGCGAGGACGAGCATGAACGCAACCAGGCCTCCGACCACCAGCCACGCCGTTCGGGCGGGATGAGCTCTCCTTCCCCTCATGGTGCTACCTCCTCTTTCATCGGTTTGCCCCGAACGGCGGCCGCGTGCTCCGGGCGCCATCCGACGAGGACTTCCTGTCCCTGTTCGGGGAGCGTGCCCGGGGACGCGCTCTCCACGTTTTGCCTGACGAGCTGAAGTGTTCCGCCCGCTTCGAGGGCCACCGTGTAGCGAGTGACCATGCCGGCGTAGGCAATCTCAACGACCCGGCCGCGCTCGCTGTGGAGCCCGTCGGTGGGCGCCGCCGGGTCGAGCAGCTCGATCTTCTCGGGCCGGATCGTCAGCCGCTGGCCGTCACGTTCGATCACATTGGAGACGCCGACGAAGCCGGCGACGAACTCGTTCACCGGTCGCTCGTAGAGCTCCATCGGCGGGCTCACCTGTTCGATCCGGCCTTCGTTGAAGACGGCGATCCGTTCGCTCATGGTGAGCGCCTCGTCCTGGTCATGGGTGACGTAGACGAAGGTGATGCCGACCTCGCTCTGGATCGTCTTCAACTCGACCTGCATCTGCTCGCGCAGCTTCAGGTCGAGGGCGCCAAGCGGCTCGTCGAGAAGCAGGACCTTGGGCCGGTTGACGATCGCCCGCGCCAGCGCGACGCGCTGGCGCTGACCACCGGAGAGCTCGCCCGGCCTGCGGTCGGTGTAGCCGGGAAGGCGCACCATCCCCAGGGCTTCGTCGCGGCGCTTGGTCCGCTCCGCCTTGGCGACCCCGGCGACCTTCAGGCCGTAAGCGACGTTGTCGCCCACGCTCATGTGAGGGAACAGCGCGTAGTCCTGGAAGACGGTATTGACGGCGCGGTCGTAGGGAGGGACGTCGCTGACCTCCTCGCCGGCGAGCTCGATCGTGCCCTCGCTCGGGTCCTCGAAGCCGGCGATCATCCGCAGCGTGGTGGTCTTGCCGGAGCCGGAGGGGCCGAGGAAGGTGAAGAACTCACCGCGCTGGACCTCGAGGTCTATTCCCGCAACCGCAACCACCTCGCCGTACTTCTTGGTGAGACCTGCGAGACGGATATCGGGCGGTTCGGGGGCTACGCTTGGGACGTTATCCGAGCCGGCCGGGAAAGCAAGGACAATTCCGCCCCGGCCGTTTAGCCGGGGCGGCGTACCGAAGCGATGTGGGTTGGCCCTAGTAGCCCGCGGGGTGGCGGGGGATGTAGCCGACGTTGGTGCGCAGGTCCTTGTGCCAGCGCGGGCCGGTGCCGCTTGCGTCGCCGGAGGTGTCCCAGCGAACCCCGGCGATCACGGCATAGGCGTGACCGGCATTGGCGTAGACGGTGATCCAGCGGCCTTCGCCCGCCAGGCCCCACTTCTCCATCGGGCCGGAGGGCAGCGGGCTTTCGATGAATTCGCCGCCGTGCAGCGCGAAGCTGACGGAACCGGAGCAGTCGTAGCCACGATCCCACCAGCGGGCATGGCCACCACCCCAGATATACGGTTTGGTGCGGATCTTGTTGGCGGCTTCGATCACCGCTTTGACCCGAGGCGGGGCGCTGCGCGGGGGGATGAGTTCCCCGGTCGAAAGCAGCTTGGCTTTCGCGGTGGGGGTGCAGATGTCAACCTGGGCGGGAGTGAGGCCGCCGGTCGTGCAGCGGGCGGAGGCGCTACCGGGGGCGACGATGACGATCGCCAGCAGGGCCGCCGCCAACGCTAGCCCCGCCTTGAACTTGTACCTGTCGAACAGCAAACCGATCTCCTTCGTCGGCCTACGGGGTTAGCTGTCGGGCTAGCGCGAAAGGAGCCTGCGCTCCCACCTGGATGCGGTGGGTTAGCCCCGAAAACGTGGTTCCCCCGTTCCCTCTACGCGCTCTGGCGCTCGGGATTCGGCGTTTCGGTTCTACGGACCGGCGGCAGTCTAGACCATCGGCCGGCGCTTTGCTCACAAAACGCAAATATTTAGTTGCTCTTCGCACTTGGATCCCAGAATCCTGTCGGCAGCACGGCTGGTAGCTTGGGCTTTGGGATGGAACTTTCCGGCCGCAGAGCACTGCTAACCGGGGCCACCGGCGGCCTCGGCCAGGCGATCGCGAAGGCGTTGGCGGCGCGGGGGGCGATCATGCTGCTGAGCGGCCGCAGGCCCGAGGCGCTGGAGGCGCTCGCCGCCGAGCTGCCCGGCGGGGGCCACGGCGTCGTCCCCTCCGACCTGGCCGAGCCGGGCGCGGCCGAGGCCCTCGCGGCAGCGGCGGGCGGGGTCGACGTGCTCGTCGCCAACGCCGGCCTGCCGGCCGCCGGCAGGATGGAGGAGTTCAGCGCCGAGGAGGTCAAGCGGGCGCTGCGGGTGAACCTCGAGGCGCCGATGCTGCTGGCCCAGGCGCTCTACCCGGCGATGCTGGAGAAGGGCTCAGGCCACCTCGTCTTCGTCGCCTCGCTCTCCGGCAAGGCGCCCAGTCCCCACTCTTCGATCTACAACGCGACCAAGTTCGGCCTGCGGGGATTCGCCCTCGGCCTGCGCGCCGATCTTCGGCCGCAGGGAATCGGCGTCTCGATCGTCTCGCCGGGCTTCATCCGCGAGGCCGGGATGTTCGCCGAGTCGGGGGCGAGGCCCCCCGCGGGGCTTGGCACCGCGACGCCGGAGGAGGTCGCGCAGGGGACGTTGAAGGCGATCGAAGCGGACAAGGTGGAGGTCGTGGTGGCGCCGGTGCAGCAGCGGTTCCTCGCCCACTTCGGGCTCGTCAGTCCCGGGATCGCAGTGCGGACCGCGAGTGGAGCGGCGGGGCAGAAGGCGGCGGCCGAGGTCGCCGCCGGGCATTCGAAGGACAAGAGGTAAACCACGACTTTGGAAGGGCAGACGATGAGCAGCGATTCCTTTGGCGCCCGTTCGGCCCTCGCGGTGAGCGGGCGTGAATATGAGGTCTTCCGACTCGACGCGCTGCAGGAGCGCTTCGAGGTCTCCCGCCTCCCCTACTCGATCAAGGTGCTGCTCGAGAACGTGCTGCGGCTCGAGGACGGCGTCTCGGTCAGCGCCGCCGACGTCGAGGCGATCGCCGGCTGGGACGCCGCCGCGGAGCCCAGCGTCGAGATCCCCTTCCAGCCGGCGCGGGTGCTGATGCAGGACTTCACCGGCGTGCCCGCGGTGGTCGACCTGGCGGCGATGCGCGACGCGATGGAGGAGATCGGCGGCGACCCCGCGGCGATCAACCCGCTCGTCGACGTCGACCTGGTGATCGACCACTCGGTCCAGGTGGACGCCTTCGGCAACGAGCGCGCCTTCGCCATCAATGCCGAGCACGACTTCGAGCGCAACCGCGAGCGCTACTCGTTCCTCAAGTGGGGGCAACACTCCTTCGACAACTTCCGCGTGGTGCCGCCGGCGACCGGGATCTGCCATCAGGTCAACCTCGAGTACCTCGCCCAGGTCGTCTACAGCCGCGATTCCGACGGTGTCCTGCGCGCCTACCCCGACACCCTGGTCGGCACCGACTCCCACACGACGATGGTCAACGGCCTCGGCGTGCTGGGCTGGGGCGTGGGCGGGATCGAGGCCGAGGCGGCGATGCTAGGCCAGCCGATCTCGATGCTGCTGCCCCAGGTCGTCGGCTTCAAGCTCGGGGGGGAGCTGCCGGAGGGGGCGACCGCGACCGACCTGGTCCTCACCGTGACCGAGATGCTGCGCCGGCGCGGCGTCGTCTCCAAGTTCGTCGAGTTCTTCGGTCCCGGGCTCTCGACCCTGGGACTGGCCGACCGCGCGACGCTTGGCAACATGTCGCCCGAGTTCGGCTCGACCTGCGCGATCTTCCCGATCGACGCCGAGACGCTGCGCTACCTCGACCTGACCGGGCGTCCGACCGCGACGATCGAGCTGGTCGACGCCTACGCTCGCGAGCAGGGGATGTTCCACGACTCTTCCTCCGAGGACCCGGTCTTCTCCGACCTGCTGGAGCTGGACCTGGGCGACGTGGTGCCGAGCATCGCCGGTCCCAAGCGCCCGCAGGACAGGGTGCCGCTGTCCGACGCCAAGGAGTCCTTCCTCGAGGCGATGGGCGAGTTCGACCCGGACGCAGCGAAGCAGATGGGCAACGGTCGCGACGAGGCGATCGAGGAGTCCTTCCCGGCCTCGGACCCCCCGGCCGAGGAACACGACGACGAGCGCGGCAAGCCCCGCCCCGCGATCACCGGCGCTCCGGGCGCGACTGCGCTGCGCGGCTCTGACGACGCGGTCGAGGTGACCCTGGAGGACGGGACCAGCTTCGAGCTCGACCACGGAAGGGTCGTGATCGCCGCGATCACCAGCTGCACCAACACCTCCAACCCGAGCGTCATGGTCGGGGCCGGACTGCTCGCCCGCAACGCCGTGCGCCGCGGCCTCGCCCGCAAGCCCTGGGTGAAGACCTCGCTCGCCCCCGGCTCGACGGTGGTCACCGACTACCTGGAGCGCTCCGGCCTGACCGAGTTCCTCGACGCACTTCAGTTCAACCTGGTCGGCTACGGCTGCACGACCTGCATCGGCAACTCCGGGCCGCTGGCGCCGGAGATCTCCGCCGCCGTCGCCGAGAAGGACCTGGCGGTTTGCGCGGTGCTTTCGGGCAACCGCAATTTCGAGGGGCGGATCAACCAGGACGTCAAGGCGAACTACCTCGCCAGCCCGCCGCTGGTGGTCGCCTATGCGCTCGCCGGGCGGATGGACATCGACCTCGCCAGCGAGCCGCTCGGGGAGGGATCCGACGGCGAGCCGGTCTACCTGCGTGACATCTGGCCCGACAACGCGGAGATCAAGGAGGTCGTAGGCGCCTCTGTCGCCTCGGAGATGTTCACCCGCAACTACGCCGGTGTGTTCTCGGGGGATGAGACCTGGAACGCGGTCGAGGTCCCCGAGGGCGACCGCTACGACTGGCCCGACTCGACCTACGTCCGCCAACCCAGCTTCTTCGAGCGGATGCCGGCCGATCCGCCCGGGGTCGAGCCGATCGCCGGCGCGCGTGCCCTTGCCCTGCTGGGTGACTCGATCACCACCGACCACATCTCTCCGGCCGGAGCGATCAAACTCGACAGCCCGGCCGGGCGCTGGCTGGTCGAGCAGGGTGTGGAACCGGGCGAATTCAACTCATACGGCTCGCGTCGCGGCAACCACGAGGTGATGATTCGCGGCACCTTCGCCAACATCCGGCTCCGCAACCAGCTCGTGGATCGAGCAGGTGGGTTCACCCGCCACTTCCCCGGCGGCGAGGAAACCACCATCTACGACGCCGCGATGTCCTACGCCGAGGAGGGAGTTCCGCTGGTGGTGCTGGCGGGCAAGGAGTACGGATCGGGTTCCTCACGGGACTGGGCCGCGAAGGGAACCAAACTGCTCGGGGTGAGGGCGGTGATCGCCGAGAGCTTCGAGCGGATCCACCGTTCGAACCTGATCGGCATGGGTGTGCTGCCACTTCAGTTTGCCGCCGGCGAGAGCGTCGAGAGCCTCGGCCTCAACGGCGAGGAGAGCTTCGATTTCGGAGAGCTCGAAGGCGGCGGCGCCAAGTCGGTGGCGGTTACCGCCCGGCGTGATGACGGGACCTCGACGGAGTTCGTGGCGACGGTAAGGCTCGACACTCCCAACGAGGTCACCTACTTCATCAACGGCGGCATCCTGCAGACCGTGCTGCGCAACCTGAAGAGGTAGGCGCAGCGGGGCCGCGGGAGGCAGGGGGTCCGCGCGACCCTCACTGCACCTAGGCGTCGGTAGCCAGGGAGGGATGCCGACGCGGCCGTTCCCCCAGACGAGACTGCCCAGAAGAACAGTCAGCGATTAGCTATACCGCTTGGAATCACCGCGGTCAAGCGCGGTCGACCGCCGCAGCTTCAGTCAGGCGCGCTTTGAGCCCGGTCGCCCCCCCGAGCGTCCGGTGCGGCAATCCCCCAGCCCTTGCGCTCGATCAGTTCGATCCCGATCACGCTTCCAACCGGACCGACCGGGGTAAGGGTCGCCGCCAGCAGGGTGTAGGGAGCCTCGTGTCTCACCGCCGCAATCCAAATCACGACGCAGAGGACGACGAAGCCGATTCCGTGGGCCCAGCCGAACACCATCGTCTCGGCGTCGAACCCCGGCAGTAACCAGAACACGATCAGCGCCGTGAAGATCGCCAGCTCCACCCAGGAAAGCCGTTTGACCCAGACGAAGAGGCGCCCCGGCACGGGCTTCTCGAAGGGACGCACCGACATCGGGGTTCAGGTGCCGGGTGTGAGGGCCGTCAGGACGATCCGCTCCTGCTCGAGCGAGTGAACCCCGGAGTAACCCTCACCCGGGCTGGCCCGTCCCGGTCGGCCGATGTACTTGAACTCGACCCCCTCCGGCAGGACCTCGGGCATGCGGCGTGACATCACCTTCCAGGCTCCCATGTTGCGCGGCTCCTCCTGGACCCAGGCGATTTCCTTCAGGTTCGGATAGGAGGCGATCACGGCGTCGAGCTGTTCTTTGGCGAAGGGGTAGAGGAGCTCCACCCGAGCGATCGCGACCGTCTCGCTGGCGGCGCGGCGATCGCTCGCGTCGATGTCGTAGTACACCTTCCCAGTGCAAAGAACCAGTCGCTGCACCTTCTCGCGCCGGCCGTCGGCCGTGGGGTCGTCGAGGATCGGGTGCAAGACCCCACCGGTGAGTTCCTCCAGGCTCGCCGCCGCGCGGTCCAGCCGCAGCAGGCCCTTGGGCGTGAAGACGACCAGCGGGCGCGGCTTGCGGACCAGCGCCTGACGACGGAGCAGGTGGAAGTACTGGGCGGCGGTGGTGGGGTTGGCGATGCGGATATTGCCCTCGGCCCCGAGCGCGAGGAAGCGCTCAATCCGGGCGCTGGAGTGCTCGGGACCCGAACCCTCGTAGCCGTGGGGCAGCAGCAGCGTCAGGCGGCTGGTCTGGCCCCACTTCGCCTCGCCGGAGACGATGAAGCTGTCGATGATCACCTGGGCAGCGTTGGCGAAGTCGCCGAACTGCGCCTCCCACAGGACCAGGGCGCTCGGCGTCGCCGTCGAGTAGCCGTACTCGAAGCCGAGGCAGGCGATCTCCGAGAGCGGGCTGTTGTGGAGCTCGAAGGGCGCCGAGGCGTCGTCGAGGTTCTGCATCGGCGTGAACTTGAGCCCGGTGTTCTCGTCATGGAGGACGAGGTGTCGGTGGGAGAAGGTGCCGCGCTCGGTGTCCTGCCCGGTGAGGCGGATGTGGACCTTCTCGGTGAGCAGCGACGCGAAGGCGAGGGCCTCGGCATGGCCGAAGTCGATGCCGCCCTCCTCGAGCGCATCGACGCGCCTGGAGAAGGGGCGGCGGAGCTTACGGTGAACGTTGAACCCCTCGGGGGTCTTCAGCAGCTGCGCGTTGAGAGAGCGGAGCTTGTCGGCCGCGACGGCGGTATCGACCGGCGGGCTTGCGGTGCGGTCGAGTTCGCCGGTGCCCGTAGTCACCGTCGGGTCCTCGTACTCGCCCGCCTCCATCTTTTCCCGCAGGACCTTCAGCGCCTCCGACATTTCCTCGTGGCGCCTCTCGGACTCCTCGGTCACGTCCTCCTGGGTGACCGTTCCCTCCGCGATCAGCTTCTCCGCGTAGAGCTCGGAGACCGGCGGGTGCGACTTGATCGTCGCCGCCATCTTCGGCTGCGTGTAAGCGGGCTCGTCGGTCTCGTTGTGGCCGAAGCGGCGGTAGCCGATCACGTCGATGACGATGTCCCGCCCCCAGCGCTCGCGGTAGGCCATCGCCAGGCGCACGGCCGCGGTGCAGGCCTCGACGTCGTCGGCGTTGACATGGACGATCGGAACGTTGAAGCCCTTCGCCATGTCGGCCGCGTAGGGGGTGGACCGGGCCTCCTCGGGATCGGTGGTGAAGCCCACCTGGTTGTTCTGGACGATGTGGACGGTGCCGCCGGTGCTGTAGCCCTTCAGCGCCTGCAGGTTCAGCGTCTCGGCCACGACCCCCTGGGCCGGGAAGGCGGCATCGCCGTGGAGCAGTACCGGCACCGCCCGTTTGGGCTCGTGCCGCAGCTCGGCGCCGTCGAACTCGCACTGCAGGAAGCGCGCGCCCCCGGTCACGACCGGGTCGACGAACTCCAGGTGGCTGGGGTTGGGATATAGGCGGACGGAGATCTTCTCTCCCTCGGACGTCTCATAGACCCCGCGGTGACCGTAGTGGTACTTGACGTCGCCGGTGCCGCCGTGGGGGATCGCCGCGACCGCCTTCACGGCCTCGATCCGCTTCGACCCCTCGAACTCGGCGAGGATCGACTCGACCGGGCGGCCGAGGTTGTGGGCGAGCACGCTGAGTCGGCCCCGGTGTGCCATCCCGAAGACGACCTCCTCCGCGCCCGAGCGCAGGGCGAGGGTGACCAGCTCGTCGAGCATCGGCACGACCACGTCGAGCCCCTCGACCGAGAACATCTTCTGGCCGAGGTAGGCCTTCTCGAGGAAGCGCTCGAACTGGAAGACGTCGAGCAGGCGGTCGAGCAGGCGGCGTTTCTCATCGTCGCCGAGCGGCTGGCGGTGGGCGCCGGTCTCGATCATCTCCCGCAGCCAGAACCGCTGCTGGTGGGAGGAGAGGTGCTCGAACTGGTAGCCGATGGTGCCGCAGTAGGCGCTGCGCATTCGCGGCAGCGCCTCCAGCAGCGTCTCTCCCGGAACGCCGATCCGCAGGATCGAGGCCGGGATGCGGGCCATCAGCTCTGGCGTGAGATTGAGGTTCTCCGGCTGGATCGTCGGGTCGCCTTGCGGCTCGGAGCCGAGTGGGTCGAGGTGAGCGGCCAAGTGCCCGTGCGTCCGGTATGCCTTCAGCAGCGACGTCGCGGACTGCACGGCCTGCAGCAGCTCTTCGTCGACTTCGCCGGTGGCGGCACTCGGCACGGCGGTGCCCAGCGGCGGCGCCGACGCGGAGGCCGGATGGGCGGAGGTGATCCCGGCGGCATCGATGTCGAGATCGGCGGCGACCGCCTCATAGAAGCCGTCCTCGCCCTGCAGGAGCTGCTCGACCCGGCGCAGGAACGCCCCCGACTCCGCCCCCTGGATGACGCGGTGGTCATAGGTCGAGGTGAGTGTCATCACCTTCGAGACGCCGAGTTGCCGCAGCCTTTCCGGCGAGGCGTGCAGCCACTCCGGCGGGTAGGCGATCGAGCCGGTGGCGATGATCGCGCTCTGGCCGCTCATCAGTCGCGGCACCGAGGCGATCGTGCCGATCCCGCCCGGGTTGGTCAAGGAGATGTTCGTGCCCTGGAAGTCGTCGGGAGTCAGCTTGTTCTCGCGGGTCTTCGCGATCAGGTCCTCGTAGTAGGAGTGGAAGCCTGCGAAGTCGAGACCGTCGGACCCCTTGATCGCGGGCACCATCAGGCTGTGGGAGCCGTCCTTGCGCTCGACGTCGACCGCGATCCCGAGGTTGACGGGGCCGCTCTCGATCGCGAACGGCTTGCCGTCGCGCTGCTCGAAGGTACGGACCATGACCGGGAAGTCCCGGGTCGCCCGCACGATCGCCCAGGCGATGAGGTGGGTGAAGGAGACCTTGAGGCCGCGCTCCTTGAGCACGGCGTTGATCGCCTTGCGCTTGGCGTCGAGGGTGTCGACGGCGATCGTCCGGAACGACGTCGCGGTCGGAACCGCGCGACTCTCGTCCATCGCCTTGGCCAGCATCGCCGCCGGGCCCCGCAGCTGCTTCGCCTCACCGGCCGCCGCCGCAACCGCCGCGGCGCCGTTGCCCCCGCCGGCCGCGAGCACGTCCTCCTTGGTCACCTTGGAGCCCGGGCCGGAACCGCTGACCGAAGCAAGATCGACCCCGGTCGCTTCAGCTACTCGCCGCGCCCCAGGCGGCGCGCGCACGTCAGCGCCATTGCCGGCACCAGTGTCGGTCCCCCCGCCGTTCCCCCCGCCTGCCTGCGGGTGACCAGGGGCAGGTGCCGAGGACGAACCGACGTGCTCGCCCGCAGGCGCCTCCCCCTGGTCAGGCCCCGCAGTCGCGCGGTCGGAACCCTCGGAGGAGCCCTCGCCCGGTTCCATCTCGGCCAAAGGAGCCCCGACCGGCACCTCGTCGTCGACAGCCGCGACCAGCTTCGTGATCACCCCGTCCATCGGCGCCGGAACCTCGGCGTCGACCTTGTCGGTCGAGATCTCCACGATGGTGTCGCCCTCTTTGACGAAGTCGCCCTCCGCCACGTGCCATTCGAGAACGATGCCCTCAGTCACCGACTCGCCCATCTCAGGCATGGCAATCTGCACGGTGGCCGTCTCTGGCATTTCTCAGTTGAGTCTATGAAACCGGGCGTATGGGCGCCTGGTCGAGATACCCTGGTACCCGATGAGCTACTTCGTCACCGGAGCAACCGGTTTCATCGGTCGCAACCTCGTCGAGCGGCTGCTGCAGCGGGAGGGAACGATCTACGCACTGGTGCGAGCCGGCTCGAGGGGGCGGCTCGAGGAGCTGCGTACCGGCTGGGGGGCGGACGGCGCCCGCGTGGTCCCGGTCGCCGGCGACCTCACCCAGCCCGGCCTCGGGGTCGCCGAGGAGGACCTGGTCGCGATGCGCGGCGAGATCGAGCACTTCTTCCACCTGGCCGCGATCTACGACATCACCGCCCGGGCCGACGTGCAGGAGATCGCCAATGTCGAGGGGACCAGGCACGCGATCGAGCTGGCGGGGGCCCTCGAGGCAGGGTGCTTCCACCAGATCAGCTCGATCGCCGCGGCGGGGCTCTACCGGGGCGTCTGGCGCGAGGACATGTTCGACGAGGCCGAGCGACTCGACAACAACCCCTACTTCCGCACCAAGCACGAGTCCGAGCGGCTGGTCCGCGAGGATTGCCCGCGGCCCTGGCGCGTCTACCGGCCCGGGATCGTCGTCGGCGATTCCCGCACCGGCGAGATCGACAAGATCGACGGCCCGTACTACTTCTTCAAGGCGCTGCAGCGAGCGCGCCGGGTGCTCCCGGCCTGGCTGCCGACGGTCGGGATCGAGGGCGGGGAGATCAACATCGTCCCGGTCGACTACGTGGCGGCGGCGATCGATCACATCGCCCACGAGCCCGGTCTCGACGGACGCGCGTTCCACCTCACCGACCCCAGCCCGAAGACCGCGGGCGAGGTGATCAACATCTTCGCCAAGGCGGCCGACGCGCCGCAGATGGCCGTGCGCCTGGACACCGACGTGACCGAGCCGGCCACCGGCGCGATCCGCGGCGCGCTGAAGCTCTTCCCGCCGGCCAAGCGCGCGCTCAAGGCGATGCTGAACGAGCTGGGCCTGCCCGTCTCGATCCTCACCTACGTCGACTACCCGACCAGCTTCGATTGCACCGGCGCCCAGGAGGCGTTGAAAGGCTCCGGCATCGAGGTGCCGCCGCTGGAGACCTCCGCGACCCGGGTCTGGGACTACTGGGAGCGCAACCTCGATCCCGACCTGTTCAAGGACCGCTCACTGTCCGGGGCGGTGCGGGGCAAGATCGTGCTGATCACCGGTGCCTCCTCGGGAATCGGCAAAGCCACCGCGGTCAAGGTGGCCGACGCCGGCGCGACGGTGCTGCTGGTGGCCCGCTCGGTCGAGAAGCTGGAAGGGACCAAGGCGGAGATCCTCGCCGCCGGCGGCTCCGCCCACATCCACCGCTGTGACATGTCCGACATCGAAGACATCGAGCGGATGGCCGAGGAGGTGCTGGCCTACCACGGCCACGTCGACGTCCTCGTAAACAACGCCGGCCGCTCGATCCGCCGCTCGGTCGCGCTCTCCTACGACCGCTTCCACGACTACGAGCGGACGATCCAACTCAACTACCTCGGCGCCCTGCGGCTGATCCTGGCCCTGCTACCGACGATGCGGGCCCGCAAATCCGGCCACATCATCAACATCAGCTCGATCGGCACCCAGACCAACCCGCCGCGATTCTCCGCCTACGTCGCCTCGAAGGCGGCGCTGGACGCCTTCAGCCGCGTGATCGCCTCCGAGGTGGTCGATGACAAGGTTCACCTGACGACGATCCACATGCCGCTGGTGCGAACGCCAATGATCGCGCCGACGCGGATGTACGACATGTTCCCGGCGATCACCCCGGAGGAGGCGGCCGAGATGATCACCAAGGCGATGGTCAACCGGCCGAAGAAGGTGGCGACCAGACTCGGCAACTTCGGCGAGCTGCTCTACGCGGTCGCGCCGAAGGCCAGCGACTCGATCTTGAACACCGCCTACAAGCTATTCCCGGATTCGCAGGCGGCGAAGGGGAAATCGGAGGAGGCACGAGACAAGGCGCCCTCGACCGAGGCGGTCGCCTTCGCCCACCTGATGAAAGGGGTCCACTGGTAACCGCACCGGTCGGCGGGGCCTGTCGCGGCGGCATCCCCCACGGTGCTCGGATGCTCCGCATCCTCCGCGCCGCGGGGGACCCCCGCCCCCGCGCCACCCGCCGCAGGGGCGGTTCAGATGGACGAGGTCCCAGTGCCTAAGCGGAGACTGAAGCACTGGGGATGGGGGTACGAGGATCAGGTGCCTGCGGCGACGCGGATGCGGCAGGCGGCGGAAGGGATCAGGGCGCGGTTCGGGTTCGGGGGGGAGGTCGAGAAGCCGGTTGCGCTGAGGGAGGTGCAGCTGCGGAAGGCGCGGTTGAAGGAGCCCGCGGGATTCGGGGATCTGTTCTCCGGCGAGCGCTACGAGCGAGTCTCGCACGGCCTGGGCAAGGCCTATCGAGACGTCGTGCGCGGATTCCGGGGGGAATTCGAGAATCCGCCGGATCTGGTGGCGTTCCCGCGCGACGAGTCGGAGATCGAGACGGTGCTGAGCTGGGCGGAGGCCGAGGGCGCGGCGGTGATCCCCTTCGGCGGCGGCACCAGCGTCGTCGGCGGGGTCGAGCCGCGCCTTGGGGAGCGCCCGGTCGTCTCGCTGGACCTGCGCCGGCTCGACCGTGTCCTCGAGGTCGATGCCGGCTCGCTCGCCGCGCGGATCCAGGCCGGAGCCACCGGGCCGCGCTTGGAAGAACAGCTGCGCGAGCACGGCCTCACGCTGCGGCACTTCCCGCAGTCCTTCGAGTACTCGACCCTCGGCGGCTGGATCGCAACCCGGGCCGGCGGCCACTTCGCCACGCTGGCGACCCACATCGACGACCTGGTCGAGTCGACACGGGCGATAACGCCGCGCGGGACCTGGCAGAGCCGGCGCCTGCCGGGTTCGGGAGCGGGGCCGTCACCGGACCGGATGCTGGTCGGCTCGGAGGGCATCCTCGGAGTCATCTCCGAGGCCTGGGTGCGGGTGCGGCCTCGCCCCGAGTTCAAGGCTTCCGCGGGCGTCGAATTCGGCGATTTCATGGCGGCGGCCGGGGCCGTCCGCGAGATATCGCAGTCCGGCCTGTACCCGTCCAACTGCCGCCTCCTCGACGCCTCCGAGGCGGAGCTGGCCGGCGCCGGCAACGGCGAGGCGAACCTGCTGATGCTCGGCTTCGAGTCCGCCCACCACCCGGTGGGGGACTCGATGGAGGTCGCCCTGGAGATCGCCCGTTCCCACGGCGGGACCGTCCGCGCCAGCGACGAAGTCGCGGGCCAGGCGGCCCAGGGTGGCGAGGGGGCTCGCGCATCTGCCGCCGGCCGCGGACCCGAAGCGCAGCAGCCGGCGGTTGATCCTTCGGCGGTTGATTCCTGGCGTTCCGCCTTCCTCCTCGCCCCCTATCTGCGCGACACGTTCGTCGCCTGCGGAGTGCTCTCGGAGACCTTCGAGACGGCGATCACCTGGGACCGGCTGGAGGAGTTCCACGCGAGCGTGATGGAGACGGCGCGATCGGCGGTCGCGGAGGTGTGCGGCGCTTCGCGCCAGGGGCCGGGCGCGCCCCGGATCAGCTGCCGCTTCACGCACGTCTATCCCGACGGCGTCGCCCCCTACTTCACCGTGCTCGCCCCGGCGCTCCGCGGCGGCGAGGTCGAGCAATGGGATGAGGTCAAGGCCGCTGTCTCGGATGCGCTGATCGAGGGCGGCGGCACGATCACCCACCACCACGCGATCGGTCGCGACCATCGCCCCTGGTACGACCGCCAGCGCCCGGCCCCCTTCGCGGCGGCGCTGCGAGCGGCAAAGGCGGAGCTGGATCCGGCCGGGATCCTCAACCCGGGCGTCCTCATCGGCCCGGCGTAGGCAAGGAGCCCGCACCGCGGTCGTAGTTTCCATCGGGATGCGAGAGGAAATGCGACATCAACCGGAGCGGATGGGGTATTCCAACGCGCTATCGATCGGAGGAATGACGCCGCCCGGCGCTACGCTGTCGCGACTTGATCTCTGGCCGGGTGTGGCTGAGCGCCCTCCGGCATTTCGCGATGGAAACGATCACTTCGGAACAACCGACCGTGCCGGCTGAGGCCGGGAAGGCCGATGCGGATGCGCCGGGGGTGCCGCGGCGCTCGCCGCTGCAGGCGGCGATCAAGACGGGGCGTCCGCACGAATGGATCAAGAACATCCTCGTCTTCGCCGGGCTGCTGTTCTCCGGCAAGCTCAACCAGTCCCACGAGGTATTGGAGGCGACGATCACCTTCGTCTCCTTCTGCCTGATCTCCAGCGCCGGCTACTTCATCAACGATCTGGTCGACGTCGAGCTCGACCGCAAGCACCCGAAGAAGAGCTCCCGCCCGCTCGCGGCGGGGGAGCTCTCGGAGGGGGCGGCGAAGACGATCGCGCCGATCCTGGCCGTCTTCGCCATCGGCCTCGCCTTCGGCGCGGTCAACTGGCAGGTGGGCCTGATGGTCGTCGGCTACGGCACCGCCCAGGTCGCCTACAGCCTCGGCCTCAAGCAGATCGTGATCGTCGACGTGATGACGCTGGTCGCCCTCTTCATCCTCCGCGTCGCCGCCGGCGCCAGCGCGGTCGATGCCCACGCCTCGGAGTGGCTGATCCTCTGCACCGGGATGGGCGCCGCCTTCCTCGGCTTCACGAAGCGTCGCCAGGAGGCCGTATCCGAGTTGCACCAGGGGACCAGCACCCGTCCGGTCCTGGAGCACTACTCGCTGCCCTTCCTCGACCAGATGGTTTCGCTGGTCACGACGGGAACCGTGATCAGCTACGCGATCTACACCGTCAACTCGCCGCAGATCGGCAGCCGGATGATGCTCACGATCCCACCGGTCGTCTACCTGATCTTCCGCTACCTGTACCTGATCTACGACCGCTCCGACGACCGCTCCACGGCCGCGATCGTCTCCGAGGACAAGGGCATGATCGCCGCCGGCGCCAGCTTCGTGGTGATCGCCTTCCTGCTGCTCTACGTCTTCAAGTAGGGCCCGCCGGCCGCTAGGCGATCTCCGCCTCTGGGGCCCCTTCCATCAGGTAGAAGCGGGCGCGGCCGAGCTCCTCGCCGTTGACCTGGACCACCGCGGCGTGGGGGCCGGCGGCGGCGAAGGTGGCGGTGGCGCCGATCGACATCACCAGCCGCTGCTCCTGGCCGGGCGGCATGCCGGGGGGACGGCCGGTCTCGAAGTTGGCGGTCAGCCCCTCCCCGAGTTCGACCCCGTCGGGGTCCTGGATCGTGACGGCGAGCTCGTGGGGGCTGTTGGTCTCGTGCCAGGCGACGTCGATGCCGAGGCCGATGTGGAAGGACCAGTCATGTGGCAGCTCCGGCAGCCGCAGGACGTTCCAGCCACCCCCGATCAGGTAGAGCTTGCCATTGACCGCCTCGCTGTGGTCGGAGAGGAGGACGAAGCCGAGGTTCATGGCGCGTCGGGATAGGGGACGACGGGGAGATCGGAGAGCAGCTCGACCTTGCCGTCGCGGCTGAACTGGAGGTCGATCGTCTCGTTCTTGCGGTAGGTCCCCCAGAGCCCCAGGTACATCGCCAGCCAGCGACCGGTGCCGATCTTCTCCTTCACGATCGGGCGGCTGAAGACGATCTCGCCTCCTTCGATCGAGTAGTCGCTGCCCTCCGTCTGCTCGATCCCGTTGATGAAGACGGTGAAGGGGGGCTCGGCGCGCGCCGGCAGCTTCACGCGCTCGCCGGCCGCGTAGTTGCCCCTGGGGATGTCGGTGCTCGAGTCGCCGCTATTCATCGGTCTCTTCTTCGAGAGTTTCGCGCACCAGGTCGAACGGCGTCTCGTGGCGGGTCGGGTCCAGCTCCTCGCGCCCGACCCCGCCCCGGTAGGCAACGAAGGTCCCGTCCCCGCGCACGTCGATCCCGGCTACCGGTTTGCGCAGCAACCCGCGCCCCGTCAGCTGCAGCCGCGCGCGCACCTGCTGCTGCGGCCCGAAGTCCCGCAGCGACCGAACCGGCCGCGCCGGCCCCTCGCTGCGAATCTCCATCGCCCGAGCCCTCATGGCCGCCACGGCCTCGGTCAGGTCATCGAACCCCGCATGCGTTACCTCCGACCCATGGCGCACGGTCAGCTTCCACCTCGAACGAGCCACGGGCCCAGCCTACGCAATGTGAGAGGGGCGGTTCCCCTCTCCCGCTACGAGACTCAGGCCCCGCGGCGCGGCCGTTTCGGCCGCCGTGCCGGCGGCCCGACGATCTTTTCGGGGCCGCTACGGTCGTTGATCGGCACGTACTCGCGCTCCCGGGGCCCGGTGTAGATCTGTCGCGGCCGGGCGATTTTCGTCTCCGGGTCTTCGTGCATCTCCATCCACTGCGCGACCCAGCCGGCGGTCCGGGGTATGGCGAAGATCACCGTGAACATGTTTGCCGGGATATCCATCGCCTCGTAGATGATCCCCGAGTAGTAGTCGACGTTCGGGTAGAGCTTGCGGGAGGTGAAGTACTCGTCGTCGAGCGCTCGTTTCTCCAGCTCGCGGGCGATCTCGACCAACGGGTTGTACTCGGTGGCCTCGAAGACGTCGTCCATGTGCTGCTGGATGATCCGCGCCCGCGGGTCGTAGTTCTTGTAGACACGGTGGCCGAAGCCCATCAGTTTCTCCTCGCGCTGCTTCACCTGCGCGAGGAAGTCGGGGACGTTGTCCGGCGACCCGATCCGGCGCAGCATGCGCAGCACCGCCTCGTTGGCGCCGCCGTGCAGCGGCCCGTAGAGCGCGGCGACCCCCGCCGCGACCGCGGAATAGGGATCGACGTCGGAGGAGCCGACGCCCCGAACGGCGTTGGTCGAGCAGTTCTGTTCGTGATCGGCGTGGAGGATGAAGAGGACGTCCAGCGCCCGCGAGAGGGCCGGCTTCGGGACGTGCCTGGCTTCGGTTTTCTTGAACATCATCGAGAGGAAGTTCTCGGCGAAGCTGAGGTCGTTGTCCGGGTAGGAGTAGGGGAAACCCATGTTGTGCCGGTAGGAGAAGGCGGCGAGGGTCGGGACCTTTGCGATCAGCCGGACCGCCGACATGTACCGCTCTTCCGGGTCGTCGGTCTGCTTCGCGTCGGGGTAGAAGGTCGAGAGCGCGCCGACCCCGGCCAGCAGCATCCCCATCGGGTGGGCGTCGTAGCGGAAGCCCTCGAAGAACTTCTTCAGGTCCTCGTGGACGAAGGTGTGGTGGGTGATGTCGAAGGTCCAGCGGTCGAGCTGTGGCCCGGTCGGGAGCTCGCCGAAGATCAGCAGGAAGGCGACCTCGAGGAAGGTCGAGCGCTCGCAGAGCTGCTCGATCGAGTAGCCGCGGTGTTCGAGGATCCCGGCGGCGCCGTCGATGTAGGTGACCGCAGAGCGGCACGAGGCGGTGTTGGTAAACGCCGGGTCGTATGACATCAGCCCGAAATCGTCCTCGGAGACCTTGATCTGACGTAGGTCCATGCCGCGCACGGTCCCATCTGAGATCGGCAGCTCGTAGGTCTTGCCGGTGCGGTTGTCGGTGACGGTCAGCGACTCCGCTTTGGAGGTGCCGGCACTGTCAGCGGTCGCATCTTTGGTCTGCTGGTCGGTGGCCATCGCCCTCCTTCGAAGCTCGTGTCCCAGGGCGGCCAGTATCGCAGTTCGGGCCTGCCGGCCTGTTGCCGAGCGGGGAACGCCCCAACGGCTATTCGGCGGCGGCGGAGAGGCCCTCGAACTGCGTCATCCCACGCAGCGTCTCGAACCGTTCGTCGATCTCCTCGCGGCTGAGGCGCGCGACCCGCTCGGTACCGAACTCTTCGACGTTGAAGGAGGCGAGGACGGTGCCGTAGCCCATCGCGCGGCGCAGGTGGGCCTCGGCGAGTTCGCCGTCGTGGCTGTCGAGGTAGCCGAAGAACCCGCCGGCGAAGCTGTCCCCGGCGCCGGTCGGGTCGCGCACGTCCTCGAGCGGGAAGCCCGGCAGGGCGAAGAACCCGCCCTCGGTGAACAGCGCCGCCCCGTACTCGCCCTGCTTGGCGACCACCGCCCGCGGGCCCAGCTCCATCACGGCGCGGGCGGCCCGCGCCAGGTTCGACTCGCCGGTCAGCTGGCGGATCTCGGCGTCGTTGACGACGAGGCAGTCGACCTCGGCGATCGCCGCCAGCAGCGAGTCCTTTGCGGTCTCGATCCAGAAGTTCATCGAGTCCAGACCGCTGAAGTTGGCCGAGCACTGGGAGTGCACCTGCCGCTGCAGCTCCGGCTGGATGTTGGCGAGGAAGAGCGTGTCGGCCGCCCGCGATCGATCGGAGAGCTTCGGCTCGAACTCGGCGAAGACGCCAAGCTGGGTGTCCTCGGTGTGGGCGACGTTGAGGTCGTACTCGTAGCGGCCGCGCCAGAAGAAGGACTGCCCGCCGGGGACCCGCTCGATGTCGTCGGTGAGGATGCCGCGCCGTTCGAGCACCTCGAACTCGGTCGCGCCGAAGTCCTCGCCCACGAGCCCCACCGGCCGCACCTCGGTGAAGAAGCTGGCGGCGAGAGAGAAGTGCACCGCGGCGCCGCCGAGCATGCGCTCGCGCTCCCCGAACGGGGTCTTGACAGCGTCGAAAGCGATCGAGCCAACCACGGTCAGCGACATGGGCGGAACAGTATCCCTAGGATCGCCTGGATGATTCGCAAGCAGATGGATGGGACGAACGCCGCGCTGCTCTGCTCATGTATCGGCGAACAGGTCACCCTCGCGACCCCGGAACCGGGCATACCGAGCGCCACCTTCTCGCGAGGCCGCCTCCTCGTGGCGCCGCCACTTTGAGCGCGATCGCGGCAGCGGAGATGAAGGCGATCCAGATCCAGGAGTTCGGCGGCCCCGAGGTATTCGAGTACTTGGAGATCGACGATCCGATCCCAGCCGAGGGCGAGGTCCTGGTCGACGTCGCGCGCAGTGGTGTCAACTTCGCCGACACCCATTCGACCCGCGACGACTATCTCGCCAAGCAGGCACTGCCCCTTGTCCCGGGCGCCGAGGTGAGCGGCCGCACCCCTGACGGGCGGCGGGTCGCGGCGCTGCTGGGGAGCGGCGGCTATGCCCAGAAGGTCGCTGTCCCCGAGTCGCTCCTGATCCCGATCCCCGATCAGGTGGACGACGATCAGGCGGCGGCGCTGCTGTTGCAGGGACTGACCGCGATGGCGCTGGTGCACCGCTGCGCAAGGATCCAGGAGGGGGAGACGATCGTCGTCGAGGCGGCCGCGGGCGGCACCGGCACCCTCGCCGTCCAGATCGCCAAACGGGCCGGCGCGAAGGTGATCGGCCTCGCCTCGAGCGAGGGGAAACGGGCCCTGGTCGAGGGCCTCGGCGCCGACGCCTGCGTCGATTCCCGCTCCGAGGACCTCGGCGCGGCGATTCGCGGCGCCAACGACGGCAGGCGCGTCGACGCCGTCCTCCACATGAGCGGGGGGGACGCCTTCGACGCCGAGATGGGCATGCTGGCGCCGCTGGGGCGGATGGTCGTATTCGGGATCGCCTCTCGCGAACAGCGCCAGGTCTCCACGGCCGCTCTGCTGCGCGGGTCGAAGGCAGTGATCGGTTTCTGGCTGGCCCACCTGCTCGCCCGCCCCGATCTGCGCTCGCCGATGATCGGCGAGCTGCTGGGTGCCGTCGCCGCCGGCGAGCTCGAGGGTACGATCGGGGATATCTACCCCCTTTCCGAAGCGGCACGCGCCCACGAAGACCTGATCGCCCGTCGCACCACCGGCAAGCTCCTACTGGATCCCTCCAGATGACCGCCTTCAAAGACCTCGGGCTCTCGCCCGACATCCAGCAGGCGATCGACGAGCTCGGCTTCGACGAGCCGACCCCGATCCAGGAGCAGGCGATCCCCGAGCTCCTGGCCGGCCACGACGTGATCGGGCAGGCCCAGACCGGCACCGGCAAGACCGCCGCCTTCGGGCTGCCTCTGCTGCAATACCTCGATCCCGACAACGAAGAGGTGCAGGCGATCGTGATGACGCCGACCCGGGAGCTCTGCATCCAGGTGACGCAGGCGCTGCGCGCCTACGCCGAGCACCTCGACATCGAGATCGTCGCCGTCTTCGGTGGCGCCCCGATCCGCTCCCAGCAGTCGCAGCTGCGCTCCGGGGCCCACGTGGTGGTCGCCACCGTCGGCCGCATGATGGACCTGATGTCGCGCCGCTCGCTGGTCCTCACCGCGGCCCGCTACGTGGTCCTCGACGAGGCAGACGAGATGCTCGACCTCGGCTTCATCGAGGACGTCGAGAAAATCCTGCGGATGTGCCCGAGCGGGCGCCAGACCGCGCTCTTCTCGGCGACGATGCCGCCGCCGATCCAAAAGCTCGCCGAGGGCTACATGTATGAGCCGACGACGATCCGGATCACGCCGAAGAAACTGACGGTGGACGCGATCGCGCAGGCCTTCGTCGAGGTGCCGGCCAAGAACAAGGCGGAGCGCCTGGTCGAGCTGCTGAAGACCGAAGAACCCGAGCAGGCGATCATCTTCACCCGGACCAAGATCGGCGCCTCGAAGCTGGAGAAGTTCCTGAAGGACAAGGGCCTCGACGTGAAGGCCCTCCACGGCGACCTCAGCCAGGGGGTCCGCGACGGGGTGATGATCGCCTTCAAGGACCACCGCGTGAAGCTGCTCGTGGCCACCGACATCGCCGCCCGCGGGCTCGACATCGAGCACGTGACCCACGTCATCAACTACGACGTGCCGAACTCCTCGGAGGTCTACGTCCACCGCATCGGCCGGACCGGGCGCGTCGGGCGGACCGGTCGCGCGATCACCTTCGTCACGCCCGCCCAGCGCGACGAGATCGCGCGGATCGAGCGCGACGTCAAGACCTCGATCGGCGAGTGGGAGACTCCCGAGGAGCGGCTCGAGCACGCGCCGCGACCGCGTCGCCGCGAGCGCAGCGAGCGCCGGGAGCGGGTCGAGCGGGCCGCACAGGCCGAAGACGGCGCCGACGCCGCGGAGCCCGCCGCGATAGCCGACGGCGACGAGGAGCGGCGGGACACCGTCAAGCTCTTCGTCAATCGCGGCGAGCGCAGCGGGATCAGCGAGGACGATCTGCGCTGGGCGCTGCGCGAGGGGGCGGTGCTTCCCGAGGAGGCGATCCACGAGGTCCGCGTCCTGCACCGCTTCTCCTTCGTCGAGGTGGCGCCAGAGCAGGCCGAGCGTACGGTCGAGTTCCTCGACGGGACCAAGCTCAAGGGCAAGGAGATCCGGCTCGAGATCGCCAAGAGCTGAAGCGGGCCTAGGCTCGCGTCAGCTCGGCTATTTCGCCGAGGAGCCGATCGAAGTCGATCGGCTTGGTCACGTAACCGCTGATTTCGAGATCCGTCGGGGCGTCGGCGTCGCCCGGGTCCTGGTGGGCGCTGACGATCAGGGCCGGCGTCTCGACCCCGGCGGCGCGCAGCTCGCGGAGGGCGTCGATGCCCGACTTGCGCGGCATCATCGCGTCGAGCAGCAGCAGGTCCGGAAGCAGGTCGGGGTTGGCCTCGTCCAGCAGCTCGGTCACCTCCTGCCCGTCGCTGGCGGTCTGCACTTGGTAGCCCGCCAGTTCGAGGCGGGTCCGCATCAGCAGCAGGATCGTCTCGGAGTCGTCGGCGATCAGGACTCTGGCCATCAGCCCGTCTCCGTGGCGGCGCGCTCGGGCCCGGCCGCGCCGGTTCGGGAGGGCGCCGCGGGGAGCCTGAAGCTGAAAGTGGAGCCGAGTCCGGGGGTCGAGTCGACGGCGATCGATCCGCCGTGCAGCTCGACCAGCGATTTGGAGATCGCCAGGCCGAGTCCGGTCCCTCCGACGCGCTGGGTCAACCCGGCGTCGCCACGGGTGAACCGCTCGAAGATGTGTTCGAGCTGGCTCGCGGGGATGCCCGGTCCGTTGTCGATCACGGCGACCTCCACTTCAGCACCGACGGGCCGCGCCGTCACCTGAATGGACGCACCTTCGGGCGAATACTCATGAGCATTCGTAAGAAGGTTCACGAGTATTTGCCTGATCCGGTCCGGCTCGACGTCGACCATCGGCAGGTTCGGCTCCACCCGCTGGCTGAGAGTCTGACCGGCGCCCTCGGTCTGGGCGCGCATCGTCCGCACCGCGTCTTCAATCAGCGGCGCCATCTCGGTGGGGCGGGGCTGGATCGCGAGCCGACCGGCGTCGCTGCGGGCCAGATCGAGCAGGTCGTTGAGCAGCCGCACCAGGTGGCGGCAGTTGTCGAGGATGATCTCGACCGTCTCGACCTGCTTCGTGGTCAGGGTGTCGCGCTCCAGCATCAGCAGCTCCGCAAACCCCTGGACCGAGGTGAGGGGACTGCGCAGCTCGTGCGAAGCGGTGAGAACGAACTCGTCTTTGAGCCGGTCCAGCTGGTCGCGCTGGCTGGCTTCCCGCTCCAGCTCGTCGGCCATCTCGTTGAAGGCGGCGCCGAGCGTCGCCGTCTCCGAAAGGCCCCCCACCTCCACCCGGGCGCTGCGATCGCCAGCGGCGAGGCGACCGGCGGCGCTGACGAGCTCCTCGAGGGGGCGTCGCATCGAGGCGATCAGGCCGCTGAACAGCAGCAAGGCGCCGGTCAGTCCGGCGATCAAGCCGGCGGCGACGAGGATCGCCGTGTCGCGGGTGTCGCCGGAGATCTGGTCGCGCAGCTGGGTCCGCCTGCTTGCCTGGTCGGCAACTTTGGCGCGGGCGGCTTCCGGGTTCCTTCCCTGCGCCAGCTGGACCCGCGCCGCCATCTCGACCTGGTAGGAGCGGGCGATCGCGTCCTCGAAGTCCTGCCGCTGCTGGATGAAGCGGCCGACCCCGATCACCGCCATGGCGGTGAGCACGGCGAAGCCGATCGCGAAGCCAATCCTGAGCCTGTTGGCAAGCGATGGGTTCAGGCGTCGAGCTGAGCGGGAATATGCTTGCGCGGCTATGGGCGACGAGGCTACAGGCCACGGCGACGGCCCCGCCGTGGACCCTGCCGGGATCGATCGAGCCGGCCTCGAGGGTTGGTTCGCCGATCACGTCCCCGCCGCCGCGCCGCCGCTCGGTTTCGAGCGCATCGCCGGCGGGCTCTCCAACCTGACCTACCGGGTCAGCGACAGCGCCGGACAGCATTGGGCGCTGCGCCGCCCACCGCTCGGCAAGCGCCTCGGCTCCGCCCACGACATGGCCCGCGAGTACCGGGTCCTCTCGGCCCTGGGCCCGACCGCTGTCCCGGTGCCCCCGGTAATCGGCCTCTGCGAGGACGAGAGCGTGAACGAAGCGCCCTTCTACGTGATGGAGTTCGTCGAGGGTCCCGTCCTGCGGGGCTTGGCCGAGGCCGAGGCCGCCTTCCCCGATGAGGACCAGCGCCGCGCGATCGGCGATCGCGTCGCCGACACCCTGGTCGCGATCCACGCGGTCGACCCGGACGCGGTGGGCCTGGGAGATCTCGGGCGCAAGGAGGACTACGTCGCCCGCCAGCTGCGCCGCTGGCAGGGTCAGTGGGAGAAATCGAAGACCCGCGAGCTGGCGGCGATCGACCGCGTCCACGAGCGGCTCGCCGCCCGCATCCCGGAGCAGGGTCCGGCGACGATCGTCCACGGCGACTACCGCCTCGACAACATGATCCTCACCTCGGCCGGGGAGGTGGCCGCGGTCGTCGACTGGGAGCTGTGCACTCTCGGCGACCCGCTGGCCGACGTCGGCACGCTGATGGCCTACTGGCCCGAGCGCGGCGAGCAGCTGGTCGGGCTCGGAGAGCCGGCCAACCTGGCCGCGGGCTTCCCGACCCGGGGGCAGCTGGCCAGCCGCTACGCCGAGGGCTCCGGCCGCGACATCTCCCAGCTCGACTTCTACCTCGCCCTCGGCTACTGGAAGCTGGCGATCATCCTCGAGGGCGTCTACGCCCGCTACGCCGCCGGCCAGTACGGCAAGGCCGACAGCGGAGTCGAGCAGCTCACCCGCCTGGTCGAGCGGCTGGCCGGGGCGGCGGAGGAGAGAGTCCCTTGACGCAGGACTCTCTCCACCCGGCCCTTCTAGCCGTTGATCTTGAACTTCTTGATCACGGGGCTTGAATCGGCGCCCCCTACACCGACGGCGCGGACCTTGAATGTGTATTTGCCAGTCCCGAGGTTGTTGTAGGTCCTCGGCGAGGTGCAGCGCTTGAAGCTGAGTTTGTTGGGCTTCTTGGCAAATGCGCATTCGAACTTGATCGCTGTTTCACCAACGGCCTTGAATGTGAACTTCGCAGTCCCGGCCTTGGCGCTGATTTTGGCCTTTACCACCTTGGTGTTCGGTGGGTTCGGGGTGGTCGGCACCGGAGGCGGAGCTGGCGCAGCCGACGTGGCGAAGTTGTCGATGAAGGCGTGTCCGTAGTCGCCGATGCCAATTGCATTGCCGAAGGTGAAGGGGGTGTTGTAGGTCTTCACGATCGTTTGCTCCGGGGCATTGTCGAAATTGGTGTCGATATCCAGAGCAACTTGGCCGGAGGCTGGGTTCAACGAAGCGTGCAGTCTCGCAGCGTGGAAGGGGATGATCGGGAAGCTGCAGCCCCCAGTGATCTTGCAGCTTCCGTTGTTGCCGTAGTAGAAGTAAGCGGTGTCGAATCCAATCGCCGAGTTGTGCTGGACCTTGACGAACGCGTTGTTGGTGTTGTCGCTGTAGCCGAGGTCAATTGCGGCGTATTGCGTCCCGGCCCCATTGTCGTTGACATCAACACAGGCCTGCTGGGTTGGCACGACGCTGTTCCACGTGGCCAGGCCAGGGGTGGTGTTCGGATTGGTCGCGGCATTTCCCTCAACTTTCATCGTCGCCGCTCGTTCCGTCCAGTTGGTTCCGAGGGTCGCGCTGTCGGCGCGGTTGAAATTGTCCAACGGCACACTGCAGTCAAATGATGCCGCCGAAGCGCTCGACGATGCCATGAGCATCGCGCCAATCGCGGCGACCGCCGCCACGGTGATCATTGCTTTCCTATTAGGAGTCAATTCTTACTCTCCCCCCGAGTAGCCGACCATTGTCGTGATCCCGACAGATATCGTGCCTCTAGCGCGCAATCTGCCCGGGTGTTAGCCAAGCATAGTGCCAGTAAGCGGGTTTTTTGGGTTCGGAAAGCCAGCCGACCAAGCCAACGCAACCCGAAGGGCCTCAGACCATCCGCGCCACGTGCCGGGGCTCGAGCTTCCCGTCGGCTTCGGCTTCGGCCCGCTTCGACCAGCGGTTGAGCTCGCGCCGAGCGAGGACCATCTTGTGGACCTCGTCGGGGCCGTCGGCGAGGCGCAGCATGCGGCTGAAGCGCCAGAGGGCGGCCAGCGGGGTGTCGTCGGTCATCCCCAGGGCGCCGTGGACCTGGATCGCGCGGTCGAGCACGTCCATCACCATGTTGGCGGCGACGACCTTGATCGCCGAGATCTCCTGGCGGGCCGCGCGCTTGCCCTCGGTGTCCATCTTCCAGGCGGCGTAGAGAGTGAGCAGGCGGGCCTGATCGATCTCCATCCGCGAGGCGGCGACCGACTCCTGAACGAACTGCTTGTCGGCCAGGGGGCCGCCGAAGGCGACCCGCTCGTTGGCCCGCCGGCACATCATCTCCAGTGCCCGCTCGGCGGTGCCGATCGCCCGCATGCAGTGATGGATCCGGCCCGGCCCGAGGCGGTCCTGGGCGATCGCGAAGCCGCCGCCGCGCTCGCCCAGCAGGTTGCGCTCCGGCACACGGCACCCTTCGTAGCGGATCTCGCAGTGGCCCGGCCCCTTGTCGTGGCCCATTACCGAGACCGGCCGCACCAGGTTGAAGCCGGGGTTGTCGGTCGGCACGCAGATCATCGACGCGCGGCCATAGGGGGGAGCCTCGGGGTCGGTGATGACCATCGCGATCGCCAGCTCGGCGCCAACCGCTCCCGAGGTGAACCACTTGTGGCCGTCGATCACCCATTCGTCGCCGTCGAGCTCCGCGCGGGCCTGCAGGAGAGTCGGGTCCGAGCCGGAGACCTCGGGCTCGGTCATCGAGAAGCAGGAGCGGATGCTCCCCTCCAGCAGCGGCTCCAGCCAGCGCTCGCGCTGCTCGGCGGTCCCGTGCTCGGCGAGGATCTCCATGTCGCCGGTGTCGGGCGCCGAGCAGTTGAAGGCCATCGGCGCCACCATCGGGCTGCGCCCCATCTCCTCGCACAGCAGCCCGTACTCCCAATTGGTCAGGCCCGGCCCGAAGCGCTCGTCGGGCATGAAGAGGTTCCACAGGCCCACGGCCCTGGCCTTCTCGCGCACCGCGGTGAGGTTGGCCGGGTAGGGAACGCCGGGGCCGATCTCCTCGTCGATCGCCTCCATGATCTCCCGCTCGGCTGGGTAGACGTGCTCGTCCATGAATTCGAGGACGCGCTCGCGCAGGTCGGCTACCTCGGGGCTGGGTGTGAAGTCCATGGGCGTCCTCCACTCGTCGGGCTCGGGCCCGCAACGCTAGCTCAGACGCGGCGATAGCGCGCGAAGAGCTCGCCGTCGCGCTCCAGCAGCCAGGTTAGCTCCAGCGGCGCCGCGTCGGGCAGCTCACCCTCGAGGATCGAGGGACCGGCGCCCGTGAGCTTGGGCGCGATCGTGAGGAAGAGCTCGTCGACCAGGCCGGCGGCCTGCAGCTCGGAGTGGAGCCGGGGACCGCCCTCGCAGAGCAGCGCCCGGATGCCCCGCTCCAGTCGCAGGTGCCTGAGCGCCTCGGTGACGTCGACCGCGCCCTCGTGACGGACGATCCGCAGCGAGGTCGCGGTGTGCGGCGGCTCCTCTTCGGAGGCGGTGAAGATCAGCACCCGGCCGCCGCCGGCGGTGAAGAGCGGCGCGTCCCAGGGCAGGTCGAGGCGGCCGCTGACGATCACCATCAGGGGGTCGTGGGGGAGGCCGATCCTCTCGCGGCGCTCGCGCTGCCCCTGGCTGGCGATGAGGCGGCCGTAGCGCTCGGCCCGCATCGTGCCGGCGCCGATCATCACCGCGTCGAAGCGCATGCGCAGCCCGGCCAGCATCGCCGTGTCGGCCTCGGACCCGATCGGGCCGGACACGCCGCCGATCGTGGCCCGGCCGTCGACGGTGGCGGCGAAGTTCATCGCGACCGTCGGGCGCTCCTCAGGCGGTTCGTCCCAGGGCCGGTAGGAGTCGAGCTGCTCGGCGACCGAGGTCGGGCCCGGGTCTGGGAGGAGGCGCCGCACTCAGGAGTAGTCGTGCCAGCCGGCGAACTCGCGGCCGGCGAACTTCTGCAGCGCCGCAACGTCCTCGCCGAAGCGACCGCGGATGGTCTCGGCGAGGTCCTCGGGCAGCTGCGGCTTCGGTGCGGGCGGCTTCTGCGGATCGTGGACGACCTTCTCGACGAGCCAGCGCATCGACTCCGGCAGGCGGTCGAAGTTGCGGTCGAAGGAGCGGAAGCCCGGCAGCTTGATCAGCTTCTCCATGAGCTGGTATTTGTCGCCCTGCTTGGCGCTCGACTTCTCCCACTCGCGGTCGAACTGCTCGGAGGTGAAGGTCTCGTCGACGCCGGCGAAGGCGAAGGCCTTGCGCATCGTCTGCTCGCGTTCGCTCTGCAGCTCCTCCTGCGTGATCACCTCGATCTGGGTGCGGTCGAAGAGCTCCAGGTAGGGTTGCAGCTGCATCCAGTACTTGGAGCGGCTCATGTAGGACGAGTTGGGCTCGGAGAGGGTCGGGACCAGCTCGCGGGTCTCATAGCCGGCGCCGGTCGCGTGTACCCAGTGCGAGAGGATGCGCTTGATCGGGTCCCGCACCATGTAGAGCAGCCGCGCGTCCGGGCAGTGATCATGGATGCGCTCGGCGACGCCCTGGAAGCGGGGCAGGTTGGTGTAGTGGGGCGATGACTCGCCGCGGACCTTGAAGCGGCTGTCGAACCGGCTCGCGTACCAGTCGAGGCCGAGGTCCCAGTTGAGCTCCTCGACGAAGAAGTTCAGCTCCTTCGGCTTCGACATCTGGATCTCCGGATGCAGGCCGAGGTAATGGTGGATGCTCGTGGTCCCGCACTTGAGCCCACCGATGATGATCAGGTTGGGCAGCTGGGCGTGCCGTTTGCGGCGGCGGCGCAAGCGGCTCTTGCGGTCGGCGGTGTAGCGCTCGCGGGCGCGCGCGCACATCGCCTCGTCGGCGAGATCGCGGGGGGCCTGCGCGGGTGGCTTGTGCGTGTCGGTGTCCGGCACGAGCGGGCTAGTGTAGCTGCGATGCTGCTCGCCGATCTCGGATCCAACGTCAACCACTTCTTCAACGTCTCGGCGGAATTCTTCCGCCACCTCTCCGAGGTGCGCTGGACGCCATTCGCCGTCGCCCTCCTCTGCCTGCTGGCGATGCAACTGGCGCGGGCCTGGGCCTGGCGCAACGTCCTGCGCGCCGCCTACCCGGCGAACCGGATCCCGTTCCTGCCGCTCGGCGCGGCCTATCTGGCGGGGGCCGGGATCAACGCAATCGTCCCCGCCCACGCCGGGGACGTGACCAAGGTCTTCCTGGTCAAGCGCCAGATCCCCGACTCCTCCTACCCCGCCGTCACCTCCTCCTTCCTGGTGCAGACCGTCTTCGACACCACCGTCGGGGTCCTCGTCCTCCTCTACGCGATCACCCAGGGGCTCTTGCCGCCGCTGCCGCAAATCCCCGACCTGCCCGCCTTCGAGATCTCCTTCTGGGCCGAACATCCGAAGACGTTCGTGATCACCACGCTGGTCGTGCTGGCGGCGATCGCGGTCGGCATCTTCCTGCTCGCCCACCGGGTGCGCCGCTTCTGGGCGCGGGTCAAGCAGGGCGTGGTGATCCTCACCCAGCCGAGGCGCTACTTGCGGGAGGTCGCGGCCTGGCAGGGGCTCGGATGGCTGCTGCGCTTCGCCGCCTTCTGGTTCTTCCTCGAAGCGTTCGCCATCGGCGGCTCGATCGGCAACGTGATGCTGGTGATGAGCGTGCAGGCGATCGCCAACATCATCCCCTTCACCCCCGGCGGCGCCGGGGCCCAGCAGGCGCTCCTCGTCGCGACCCTGACCGGGCCCTCGCGCAGCGCCGTTCTCTCCTTCTCAGTCGGCACCCAGATCGCCATGGCGGCCTGGTCGGTCGTGCTCGGCTTCACCGCGATCCTGCTGGTCTTCCGGACCACGGATTGGCGCGGCCTGGTCCGCCAGGCCCAGGAGGAAGCCGACAAGGAGGAGGCGACGCCCCGCGCGACGTCAGCTTGACCAGCCGGGATAGCGGCCGCCGACGCGCCACTGCCAGGGTGGTCGCTCGGCGGGCGGGAAGTGGTAGTGGTTGCGGCCGGGGAGGGTCTCCAACGGCACGAGGGCGGGGTCGTCGCGCAGCAGGACCGGGACTCCGGAGGCGGCGCCGACGTCAACCTGGGTCGCTCGGCGGGAAAGGCGTTCCCAGCCGAGGCCGGGGCGGTAGAGCCAGTAGACGATCTCGACCCAGCCGAGCGTGCGGCGGCGGTCGACGATCTCGGTGAAGGCAGTGGTGCGCCGGCCGGAGGCGGTCAGGTGGGGCCCGGCGGCGACGGCGCAGCTCTCGCGACGGCAGCGGCGGAAGTCGACCGCGACCAGCGGCAGGCCGGAGGGCCCGGGGCGCGCGGCCGGCGCAGGCGCGAGCGCCCGCGCCAGGCGCGCCAGCGGCCACCCATAGGCGGGGACCAGGGGATGGTGGGCGCAGGCGCCCGGAAGCCGCGGGCCGCAGACGAGCCGCCTGCCGATCGCGGCGCCCAGGCCGCGGCCTTCAACCTCTCCACCGGCGATCGCGGCGATCGCGGCCGCCATCAGCAGCGCCATCAACGCCGCCAGGCCGGCCTGCTCGACGCTGGCCGATCCCCGCTCCCGCTCCCTCGGCGATCCCATACCCGGACGCTAGGCGGGACGGACGCACGGCTTGCGCGTTCAATGTCGAGATTCCGCGCCGGCGACGCCGCGGTTCTGCTTACATGGAGTCATGGAGGGAAGCCCCTTCAACCTGTTCGGCGACCCCGATGAGTTCCGTGCCCGCATGGAGGAGCTCTCGGAGCAGATGCAGTCCTCCCAGCGCGTCGCCTGGGCCGACAACGCGATCAAGCTCGCGGTCGAGATGACCGTCGCCTCGATCGGCCGGCTCGAGCTGACCGGGAACTCCGACGAACAGGCCCAGCAGGTCCGCGACGCGATCCGCGTCCTCTTCCCAGAGGCCGTGACGCTCGTGCGCGAGGCCCGCGAAGGTCTCTCCTGAGCCGCGCGTCGCCTGGATCACCCGGGCGGCGCCGGCTACTCGTACTGCAGCGACTGCAGGACGTTGAGGCGGGAGGCGCGGGCGGCGGGGGCGATCGCGGCGACGACGCCGACCAGGGCGGCGAAGACGAGCAGGCCGATCAGCGAGCCGACCGGGTAGGAGAGGGTGAAGCCTTCGTCCTTCAGCGGCACCGCCATCAGGGTGGCGAAGACGATGCCGAGCGCCATCCCGAGAATCGCGCCGATCAGGGCCGTGATCACGGCCTCGTAGCGGATCATCGTCCGTACCTGGCGGCGTGACATGCCGATCGCGCGAAGCATCCCCAGCTCGCGAGTCCGTTCGTGGATCGAGAGCGCCAGGGTGTTGGCGATGCCGAACAGGGAGATCAGGATCGCCAGGGCGAGCAGCACGTAGAAGAGGTTGACCAGCTGCTGAACCTGTTCTTCCCGGTTTTCCTTCAGTTCCTGCTGGTTGAGGACTTCGGCCACCGGGAAGAGCCGTTCGACCCCGACGGTGAGGATCTGCTGCACCTGCGCTTCGTCGGCTCCCGGTTCGGTCTCGATGAAGTCGATCGTGTCCTGCGTCTGGGAGAAGTCGGAGCCCATCACGTCCTGGGTGACGAGGACGCTGCCGAGGATTTCGAGCTTGGATTCGAAGGTGCCGACGACTTCGAAGCTCGGCTTCGCCCGCGTCTGCGTCAAGAGCTGGAAGCTGTCACCGACTTCGAGGCCGTGATCGGAGGCGAAGCCGGTGCTGACGACCGCCTGGTCGTCGCGTAGCCCCTTCAGGACCTCGGGGCCGCCCTGCTTCCATTCGACCTTCACCGCCTTTTCGATGTCCGGGCTCGGTCCAGAGACTTTCGCCCCCGGCCCGGGCGAGCCGTCTTCGAGCAGCTTCGCTTGCGCCGAGCGGATCGTCGCCACGGTTTCCACTCCCGGTACCTTGCGCGCCGCCTCGGCGGCGCCGGCCGGGATCGGCGAGAATCCGTCGCTGTTCTGAATCACCAGGCCGCCGGCGAAGTTCTCGTCGATCACCGAGGCGACCGACGCCTTCAGCCCGGCGGCGAAGACGGTGACGAAGGCGACCAGGGCGAGCCCGACCATCAGCGCCGCGGCGGTGATCGCGGTGCGGCTCGGGTTGCGCTCGGCGTTCTCGCGCGCCAGCCGGCCGGTCAGGTGGCGCAGGCGCTCCAGCGGCCACCCGGCAACCGTCGCCAGGGGAGGGACCAGTCGCGGGCTGAAGAGGGAGACGGCGATCACGCTGACCAGGGCGCCGGCG
>JAXLTB010000020.1:0-41834 GCA_046330295.1 Solirubrobacterales bacterium | reverse complement strand
ATGGGAGGCGCGCGCGGGCGAGTGGCCCTCGCGTTCGTGGCCGCAGCACTCGCAGTGGCGGTCTGCGCACCGGCGTCGGCGGTAGCGGTCACGGTCGGTCCCAACCTCGGCGGGCTCACCCCCAACGCCGGCTTCGACTGCCGGAGCCGGCCGAGCGTCGTCGGTCCGCAGTTCTACGGCTTCCCCGACAACTGCACCTACCTGGCGACGTCCGCGAACGTCGGGCGGACGACGCAGGCGCCGTTCGGCGGCGGCGTCGTCACCGCTGTCCGGGTCAAGGCCGCGGCGCCGGTCGGGCCGATGCAGGCGACGGTCGTCCGCTCGATCGGCAGCACCACGGTCGGGGTCACGTGCTGCTTCCAGGCCGGCGAGAGCCAAGTCTTCACCCCGCGAGCAAACGCGACCAGCACGATCCGGGTGCGACTCCCCGTCGCCAACCACATCGACCCGGGCGCCGGCATCTCGGTCGTCGACTACATCGGCCTCACCGTCCGCGCCAACAATGTCGCGATCCCCGGCCGGTATCCGTCCGGGAGCGGCTTCGACGGCTCGCTCGCCTTCTTCCCGCGACTGACCGCGGCCGACAACGTGACTGGCCGCGTCGACGGCTACGGCAACAGCCTGATGCCGCTGCTCAATGCCGACATCACGCCGCTCTGTGGCGCTGGCCGCGGCCGGATCGCCGCCCGCGCGGTCGCTCGTGACTGGCCGACCGACGCGGTGTTGCCGCCACCCGGGCTGCGCGCCGGTCGCGCCGGTCGCTGCCTCGGGGGTGTCTCGATCCGCGATGGGACGATCGGCCGCTCGGGCGCGGTGGTGCCACTCGACTGCAACCTGGCCGCCCTCCGCTGCCGCGGCAAGCTGACCCTGCTGAAGAAGCGTGGCGGCGCCCGGCTCGGCAAGGCGGATCTCCGGATCCGCCCAGGCTCCCGCGAGCGGGTCGAGGTCAAGCTCACCAGGGCCGGCAAGCGCGCTGCCCGCGGCACCGGCTCGCTCACCGCCCGCGCCAAGGCAGATCTCGCCGGCGCTCCCGACGGCACCGCGACGATCAAGCTGAAGCGCTGAGCGCGGAACCGGCGCCGCCGGCCAGCTCCCGGATCGGACCCGGGGTCGCCTCCATTCGGCGCCACCGCAATCCGGCGAACCCGGGGCCGTTCTCGCCCGCGCCACCGTCGTCAATCCGGCCAACCTCCCGTCCTGCCCCGCCTTCGTGGGCCCCGGGCCTTCCCTCTACAATCGCCGGCGCGGGAACGGAGTCCCGCGACCCGCGCCCGTAGCTCAGCCGGATAGAGCGTCGGTCTACGAAACCGAAGGTCACTGGTTCGAATCCAGTCGGGCGCGCTAGAGAAGCCCTGGTAACGCCAGGTTTTCCGGTCAGGAAGGCCACGAACAGAGTCTCCCGCCTCGGAGAAGAGGGCCCGGCCCGGGCGGCCGATCAGGTTGTCGGAACCACCGACGATCATCGGTGCTTGACGGTCGCCAGACTGATGCTGTGGACTGCCGAAGGGATCGATCTTGAGCTATCGCCTGAAGAAATCTGAATCGGCGGCCGACGGCCTCGTGCGGGTCGTCGTCGAGCGCATCGATCACGCTCTCGAGCTGCTTCGCGAAAGCGGACGCGAAGATCACGAGAAGGCCGTACACACGGTCCGCAAGGACCTCAAGAAGGCTCGCTCTGCGGTCCGGCTGGCGCGGAGCGGCATCGGGGAGAAGCGGTACCGCCGCGCGAACGTGCGGCTCGGCGATGCCGGACGCCGGCTCTCCGCCGCCCGAGACGCGACCGTCAAGAAGCAGACGCTCGAGGCGCTCCGCCATCAGTTCGAGGCGGACCTCGACACGACCGCCGCCGAGGCGATCACGAGCGCGGTCGCCGCCCTCGACCCGGCCACGGTCAGTCCCGCTGCCGAGGTGGAACGCTCGATGTCCGAGGTAGCGGACGAGCTCGAGCTCGTCCGCTCGTCGATCATGGAATGGGAGTTCGAGGTCGGGGGCTGGAGGCTGGTGGCCGACGGACTCGACCGCACGTACCGTCGCGGCCGCAACGCGCTGGCGGACGTCTCTGCCGGCCCGTCCGCAGAGCACGTCCATGCCTGGCGCAAGCGGATCAAGGACCTCTGGTACCAGCTTCGCCTTCTCGAGAAGGTATGGCCAGCCATGATCGGCGGGCTGACCTCCAGATCCATGAGCTGGCCGAACTCGTCGGCGACCACCATGACCTCGCCCTCCTGACGGACGAGCTCGAGGGGACATCGCCTAGCCTCACGCCCCACAGCGCGACGCGCGCTCGGGAGCTCGTCGAGCGCCGCCGGGCGAACTGCTCGGTCAAGCACTACCCGCTCGGTGGGCGCGTGTATGCCGAACAGCCGAAGGCCTTCTCCACCGACATCACCTACTGGCGGATCTGGCGGGCCTGATCGTGGTCAGATGCCTTTGATTGGGCACCGGGCCCTCGGGATCAATCCCGGCAAGAGCGTCGCCACGATCGACCCCAACAGGGATCGGCTTGGGCGGCCGACGGCGACCCCTCCTGCCGCTGCCGCGCCGAACGGTGCTCGGCCAGTGCACGGGCGATCTCGGGCCGTAGGCTTTCTCCGCAATCCCCGTTCAGGCGGATCAGGTCAGCGCCGGTCGGGTCAAGGGCGCTCGCGCTCGTTGGCGATCCGCGTCACAGCCTCGTCGACCGTCGGGTAGGCAATATCGAAGTCGAATCGCCCGGGGCCATGCACCACGTCACGAACTTGGCCGATGTCGCGGGCGATCACCATCCGGATGCCATCCCCTGCAGCTTCCGTGCCACCTGGTCGAGAACACGGGCGGCCGTCACGTCGATGAAGGCACCGTCTCCGCGTCGATGACGATGGCCCGAACGTCATCGCGCTCGGCCACGCGATGGATCTCGGCTGCAACCGGCGCGGCGTTGGCGAAGAACCGCCCCGCCCTCGACCCTCAAACACCGCGATGCCATCCAGCCGCTGGTTGTCTGGATGTCGGTCCAGGTCCGAGAAGTAGCCGCCAGCCCCTGGGACCCTCAGCTCAGCTACCGGGGTCGCGAGGCACGGTAAGAACGGGAGGAGGAGCGAGATCAGTACTCCGATGAACAGCCCGGAAAGGGTTCAAAGATCATGACTCCGAGCATCGCGGCTACCGCTCCTGAAGTCGGCCCGAGCCGCGAAGCCGTAGGCCTTCCCCGGTCGGCTGGTGTAGACGCGATAGAAGTCGCGCAGCGCGAAGTCGATCAGGTCGATCAGCGCAGCGATCACGACGGCTGCGAGGTCGCTGTAGACAAGCTCTCGAAATATCCCGTCAGAAAGAGCAGTGTGAGCATGGTCAGGCCGGCGGTGATCAGGCCGACCAGCTGGGTCCGTCCTCCGCTGTCGTTCACTGCTGTCTTGGAGGGACCCCGTTGACGACGAGCCCGCGAAGAACCCGGCGCCGAGGTTGGCGAAGCCGAGGCCGGCTCGCTCGCGGTTCGGTTCGATCTCCACGCCTTCTCGTTGGGCGTACGTCTTGGCGGTCCCCAGGCTTTCCGCGAAGCCGACCAGCATCACTCCCAACGCTGCCGCCGCGAGACCCCCGAAGCGGTCGAGGCTGACGTCGGGGATGGCCAGTGAAGGCAGGCCGGAGTCGATCGAGCCGACGATCGCCACCCCGTGTGCGCCCAGGTCGAAGATCTCAACAGCCGCGATTCCGAGGACCACGGCAGCCAGTGTCCCCGGTATCGCCGGTATCAATCGAGGGAACCCGAACAGCACCACGAGAGACCCGGCCCCGACGAGCAAGGTAAGCCAGCTTGTCTCTCCGATATTGATCAGAAAGTCCCAGAGCCTCTCAAAGAAGTCACCGGTTCCGGGCTCGATTCCGAACAGCCTTGGGACCTGACCGACCATGATCGTCAGCGACAAGCCGACGATGAAGCCCTTGAGCACGGGTTCGGAGATGAAGTTCGCAAGGAACCCGAGGCGCAACAGGCCGGCGGCCAGGGCGGCGAGTCCGACGCAGATGGCCAGCGCTGCCGTCGTCGCAACGAACTGATCTGCGTTCTTCGCGACGGCATTCCCGACAACGGCGGCCGACAAGGCTGCAGCAGCGGCGGATGGCCCGGTGATCAGCTGCCGAGAGCTGCCAAGGGCTGCGTAGAGAATCAACGCCGCGGGTGCCGCATAGAGGCCGACGACCGGCGAGACCCCGGCTATCGTCGCGTAGGCGAGAGCCGAGGGCACAAGCACGGCCCAGACGGTTAGCCCGGCGACGACATCCCCGCGAAACCAGTCGCGTTGGTAGTTCCTCAGCGATGGAAACACGGCGCTCAACGAGCTTACTTGCGCGGTGACGGCATCGGCGGCGGTGCTCCGCTCGCCGGGACGGATCGCCCCGGGTTCGAGGGCTCGGTGAAGCCCGCGAGGTAGGGGGAAGGCGGGGGAGAAAGACCTGCACCGGGAACCGGGAACCGCGTCACGCGGTGGGAGGAACCCGAGCGCGAATCTCCCGGAGCAGGCGCTCGGCCAGCTCGTCGTCGGGTTCTTCCGGGCGAGGCTGCCCTCCGGCGGGGTAGAAGAAGTCCACGGTGATCCGCGGTCGCCGGGGAAAGCGCCGCAGTTCGGTGCCTCCCGCCACGGCAGCAAGGACGATCGGCACGCCCGGGGACCTGTGGGCGAGCCGGGCCACGCCCCGGTGTGCCCGCAGGGCCTGCCCCCTCGAATAGGTGCCCTCCGGGAAGATCCCTACGGCCTCGCCACGGCGCAACGCGGTCACGGCGCCATCCAGTGCCGCGGTGTCCCGTGCACCTCGACGGATCGGGATCTGGCGGATCGACCCGAGGACCCAACCCACGATCGGCCACCTCCAGAGGTTCGACCTCGCGAGGAATCGGACCGCGCGTCCGCGCCACATCATGACCTCAGCGATCGCAAGCGGGTCTAACCACGAGTCGTGGTTCGCCGCGACGAGAACCGGTCCATGCGACGGCAGCCTCTCCAAACCCTGCGCATCGAGGCGAACCCACCATCGAAGCCATCGAAAGGCGATTCTCAACGCCTGGTAGACCCGCCAGCCGCCCCGTGGGGGCACTTCATCGCCGACCGGACGGCGATGAAGACGCACACTCATCGCGGGCTGATCAAGTCGGCGAGGGCCTCCTCTGCCAGCCGGCGCCCCAGGCTTGATCATCTCCTCGGCTTGATGGAACTCGAGGACGCGCGCTGCGTTCCTCGGCACGGAGATCAGGTAGTCGGGTTGATAGGCGGCGAGTCGGTGGCGGGTGAGGGCCGAGCGCATCGCGTCGAGCGAGGTTTCCATGACCTCGATTCTCCGCAGGTTCTCCACCTGCGCCTCCGCAGCCGAATCGACGCTTCTGGTTTCGGAGTCGGCGCGCGGCTCCTCGATCTTCGGACGCAGCCGGCTGCGTACGGCAGCATGGAGATGGTCGTCGAACCATCGCCCGGCCGGGCCGCCGAGCTTGTCCGACCAGTCCTCGGCCCGGGGCTGTCGATTCCATCGCCGGTCCCGAGCCCGTCCGTAGAGGGAGACCGCGATGGTGCAGTCTGCGCTGCTACCGCCGGTGGCCACGACCGGGACCGGGTTCAGCACACCACCGCCGACGAGCCGGCCGTTGAGGGCCACCGGCGCGAACAGCGATGGCATCGCCGAAGAGGCGCGGATGGCGATGTCGAGCGGTCCCTCCCGGAACCAGAGCTCGCGGTATGCGAGGAGGTCGACGGCAACTGCCGTGTAGTCGATGAGCAGATCCTCGATGACGCGGTCCTCGAGCATCTCGGAAATGACTCCGAAGACCCGCTCGCCGCGGATGGTGCCCGGAGACGACAGCGAGACATCGAACAGCCGAAGAACCTTGAAGCGGTTCAGGCCAAGCGACCAATCGGTGAACTCCTGCAGTTTCCCGGCAGCGAACAGCCCACCGACCAGTGCACCCATCGAAGAGCCTGCGATCGCCACGACCTCGACGTCGGCCTCTTCCAGTACCTGCACGACACCGATATGGGCGTAGCCGCGGGCCCCGCCTCCGCCGAGCACCAGGGCAACCCTCGGCTTGCGGGTGGCGGTCTGCTTCGGTGGCTCGGACACGGGTCGAGGGTAGCCCCTCGACGCGAGGAATCATCTTCTACGTTCGGCCCCACCCTCGGTTTCAGCCCTGCCGGCGGTGCTTTGGCGCTACCTCACAGATCTCAGTACCGCTGTACGTCGATTAGGCGTATCGAGGGTTCGAATCCCTCCCCCTCCGCTCGTGTCGTGAGTCGCGACATAGGTCCCACCTGAGTCGCGACATAGGTCACTTCGCAGAGTCGGGCCAACGGCCCGGCTGCCGCTCCAGATTCCGCCAGTAGGAGCGCGCGGGATCGATCCGGTGTGTTGAGAGCACCTCCCCGGTCGCGAGCTCGATGACCGTGACCTTCGTCTCATCCCCGAGGGCGAGCACCCGCTTGCCGGCGTCGGCGCGACCGACCCCCAGGTGGTGCATCCGCCCGCCCCGGCGGAAGCTGACCCCGCCCGTCTTGTCGATCCGGTCGTAGCGGACCCGGTAGTGGGCGCCGGCGCCGTTGCGGGCCGCCATCGCCTTCGGTGTGGCCCGGTAGGCCGCGGCCGGGGTGATCCGCCCCAGGGCCCTGTGGGGCCGGCGCTCGTTGTAGTGGTCGCGGAAGTCGTCGAGCTGACCCTGCAGCTCACCCAGATCCCGGGCCGCGGGCCTCGCCTTAAGCCAGCGCTTCAGGGTCTGGTGGAAGCGCTCGATCTTCCCCTGGGTCTGCGGATGGCCCGGGGATCCGTTCTTCTGGCGGACCCCAGGACGCCAGCAGGTATTCGAAGGCGTTCTGCCACCGGTGAAGCGGGCGGTGTAGACGCAGGCGTTGTCGGTCAGGGTCGCGGCCGGAGCCCCGGAAACCTCGATCACCTCTAGGAACGAGGCGACGACCGTCTCCCCGTCGACGGGCTGGCGGCGCAGCGCAGCAGGTAGCGGGAGTGATCGTCGAGCCAGTTGAGGATCTCGACGTCGGATCCATCCGCCAGTCGCCAGTGGGTCGCATCCGACTGCCAGGTCTCATTCGGCTGGGCTGCCTCGAAGCGAACGTAGGAGCTGCGGGGTCGCTTCCGGGGCTGGGGCTCGATCAAGCCCTCCGCATGGAGGATCCGGCGGATCGTCGAGTCGGAGGGAGGATGAAGCCCTTCCTGGCCCAGATGCCAGGCGATCGTCAAGGGACCGGCGTCGAGGCCGTCGCACTGCAACTCGACCCGAAGCTCGATCACTCGCTTGCGGATCGACCCGGGCGTCCGGTTGGCGTTGCCCTTCGGCCGCCTCGACCGTGGCTGCAAAGCCTCGAGTCCTCCCTCGCGGTAGCGGGCGAGCAATCGATGCAGGTGCCGGCGGGAGATCCCGGCCTCCGCGGCCACCTCCCCGACGGTTGCGTTGTTGGCGATGACCTTGAGGACGGCGACGCGAGCTTGAGACATCCGCCGACCCTGGGAGACGACCCAGACGGCGAGCCGGCAGCCGATCCTCCGCTCGGCCCTCCGGGCCGAGCTCCGGCTCGGCTAGCGGTCGGAGGGGTGACCTATGTCCCGACTCACCGGTGACCGATCAGGTGTGACATATGTCTTGGCGCTGGACACCGCCTGGCCGAGCCGATCAAACGATGTCAGCCCGCGAGGCTGTTGAGCGTTGTAAGCACGAACAGGCCGATGACGATCTCGCTGATGATCCAGGAGTTGGCGTTCATCCAATCTCTGATCTTCGGCAGGAGCTTCTCGCCCCGTTCGCCCATCAGGAGCAGAAGCAACGCCGGCGAGGAGACGAACAGCAGCACGACGGCCACGACGGCAGCACCTCCCACCACGGTTCGCCCTCCCGCGCGAGCGTCCCGCCGACGGCGATCGACGTGAGGATGTCGGTCGGGAAGACGCCGAGGAGCCAGAAGCCGAGGCGAAATGCCATCTTGGGTGTCGCCGCCTCCAGCTTGCCCATCCATTTCGGCGGCTTCGATGTCTTGCGCGTGAGGTAGGTGTGCAGACCAGCGGCCAGCAGCAGCGCCAAAATCACGATGTTCAACGTCGCAGCTGTGGTCGGCTCCCTGGTCGGACGCGCCGGTGCCGAGGAGGAGGGCGAGCGTTGCGATCGGCAAGACCGAGAGTCCAGCGCCGACGACGAATGCCACCGAGTTGCGGCGCCAGTTCTCGGTGGTGGCGAGGAAGATCGCACTCAGGATCTGCGGGCCGGCGATCATCACGAACGCCAGCGGGATGGTCTTTGCCAGCCCCATGCCTACGTGCCTCCCACTGTCGATTTCGATGGACGGTTCAAAGCGATCCGTGCCCGGCGGTCTGCCGTGAAGGAGCGCTCATGCCTGCTGCGAGTTCAGCTTCCGCAGAGGTCGGAGCTATCCGCTTCTAGCTCGGACAGGATCGCCTTCAGCACCGTCGTGGGCGGGTGGGTCGCATCAAGCTCCGTGATCCCCTCTCCGGGCAGCGGTGGCTCGAATGTTTCGAGCTGACTCCGCAGCAGCGAGGCGCCGAAGAAGTGGCCGGTCCGTTGCCGCAAGCGACGTTCCAGCGCCTCGGCAGGAGCGTCGAGCAGGAACATCCGCGTCTCGTCGGCGGCTCGGAGCCTGTCCCGGTGCTTTCGCCGGAGGGCGCTGCAGGCAAGTACGAGCGGTGCGCCCTCCGCCGCGGCGCCGAGCACACGCTCGAACCATGCATCGCGCTCCACGTCTGTAAGCGGATCGCCGTGCCCCATCCTCTTCACGCATTCCGGTGTATGGAGCGAATCCGCGTCGAGGAAGGGAACCTCGAGCCGTAGCGCCAACATTTCGCCGATCGTCGTCTTGCCCGAACCCGCCACCCCGAGAAGGACGACGATCATCACCGGCGCCCCGCATTCCCGGCCTCCGGGTCGACCAACGCCGCTCCCGGCGTGGAGGCGCAGCTGCGTACTCGGCGATTTTCGGTGGTGGGCGTCACGCGGAGCGAATGCCCCAGATGCAGGTAAACGACTCGCCGGCCGAGAGTCTCTGCACGCCGTCCCCGCTTCGAAAAGCGTCGGGGGCGCAGGTCATCGGCTCGACGGCGAGCGAGCGCCTCCGGCGTCCGGGCTCCGCCAATGTGTCACCGGTGAAGAGCATGACGTACGCGTATTGCTCGTCGAGCCAGAGGTCGGTCCCAGCGCCGTCGGGAGCGCGCAGCCGGACCGTCGCCCGCCCGCCCGGGTCCCGGCCGAGGTCGCCGAAGGCGGTGTCGAGGCGCAACGCACCGACAGGACGTTGCGTTGCAAAGTCGTACGCCGTCCCGGCCACCCCTGCGGTGTCGCCCGTCGGAATCCCGCGATCGTCGGTGATCAGACGTCTTGCGGCCTCGACCTGCAGCAGTGTGTCGTCGATCAGCGAGGTACCAGCCGTCAGATAGGGGTGAAAGCCTGCCCCGTAGGGGAGGTCCGCGTCGCCGACGTTGCGCGCGGTCTTCCGCACGGTCAGTCCGTGCTCGTCAAGGTGGTATTCGACCTCGACCTCGAGCGCGAAGGGGTAGCCGGGCTGCGGCGGTACGAACAGACACAGCCGGGCGCGATCGGGCGCCGCCTCGATGACCTCCCATGGCACGAAGCGGCCGAGTCCGTGAATGGCGTTGCCCTTCTCGGGCTCGGTCAGCGGGAGCTGGAGCTCGCGGCCGTCGAACCGGTAACGGCCGTCGCGCAGCCGGTTGGGCCACGGCACGAGCACCTGTCCCTGGCCGCCGATGGCGGGTTCTCCACGGCCCACGCCGTCCAGCACGTCGCGGCCGCCTTGAGTCGCAGCACGCGGATCGAGGCTTTGCCGAGCATGTCAGTGACGATGGCGTTTCGCCTCGCCCGCCGGGTCGAGCTGCGCGGCGTGCCGCAGCGGGGACGCTACGATGGCTCACCTGCCGGGCGGCTCGGCGCCGGAACGCCGGGCCCAGGGCACTGCTGCCTGCGGCGTACTCCTGCATCGGTACCTCGTCGGCCAGGCGCATCACCGGATCGATGATCCGCCCGAGGCCTCCTCGGCCTCGTCGCCGCGGATGAAGAGCATCGGGTCGCTACGGAGCATCTCTTCGAGCAGGTGGGCGTAGGCTTCGAATCGCGGCATGGGCGCCGTCGACCTCGCGAGCTCGCGTCTCGCGGTACTCCAGGCGTGGGGTCGTGGCCAGGCGCACGTACGGATCGGTGAGACCGATCCGGAGGACGTTCGGCTCAACGCCGGGCCACCGGTCCAGCAGGTATCCGGGCAAGGAGCGGAAGTGGATCGCGATCTCGGCGGAGTCGGCCTCGAGGGCCTTGCCCGAGCGCATCGTGAACGGAACTCCGACCCAGCGAGGATTCTCCGCCTCGACCGTCAGGGAAGCGTAGGTCTCGGTGTTGCGGCTGGGGTCGACGCCGGGCTCGTCGACGTATGAAGGGACCTGCCGTGACCCGATCGTGCCCGCGGTATAGCGGGCGCGAACCGTGTCGTTGCGCATCCGTTCTGCCGCCGGCGTGGCGACTGCCCGCAGCGCTTCGACCCGCACCCCCCGGAACGAGTCGGCATCGACACTCGCCGGCTGCTCCATCAGCACCAGCGCCATCGCCTCCATGGGGTGGTTCTGCACCATGTCCTTCAATGCTCCCGCTCCGTCGTAGTAGGAGGCCCGGCCTTCGAGCGTGAGACTTTCCAGCCAGCTGATGTCCACGTGCTCGACGTGCACCGAGTTGAGGACCGGCTCGAAGACCCGGTCAGGAACGAGCACGATCACGCACGGCGGGCGTTCGTTGGAGAGTGGTCGATCCGGAAGATCGTCGGCTCGGGCAGCTGAATGCGGAGGATCTCGTTGGAGATGCCGCCGGCGAGGTCGAGTTCGAACAGCTTCTCGATCGCCACCGCGTCGTTGCGCGCCAACCCGGTCGTCGCCAGCGCCGGCGGCACCTCGGCCAGCAGGCTCGGAGGCAACGCGAGGTAGACGAGCGCATTCGGATGATCGGCTCCGATCAGCGGCTTGAGCGCGACCAGCAGGTTGATGGCCTCGACGCGACTCGGCGAGCATCTCTACGACGGCGTCGCGCGTAGCCAGGGAAACCGTCGCGTGCTATCCAGCTTGCCGGCGATGGCGCAGCGGGGCCTCGGTCGACGTCACTATGTCGATGCCGAGATGAAGCCGTGAAGCTGGGCAGCGGGTCGGCCTCGGCGAGCTGGGCGATCGCAGGCATCAGCAGGCGGCTGGTCAGATCACCGGAGGCGCCGAACAGAGCCATTCGCTCGATCATCGTGTATCCCCTTCCGTGGGCGCTGTTGAGTCGCGTTGTGGCGCACTTGCGGGACCCGCCCACCTCGGTGCGGGTCGCCCGGTCACCCCGGGGCGGCACCGGAAGATCGCGCCGGCGAGCGGTTCGGATGCGCGATGGTCCGCTTCGCAATCGGTCCACGAGGTGGTGATGTGAAGTCTCCTCCGTCGCTGCCGCCGAAGCAGGCCAGTTCGGGTTCGTCGTCGGCACCTCGACGATGCCGTCGCGCGTCCCATCGGGGCGGTAGCGGTGGACGGCGCCGGTTCGCCCGAGTGCAACCCACAGCATGCCGTCGTCATCGACGGTCATGCCGTCCGGCCAGATCTGCTCATCCGTGAAATCGAGGAAGCGACGGTAGTGAGGTCCGAGCACCAGTTCGCCATGTCGAAGACCCTCGACGACGAACTTGCAGTGTCCGCCAGATACAGGCGCCCGCGCGGCTCGTCGAACGCGGGCCCGTTGGAGATCGTCAGGCCGTCGACGACACAGGTCGCGCTGCCGCTGTCGATCCGGTACAGAGCTGCATGCGTCGGGCGCTTGTAGGCGTCGATGCCGATCAGGCCCTTCCCCGGTCGTCGACTTTGACGTCGTTGGCGCGGTTCTCGGGTCGGTCTCGCTCGACCAGGTCGAGTCCGTCTTGCCGGTCTCGCGGTCGAGCTCCGCGGGCCCTCGGGCCTGGCGACTACCGGCTCTCCTCACCGACGGTCCAGGATGACGCCGCCCGGCTGGCCGGGCGTGCTCCTGAGGTGTCCATGCCCGACTCCGGATCGGAGCAGTGCGCGCTCCGGTGGTGATCATCCACCCACCACAGGCGAGCCGATGCCGCATTGAACCGGCCCTTCGGCGTGCTCGGCGCGCATGGCACGAGCTCGGCACAGGTCGCCCATACCGCGGAGTCGCCATCAGACGTGGGTGAGCGCTCCCGGGCGCTTGGCGAGCTCGTCCTCGGCGTGGGCGATGACCGGCATCCCGCCCTTTCCGACCTCGAGCGGCGTGCGGTGAAAGCCGTGGAAGATCATCGCCCCGCCGGTGAGAAAGGCAACATTCTCCCACCCGTTCTGCTTCAAGATGCAATAGGCGATGTAGCTGCGGAAGCCCGACCGGCAGTGGATGTAGACGGGCTTGTCCCGGGGCACCTCGTCGAGTCGCTCGCGCAGTTCGGTGTAGGGGATCAGGATCGCCTCGGGGATGTGCCACATGTCGTACTCCGCCTCGGTCCGGGTGTCGAGGATCGTGACGTTCCCGGCGCAGTCCGGATAGTCCTCCGGATACCAGAGATCTATGTCGCCGCGCAGGAGGTTCGAGCCGAGGAACCCGACCATGTTGACGGGGTCTTTGGCCGAGCCATACGGCGGCGCGTAGGCAAGCTCGAGGTGCTCGAGGTCGAAGACGGTCATCCCCGCGCGTAGCGCGACTGCGAGGACGTCGATGCGCTTGTCGACGCCGTCCCAGCCGAGCACCTGGGCCCCGAGGAGCTTGCCCTCGGCCGGTTCGAAGAGGAGCTTAAGAAACAGCGGCGCGGTGCCCGGGTAGTAGCCGGCGTGCCCAGGGTGGTTGTCGTACACCTTGCGGAAATCGATGCCCGCGGCCCGCAACTCGGCCTCGGTCATGCCGGTACCGCCTGCTGTCATGTCGAACACCTTGACGACGGCGGTCCCCTGGGTGCCACGGTAGGAGCTGTCGCGGCCGGCGATCGTGTCGGCGGCGATCCGGCCTTCGCGGTTCGCTGGACCGGCGAGCATCGAGAGCACCGGCTCGCCGGTGAGGAGGTTGGGGGTCTCGACGGCGTCGCCGGCCGCGAGGATGTCGGGTGCCGAGGTCCGCATCTGCGGGTCGACCGCAATGCCTCCCCGGGGCCCGATCTCGAGTCCCGCCTCGCGGGCCAGGTCGACGTTCGGCCGCGCCCCGGCCGCCATCACTACCACGTCGGCCGCGACCGACGTGCCGTCGGAGAGATCTGCCACCAGACGGCCGTCCTCGCCGTCGCGGATGGCGTCGGCCGAGGTGTCGAGCCGCAGGTCCACGTCGTGGGTGCCGACGTGGTAGTCGAGGATCCGGGTCATCTCGTGATCGAGCCAAGGCATCAGATCGGCGGTGCGCTCGACGACCGTCGTAGCGAGCCCGCGCGACCGGAACGCTTCGGTCAGCTCGAGCCCGATGTAGCTACCGTCGACGACGACGGCGCTCGAAGCACCCTCGCCGAGGTCCGAGATGATGCGATCCATGTCGGGGATGTTGCGCAGCACCCCGACTCGCGGGTCGTCGGCACCGGGGATCGGGGGCGAATCGGCTCGGCCCGGGACAGAGCACGAGCTTGTCGTATGACTCGGTATACGTCCGCTCCGCGGCGAGATCGCGAACCTCGACTAGCTTCGCATCGCGATCGATGCGGGTCACCTCCTGCCCGGTCCGAACGTCCAGCGCGAGGCTCTTCGCGAGGCTCTCGGGCGTCTGCAGCAGGAGGCTGTCCCGTTCCGGGATTGCGCCGCCGATGTGGTACGGAAGGCCGCAGTTCGCGAACGAGACGTAGCGGTCGCGCTCCAGGATGACGATCTCCGCCGACTCGTCGAGGCGCCGCAGCCGGGCCCCCGTCGATGCCCCCGCCGCGACTCCGCCCACGATCACTGTCTTCATGTCGTCGCTTTCTTCTCTCGAGGCTTGTTGGTTGGTCCTGCCTCGGCGGCCGCGATCGCGTTCGCCGCGCCGATCAGGGTCAGATGGCTGAACGCCTGGGGGAAGTTGCCGACCTGCCGCTGCCGGCCGACGTCGTACTCCTCGGCCAGCAGGCCGAGGTCGTTGGTCAGGCTGAGGAGCCGCTCGAACAGCGACCGCGCTTCGCCGACGCGGCCGTTCAGCGCGAGCGCGCTGACGAGCCAGAACGAGCAGGCTAGAAACTGCCCTTCGTCGCCCGGCAGGCCGTCGTCGGACTCCGCCGTCGAGTAGCGCCCGACGAACCCGTCCCGGCCCAGCTCGTGCGAGATTGCGTCGATTGTTCCGGTCACACGCTCGTCGGAGCCGGGCAGGAAGCCGACTATCGGGATCGTCAGGACGCTCGCGTCGAGCTCACTCGAACCGTAGTACTGGGTGAACGTCCGTCGCTCGGCGTCGTATCCCCGCTCGCAGACCTCTCGGTGGATCTCGTCGCGGACCTGCTTCCAGCGCTCCAAGGGCGCGTCGAGCCCGAAGCGTTCGACGAGTTGGACGGCGCGGTCGAAGACGACCCAGGCCATCACCTTGGAGTGGGTGAAGTGGTGGCGAGGGCCGCGCATCTCCCAGATCCCGTCGTCAGGCTCGCGCCAGATCGTTTCGACGAACTCGAACAGGGTGCGCCAGCGGGGCCAGAGTCGCTCATCGACCCGGCCGCCATGCTCGGAGGCGAGGAAGAACGCGCCGACGACTTCGCCGTAGACGTCGAGCTGGAATTGTTCGGACGCCGCGTTCCCGACACGCACCGGCGCGGAACCCTCGTACCCGGGGAGATCGCTGAGCTCGAACTCCGTCAGGCGGCGCTCGCCGAAGATCCCGTACATGATCTGGGCTTTCTCCGGATCGCCGGTGCCGGCCCGGCTCATCCAGTCGCGAAAGCCGAGGGCCTCGTCGGTATACCCGGCAGTGAGCAAGGCCTCCAAGGCAAGCACTGAGTCGCGCAGCCAGCAGCAGCGGTAATCCCAGTTGCGAACGCCGCCGATGTCCTCCGGCAGCGATGTCGTTGGCGCCGCGACCAGGGCACCGGTCGGTTCGTAGGTCATCGCCTTGAGCACTCTGAGCGAGGTCTGCACGTGCTCTCGGTAGGGCCCGTCATATGTGCAGCGGTCGCCCCAAGAACGCCACCACGCCTCGGTTCGGGCCAGCGCAGAATCGGCGTCCTCGACTGGCGGGGTGTCGTCAAATGAGACATGCCAGGAGAGCGTGAACCGTTCGCGTCCGCCTTCTGCGATGACGAAGTCGGCGGCCAACGTTCCGTCGCGGATCTCAAGCGGCACTGCGGTGCTGACGCGAAACGCATCAGGTCCCGCGGTGGCGGTCGCTCCATCCGGCGCGTGCTCCACCCACGGCGTGATCGAGCCGTAGTCCGGCCGTAACGCCATCTCCATCTTCATCGGCACCCGGCCTCGCAGGCCCTCGACGATTCGCATCAGTCGCGGCGGTCCCTCGACGCGCCGGGGCATGAAGTCGATGACCCGAACCGCACCATCAGCTGTCTCGATTTCGTTTTCGAGCACGAGTGTCCCGGGCCGGTAGCGACGGGTACTTCCACGGACCTCTCCAGTCGGGGCGAGGCGCCAAACGCCGTGCTCCTCGTTTCCGACGAGCGCCGCAAAGCACGACGCCGAATCGAATCGCGGGAGGCATAGCCAATCCACAGCGCCATCTCGGCTGACCAGAGCTCCGGTCTGCATGTCGCCTATGTAGGCGTAGTCTTCTAGGCGCATCTCGATTTGCCCGCCGGCTCGAATCGGGCTCCAGCAGCCTCGGAGTCAGTCATTGGAGATGGCCTTGGCCTTGATCGCGTCGAACTCGGCCTGGGTGATCGCCCCGGAGTCGAGCAGCTCCTTCGCCTTGGCGATCTCGGTCGCCGAGCCGCCGCCGGCGGTCTCCTTGACGTAGTCGTCCATCGCCTGCTGCTGTTGCTGCATCTGCTTCTCGTTGCGCTCGCGCATCCCGTCGTGCTGGGCGATCAGGTAGATCAGCACGCCCAGGAACGGCAGCACGATCACGAACACCGTCCACAGGGCTTTCGTCCAGCCGCCGATGTCGTGGCGTCGGAAGACGTCGGTGAGGACCGCGATCACGATCCAGATCCAGATCACCCAGCTGAAGAAGATGATCATCGTCCAGAGGATGTCGAGGAAGGGATAGTCGGCGGCTACGAGCATCGGTTGCCTCCAGGCAGTCGTGAGCGGTGCTGGCGAGGCTGCCGCTCATGGAGCTGCTCCAGTGTCAGAGATGTGCGGGATTGCACGCCGGCCACCCTAACGACGCGGTGTCGACAGCGAGCACAGTGGATCATTCGGGACCGTCTCAGTAGCGGCTACTCATCGAGCTCGGGGCCGCAGCGGCGGAAGCACCGCGGCCGCACCGCAGCAACCCGCAGGGGGTGAGAAGCAGCCTGCGTCCCCGGACCGCACGACCGCGGTGCAGCCTGCATTGACTATCCCTCAACCACCGTCGTCCGGCTGATGCCGGGCCGCCAAGCGCCGTCGACGAATCGTCGAGGCGGAAACTGATCGAGCGCCTCGAGCAGGAAACGCAAGAGCGCCACGAGGCGGTTGTCCGGGATCTTCTCCGCGAGCATCGCCAACGACTTCGAGTAGCGGCCAAGCCGGACCTCGATCTGTGGGTCGTTCGGGTCAGAAGCCATGAGCAGGCGCAGCTCGCCGACCTTCGAGATCTTGTCGGCGGCGTAGAGGACGGCCGCATAGTCGCTGGATCGGCGAACCCGTTCGCGGACATCGTCCTTCCGCTCCTCTTCGTCGAGAATCGTCGGATCGTCGCTGACGAGGGAAACCAGTTCGCCGACTTCGCTTCCGAACTCGGCGTCGAGCTCGTCCCGCAAAGCGTCTGTGTCTTCGAGGACGTCATGCAGGATGGCGCCGGCTACGACATGGTCGGGATAGCCCGAGCGGTCGAGAAGCGACGCGACCTCGAACAGGTGCAGCATGTAGCCGGCGCTGTCGCCCAGCCGCTTCTGGCCCTTGTGATGCTGTTCCGCAAGAGCCGCTGCCCTCCGCGAGAGCGGCAGGTGGCCGAGGAAGCTGAACTGCGGTCTCTCCATCCTCATCGGGGGCGGACCTTATCGACACTGCGTCGACAGCAGGTACGGTGAATCCTCCGGGGTCGCTTCCGTAGCCGCCACTCATACGCGTGGGATCCGCGGCGAGCACGTAGCGGGTGGGTAGGCGGACCGGATGCGCTCGTCCGCATTCCCGGTGTAGGTTCGGTTTCCCCAATCCGAAAGGCACCACATGCCCGAGATCGAATCCGAGACGCCCGTCCTCGACACCATCCTCGCGATGACAGCCGAGTCGGTCGCCCGGTGTGGACTCGACGACAACTCGCTTCTGGCCGCGCGGCTTGCGGCTCTAATCGCCGTCGATGCGCCGGCCGGCTCCTATCTGATGCACCTCGGTCCCGCGATGGAGTCCGGCGTCACGATCGAGCAGGTTCAGGACATCCTGGTGGCAGTCGCACCCGTTGTCGGCACGCCGCGAACGATGTCCGCTGCCGGAAAGATCGCGGAGGCCGTCGGAGTGGCTATCGTCGCCCTCGAAGACGAGCTCGCGAACGAGTAGGGCGCGCACGGGGTAAGGCTGGCGGGTGCCCCTGCCCGCCGGTGTCGCTCGGAGCCGGTCGCTCGCCGCGGCGGGACCGCTGAACTCGAAAGGACGAGGGCCGGCAGACCCATGGCGAAGGCCCCGAAACGAATTCGCAGGCAGCCCGAGGTCGCCGAGGCAGAGATCCTCGACGCTGCTGATGAGTTCCTGAGCCGATCGGATTTCCGTCACCTCACGATCAGCGGGGTGATGGAGCTGACCGGGATGAAGCGAGCGACCTTCTACTCGTACTTCGCGGACCGCAACGACCTGATGCTGGGCCTTCTCGGACGCGTGGAGGACGAGATGATGGGCGCCGCCGCGATCTGGTTCGATGATCGCGGCGGGGGCGTGGACAGGCTCCGGGAGGGCCTGAAAGCGGCGATTGGCGTCTATGCCAAGCACGGCAATGTCCTCCGGGCGGCACACGAGGCCTCTTTCCACGACGAGGCCATTGCGCAGCGTTACCGGTACGGGCTCCTGCAGGATCTGATCGATGCCACAGCCGCGCGTATCCGCGACGAGAATGTGGCGGGCCGAACCTCGGTCCCCGATCCCCAACTGGTCGCCGAGTCGCTCGTGCTCATGAACTCGATGGTCATGGCTGAGCACCTGGGGCGCCCCTCGGACGAGGCAATCGAAGCCCTGGCTGTGGCCAACCTCTGGTTCTGGGAGCGCGTGATCTATGGCGGCGACAGTCTGAAGTAAGTCCGGCGACTCCACCCGTAAGTCCCGCGACCCTACCCCCGGCAACGGCCAAGTGGTCTCCGCCCGCTACCTCGGTAGTGGGCACGGATTTGATCCCGTCAGATCCACCCGCACGCTGTCGACACGGCGTCGGTTAGGGTGGCTTCACAGGGAAGCGCCGAGTTCGATCAAACGCAGCCTGACGCTGGTCGGGCAGAAGGAGTCCAGGAATGAACGACGACACCAGCGGATGGGCGATGGGGTGGGCGACATTCGCAGCGATCATGTTGATGCTCGGCGGCTGTTTCGCGATCCTCGCCGGCATCGCCGGCATCGCCGAGGATGACATCCTCGTCCGGACCCAGGACTGGGTCTTCAACTTCGACACGACCACCTGGGGCTGGATCCATCTGCTCGTCGGCATCGGCGTGGTCGCGGCCGGATTCGGGATCTTCAGCGGGAACGTCGCTGCGCGGACCGTGGGCGTGATCGTGGCGATCATCAGTGCGGTCATCAACTTCGCATGGCTGCCGTACTACCCGGTCTGGGCGGTGGTCGTGATCGCTATCGACATCGCCGTCATCTGGGCACTGACCGCGCACGGCCGCGACCTGGCTCGGGACGCTGCCCGGGGCGCTTAGCGCCGCAGAGCCGGTTTCCCGGCCCTGCGAGACAACACAAGGAGAGCGATGAGCAAGAAGGAAACAGTTGTCGAGCACCCGACCGTCGACGAGCGGATCGAGCGCGGTCGTGCGGTCCGCAAGGAGGTTCCGCGGAGCTCGCATTCCGCCTGGGAGCCGGCAGCGGACCGGCGCGATCCGGTCGACCTGCTCGAAGAGCAGGCGGCCACCCGAGTCCCCGAGCTCGTGCCGCTGCGCTACGGGCGCATGACGGCCTCGCCGTTCACCTTCTATCGCGGCGCTGCCTATCTGATGGCAGCCGACCTTGCCGGGCTGCCGAGGACCGGCCTCGAGACCCAACTCTGCGGGGACGCTCACCTCTCGAACTTCGGGACCTTCGCCGCCCCCGACCGGAGCCTGGTCTTCGACTGCAATGACTTCGACGAGACGCTGCCCGGCCCGTTCGAGTGGGACGTCAAACGCCTGGTCGCCAGCTTTGCGATCGCGGGCCGCGATCGCGGCTTCAAGAAGCGGGACCGTGAAGGTGTCAACCGCGAGGTCGGCCGCACCTACCGAGAAGCGATGCGGGCTCACGCCGGCGAGTGCAACCTCGACGTCTGGTACTCCCGGATCGACATCGATGAGGTCCTCGCCGGGGTCGCCGAGGCGGGCACGAAGAAACAGCTGAAGCGCGCGGAGAAGACCATCGCAAAGGCGCGCTCGAAGGACAGCCTCAGGGCCTTCGGCAAGCTGACCGAGTCCGTCGACGGGGAGCTGCGGATCCGCAACGACCCGCCGGTGATCGTCCCGATCCATGTGGTGTTCGACGCCAAGCACCACAAGCGCGTTGACGAAGCACTCAGGACCATAATCCGCTCCTACCGCTCGACGCTGTCCGGCGACCGCCGGCACCTGCTGGAGCAGTTCCGCTACGTCGATGCCGCCCGCAAGGTCGTCGGCGTCGGCAGCGTCGGAACCCGTGCCTGGATCATGCTGATGCTCGGTCGCGACAACGCCGATCCGCTGTTCCTGCAGTTCAAGGAGGCGGAAGCGTCGGTGCTCGAGCCGTTCCTCGGCGACAGCGAGTACGAGCAGCACGGCCAGCGAGTCGTCGAGGGCCAGCGGCTGATGCAGGCCGCCGGCGACATCATGCTTGGCTGGGTTCGCACCAGCGGCATCGACGGTATCGAGCGCGATTACTATGTCCGTCAACTGTGGGACGCGAAGGGCTCGGCGCTGATCGAGAAGATGAACCCGACCGCGATGGCCTACTACGCCGGGGTCTGCGGGCGGACGCTCGCCCGCGCCCACGCCCGGGGAGGCGACAGCGTCGCGATCGCCGCCTACCTCGGCGGCGGCGACGCCTTCGACCGGGCCCTGGCTGATTTCGCCGAGGCCTACGCCGATCAGAACGAGCGCGACTACGCGGTGGTCGAGGAAGCCATCGCGTCGGGGCGGATCAGCGCGGAGTATGACGCCTGAGAGCGGCAGGTCGAGCGTGCGTTCAGCGTCGAGGATCCGGCTGGCAGCATTCGCCGCGCTGATCCTCGGGGCGCTGACCGTTGCCGCGGCCGCGTACTCGGCGATCGCCAACTTCCCGCGGGGATTGGTCATCGCCGCTCTGCTGATCGGCGCCGCCGCCGCGGCTTGGTACGGCCTGCTCCGCCGGGGTGCCGCGCGAGTCGCCGGCCTCGGCGGCGCGGTCGTTCTCGTGCTGGCCTGTCTGCTCGTCGTGATCCTCGACGGCGGCGTGTGGGATGCGATCGTGATCGCTGCGGCGGCCCTGGCCGCCATGACCGCAGCCAAGGCCGCGGTGGCGGTCCACGTCACGCTCGCCGAAGCGCGACCGCCGCTCCGGCCGGTGCTCTTCTACAACCCGAAGTCCGGCGGCGGGAAAGCCCAGCGCTTCCACCTGCCCGACGAGGCCCGGGCCCGCGGGATCGAGCCGATCGAGCTGCGCCCTGGCGACGATCTCTGGGATCTCGTCAGGGGCGCCGTCGACGGAGGAGCCGACGGGCTGGCGATGGCCGGCGGCGACGGATCGCAGGCGGTCGTCGCCGCGATCGCGTCGAGCACGACCTCCCCTACGCCTGCATACCGGCGGGCACCCGCAACCATTTCGCGCTCGACCCCGGGGTCGACCGCGACGACGTGGTCGGTGCGCTCGACGCATTCGTCGACGGAGGCGAGCGCCTCGTCGACCTCGCCGAGGTGAACGGCCGGGGTGTTCGTCAACAACGTCTCACTTGGTCTCTACGCGGAGGCGGTCCAGCGGGAGGGCTATCGCGATGCCAAATTGCGGACGATCCTCGACACACTGCCGGAAGCGCTCGGGCCGGAGGGCAGGGGCTCGACCTCCGTTGGACCGGTCCCGGCGGACATCAGCATTCCTCGGGAGCCGCGATCCTCGTCTCCAACAACCGCTACCGGCTCGGTCACGCGGTCGGCTCGGGGACGCGGCCGCGTATCGACGACGGTCTGCTCGGGATCACGGTCGCCGGATCGCCGACCGGCCGCGGCGAGCGCCGCCGGCTGCCTCAGCGACCGTGGCGCGAGTGGTCGGCCCCGAACTTCGAGGTCGAGGCAGACGACGGGATCGCCGCGGGGATCGACGGCGAGGCCACGGTGCTGGAGTCGCCGCTTCGGTTCCGGATCAGGCCGGCCGCGCTGCGGGTGCGGATCGCCCGCGGGCATCCGGGCGCCTCGCCTTCTGCCGCCATTCCCGAAGGCCTGGCAGACGGGATTCGATTCCTGTTTCGCCGCGCGACCGGGCACGAGCGAGCCGCGCCGAACGGCCCGAACCGCGCCGCGGGAACCGAGTTTGGAACGGACAGATGACAACGAACGAAGGAGAAGGCCGATGGACATCATCGAAGTCGAGCAGAAGGAAACACTGGGGCGGGAGGAGGCGGCCGGGCGCCTGCGTGCGATCGCAGACCAGCTGGCCACCGACAGCGACGTCGAGTTCGAGAAGGACGGGATGAAGATCAAGTTCCACGTCCCCGACGAGGTTCATCTCAAGGTCGAGCTCGAGGTCGAGACCGACGAGCGCGAGCTCGAGATCGAGCTGACCTGGTGAAAACGGGGCCGTCAGCGGACGGCCCCAATCGAAGAGGAGCGGATGACAATGGGACGAGACAGACGCCAACGCAGACGAAGGGTTGCAGCGGTCGGCGGAGCCGCCATGGCCGCAAAGAAGCACCACGATGCGAAGGAAGCCGAGCAGCAGGCAGCCCCCCAGGGCGCTGCACCCGCTGGACCGCCCCCCGCCGCGGCACCGGCCGCAGCCGGGGCGAGCGAGGACGACCTGACGCGGCTCAAGGAGCTCGGCGAGCTCCACAGTCAGGGGATCCTCACCGACGAGGAGTTCGAGCGCGAGAAGTCGAAGGTGCTGGAAGCCTGATCGGTGCGGCGCAGCGTCCGCTCTCTGCATGAGCATGCGGGGAGCCGGGCGCTGGTCGATCGTCCCTGCAGCGGAGGAGTGAAGTGAGTAAGAGCACCAGTACCGCGGCGGCAGCGGCCGGGATCGTCCTGGCGACTTTGGCCGCGGGCCAGTTCGTCATGGCCCTGGACACGACCGTGATGAACACGGCGATCGCCACCGTCGCCGACGACCTCGGCACGACCGTCACCGGCATCCAGACGGCAATCACCCTCTACACGCTGGTGATGGCATCCCTGATGATCACCGGCGGGAAGCTCGGCGAGATCGTCGGACGGAAGCGGATCTTCACGATCGGGTGCGTCGTCTACGCCTGCGGTTCGCTGACCACGGCGTTGTCGCAGAGCCTCCCCGTTCTGATCTTCGGCTGGTCGTTCCTCGAAGGCTTCGGCGCAGTGATGATCATGCCCGCGATCGTCGCCTTGGTCGCTTCCAATTTCGGCCGGCCCGACCGACCGCGCGCGCCTACGGCCTCGTGGCCGCCGCCGGTGCGATCGCCGCCGCTCTGGGCCCAGTCATCGGCGGCCTGTTCACCACTTATGCCTCGTGGCGGTGGGTGTTCGCCGGCGAGGTCCTGATCGTCGCGGTCATCCTTCTCGCTGGCCGCCGGATGCAGGACACCCCGCCCGAGGAAGGGGTTCGCCTCGATCTCGGCGGAACGGCCCTCTCTGCGGGCGGTCTCGGCCTGATCGTGCTCGGGATCCTCAAGGCCGGCACATGGGGATTCGTCCAGGCGAAGCCCGATGCGCCGACGATCTTCGGGCTGTCGCCGGTGATCTGGATGATCCTGGCGGGCGGCGTCACGCTGGCAGCCTTCCTCGTCTGGGAGAACCGCAGGATCCGGCGCGGGGAGGGCGCCCTGATCGACCCCTCGATGCTCCGCAACCTACAGCTGCGCAACGGCGTGTTCTCGTGGTTGTTCATGTTCCTCGTCCAAGCGGGGATCTTCTTCACGATCCCGCTCTTTCTCTCGGTCGCCCTCGGCCTGTCGGCAGTGGAGACCGGCGTGCGGCTGTTGCCGCTCTCGCTGACGCTCCTCGCATTCGCCGTCGGGGTTCCGAAGCTCTTCCCGAAAGCAAATCCGCGCCGGGTCGCCCGAATCGGATTCATGCTGCTTTTCGCGGGGCTCGTGCTTCTCCTCAGCCTCTTGGACATCGGCGCAGGTCCCGAGATCATCACCTGGCCGCTGCTGCTCGCCGGCTCGGGTCTTGGATGCCTGGCTTCGCAGCTCGGGAGCGTCACCGTCTCGTCGGTGCCCGACGAGCAGAGCGGCGAAGTCGGGGGGCTCCAGAACACCGGTACTCAGCTCGGCGCCTCGATCGGAACGGCTTTGGCTGGTGCCATCCTGATCTCCGCGCTGACGGCCTCGTTTCTCACCAACGTCCAGGACCAGCCTGGCGTCCCAGAGGCCCTCGCCGATCAAGCGCAGACCGAACTATCCAGCGGCATCGAGTTCGTGTCCGACGACGACCTCCAAACGGCGCTGTCGGACGCGGGCATCCCGCAGCCGACGGCCGACGCGGTGGTCGACGCCAATGCCGAGAGCCGCATCGACGGGCTTCGAGCCGCAATTGCGGCCATGGCGATGTTCGCCTTGGTGGCCCTCGCGTTCACGAGGGGAATCCCGAAGGTCCAGCCGGGGGAGCAGGGGAGCGAGGACTCGCCGGTGAGGCACTCGAAGCCGGCAGCAGTGACCTAGCCGTGCAAGGTCACCTCTTCCTCGAACTGCTCCAGTTCCTGGCGGAAGCGTCGGTTGAGCGCCAGCTGCGGCGCAGCCCGCTCGCCCATCTCTAGGTCTGCCCTCCAGGCGCGGAGCCTGGCGGCGAGGGTCGGAGCCTTGAAGAACTCGACGGACCGCTCGCCGACCTCGGAGTAGACGACGCGCCAGTCGTGGAGATTCGCGAGCTTGTCGGCGATGTAGATCGCGACGCCCTCGACCCCGGACTCCGCGGCGCTCCCGCGCAACGCGATTTTCCGGAGTTCCCAGTCCTCGATCGTCGTGTCTTCGGTCAATGCCGCAACGAGCACGGCGACCCTCGGGCCGAACCTCTCACTCACATCGCCGACCGTCATGCCCGAGTCCTCGACCACGTCGTGCAGCAGGCCAGCTGCGCAGACGTCCTCGTCGTAGCCCTGGTCGCGAAGAAGCTCGGCGACCTGGATCGGGTGCTCGAAGTACGGCCTGCCGTGCCCACCGCGAGTATGCCCTGAATGAGCCCGGCGCGCCACCGAGAACGCCTGGGAAAGGGTGCTTGAGCGGACGACGAACCCGGGCGGCTCGACACCTCGCTCCGGATGCAGGTCGGACGTCATTGCGGGCGAAAGTCAACTATGTCTTGACCCGGCGCGGGCTTCACATTTGAGGGCGGATAGCTCTCCGCGGGTGCGGGTAGATCTCGAGTCAAGTCGCCTGAAGTGGTGTAACCGACTCATCGGCTCAGCTGGCGGCTTGTAGCTGGCTCACCTCCTCCGGTTCCTCGTCGCCCTGCTCCTCGAGGAGCAGGGCGAGCGATTCGGCCGAGAGGTAGCGGCGGCCGACCAGCCATTCGTCGTTCTGCTCGATCAGCAGCGCCCCGCAGAGGCGGATCGCGGCGGCGTCGTTGGGGAAGATCCCGACGACGTCGGAGCGACGGCCGATCTCCTTGTTGACCCGCTCGAGCGGGTTCATGCTCCTGAGCTTCGGCCAGTGCGAGCTCGGGAACCGGTAGAAGGCGAGCAGGTCCTCCTCGGCGCCCTCGAGCAGCTCCGCGACCTTCGGGACTGCTCCGCGGAACCGCTCGAGGACCGACCCGAGCCGCTCTCGCGCCTGGGCACCGTCGGAGGTTGTCCGGTAGTTCGTAGAACTTGAGGCGGCGGTCCTCCCGCCTCGTCCGCTCCCGTTGGGAGCGTTCGGGGCGATCAAACCAAGTCCGACTAGGACGAGGAACAGGAGGAACCGCCATGAAGAAGGTACCCGCCCCGAAGGTCGCCACGGCGATCGAGCAACCCGAGAGCCCGCTGCCTGCCGAGATCTCCGAAGCGCTCGGCGAACTCGTCGGTGCAGCGAGGGAGGGTCTGCTCGCCCTCAGCGTCGGCGTCGGGCTCGGCGTCGTGCACGAGCTGATGGAAGCCGAGGTCGATGAGGTGGTCGGGCCCAAGGGCAAGCACGACCCCGAGCGCACGGCCACCCGCCACGGTCACGAGAACGGCTCGCTGACGCTCGGTGGTCGGCGGATCAGGGTCCGGCGCCCCAAGGCTCCGAACGGCTGACGCTGCCCATGAGCTGCCGCTCGCACCTACGAGCACTTCGCCGCGCGCGACCCGCTGACCCGCGCGGTCATGGACCGGATGCTGGCCGGCGTCTCGAACCGCCGCTTCGCCGGGGCCGGCGAGCCCGTCGGCTCCGAGGTCGAGCGCTCATCGACGGCGACGTCGCGCAGCTCGGTCTCGGAGATGTTCGTCGAGCGCACCCGGACGGCGCTCGGCGAGCTCATGGCGCGGCGCTTGGAGGACGTGCGCCTGGCGGTGATGATGCTCGACGGGCTCGAGATCGCCGGGCGCACGCACGTCGTCTGCCTCGGGATCACGACCGAGGGGGTCAAGGTGCCGCTCGGCCTCTGGGAGGGGAGCACCGAGAACGCGACGCTGGCGGCGACGCTGCTCGCCGACCTGGTCGACCGTGGCCTCGATCCCGATCAGGCGATCCTGTTCGTGATCGACGGCGGCAAGGCGCTGCAACGAGCGATCCGCGACGTCTTCGGCTCCCACGCTCTCGTCCAGCGCTGTCATCGCCACAAGGAGCGCAACGTCACCGATCTGCTGCCCGAGCGGGATCGCGAGGCGATCCGCTCGAGACTGCGAGGCGCCTGGTCGCTGACCAACCCCGAGCTCGCTCGCCAGCGGCTGGGGCTGCTCGCCTCTGAGCTCGAGCGCAGCTGGCCCGATGCGGCGGCTTCACTGCGCGAGGGCCTCGAGGAGACGCTGACTCTGATGCGCCTCGGGATCTCGGGCCAGCTCGCAAAGACGCTCTGCTCGACCAATCCCTGCGAGTTGATGATCGAGATCGTCCGCCACGCGCAGCGCAACGGCAAGCGCTGGCAGGACGGCGACATGCGCAAGCGCTGGACCGCTGCCGGGATGCTCGTCGCCGAGGACCAGTTCCGGCGGATCATCGGCTACCGCGACCTCGCCAGGCTCGTGATCGCGATCGAGCGGGGGGCCCTTCGTTCGTTGCCCTCGCCGCCTCCAGCGGCGAGCCGGAAGGAGGTGGTCGAGACCGCTACCGTCTGATCGTCAAGTCAGGGACCGCCGCTGAAGTTCCACGACGATTCGGACATCCTCGGTGAGGCCCTCGAAGGGGGCAAAGCTCGCAGCGATGATGGCCGGACTCGACGACCGCCGCAATCGACATCTACCGCAACAACGGCCTGCTCTCACCCGACACCTACGCCGCGGCATCGGCGGCCGCCAGGCGCGCCCACCTCGACCTGCTACCGAAAGTCAGCGCAGCCATCCGGCAGGAGCTCACCGAGCCCGAGGTCGACGGCGAGATCATCGAAACCGAAGGTCACCGGTTCGAATCCAGTTGGGAGCGCTACGCGCGAGCCACACCTCGCCCCGCCCGCCGGTAGCGGATGTGCGTGGCGAGCGGAGAGTGGAGCACCTCGGCCGGCTCGAACCCGAGCGACTCGACTCCGTCGAACAGCCGCTCGCCGGACCCGAGCAGGACCGGGACCACGTCAAGCGTGAGCTCGTCGATCACTCCGGCGCCGAGGGCCTGCCGGACGGTCGAGGCGCCGCCCGCGATGTCGATGCCATCCTCGCCGGCCGCCTCACGTGCCTGCGCGTATGCGGCCTCGAAGCCCTCGGTGACGAAGTGGAAGCTCGTGCCGCCCTCCATCTCGATCGGCTCGCGGGTGTGGTGGGTGAGCACGAAGACCGGCGCGTGGTAGGGCGGCTCGGAGCCCCACCATCCATCCCAGTCCTCATCCCATTCGCCGCGAATCGGCCCGAACATGTTGCGGCCCATGACGTAGGCCCCGCGCGGTCGCATGAGCCAGCCCTCCGCCGTCGCATCGGCGTCGTTCGCGCGCTCGTCGCCGATGTGCCAGCCATGGAGCTCCCTGCCGCGCTTCCCCAGCGGATTCTCCCGGCTCTGGTCCGGCCCGGCGACGAAGCCGTCGAGCGAGATCGACATGTGGCAGGTGGTGCCCGGCACCGGCGTCCTCCAGGCAATCGCGGTTGAGGAAGTGCCGGCACCGTACCGCGGCCCGGTGGCCGCCCTCCATGCGGAGCGGCACCCGGGGTGACCGGGAACCAGGCGAGACCGATGGCCGCCCGCGAGACGGCAAGCTGCGAAGCCGGAGTAGCTAGAGGCTTGATGCGGGTCCCCCACGCACGACGGGCGGCGCCGGATGCCGCCCAGGCGGCGTCCTCGCCCGCTCGCGTGGCTCTGCCACGCCACGCGGGCTGCGTCCTTGCCTGAGCAGACCCCGGCGCTCGCCCCTCGCACGCGCGGAACCCCCATCAAGCCTCTAGATGAGCAATTCCACGGCGTCAGGCGACGAACGCGACCAGCGATCGCGATGGCCGGCCGAGCCAGGCGTTGATGTAGATGCCCGCAGCGAGCGCCAGCATCCGCGACGCGATCCGGGCCCTGAGGTTGTCGATCGTGCGAGCCCCGTGGCGCTCGAGCGTGAGCAGGTCCTTGCAGGTCCGGAAGATCGACTCGATCCGCTGGCGGATCGGAGCGAGATGGGGACCGCGGCCGCTTTCGTCCTGGCGCGCCGGCCGCAGGAGGATCGCACCCATCTCCCCGACCCCGCGCTCGAACTCGGCGCCCGCGTAACCCTTGTCGGCGACGACGACCTCACCGCCCCGGAGCGAGCTGGCGAGCAGCGCCGTAGCCATCTCCCGCTCGCCGACGTTGGCGGGCGCAAGCCCCCAGGCGCGCGGGGTTCCGTCGGGGGCGAAGACGGCATGCAGCCGCATCCCCCAGAAATGCCGGGAATGGCTTGCGCTGTAGCCGTGCGAGCACCAGGGCCCGAGTTCGGAGCGACGGGTGGTGTCGATCGAGCGACCGCACTCGACGGGGGTCGAGTCGACCAGCAGCAGGTCGTCTGCGGCGCCCGGGCACTCGGCGGCGAGGATCGCCGCCAGCCGCTCGATCGTCGCAGCGAGCTTGCGACGACGCTTGTGGAAGCCGGGCTGCTTGGGCAGCTCGGGGAACAGGTGGCCGATCCGCGCCGGCGCCTGGGCGAGAAAGCGCGGGTCCTCGGGGATTCCCATGATCGCTTGGCCGACGCAGAGAGCGACGACCTCAGCGTCGGTGACCCGGCGGCGGGCGTTATTCGGCTTGCGGGGCAGGAGATCGTCCGCCATGCAATAAACGGTGGTGAGGAAAGTGTCGAGGTCGGCGTGCATCGTGGCCTCCAGGTCGACGGTGAGAACTTGATCACCGCCGACTTCGGCCTTTCCTCGCCGATTCCCTCAACCTCGGCTGCTTCGGTCGTGGAATTACTCATCTAGATGTGCGCAACCGGGATCGCACCAGCGTCCCGGATCGCCTTTGTGCCGGCCCCCTCGAGCTCGCCGAGCGGCTGATAGGAGACGGATCCGGGTTCGACTCCCGCTTCCGCAGCATCTGCCGCGTCGAGTCGCTCGATCACCTCCTTTGAGGCGAGGATCGAACCGCCGGTGGCCGCTGTCTCGATCCTTGCGCACTCGTTCATCTGGTCGCCGAGGGCGGTGACCTCCAGTCGGCCACTGGTCGCGACCTGGCCCACCACGAGCGTCGATCCCCAGTGGAGACCGATGTTCACAGTCACGTCGACGCCATCGGATCCCAGCGCCGGCGCGCCGGCACGGATCGCCCTCGCAGCATCGATGGTCGCCTTGACCGCACCCGACTCCGAGCCGTCGAATTCATCGACGAGAAAGAGTGCGGATCCGCCATCGCCGGCGTGCTTGCCGACGATGCCGGACCGAGCGACGACAGCCGAGTCGACCAGGTCCGTCAGCCCGCTCACCAACGTGAAGTAACCGCGGGACGAGAGGCGGCGCGACAGCACCGACGATGCCTCGAGGTCGGCGAACATGATCGCCGCCTGCCGCCTCCCGGGCTCGCGGACGCGATCCATTCGCTCGAAGTGACCCAAATCGCCGCGCCCAAGTCGCGAGAGGAGACTCTCGGGAACGCTGCTGCGGGCGAACCGGAGGATTCCCAAGAACTCACCTGACTTGCTGCGGATCTGCATCTCGAGGAATCTGACCTGACCGAGAACGGTCTTGTGGAGGGCGATGTCCGGCAGGAACTCGTACCTCGAATGCCAGGCGAGCGGCGGTTCGATCGGCGAGACCCGTGACGCGGCATCCGCCAGGGGACCGAAGCACTCGTCGAAGCGCGGGTCACCAGGCGCCAGGTAGTGGCGCATGATCGGAACGGCCTGTTGCCACCATCCCGCTGCGCTCGCCTCAGTGATGCCGGCGACGTCACGATCTTCGAGCTGTCGGGTCACGAGGGACTTGCCATAGAAGCGCCCGGCCTCGCCGGGGGCGATGCCGAAGGCTCGCGCTGCCTCGCTCGAGACGAAGACGATCTTCAGCCCGGCGTCGAGGATCTCCGCCGACACTCCGGCGCCGTCGATTGCAGCCGCCACCTCTCGCAACCGTGGATCGTCGGGCAGGGGTGGACCCAGAGTCTCGTCACCCTTCACGCGGCAAGGCTATCCGGGTCGGCGCCCCGCGTCATCGCTGCGAGGAAGACCTCCCGCAGGGGCGCGACACGCAGTGTCCGCGGCACTCGATCGATGCGCTCGGAGCCTGGTCCCGATCCCGTCACGACTCAGCGGATCATCTCCGAGAGCCGGGCGGCGGCGCGGCGCGCTCCGTCGATCTCGACGTCGCGACATTCGACCGGACGGCCGATCTCGGCGGCAATCGCCTCGGCGATCACATCCGGCGTCGCGGTCTCGTAGTCCATCCGGCGGCCGGCCTCGTAGCGGTCGAGCCGGTGCGCAACATGGAAGTTCTGCTCGAAGTGGTGACGGAGGGGGAAGTACAGGAACGGGCGCTTGCTGGCGGTGAGCTCCATCGCCGTCGTCAGCCCGCCCTGGACGACCGCGAGGTCGCAGGCAGCGAGGTGGCGATAGAGATCGTGGACGTAGCTTCGAACCTCGAGGCCTTCGGCCTGCGGCAGGGACTCCGGGTCGATGCGCGGGCCGGCGACGACGATCATGCGCAGGTCCGGCACGCGCTCCTTGGCTTGCGGGAACGCGGCGATCACCCGTCGCAACAGCTGGGCCCCGACGCCCGACCCTCCGACGGTCACGATGCACACCTGCTCGTCGTCGCGGTAGCCGAGCTCCGCGCGCAGCGCCGAGCGGTCGCCGAACTGGTCCGGGTCGAAGCCGGAGACGTAGCCGACGAAGTCGAAGTTGCTCTCGGTCCAGTCGCGGATCAGCGGGAGCTCGGGGCCGAGTCGGTCGGCGACGACGTCTTCGGGGTTGCCGACGAACAACGAGCGATCGCGCACCTCGGGGTGACGGGCGATGTGGCTGACCATCTCGGCGTTGTAGTCGGCGGCGAGGAATACCTCCTCCGATCCGCCGTCGGGCATCGGCAACCATCCGACGAAGTCGGTCAACCAGGCGTAGGCGGCACGCTTCTCGTTGGGGTTCTCGTGGAGGTAGTAGTCGATCTCCCATCCCTCATCGGCGATCCACAGGTCATAGCCCCCGTCGCGGGCGACCTCCTGGAAGACCATGAAGTTTGCGATCAGGATCTCGTCCATGCGCCGCCAGGCGTGGAAGCAGTGCAGGTCGTGCTCGGCCGACTCGGACTCGAAGTGGCCCGACTCGTTGGCGAGGTGTCGGCTGGCGGGGTGGATGCGCTCCCCGGCGCCCGCGAGAACCTTGGTGACCGGGTGCTGGGCGAGCCAGTCGATCTCGAGATCGGGCTGGAGTGCGCGCAGCTCGTTGGCGATCGCGACATCGCGCTGCGCGTGGCCGAGCCCGATCGGCGAGCTGACGTACAGGGCCCTGGGCCGTCCGTCGGTGCGATGGACGGTCGGATCGCGGGAGGGCCGTCCGTTCCGACCCGCCCGAGAGCGCTCGGCGAGCCTGTGCAGCGCGAGGTTGACCGGCACCGGCTTGCGCGCGTGCGGAGCGTGGCCGCCATCGGCCACACGCACCAGCTCGCCTCCCGTTGCCGCGGCCAGCGACTTGGCGTCGGCATGCGCGTTGATCTTGTCGTTGGGTGCCGAGATCACCAGCACCGGGCAGCGCACCCGGCGCGCGAGCGCAAGCTGATCGCGACGGGTGGCCGCAGTGGCTCGCTCCGCGATTGAACTTGCGATCAGCGTCTCGGGGTCGGTTTCGTGGGCCCACCCGATCGCGTCCTCGATCTGCTTGGTCGAATGGGGCGTGTTGAACATCCGCCGGACGAACCACTCGACGAAGTCGCCGTAGTCGTCGCGCCAGTGGACCGCGTTGAACTTCCCCCACCAGCGCGCCACGAGCGGCGGGCGGAACATGAGGCGGCGCAGGCGCGGATGCGCCATCACCCGCCACCGCAGCCCGCCGAGGCGGCTCGCCGGGAACCAGGGTCCGATGAACGCGGCAGCCAGCACTCGCTCGGGGTTCTCCGCGGCGAGCAGCAGCGCCCGCTGCGCACCCCGCGAGAAGCCGACGATCACCGCCCTGTCGGTTCTCGTCGCGTCCATCACCGCCACCGCGTCGGCCGCGAATTCCGACTCGGCGTAGCGGGCGGCATCCACCGGGCGGTCGGACTTGCCGTTCCCCCGCGGGTCGAAGGTGACGACGCGGAAGTGGCGGGCGAGGTAGGCGATCTGCGCCTTCCAGACGCGCGAGTGAACGAGCGTCCAGGTGGGGAGCAGCAGCACGGTGGGCTCCCCCTCTCCGTAGCGTTCCCAGAACACGCGCACCCCGTCGCGCTCGATATGCCCTCCTCGTCGGGATAGCGGGCCCGCGATTGCTCGTCGCCCGACCTCACGGGCCGTTTCGGGTGACCCGTCGGAACCGGCACGGCCGGACCCGGGTCGCCGGGCCCGGCGGCGACGGGGTCAGCTGAAGCGCCAGAGCGCATTCGCGATCCTCCAGCCCTCGGCCGTGCGCACGAGGTGCACGTACTCGTGGTAGGTCGCGGTGTGGACGGTGACGCTGGCGATGTCCTCGTAGACGCCCTCGACCTGCACCTCGACGCGCCGATCGGCCGCGTCCGCTTCCCCTTCGCCTCGCTCCGTCAGCTCGACCATCCGCTGCTTCGTCGTCACGCCGAGGTCTTCGCCTGCCTGCCGCTTGACGAGGTCCCGGTGCAGGGCTCGCTCCATGCGACCGGCGTCGCCGTCGAACCAACCCTCGAAGTAGTCGAGGACGGTGCTGACGATCATCTCCTGGACCTCACTGTCGCAGCGGTCCATGAGGTCGATCGTAGTGCTCATGGCCGCGCCTCGAAGACGAGGTTGAACGGGGTCTCGCTGGCCCGCCGGAACCGGGTGAATCCTCCCGCCGCCACGACGTCGCCGATCCTCGCTTCGCCCGCCTGGGCACCCAGCGCAAGCCCGACCTCCTGGGACAGCGACGCCGGCGTGCAGAGGAACGTCGAGAAGCCGTAGAACGCGCGCCCGACGGGATTGAGGTTGTCCTCGACCCGGTCGCCGGCCATCGGCTCGACGATCAGCCAGGTCCCGTCGGACGAGAGCATCCGATGGACCTGCCGCGCCGCCCCGACCGGGTCGCCCATGTCGTGCAGGCAGTCGAACATCGTCACGAGCTCGTAGCCGTCGCCGTGGTCGGTGCCGGCTGCCGCGGTCTCGAACCGGACGCGATCGGCCACGCCCGCCTCGTCGGCGCGGCGGCGGGCGGTCTCGATCGAGCCCTCGTGGTAGTCGGATCCCACGAACGTCGAGCTCGGGAACGCCTCGGCCATCAGGATCGTCGAGGAACCGTGTCCGCAGCCGATGTCGGCGACCCTGGCGCCGGCTTCGAGCTTGTCGACCACGCCGTCGAGCGCCGGTAGCCAATCCGAGACCAGGGCCGCGTTGTAGCCGGGGCGGAAGAAGCGCTCGCAGCCGTCGAACACGTCGTGGTTGTGCTCATGCCAGCCAACGCCCCCGCCGCTGCGCGCCGCCTCGGTTATCCGTGGCGAGTCGATCACGGTGCCGAGCGCGATCTGAAAGAACCCGGGCAGGTAGGCGGGGCTCTGCTCGTCGGTCAGCGCCGCCGTCTGCTCGGGGGGCAGTCCATAGCTCCCGCTCGCCGGGTCGTAGTCCACGTATCCGCCCGCCGCCTGGGCGTTCAGCCATTCACGCACGTAGCGCTCGCTGGCGCCGCTGCGCCGCGCCAGCTCGACCGGGGTCATCGACCCCACCTCAGCCAGCGCCCGGTAGAGGCCGAGCTTGTCCCCCATCACGACGAGCGCCGCGTTCAGGGTCGCGCCGACCTCCTCCACGGCACGGAAGACGAACTGGTTGAGCTTGTCGGCGTCGATCTCGACGGGCTGTTCGGTGGTGGTCATGGGTTGCTCCTTCAGGTCGATTTCCGCGACCGTAGGACCGCGCATCGGCCGTCGCATCAGGGGGGCACCTAAGATCGCCGCATGCTGTTGGGCCGCGACAGCGAGCGGCTTGCGCTCGACCGCCTCCTGGCCGAGGCGAGAGGCGGACGCAGCGGCGTCCTGGCGCTCGTCGGGGAGCCCGGGATCGGCAAGACGGCGCTGCTCGACTACGCGGCGCAGCAGGCGGATGGGATGCGGGTGCTGCGGGCGCGCGGGATCGAGTCGGAGGCCGAGATCCCGTTCGCCGGCCTCGCCGAGCTGCTGCGCCCGGCGCTGCCGGCGATCGACCGGATCCCGGCTCCCCAGGCTGCCGCGCTCGCCGGTGCGCTGGCGCTCGGCCCCGCCCGGCCCGGCGACCGGTTCGCGATCGGCGCCGCGACGCTCAGCCTCCTCTCGGCGAGCGCCGAGGAGGGCCCGCTGGTGCTGCTGGTCGACGACGCCCACTGGCTCGACGGCTCCAGCGCCGAGGCGCTTCGGTTCGCGGCCCGGCGGCTGGTCGCGGACCCGATCGCGCTGGTTCTCGCGACCCGCGAGGGAGAGGCGTCCCTCCTCGACGGGTCCGATCTGCGCGTGCTGCGGGTCGCGGGGCTCGCTCGTCCCGACGCGGCCGCGCTGCTCGATGCATCCGGCCTCCCGGGCGATGTCGCCGAGCGCCTGATCCGTACGACGGGGGGCAACCCGCTGGCGCTGCTGGCGCTGGCCTCCGAGGGAGATCGGCTCGTTTCGGCGTCCCCCGATGAGCCGGTGCCGATCTCGACCGACATCGCGACCGCGTTCCTGCATCGCTTCGGTCGGCTCCCCGAACCGACCCGGCGCATGCTCGTCGTCGCGGCGACGAGCGACACCGGCGACTTGGCGACCCTCGAGCGGGCGGCTGCGTCACTCGGCCTGGAGATCGATGACCTGGTGACGGCGGAGGGTGCGGGCCTGGTCACGCTCGATGCCGGCGAGGTGGTCTTCGGCCACCCGCTCGCTCGCGCCGCCCTGTATGCGGACGCGCCGGCGTCAGAGCGGCGGGCCGCGCATGCCGCGCTTGCGGCCGTGCTGCCCGACCACGAGATCGATCGGCGCGCCTGGCACCTGGCGGCGGCGAGCGTCGGTCCGGACGAGCCGGCGGCCGCCGCGCTCGAGCGGGCCGGCGCCCGGGCACGCGAGCGCAGTGCCTACGCGGTCGCTGCGGCGGCGTTCGAGCGCGGCGCCGGGCTCGCCTCGGCGGACGATGCACGCGGCCGGATGCTCTTTGCCGCCGCCGAGTCGGCATGGCTGGCGGGGGACGCGAGCCGAACGCTTGCTCGCCTCGATGACGTGGACCCCTACGCGACGACGGCGTCGCTGTCAGCGCGGGTCGATCACCTCCGCGGCCAGGTGGCGGTCAGACGCGGTCCGGTGATGGACGGGTATCCGCTGATCGTCGGTGCGGCCGCGAAGATCGCTGATGCCGACCCGGAAGCGGCCGTGGTCATGCTGGCTCAGGCGGTGCACGGATGCTTCTACGCAGGCGACACGCCGGCGATGGTCTCGGCGGCCAATCGCGCCATGGAGCTGGCGCGGCGCCATCGCTCTCGCCGGGTGCAGTTCTTCGCCACGATCGCAAACGGCATGGCGCTGGTCGCCGACGGCAAGGGCGATGCCGGCGCGGCAGCGGTTCGCCAGGCGGTCGGGATCGCAGAGGGGGCGGACGAGCTCCGCGACGATCCCGAGCTGCTGATCTGGGCCGCTGTCGGGCCCCTGTGGCTACGCGAGGCCGACGCGGGTCGAGCATGGATCGAGCGGGCGTTCGAACGCGCCCGGGCCGAGGTCGCGGTCGGCGTTCTTCCGCCTCTGCTCCACATCCTTGCCCGCGACCAGGCGACGACCGACCAGTGGCCGGCGGCGCAGGCCAGCTATGACGAAGCGATCCGGCTGGCGAACGAGACCGGGCAGAGGGTCGAACTGGGCTCGGCTCTCGCGGGCCTTGCCTGGCTGGAGGCCAGGCAGGGGCGCGAGGCGGCCTGCCGCGAGCACGCGGCCAGAGCGGCGACGCTGTGCCGCGAGCTCGGGGTCGGCCTCTACAGGGTCTGGGCGATCCAGTCGCTGGGAGACCTCGAGCTCGGGCTCGGTCGCCCCGGTGCGGCAATCGAGCATTACGAGGCCCAGGCCGAGGCGCTCAGCGAGCAGGGCATCGCCGACGTCGACCTCTCCCCGGCACCGGAGCTGGTCGATGCCTACATCCGTCTGCGCCGCGACGACGACGCGGCTTCAGCCGCCGCGGAGTTCATCGCCCGTGCCGAGGCGAAGGGGCAGCCCTGGGCCCTCGCCCGCGCCGCCCGCTGCCGTGGGCTGCTTGCCGGTCCCGACCGGATGGACGCCTGCTTCGATGAGGCCCTTCGACTCCACGACCGCACGCCGGACGTCTTCGAGACCGCCCGCACCCGCCTCGCCCACGGGGCGCGTCTGCGGCGTGCGCGCCGGCGCGTCGACGCCCGCGAGCGGCTGCGCTCGGCGCTGGCCACCTTCGAGCGGCTCGGGGCCGGTCCGTGGGCCGACCAGGCCGAGGCCGAGCTCGCGGCGACGGGGGAGACGGCACGCCGTCGAGATCCCAGCACGCTCGATGACCTCACGCCGCAGGAGCTGCAGATCGCCCGGCTCCTGGCGGACGGGAAGACCACCCGCGAGGCCGCCGCCGCGATCTTCGTCAGCCCGAAGACCGTCGAGTACCACCTGCGTCACGTCTACCAGAAGCTCGATATCCACTCGCGGGCGGAGCTGGCCGAACGTTTCGCGGGCCAGTGACCACTTCCTTGATGCTCCGCAGCGCGCTGCGCCGAGCGCCTGAGTCGCTGGAGCGCGGTTGACCTCACCTCATTGAGTCGGGGCGGCTTCGCGCGCGCAGGCGGCTTCCATAACCCTCACAACCGGCCGTCACATTGATCGTCTCTTGCGCGCCGCCGTCCTCGCAACCCTGCTCAGCGACTGACCGGGAGCGGTCACGTCGGTAGAAGTGGTGTAACGAGCACGTAGAGGCCGGAGCTCCTCCGGCCGGTCCCCGGGACCGGCCGCCGAAGTGACGTCGTCGGCATCTTCCCCAACGACGCCGCCGCGATCCGGCTCACCGAGGCGCTGCTGATCGAGCGGAACGTCGAGTGTCTAGACCATCGCGCAACCAACACGCAGCCGCCGCGCGGATGGCCTGAGGCTACAAACCGAGGAGCCCCGCCTCACGCCAGCGCTCACGCCGTTTCGCGCTGCACGCGCATATGGTAATTTCACATCGCAATGAGCAAGCTTCTTTCCGTCTCGCTGCCTGACGAGCTGAGCCGCAGCACCGACGATCTCGCCGCCGCCCAGGGGCGGACCCGAAGCGAGGTCGTCCGCGACGCCCTCCGCAGCTACCTGTGGCGGGAGCGGTGGCGCGAGGCCAGCCGCGAGGTCGGTGCTGCTGCCGAGCGTGAGGGGATCGGGGTTGAGGACGTCGAGCGCCTCGTCGATGAGCTCAGGTCGGGCGACTGAAGCTCGCTGTCGATACCAACGTCCTCGTCTCGGCGACGATCAGCGATGGCCCGCCGCGACGCCTGCTCGAGCTTGCCTCCGAGGGTACCCTCGAGCTGATCGTGCCTGATCTGGTCCTGACCGAACTGGGACGAGTCCTCGGGCAGAAGCTCGGGCTGCACTCGGAGGTCTTCGCGAGGCTGCTGGATCAGCTCGCCGAGCTGCCGGCACAGACGGTCGCGACGCCACTCGACGCAGAGGCGATCAGTGGTGATCGCGCCGACGATCGGATCCTTGCGGCAGCGCTCGCGGCCGGGGCAGAGGTGCTCATCAGCGGCGATCGACGACATCTGCTGCCTCTGGGCGCCGTCGAGGGGATGCGGATCCTCAGGCCCCAGGAGCTCCTGGCCGAGCTCGCGGGCTGACCGCGAAGCTACGCAACCGAAGGTCACTGGTTCGAATCCAGTCGGGCGCGCTACGCGGGGAGGCTGCAAGGCCCGTTGGGCACGGAGGTTCCTGCGTTGCACGGCACTCCCGCAGGAGGCCCGAATGCCCTTGGGGGACTGGGGCCGGTCCGGTATCGACGTCATTGGGGAGCGATATCGGGTATGGATCACGTTTCGATGTGCCGCTGGAACGCATACGTCGGGCAGCCCCTGCTGATCGACGAGCTCCTCTACCGACCCAAGCACGGTCTGATCGACGAGAGCCTGCATGCCCGCATGGGTGCCGAGACGACCAATGGCGACGGCTTCGGCCTCGGCTGGTACCCGTCCGACATGATCGACGACCCGGGGCGCTATCGCAGCGTCGCCCCGGCCTGGAACGACGCCAACCTGCGCGATCTGACCCGACATCGAGTCGCCCCTTTTCCTGGCCCACATCCGCGCCGCCGTTGGCAGCCCGGTCCAGCAGACCAACTGTCATCCGTTTCGCCACGGTCGCTGGCTCTTCGTCCACAACGGTCTGATCGCCGGCTTCGCCGAGATGCGCCGCGAACTGCTCATGGCGATCGACCCAGCCCTGTTCGCAGGGGTCGCCGGCTCGACGGACTCGGAGACCCTCTTCTACCTCGCCCTGGGAAACGGCCTGGAGGATGATCCGCTGGGGGCGATGGAGCGCGCCGTCGGCCTGGTCGAGAAGACCGCCGCGAAACACGGGATCGAGAAGCCGGTCCAGATGACGGTCGGGATCGCCGACGGCGAGCGGCTGTGGGCAATCAGGTACGCGAGCGATCAGACGCCCCGGACGCTGTTCGTATCCGAGGACGTCGATGCGGTCCGCCGTCTCCATCCGGAGAACCAGCGGCTGAAGAGCTGACCGAGGGCGACAGGATCGTGGTCTCTGAGCCGCTTGCGGACCTGTCGGGCGCCTGGCGGGAGATCCCCGAGTCCAGCGCGATCGAGGTTGCCGCCGGCGCGATCGAGCAGCGACCCTTCCGACCCCGGTGACCTGGCCCGCGACCCCGTGCGCGAGGCCTGCCTGCTGCGCCTCCGCATGGAGGGCCTGCTCGTGCTCGTGCGTCGCGTTCCTGCTCGTCCCGGGCTTGAGATCGAAGACGACGCGCTTCGCCGTGCCGGAGAACGCGTAAGGGGCCTTGTCCTCGTCGGCGAAGGCGACGAGGACTCCTCCGCGCCGCCCTCCGGGATCTCCAGCTCCGCCTCGATGGCGTACGAGCGACCGTAGATCCGCGGGATCATCGTCGTCTGGATGTTCTGGACGTCGCCCGCGAACGATTACCGGGTGATGGTCGGAAGCGGCGGCAGGTCAGCGAGCCAGACGGAGAACGGGGCGAGCAGCGGCAGGACCCGATTTCGCTCCGCCTCCTGCCAGAAGCGCTCCTGCGGCTCCTTCAGCTTCTCGGGGTCGTCGGCGGCCACGTCGTTGGCCTGCGAGAAGTCGTCGGGGAGGTGGTAGAGCTCCCAGACGTCGGCGTCGGGGTCATGGCTGGCCGGACCGAACCGGGCGATCGTCTCGGGCTTGAAGTCACAGGCGCCTTGTCGAGCCTCGCGCAGGCCCACCAGCCGTCGTCCGATGCCTGTCCCGTTGTTGCGATGTCCCTGGCTATGCCCGGTGCCGGTCCGTCGCGCATTCCGTCCGGGGCGCAGCACCGGCTTACATCGGCACCGCCCCGATCGTCGCGCGTGGACCCGCCACTCATCAGGCGCGGAGCCTCTATGTCGTTTCGCGGTGTTGGGCCAACCGACGCCCTGGTGTCGGTTGGCGACTCAGCCGCTGCCGGAGACCGAGCTCGACGAGGCCGAGATGGCATCGCAGAACGAGTTCGCAACGTCCTGTCCGGCCGGCAGGTTGCTTGCCGACTTCCGGCAGTCCGCGGCGAGGTTGTCCAGGGCCTTGCTGAGGTTGCCCTTCGCCTGATCGGCCGCGCTGGTGATGTCCTTCGCCAGCGATGAGTTGAGCTGATCGCAGGCCGCCTTCGCCGCGCTCTGCGCTGTCGAGTTGGAGATCTGCCCGGCGGCGTCCATGCACGATTGCGTCGCATCGTCGAGCTTCGCCTGCAGATCACCCTCGACCGTGTTCGTGGTCGAGGTGCTGCTCGAGGTCGAGCTCGTGTCGGAGGACCTGCCGCAGCCGGCGATCAGCGTCGCGACGATCACCAGCAGCGCCGGGCCGGCGATCAGCCGGAACCGGCGGCTCAAGACGCCTCCGTCCCGGCCGCCTCGACCTGGCGCTTGAGCTCGTCGGCCTCGGCGTCGATCTCCTTCTCGATCACCTTCTTGGCGCGCTTCGTCGCCTTCTCGATCTGCTCGTCGACCTTCGACTCGCCGATCACGACGAGGGCGGCATCCCCCTCGTCGAGGGCCTCGCCGAGCTCCTTCAGGTCGCTCCGTGACATCCCCTTCCAGAGGTGGCCGATCACGCCGCCGGCGACCCCGCCGGCGACCGCGGTGCCGATGATCGAGGGCGGGAAGAGGATCCCGGCGACCGCGCCGACGGCGATCCCGGTCCAGGCGCCGTGCTGGGTCGGCTTCTCGGTCTTGTGGACGTGGACCTTGCCGTCCTCCTTCTCGATCACGGCCGAGTCGAACGTCCCGACGAGCCCGGCGGCGTGAAGCTCGAAGACGGCTTCGTAGTCGGCTTCGGCGGCGGCGATGTCGTCGTAGACGGCGGCGTAGAGGAAGACTGGTCGATCGGCCATTGGATGTCCCTTCTAAAGACGGTGGAATTCGGGAATGGAACGGTGGCCGATAATAACCACGTCATCCTGCCGATCCACCCGGGGGTTCGGCCTGGGTCCAAAGGCCGGAGGCGGTGACCGGTGATTCCCGGGGGACCGAAGAGCCTGAGACTCGAGCGGGTCCCGTCAGTCGGAGGTATCGGCGCGGCGCAGGGCCGAGACAGCCCACCAGCCGAAGCCGATGAGACCGGCCAGGACCAGGATCAGTCCGACGACGGGTCCGATGAAGAAGAAGCAGACGAGCGTGACGATCAACCAACCCATCAGGGCGAGCGTCAGCTCAGCGCCGACAAGATCCGAGATCTCGCGATCCTGTGGCTCCGGGGGCGAATCGCCCCCCTGAAATCCTTGTCGGCTCATCCCACGCTGGATCCTAGCGTCCCGCCACGGCGTTGAACCTTGGCGATCGCCATCGGGCATCGATGACCGTCACCAGCCACAACAGGATCGTCGCCCAGGGGCATACGGAAGCAACCGGTCGCCGGCACACGCCTGGCGAAGCCGGCGATCCGGGGGAGATACCCAACGCAACTCAGTAGTCAGACACGTTCAGGGGACCGGAACCGGCGCCGTAGGCTGACCTCTGGATAGTCGGACGAGTGCTGCATCACGATGCAGCCAAGGAGGCTGAAATGGAAGCATCGACCGCGCGTCGGCAGAGCGGCTGGGTGACGTTTGCCGGCGTCATGTTCATCATCGCCGCCGCCGCGAACATCATCTGGGGCATCGCCGCCCTCGACAACAAGGAGTACCTGCCTGAGTCCGGACTGCTCTTCAGCACCCTGACCTTCTGGGGTTGGATCGCGATCCTCTGGGGCGTGGTGGTCGCGATCGGCTCCTTCCTCCTGCTCTCGGACTCGCCCGCGGGACCGGGAACCGGAGTTGTCCTGGCCACGGTCAGCGCGATCTTCTGGCTCTTCGCGCTCCCGGTGCTGCCGATCTTCGCGATGACGATCATCCTGATCGACGCACTGATCATCTACGGGTTGGTCGAGCACGGCGAGACTACATAGGGTGGAGCAGCCGCCACGGTGAATCGCCGTGACGGTCCGAGCGGGGAGGAGATCAATCGAGAGGCGACGTGCCGAGCGTGACGACGTGGACGCGCAGCTTGCCGTTGCGGCGCCGGCAGCGGGCACCGAAGCCGCGGTAGCGGTCGATCCAGGTCTTCATCTGGTCACTTCCGACCGGAAAGCCGTCGACCTTCCTGATCGCCGATCCGTGGAAGAAGGCGGTCTCGGCGGCCTGGGTATCGAAGCACTGGACCGCGGTGCTGGCG
>JAXLTB010000002.1:0-185723 GCA_046330295.1 Solirubrobacterales bacterium | reverse complement strand
GCGAGACGACGGCGCCGCGGCCGACCACGCCGCCGGCCAGCTCGACCGGGATGGCGATCATCAGGGCCGGGATCGCCAGCACGACGCTGGCCAGCCCGTCGATGCGCCGCTGCCAGCGCCGCTTGGCCGGCACGGCTTCGTCGCGCCCGAGCGCTCCGAGGGCGACGTTGTGGCCGAAGGTGACGCTGTTCAGCAGGGTCTGCCAGGTCGCCGCCAGCCCCGCGGCCGGGGCCCAGCGATGTGACTTGACGACCTGGTCGCGGCGGGCGACCAGGCGCCGCACGGCCTCGACCGTGAACAGGTAGTGGGAGCGGGGGCCGAGCCCGGACCAGCCGGCGCTCCCCAGCGAGCTGGCGAAGCTGACCCGGTTGGCGATCCGGGAGACGCCCTCCCCGGCGAGGCGGTCGAGCTCGAGCAGCGCCTCCTCGGGCCCGCCGGAATCGCCGACGACGCCGAGTCCGCAGCTCTCGCACCGCTTGACCGGGCCGCGTAGGCCGCGCCGCGCCGCGAGCCAACCGAAGAGGGGCTCGCCGCAGGCGGGGCAGGGCGGGTTGTCTGGGCCCGCCCCGGCCTCTAGCGGGACGACGGGGGTGTGCCGTGGATGGCTCATTACGGATAGCGTACGGCTCGTGCGCCTCAGCGAGATCATGACCCCCGGCGTCGTCACGGCAACGCCGGAGACGAGCGCCGTCGAGGTGGCTCGGATGATGCGCGATCACCGGGTCGGCTCGGTCGTCGTCGTCGACCCCGCCGGCGCTCCGGTGGCGATGGTCACCGACCGCGACCTCGCGCTGAGGGTGTTCGCCGAGGGGGGCGACCCGAACTCTGCGGTGATCGACCACGCCTCTCGCCCGCTGATCAGCGGCGAGCCGGAGATGGAGCTGGACGAGGCTGCGGCGCTGATGGTCCAGCACCGGGTCCGTCGCCTGCCCGTGGTGGCCCCGGAGAGCCTTGCCGGGATCGTCACGCTCGACGACGTCGCCGTTCGCAGCGGCAACCTCGAGGTTGCCCAGAAGATGACGCAGGATGTGATCCAGGGGGCCCTGCCCCAGTTCTACTTTCACGAGAGGGGTTAGGCAGAGTGGGCAAAAAGCAAGACGTCGTCGCCTGGGAGGCTCGCTGGTCGACTCCGGTGGCTGTCGCGACCTTCCTCGCCGTTGCGCTCGTGGTCGCCTCGGCGCTGGTCGGCGAAGTGAGCGGCGACGGCAATGCCGCGATCCTGCGCTCGACCCACGCGCACAGCGGCTCGGTTACCTTCACCGGCCTGCTGCAGGCGGTCGGCTTCGCCCTCCTTTCGGCACCACTCCTCTATCTCTTCAGGGCGGTGCGGGCGCGCAGCCCGCGCGTCCGCTCCCAGCTGATCGGGCTGGTCATCGCCGCCCCCCTGCTCCTCGCCCTCTCGACCGGCCTCGCGAGTGGGGCGCGCAAGGAAGCCGCGAGTCAGTTCGTGGCCGGCGAAGCCAAGTCAACGCTGTCACCGAGGGAGGCGAACGAAAAGTGCGTCTCCGAACGCCAGAGCAAGGGCGCGAAGGCGTTCGGCGAAGAACACGAAGCCAAACGAGGCGAAACCGCCCTCGCGGCTTGCGAAGACCGCAAGATCGAAGACGATGAAGCCGAAAACGCGAGCAGGGAAGCATCGCTCGCGCCGATTGCCTCCGGACTCGGCATCGCGGGAAGCCTGGGCTTCGTGTTCGTGCTCTTCTATTGCGGCATGTGGGCGATGAGGACCGGAGTGCTGACTCGCTTCTGGGCGTCCCTCGGCATGGCGGCCGGCATCGCCTTCTTGCTCGGGCCACTGTTCTTCATCGCGCTGATCTGGTTCATCTACTTCGGCCTGCTCTTGATCGACAAGGTTCCCGGCGGGCGACCGCCGGCCTGGGCCGCCGGGGAAGCGATCCCATGGCCGACCGCGGGGGAGAAAGCGGCGGCGGAACTGGAACCGCCCGATACCGGGGAGCCGCCCGCAGGCGGCGACGGCGCGTCCGGCCCCGATTCGGGGGAGCGGCGCAAGCGCAAGCAGCGCGACTGAGCGCTCACTCGGCGACGGGTTAGCCCAGAGGATTGAGGCCGGGGGGCGGGGCCTCGATCTGCTCGGCCGCGCGGACGCGCTTGCGGTGGGTGCGGATCTCGCTCATGATCCGCTCCAGGTGCGGCTCGGCGGAGGTGTCGACGTGGGTCATCGTGGCGGCGACGCCGGGATGGATGGCGGCGATTCGCTCGTGCATCGCCTGGGCGACCGCGCGGTAGGTCGGGTGCCCCTCGCGCCCGGAGCGCAACTCGATCAGGTGCATCGCCTCGCGGGCGTTGAGGTCGAGCGTGTAGCGGATTCGGTAGGCGAGGCTGAGGGCGTAGGGGGCCAGCTCGGGTGCTCCGGCGGCGCTCAGCCGCTCGTACTCGTCCCGGGAGACCTCCAGGGCGCGCTCGAAGTCGTCTCCGACGCCTGCCTCGCGGACCTCGTCGGGCACCCCCGCGCCGAGGTCGGGCCCCAGTCGCTGCCACTGGCAGGTCAGCATCCGATGCCGCTGCAGGTCGCGGAAGGCGCCGTAGTCGGAGACGACCTCGAATCGGTAGCGAAGCGCCTCGAAGCCGCGGCCGGGACGGTGGCGCCGGTTGCCCCTGTCCCCCGCCATGGCGCTCAACAGCTCCGCGCGCTCGGAGCTGTCGAGGACGTCGATGCGCGCGAGGATCTCGGTCTCGGACGCGGTCGCGGCCTCGAACAGGCAGGCGGCGAGCAGGTCCTCTTCGCTGCCGTCGACATGGATCAGCTCTACCGAGGGGACGTCCTCGCCGCCGCCACGGCGGTCGAGCCCGAGCCGCGCCACCCAGCTCTCGGTCCGCTCGCGGCGTCGCTGCAGGTAGGAGATCCACTCGCCGCCGCGGTCGGGGCGATCGACCCGCGAGACGAAACTCGGCATCACCCGTTGGAGCTCGGCGAGGATCATCCCGCCGTAGTCGCGTGCCTCCGGCAGCGGTGAGGCCAGCAGCCGCATGATCAGTTGCTCGTAGGCCTGGCCGGAGGCGTAGATGCCAACGTGGCTCAGAGTCGCCGCCGGCAGCAGCCCGCGCAACAGGTCGAGGGCCTTGGCGCGGATCGATCGCGCCCAGGCTCCCTCCGGCTCGCCGTCGCCACGGGGCCAGCGCTTGGCGGCCCAGGTCTCGACCTCCGCCAAGGAGCGCGAGTAGATCCCGAACAGCTCGTCCATCGCGAGGCCGAACTCGGGGCCGAGTCGCTCGTCGCGGTAGAAGCGGTAACCGCCGCCCGGCAGCGGCTTGTCGTAGGGGATGTAGCGGGTCGACTGCTCGAGGTAGGCGGCGAGCCTGCCGCGCTGGAGCAGCTTGGTGAGGATGTTGGAGACCCACTCGCAGGCGACGTGGGCGCCGCCGACCTGCGCGATCGAGTCGTCCCCGTAGCCGACGAAGACGCGCTCGTACAGCTGCGCGGCCCGGGCTCCCTCCTCCTCGTCGAAGGGCCTCCCGTCGGCCGGGGCGTCGGCCGCGAACTCCTCCAGGTAGAGCCGCCGCACGGTCCCGGAATATCGCGAATAGCGGGCAAAAAGCGCCCCTTTGACGGTCTCCGGCAGGTTGACGAGGGCGAAGACGGGGCGATCCAGATTGGTGAAGTGGGGAGCGAGGATCGCTCGCTCCTCGGCGGTGAACTCTTCGACTGGATAGCGCACCCGCCGCATCGTAGTGGTGGCCGACGACGTGGCCTCCCCGGCGCCATATCCTCTGGTTGTACCAAGCGTTCGTCTGCGATGACCGAACCGCAACCGACTACCACCCCCGTCCCTCGGCGCTCGCTCAGCCCGACGGTGCTGCTCGCGGCGCTGCTCGCGGTGGCGGTCGGGCTGGTGGCGCCGCTGCTGCTTGGCTCCTTCTCCGAGCGCCAGACGCTGATCCTCGCCTTGATCGAGGGCGGCTGCCTGGTCGCGGTCGCGGGCGGGATCCTGCTGCTTATGCGGAGCCTGCGCGCCAGCCACGAGGCGCTCTGGGCGCTCGCCCGGCGCGACGAGTTGACCGGAGTGGGCAACTACCGGGCCCTGCAGGAGAGCCTCGCGGCGGAAATCGCACGGCACCACCGCCGCCGCCGCGAATTCGCGCTCATGCTTCTCGACCTCGACGACTTCAAGCAGATCAACGAGCGTTTCGGACACCTCGAGGGCGACCGGCTGCTGGCCGAGATCGGCGCCGCGCTCCGCGACGCCGTTCGCGCCGAAGACTCCGTCTTTCGTCAGGGTGGCGACGAGTTCGCCGTGATCGTCCCCGAGGCCAGCGCCGAGGAGGCGGCGGAGGTGGCGATCCGCCTCAAAGAGCGCGTCTGCCATCGCGGCTTCGGCAGCGACGAGGATCGACCGGTATCCGCCGCCACGGGGTTCGCGATGTATCCGGCCGACGGCCAGACGGTCGACGACCTGCTTGGCTTCGCCGACCTCGATCTCTTCGCGTCCAAGCGCGGCGAGCGGTCGGGCTGAGCGAGCGGTCGGGCTGAAACGGCTCGGGACCCGAGTCAAACGATTCCGCGGAGTTCGTCGAAGGTCGCGCGCGGGGCCTTGACCGCGCCGGCCCTCACCGCTTTGCTCGCCCGGCGCCGGCGATCCGGGCCGGCCGGAACCGGGAGGGAAGCGATGAGGATGGCGGCGGTGGGACTGGCGGCGATCGCGATCGTGGCGGCGGCGGGGGGGTGGGCGGAGGCGAGCCCGGGGTCGCCGACGACGGCGATCGTCTCGCTCGGCGACAGCTTCATCTCCGGCGAGGGCGGGCGCTGGCTGGGCAACGGCTCGGAGCCCTCCGGCACCCGCTCCGGCACCGATCGCGCCGCGGCGCGGTGCGATCGGCAGGGCGGCTGCGACTACGACCCGACGCTGGTCTACGGCGCCAGCGAGGAGAACGGCTGTCACCGCTCCGACGTGGCGCCGATCCTCAGCGCCCCGATCGCGGTCGGCGAGCGCGTCAATCTCGCCTGCTCGGGGGCCAAGGCGGTCAACGTCCGCCCATCGGCGATGGGCGGACGACCACACTTCGGCGAGGCTCCCCAGGCCGACCGGCTGGAGTCCCTGGCGTTGCGCGACGACGTCCGGCTGGTGGTGGTGACGGTAGGCGCCAACGACGTCGGCTTCGGCGGACTGGTGGCGGAATGCGCGCTCGACTGGGCACGCAGCTCCGAGGACGATCCCGACGTCTGCCGTTTCGAGGCCCAGGTGGAGATCGAGGCGGCCCTGCCGGGGATGGAGTGGGGCGTTCGCGGAGCGCTGCGCGGCGCGCGGGAGGCGATGGCGGCGGCCGGCGACGGCGCGCCGACTACCGCCTGGTGGCGATGGGCTATGCCTCTCCCTTCCCCGCCGGGCGTTGGTTTCGCTACCCCGAGCGGGGTTGGAGCCGCCTCAACCAGGGCGGCTGCCCGATCTGGAACGCCGATGCGGACTGGGCCGCGGGGGAGGCCACCGGCGCCATCGTGGCGGCGATGCGGCGGGCGGCGGCGAGCGTGGGGGCGGAGTTCCTCGACGTTCGCCACGCCCTCGACGGCCACCAGCTCTGCGACCGGCGCTCGCGCCGCGTCGGCCCCGGGGGCCCCTCGCCGGACAGTGCCGAGTGGGTCCGCCGGCTCTCATTCCTGCAGGGCTCGACCCGCGAGTCGCTGCATCCCAACGCCTACGGCCAGCGCGCGATCGGCGCCTGCATCGGGCTCCTCTACGCCGCTCGCCGCGGCGAGTACGCCTGCTTCGACACCCCCGGCCGCGGCTACGTCGGCGGGATGCGAATCGAGCCGCTTCCCTGAGCCTCAGCCCACGGCGCCGGGCGCCGCCGCCATCAGCTCCACCCTGTGGCCGCCGGGAGCGATCGCGACCGCGCGGGGGGATCCCCAGTGCTCGCGCCGGCGCTCGGTCTCGAAGCCGTGCTCGCGCAGGCGGGTCAGGGCCTGATCGAAGTCGGGGGCGACCACGGCAAGGTGGCCGCGGGGGGGCACCAGGGGACTCTTCTCGTGCAAGAGGTGGACCTGGGTTCCCCCGCGCTCGAGCCAGGTGAAGCCCTCGGCCAGGGCCCGTGGCGGATCGACCTGCTCGAAGCCGAGCAGGGTGAAGAACTCGACGGCACGGTCGAGGTCGGCGGGCGCGATCTCGATTCCCACGTGGTGGAGCATCAGAACAGCAGCGAGACCAGGGCGGCGAGGACGACGATAGCGGTCGACCAGGTGACCGCCTCGGCGACGATCTGGTTGTCGAGGCCGTAGGCGTGGGAGACGACCATCGCGTTGATGCCGGTCGGCATCGCCGACATCAGCCGGTAGGCGGCGGGAAGGTCGATCAGCGGTGCCGCCAGCAGCATCAGCAGCGCGGGCACCATCGCCAGGCGGGCGACCAGGGTGAGGATCACGGGCCTGGTCAGCGGCGGCGGCAGCGGCAGCTCGCCGTGCTCGGCCCCCTCGGCGAGGGTCGCGCCGACGGCGAAGAAGCCCACCGGCAGGATCGCGACGACCAGCACCTGCGAGATGTCGACGAGCACCGTCGGGGCGAGGGTGGCGGGGGCCGCCAGCCCCGCCGCGGCGGCGTACAGCGGCGGGTTGCGGGTTAAGAAGGCACGTACCCGCCGGCGCGGGCTCTCACCCGCCTTGGTCCCGAACGCGGCCCCCACGGCGAAGGCGCCGAGGAGCAGGGAGGGGCCGGTGACGAGCACGTCGTAGAGCACCGCGGTCGACAGCTGCCCGCGGCCCAGCAGCGCCACCGTCAGCGGGTAGCCGAGATAGCCGGTGTTGACGCTGAGGACGGCGCAGAGGGCGGCACCGGTCTGGTGGCGCGGGAGCCTCATCACCCGGCTCGCCACCCACCAGGTGAAGACGGCTACCAGCGAGACGGCGAGCAGCGCCAGCCCCAGGCCGATTCCGTGGGCGAGATCGATTTCCGCCTTGGCGAGGTTGAAGAAGATGACTGGCGGCAGCAGCACGTAGAGCAGCAGCAGCAGCGCCTTGCGCGAGGCGTTCGCCGCCCCCCGCGCCCAGCGCCGCTCCGACCAGACCCCGACGATGACGGCAGCGACGATCGCGGCGGTGGTGAGGAGGACGCCTATGGTGAGCGAACCTACCCGAAGAGCGACGCGCCCGCGTGGGTCGCGAAGTCGACCAGGGGCTGCGGGATGACGCCGAAGAAGATCGTCGCCGCGGCGGCCAGCAGGGCGGGGGCGACCAGGTAGATGCGCCGTCCGGCCTTGGGGTCGATCGGGTCGGCTTCGGGCGAGGCGCCGGCGATCGCCGGGGTCGCGCCGGCGGCCTCGCCGCCCGGCCGCATCCACATCGCCGCCACCACCGGCAGGTAGTAGGCGAGGGAGATCATCGTTCCGACCGCGATGAAGACCGCGAGCCAGGTGTAGTCGCCTTCGACCAGCGCCTCGATCAGGTAGAGCTTGCCGATGAAGCCGGCGGTCGCGGGCAGCCCGGCCAGGGCCAGCATCGAGATCGTCAGCGGCCAGGCCAGCAGCGGCCGCTCCGCGCCGAGGCCACGCACGGAGCGCATGCAGTCGCCAAAGGGGGTTTCGCGCTCGCGGGCGACGATCACCGCGAAGGCGGCGAGGTTCATGAAGGCGTAGGCGGCGAGGTAGAAGACCAGCGAGCTGATGCCGGACTCCGAGGCGACGACGATGCCTCCGAGCATGTAGCCGGCCTGGGCGACGCCCGAGTAGCCGAGCATCCGCTTCAGCGAGTCCTGGCCGAGCGCGCCGACGTTGCCGACCACGATCGAGATCGCCGCGAGGACCGCCAGCGCCGGCTGCCAGTCATCGACCTGGGGGCCGAGGGCGACGTCGAAGAAGCGCAGGAAGACGGCGAAGGCCGCGGCCTTGGTCGCCACCGCCATGAAGCTGGTGATCGGGGTCGGAGCACCCTGGTAGACGTCGGGGTCCACTGGTGGAAGGGAGCGATCGAGGTCTTGAAGGCGAGCCCGACGGCGGCCATCGCGATCCCGATCAGGATCAACGGGTCGCCGATCAGTCCCCCGTGGGCGATCCCGATCGCGATCCCCTCGAAGTTGGTCGAGCCGGTGCCGCCGTAGAGGAAGGCCATCCCGTAGAGGAGGGTCGCCGAGCCGAGCGAGCCGACGATCAGGTACTTCAACCCCGACTCGAGCGAGCCCTCGCGGCGCAGGTTGGTGGCGCAGAGGATGTAGAGCGGGATCGAGAGCGTCTCGATCGCGACGAAGAAGGTGACCAGGTTGTCGGCCTGCGCCAGCAGCGTCATCCCCAGCACCGAGCCGAGCAGGAGCGCATGGTACTCGCCGGAGCCGGCTTCCTCCGTCGCCGGCTCCCCGGTCGAGAGCAGCACGCAGAAGGCGGCGGTGAGGATCGCGATCAGCGAGATCGCGATCGCCAGGTCGTCCAGCCGCAGCGCGCCGGTGATCAGTTCCTTGGGGTCGCCCCATTGCCAGATCAGCAGCCCCGCCGTCGCCGCCAGGGTGAGGAGCGTCAGCGCCGGCGCGGTCCGTCGCAGCGGCTTGAAGACCGCCGTCAGGAGGACGACGCAGAGGCCCACCGTGAGGGCCATCACGGGCGAGATCCCGGCGTAGTCGATGTGGGGTTCGTGGAAGGTCATGGCTATTCGCCGGGCTCCTTGATGCCGAGCACGTTGACGTTCGGGTTCGGGTGATTCTTTTCGAACCTGGCCAACTTCGATTGGGATGACGCTGCCAGCTGCGCTTCCGGCGCCTGGCCACCGGTTACCCCGGCGACCGTCTGCCGCACGGTCGGCGCCGTGCGGTGGAGGATCAGCTGCGGATAGAGGGCGAGGCCGAGGATGCAGAGGACGAGCGGCGCCAGCACGAGGCCGTCGCGCAGCCCGATCTCACGCGAGGCGATCCCGTCGGGCTTGCGGTTGTGCATCGTGCGCTGGTAGAGGCGCAGGGCGTAGTAGGCGGACATCGCGACGCCGGTGATGGCGATGAAGGCGAAGACGATCTTCGACTGGAAGAGGCCGTTGAGGATGTAGAACTCGCCGATGAAGTTGGCCGATCCGGGCATCGCCAAGGTCGCCAGGGTGATGATCAGGAAGAACGCGGCCAGAACCGGCGCCCGCAGCGCCATCCCGCCCATCTCGCGGATGTCCTCGGTGCCGGTCCGCTCGGCCAGGATCGCGACGACGACGAAGATCGGCGCCACCACCAGGCCGTGGTTGACCATCTGCAGGATCGCCCCGTCGGAGCCGTCGGCGCGCAGGGCGAAGATCCCGGCGGTGATGAAGCCGAGCTGCGCCACCGAGGAGTAGCCGGCGATCAGCCGCATGTTGGTCTGGGTGAAGGCCATCACCGAGCCGTAGAGGATCGAGGCCAGGGCGATGATCAGGACCACCTCCTGGAATTCGATCGTCGCGTCGGGGAAGAGCGGCAGCACGATCCGCAGGAAGCCGTAGGCGCCGACCTTCGCCAGCACTCCGGAGAAGACCGCCAGCGCCGGCAGCGGCGCCGCCCGGTAGGCGTCGGGCATCCAGCCGTGCAGCATGAAGGCCGGCATCTTGACCAGGAAGGCCGCGGCGAAGAACCAGAAGATCCAGCGCTGGCTGCCGACCCCGACGCCCTGCTGCTGGATTGCCGCGATCGAGAAGGTGAGGTGGCCGCCGTCGGCGGAGATGATCGCGGTGGCGATCGCCGCCACCAGCATCAGCAGCGAGCCGATCAGCGTGTACACGATCATCTTCAGGGTCGCCGCCGAGGCGGTCGGCCCGCCGGCGCGGTCGCTGCCCCAGGCGCCGAAGAGGAAGTAGAACGGGACCAGCATCAGGTCGAAGAAGAGGACGAAGAGCAGCAGGTCCTGGGCGAGGAACGAGCCCAGCGTCGCGGTCTCGCCGACCAGCATCAGGAAGAAGAAGAGCTGCGGGCGCTCCTGTTCGCGGAAGGCGGCGAAGGCGGTGCCGCCGACCCACACCAGCGTCGTCAGCCCGACCAGGAAGAGGTTGAGGCCGTCGATCCCGAGGCTGTAGTCGACGCCGAGGCCGGAGATCCAGGAGACGTCGACGGTGTCCTGCATCCCGGAGGAGCCGCTGTCGAAGCCGGCGACCATCGAGATTGCGATCCCGAGGGTGACGATCGCCCCCAGCGTCGCCCACCAGCCGGTCGCCCGCTTCGGCAGGAAGAGGCCGATGATGCCGAAGGCCAGCGGGGTCCAGAGCAGCGAGTTGATCATGACTGGGCGATGAGGAAGTAGAGGGCGAGCCCGGCGAAGCCGGCGATTAGGAGCAGGGCGTAGCTGCGGACGAAGCCGTTCTGGACGGCGCGGACGACGCCGCTGGCGCCGCGCACGGTCTCCTCGGTTCCGGTGACGAGCCCATCGACCACGAAGCGCTCGAAGACCCGGTTGGCGAAGCGGCCGATCGCCAGGGCAGGGCGCACGACGAGGATGTCGATCAGCTCGTCGAAATACCACTTGTTGACGAGGAAGGTGTGGATCGGACCGAAGCGCCGGATCAACGCCGCCGGTGTCTCCGGCCGCAGGATGTAGAGCCAGTAGGCGACGCCGATCCCGAACAGCGAGATCGCGGCGCCGATCGCCAGGCCGGCCCAGGAGGCGCCGACCGAGGGGACGATCGCCGCCAGCGGCGAGTCGGCGAAGACCGGGTCGAGGAACTTGGTGATCGTCTCGTTGACGCCCGGGACCTGGACCAGCCCGGCGAAGAGGGCGAGGAAGGCGAGAACGCCCATCGCCGCCCGCATCGGCCAGGACTGCTCGGCGATGTGGTGCTCGGCGCCGGGGAAGCCGACATTGGTGTCCTCCGCCTCGCCGTTTGCCGGGTTGAACGGGTGGGCGTGGTGGACGTGCCCGGTCTCGATCAGCTCCTGGGCCTCCTCGCAGGGGCGGCCGGGGAGGACGCGGAAGATCAGCCGGAAGGTGTAGATCCCGGTCAGCAGGGCGCCGAAGTAGCCGAGCACGGTGAAGATCTCGTACATGCCGCCGCGGGCGGTCGCGTAGGCGAGGATCTCGTCCTTGGAGAAGAAGCCCGAGGTGCCGGGGAAGGCCGCCAGGGCAAGGCCGCCACAGAGCATCGTGATCGAGGTGAAGCGCATCGCCTTGCCGAAGCCGCTCATCTTGTCGATGTTCTGGTTGTTCGCCATCGCGGCGATGATCGAGCCGGCGGCCATGAACAGCAGCGCCTTGAAGAAGGCGTGGGTCATCAGGTGGAACATGCCGGCGCTGTAGGCGCCGATCGAGACGCCCATGATCATGTAGCCGATCTGGCTCATCGTCGAGTAGGCGATCGCCCGCTTCAGGTCGGTCACCACCAGGGCGATCGTGCCGGCGACCAGAAGCGTCGCCAGGCCGACGAAGGCCGCGATGTCGGCGGCGGTCGGGGCGAGGACGAAGAGGACGTGGGTGCGGGCGATCAGGTAGACGCCGGCGGTCACCATGGTCGCCGCGTGGATCAGCGAGGAGACCGGGGTCGGGCCCTCCATCGCGTCCGGCAGCCAGGTGTGGAGGGGCAGCTGCGCCGACTTGGCGAAGGCGCCGACCAGGAGCAGCAGGCAGATCGCGGTCACCGTCCACTCGTTGGTGTGGAAGACGTGGGGCGCCTTGGCGAAGACGTCCTCGTATTCGAAGGTCCCCAATTCGCGGAAGATCAGCAGGGCTGCGAGGACGAGCCCGATGTCGCCGACGACGTTGATCACGAACGCCTTCATCCCTGCCCGCGTCGCGGTCGTGCGCCGGTACCAGAAGCTGATCAGCGCGTAGGAGGCGAAGCCGACGAAGGCCCAGCCGACGATCAGCAGGACGAAGTTGCCAGCGAGGACCAGCAGCAGCATCGAGAAGACGAAGAAGTTGAGGTAGCTGAAGAAGCGGTGGTAGCCCTCGTCGGACTGCATGTAGCCGTAGGAGTAGAGGTGGATCAGCGTCGAGACGCCGGTCACGACCAGGACCATGAAGACGGAGAGCGGATCGACGAAGATCCCGAGCTTGATGTCGAGGCCGGCGACGCTGGCGTAGTCCCACAGCGAGGAGGCGTGGTGCCGCGCCTCGGCCGATTCGCCGAGCAGGCTGATCAGGGCGGCGACGCCGCAGGCGAAGGCGAGGCCGATCGCGACCGTGCCGATCGCGCCGGCGAGCTTCGCCGGCAGTGCCCGGAAGCCGAGCGCGATCGCGATCGACCCGAGCAGCGGGAAGAGCAGGACGAGCCAGGCCCAGCCGGTCGCGCTCAACACATCACCTCGCGCTTCGCTCCCGTCGCAAAGAGCCAGATATGGATGCTCGATCGCTTCGCGCTCATCCGCGCAGCTCCCTCAGGTCATCGACGTTGAGCGGCAGCTTGCGGCGGAAGATCGCGACGATCAGGCCGAGGCCGACGACGACCTCGCAAGCTGCGATCACCATCACCACCAGCGCGAAGACCTGCCCCTGCTGGTTGCCGACCGCGCGGCTGAAGGCGACCAGGGCGAGGTTGCCGGCGTTCAGCATCAGCTCCAGGCAGAGCAGGATCACCATCGGGTTGCGCCTGATCAAGATCCCAACCGCTCCGATGGCGAACAGCAAGGACGAGAGGACTATGTACCACTCGATGTTCATGGGGCCGGGGACGCCCCCTCCCGCGCAATACGTTCGGAAGGAGAGTCCCCGTCCCGTCTACGAGCTGCGAGGACGATCGCTCCCACCGCGGCGAGCAGGAGGAGGATCGAGGAGGCCTCGAAGGGGAGGAGGAACTTTTCCAGGAGGAGGCGGCCGATCGCGGCCGGGTCGCCGAAGCCGGCGGGGACGTCGGGTCCGTGGGTTCCGAGCGCCAGCAGGGCGGAGGAGAGGACGGCGGCCGAGAGCTCGATGAAGAGGATGCTCGCCAGCAGCAGACCGAGGAAGCGCTGCCCGGGGATCGGCTCCCAGGCCGACTCGCCGCCGCCGCCGACGTAGGCGACGACGAAGACGTAGAGGACCATCACCGCGCCGGCGTAGACGACCACCTGGGCGGCGGCGACGAAGGCCGAGGTCAGGAGCAGGAAGAGCACGGCCAGCGAGAAGAGGTGCGCGATCAGCGCCAGCACGCTGTAGAAGGGGTTACGCATCGCGACGACGCCGATGGCGCCACCGAGCGCGCCGATCGCGGCGATGAAGAACAGCACGGCTTCCATCTATTCGCCCTCGCTTTTCAGCGGCGTGCGCTCGATCGGCTCGGCGAGCAGCATCTCCTTGGTGAAGATCAGGTCGTGCCGGTCGTAGTCGGCCATCTCGTAGTCGTGGCCCATCGTGATCGCGTCGAAGGGGCAGGCGATCTCGCAGTAGCCGCAGAAGATGCAGCGCGAGAGGTTGATCTCATAGACGGCGGCATAGCGCTCACCGGCGGAGACGCGGTCGCCGGGGATGTTCTCGGCGGCGACGACGCGGATGCAGTCGGCCGGGCAGGCGGCGGCGCAGAGCGAGCAGCCGACGCATTTCTCGAGGCCGGTGTCCTCGAAGCGGTGCAGCTTGTGGCGGCCGCGGAAGCGCGGGTAGACGGGGGTCTTCTCCTCCGGGTACTCGATCGTCAGCGGCCCCTCGATCAGCCGCGCCATCGTCGTCTTCAGCCCGCGCAGCGTCTCGCCGAAGGCGCGGTACGCACCGCCGACGCCGCCCGGCTCGGGACCGCGCTGGACGGCCACGACGTCGTCAGGAGTCAGATATGGAGACGACGCCGTGGCCGTCCGATCGATTCCGGGCATGTCCTCCGCTTCGCGTCCGGGCATGTCCGGGTTCATCCCAGTCCGATCGCTCACGTCGTCACCACCAGGACCGCGGTGACCAGCACGTTCAGGGTCGCCAGCGGCAGCAGCACTTTCCATCCCAGGCTCATCAGCTGGTCATATCGCAGCCGCGGCAAGGTCGCCCGCACCCAGATGAAGAGGAAGACGAGCCCGAACATCTTCGCCAGCATCCAGATCGGGTCCAGCCAGCCCGGGCCGGGCCCCATCCAACCGCCGAGGAACATCGCCGCGGCGATCCCGGAGACGACCAGGATCTCCATGTATTCGACCAGCAGGAAGGAGCCGAAGCGCATGCCGCCGTACTCGGTCATGAAGCCCTGGACCAGCTCGGCGTCAGCCTCGGGCATGTCGAACGGGGTGCGGTTGGTCTCGGCGAAGCCGGCGAGCATGAAGATCAGGAAGCCGACGAACTGGGGGAGGATGAACCAGAGGCCGCCCTGGGCGTGGACGACGTCGACGAGGGAGAGCGAGCCGCTCATCATGATCACGCCGAGCAGGGCCAGCCCCATCGAGACCTCGTAGGAGATCAGCTGCGCGGCTGAGCGCATGGCGCCGAGCAGGCTGTATTTGGAACCCGAGGACCAACCGCCCAGGAGCAGCCCATAGAAGGCGATCGAGCCGACGGCGAAGAAGTAGAGGATGCCGATCGGGACGTCGATGCCGTAGAGCCCGACGCCGTCCTGGACGTCCCCCCAGGGGATGATCGCCAGGGCGAGGACGCCGGAGAGCACCGGCAGCAGCGGCCCGAGGATGAACAGGGTCGAGATCGCGTTGGCGGGCCGGAAGGACTCCTTGGAGATCAGCTTGCCGACGTCGGCAAGCGGCTGCAGGATCCCGAAGGGGCCGACGCGGTTGGGGCCGTAGCGGTGCTGGAAGCGGCCGATCAGCTTGCGCTCGACCACCGTCAGCACTGGCAGGATGCCGAAGATGAGAGCAAAGATCACCAGCGACTTGACGATCATGATCCAGGTGGCTTCGGCGAAGCCGGTCTCGGCGATCGGCAGCATCAGGCGCCGGCCTCTACCTTGGTGATCTCGACGCTGACCGGGCCGCCGTTGAGGAGGGCGTTCGCGTTGCCGTCGGCGACTCCCTCGGCGAGGAAGCAGACGCCCTCGCTGACGCGCTCCTTGACCTGGACCAGCGCCTCGACGCTCGACCCGTTCTGGCTCACCCGCACCTTCTCGCCGCCGCTCAGGCCCATCCGCTCGGCGTCGGCCAGGGAGATCTCCAGACGCTGCTGCGGGGCGAGGAACCTCAGCGGTGGGTTGAGCTCCGTAATCGGGCCGGCCCACAGGTCGCGGTAGGTGCCCAGGGCGAAATGGGCGGACGTGCCTGGGTCGGCGGCGGACGCGAATCCGCGAGGATCGTTGCCGCTCTCCGAGGGCTCGTTAGGCGCTCCGCGCTGAGTGTCCGGCGACCCAGCCACATCCGCCCTTCCCGGCTCAGGGGCCTTCGCGGCAGCGGAGGTATCTAGCCAGCGGACGCCGCGGCCGCCGATCTGGGCGTCGTCGATGCCCTCGTAGAACGGGACCGCCTGGGCCAAGGCTGCGAAGGCCGTGGGCTGGGAGTCGATGCCGGTGTCGTGGCCGAGCGCCGAGGAGAGCTCGGAGAGGACGTGCCAGTTGGGGCGGATGTCCCCGGGGCGCCCGGCGCTCGGACGGACGCGCTGGAGGCGGCCGTCGGGGTGGGTCACCGTGCCGTCTTTCTCGGCGTGGGTCTCGAGCGGGAACAGGACATCCGCCTTCGCGGTGGTGGCGTTCTCGTGCATGGAGAAGACCACGAGATGGTCGGCGGCCGTCAACGCCGCCTCCCAGGCTGCCGTGTCCGGGAAGTCGCGGATGGGGTCGACGCCGAAGAGGATCAGGGAGGTCAGCTCGCCCGACTCCAGAGCGGCGCGGATCTGCTCGGTGGACATGCCGGCAGCGGTCTGCGCCAGGCCGGGCCCGGCGTCTGGCAGGCAGCCGGCCTCGCGCAGCCCACGGGCGTTGGCGAAGTCGGGGACTTCGAGCAGGCCGGAGCCGTCCTTGCTGTCGATCCCCAGGGTCGAGGCGACGTCGAGCAGGGCCCGAGCGGCGCCGTCGCCCTCGCGGCCGATCCGATCGCCCCAGAGGATCACGATGCTCCCGGCGTCGCGCAGGACATCGGCGACCGGAGACTCGGGGCTGTCGGCCCCGTCGCGCATCGCGGCCGCCAGCCCGAAGTGGAAGGCGGTGGCGCCACCGGGCGCATAGCGGACCGCCGCCTCGGCACCGCCGTCGAGCGCGGTCGGCCGCTCCGTGCCGACCACGAGCCTGGCGCCGTTGCGGCGGATCGCCTTGCGCACGCGCAGGTCGAGGATCGGCGAGCTGTGCAGCGGGTCGGTTCCGAGGACGAGGATCGCGTCGGCGTCGTCGATGTCGCGAACGCGGGCCGAGAGGCTGGGCTGGGCAAGGCGGACCAGCGCCTCGCGGCTGGGCCCGCGCGAAGCGCGCGAGTCGACGTGCGGCGATCCGAGCGCCTCGCGGACGATCCGCCCGACCAGGTAGCCCTCCTCGTTGGAGGCGTCGCCGACGATCGCCGCGACATTGCCCCCGGCGGCGCGCAGGCCCTCGGTCGCCGCGGCGACGGCCTCGTCCCATCCGGCCGCGGCGCCGCCCTTCAGCCGCGGTCCGTCGACCCGCTTCGCGTCGGCGAACATCTCGAAGCCGTAGCGGCCGCGGTCGCAGAGCCAGCCGTCGTCGACCTCGGCGTTGTCGCGCGCCAGGACCCTTTTCACCTTCTCGTCGCGGACGGTGAAGCTGACGTTGCACTGGCTCGGGCACAGCGTGCAGACCGAGCCGGCTTCCTCGATGTCCCAGGGCCGGGCGCGGAAGCGGTAGGTGTAGCTGGTCAAGGCCCCGACCGGGCAGATGTCGGTGATGTTGCCGTGGAAGGGGGCGACGTAGGGACGGTCGTCGAAGGTGCCGACGAAGGTGCGATCGCCGCGCTCCAACAGCTGCAGCTGGGCGTCCTCGGAGACCTCCTGGCTGAAGCGAACGCAGCGGTAGCAGAGGATGCAGCGCTCGCGGTCGATCGCGATCAACGGCGAGAGCTCGACCGGCTTGGGGAAGTGGCGCTTTTCGTCGATCACCCGGCTCTTGCCCGGGCCCCAGCCCATCGAGATGTCCTGCAGCGGACACTCGCCACCCTTGTCGCAGACGGGGCAGTCGAGCGGATGGTTGACGAGCAGGAACTCGACCACGGCGCTCTGCGCCTGTCTGACCTGCTCGGTGCGGGTGTGGACCACCATTCCGTCCCGGACCGGGGTCGAGCAGGAGGTCTGCAGTTTCGGGATCCCCTCGATCTCGACCAGGCACATGCGGCAGGCGCCGACCGGGTCGCCGAGTTTCGGTTCGTAACAGAAGACCGGGATCTCGACGTCGCCGTGCTTGGCGGCGTCATGCAGCATTTCGCCCTCGTTGGCGACGATCTCGCGACCGTCGACGACGATCGTCACCTGTTGGTCTGAGGTGCTCATGCCGCCCCCGGCGATACGGCACCGGCCGCCCCCGGACGGGGGGGGAGCACGGGCGAATCCATGTCTGATTCCCTCGCCCCTGCGGGAGCGGAGGAGGCGGCCGCGATGGCTTCCTCGAACTCGGCGCGGAACTTGTTCACCATCGCCGAGACCGGCATCGCCATCGAGTCGCCGAGCACGCAGAGGCAGTGCCCCATGATGTTCTGCTGAACCGAGCTGATGATGTCGAGGTCCATCGGCGTCGCCTCGGCGCGGACGACCCGCTCCAGCATCTTCACCGTCCAGTTGGTCCCCTCGCGGCAGGGGGTGCACTTGCCGCAGGACTCGTGGTGGTAGAAGCGCGCGGTCCGCAGCGCCATGTGCGGGATCGAGACGCGGTCGTCGGCGACGATGATCGAGCCGGAGCCGAGCATCGAGCCCGCTTCGGCCATCGCCTCGAAGCTGTAGGGGAGGTCGAGCTCGGCCGGGGTGAGAACCGGGGAGGAGGAGCCGCCGGGGTAGAAGGCCTTGATCTGGTGGCCGCTCTCGGGGCCGCCGGCGAGGCCGTAGATCAGCTCCCGGATCGGTATCCCCAGCTCGACCTCGTAGTTCCCGGGTCGTCGCACGCCCCCGGAGATTGAGACCACCTTGGTCCCGGGCGACTGCTCGGTGCCGAAGCCGCGGAACCACTGGGCCCCGTGGGCGACGATCCGCGGCACGTTGGAGAGCGTCTCGACGTTGTTGATTAGCGTCGGTCCGCCGTAGAGACCCTGCACCGCCGGGAACGGCGGCTTCAGGCGCGGGTTGCCGCGCTTGCCCTCGAGCGCGTCGAGCAGGGCGGTCTCCTCGCCGCAGATGTAGGCGCCGGCACCGCGGTGGACGACCAACTCGAGGTCGCGGTGGGAGCCGAGGATGTTCGTCCCCAGGTATCCCGCCTCGTAGGCCTCGGCGACCGCGGCGTCGAGGATGTCCGCCTGGGCCGCGTACTCGCCGCGGATGAAGATGAAGGCGTGGCCGGCATCGGCGGCCAGCGCGGCGATCGCGATCCCCTCGATCAGCTGGTGGGGGTTGCGCTGCATCAGCTCGCGATCCTTGAAGGCGCCAGGCTCGGACTCGTCGGCGTTGCAGCAGAGGTACTTGGCCATGTCGCCGCGGGGCAGGAAGGAGGCCTTTTTGCCCATCGCGAAGCCGGCGCCGCCGCGGCCGCGCAGGCCCGAGTCTTCGAGCTCCTTGAGGACCTCGTCCTGCTCCATCTCGCGGTAGGCCTTCTCCAGGGTGGCGTAGCCGCCGTATCCTCGGTAGCCGTCGATCGTGCGCAGCGCCGGGTCCTCGGCGTGCTCGAGCAGGATGCGCGTCTCGCGAGGATCAGGCATCGGCGCCACCTCCCGGGGGCGGCGTGTCGCCGGCCAGCGGCCGCTTCGCCAGGGCCTTGTCCGGCAGCACCTCGGCGCCGGACTTGAGCTGCTCGATCGCGGTGCCCGCCTCGGCCGCCTCCAGCGGGCCGTAGTAGCGCTGGTCGATCGAGGCCATCGGGGCGATGTCGCAGGCTCCGAGGCACTCGAAGCCGGTGACGTACATGTCCTCGTCGCCCTCGGCGGCGGCGCGGAAGGCATCGAGCAGCTCGTCGCCGCCGCGCATCCAGCAGCTGATGTTGGTGCAGACCTCGATCCGGTGGGTCCCGACCGCTTCGGTGTGAAGCAGGTCGTAGAAGCTGGCGACGGACTCGAGGTAGGCCGGCGTCACCCGCATCACCGCGGCCGCCTGGCGGATTCCCTCCGGGGTGCACCAGCCGTAGCGCTCCTGCACCGCCCACAGCGCCGGGATCGAGGCCGAGCGGCGGTCGGGGTAGCGCGACATCAGCCCCTCGATCCTCTCCCGCAGCTCGGGTGGGCAGTCGACCTCATGCAGCTCGGGGATGCCCTCCGAGGTGCGGCCGGGGACGCGGCCCTCGGTCAGGGCGCGATCGACGGGCAGCTCGCTCATCGGTCCACACCTCCCAGGATCGGGTCGAGCATGCCGAGGCTGGCGATCATGTCGGCGATGTAGCTGTCGACCGCCATGTCCCTGAAGGCCTGCAGGTTGATGAAGGAGGGGTCGCGGAAGTGGACCCGCGACGGCTTCGAGGAGCCATCGGCGAGGACGAAGCAGCCGAGCTCCCCGCGCGGGCTCTCGATCGAGTAATAGACCTCGCCGGGCGGTACCCGGAAGCCCTCGGTGACGAGCTTGAAGTGGTGGATCAGCGACTCCATCGAGGTCGAGAGCTCCGAGCGCGGCGGCAGCACGTACTTGCGGTCGTCGGCGATGAAGGGTCCCTCGGGCAGGGCGTCGAGTGCCTGGCCGATGATCCGCGTCGACTCGACCATCTCCGCCACCCGCACCCGGTAGCGGTCGTAGTTGTCGCCGACGGTGCCGACCGGGATCCTGAAGTCCATCTCCGGGTAGGCGAGGTAGTCGAAGGCCTTGCGCAGGTCCCAGGGCTCGCCGGCGGCGCGCAGCAGCGGCCCGCTCACGCCCAGTTCCAGCAGCCGCTCGCGGGAGACGATCCCGACCCCTTTGGTGCGGGAGAGGAAGACCTCGTTGCGGTCGAGCAGGTCTTCGTACTGGCCGACCCGGACCGGCATGTCGGTGACGAAGGAGCGCAGCTTCTCCTCGAAGCCGAGCGGGATGTCCTCGATCACGCCGCCGACCTGGAAGTAGCGGGTGTGCATGCGCTGCCCGGCGGCCATTTCGAAGAGGTCGAGAATGCGGTCGCGCTCGCGGAAGCAGTACCAGAGCATCGAGATCGCGCCGAGGTCCAGTGCGGTCGTCCCCAGCCAGACCAGATGGGAGTGGATCCGGTTGAGCTCGAGGAAGATCGTCCGCAGGTACTTGGCCCGGGGCGGGATCTCGAGCCCGACCAGCCGCTCGACGGCGCCGCAGTAGGCCTCCATCTGGAAGAAGTAGGAGACGTAGTCCATCCGCTCGACGAAGGGGATGACCTTCCAGTAGCTCTTGTCCTCGCACGACTTTTCGATCCCGGTGTGGACGTAGCCGATCACCGGCTTGAGGTCGCGCACGACCTCGCCTTCGAGGTCGACCACCAGCCGCAGCACCCCGTGCGTGGCCGGGTGGTGCGGGCCGATGTTGACCGTCATCACCTCCGAACTCGTCTGCGAAGAGTCGGATACGGACGTAGCCGAGTTGGGAGCTGAATCAGGATTACGCCCGTGGCCTCGGCCTTCGGCCTTCGCCATATGCGGGTCGGTGGTGGGACCCTCAGCCATAGCTGCGCTCGTTGTAGGTGAAGGTGACGGGCTCGCCGCCGACCGGGAAGTCGCGGCGCTGCGGCCAGCCGACGTAGTCCTCGGGCAGCAGGATCCGGGTCAGGTTGGGGTGGCCGCGGAACACCACCCCGAAGAAGTCGAAAGCTTCCCGCTCCTGAGCCTCCGCGGTCGGGAATAGGCCAACGCAGGAATCGATCTCTGGGAGGTCTGACCCCGCGGCCGGGTCGCTCAGCATTGCTTTGACTCGGATTCGCTCGACCCGATCACGGTTCAGTAGCTCGTAATGCACGCCGAAGCGGGGGGCCGCGGGGAGGTAGTCGGCGACGTGGAGGCTGGAGAGGAAGCGGTATCCCTGGCCGGGCTCGTCGCGCAGCCAGCCGAGCACGGAGAGCACCTGCTCGGGATCGACGACGAGCGCCGCCTGGCCGCGGTCGAAGGAGGTGGCGAGGACGGCCCCGGGTCGGTCGCGCTGGATTTCCCCCCCGATCAGCTCCAGTCCGGGGGCGTCAGGCAAGGCTCAGCTCCCTGGCCGCTTCATATGCCTCGGCGGCCTCCGGGCTGGGCCGGCTGGCCGGGCCGCCGCGCGCCCACTCCTCGGTGCCGGCGGCGTTGTAGCGCTGTCGCCAGCCCTGATCCGGATTGCCCATGATCTTGCGCTGCAGCTTGGTGAAGCCGTACATGACCGCCTCGGGGCGCGGCGGGCAGCCGGGGATGTGGAGGTCGATCGGCATGAACTTGTCCGCCCCCTGGACCACCGCGTAGTTGGCGAACATGCCGCCGCTCGAGGAGCAGGCGCCCATCGAGATCGCCCATTTCGGCTCCAGCATCTGGTCGTAGAGGCGGCGGACTACCGGCGCCATTTTGATCGAGACCCGACCCGAGAGGATGATCAGGTCCGCCTGGCGCGGCGAGGCGCGAAGGGCCTCGGCGCCGAAGCGGGCGAGGTCGTAGCGGGCGGTGACGATCGAGATCGGCGCCTCGATCGCGCAGCAGGCGAGGCCGAAGGTGAGCGGGAAGATCGAGTTGGCCCGCGCCAGGTTCAACATCTTCTCGAAGGTCGTGGTGACGACCCGCTCTTCGACGTAGCGCTCCAGGTCCTCACCCTCGAGGTCGCCGCGGAGCATGTCGCGGGCGCTCAGCTGCTTGGAGCTGAGCGTGCGGCGCTCTACCTCCAATCCAGGGCCCCCTTTCGCCAGACGTAGACGAAGGCGATCAGCAGCAGGACGACGAAGGTGACGAGCTCGCCGAGGACGAAGACGCTGTCGGCTCCCTTCAGGATCACCCCGACCGGGTAGAGGAAGACGACCTCGATGTCGAAGAGGATGAAGAGCATCGCCACGAGGTAGAAGCTGACGCCGAAGCGCAGGCCCTTCATCGCTTCGACCGGGATGCCCGACTCGTAGGGCTCGCCCTGCCGGCGGCTGGCCGCCGTCGCCAGCTTCGGCTTCTTCGGGCCGATCAGGTGGTTGAGCATCGCGAAGAGTCCGCCGACGGTTACGCCGAGGACCGCGAAGACGAGGATCGGGAGGTAGGTCTTGAGCACTGGGTGGGGTGGTTTTGGGCTGGGCGGCGCCGGTGCAACTCTCGCCGTCGCGCAACGCCCGCAGCCGGTGTTATACACCCACCTTGTGACAACTTGCTACATAGTGCTTTTCCGCATCAGCAAGCCGAATCCCGACCCTCTCGGACGGATATAGAAAATGGTCGCCGTCCACATCGCGGTCGGCTTCTCGGTCATCGCTCTCAACCTCGCCGCGGGCGCGCTCGGGGGTTTTGCCTGGTACCGAGACAAAGCCTCGATCCCCTTCTGGTATCTGCTCCGGGCCGCCCAGGTCTCGGTCTTCATCCAGGCCCTGCTCGGCGGCCTCCTCGTCGTCACCAACCACAAGCCCGCCGAAAACCTTCACTACCTCTACGGGATCCTGCCCCTGGTCGTCTCCTTCCTCGCCGAGGGCGCCCGCACGGGCGCCGCCCAGCGCGAGCTCGGCGAGGTCGACTTCGAGTCCCTGCCAGCCGACACCCAGCAGTCCATCGCCCTCCAGATCGTCCGCCGCGAGATGGGGATCATGGCCGTCAGCTGCGGAGTCATCTTCTTCCTCGCCTTGCGGGCCGCGACGACGAGCGGCATCTAGGCCGCTTTCGCGGCCTACTCGTGCGAGGCGATTCGGAAGGCGGGGTGGTCCGGGGCGATGCGGCGAAGCTCCTCCTCGGATGAGTCCGGGCCGACGCCGCCGAAGAAGGCACCGACCTCCCACTTCCACTTCTCGAGGTAGGCGCGGAGGAGGGGAGGGCGCTCGTCCTCGGGAACCTCGGTCGCCTTGAACTCCTCCGCGCGGCGGCCGACCAGCAGCCGCCCGCCCCCGCTGGCCCGCAGGTTGCGGGCCCATTGCGTGTTGCCGCGCGGGGCGACCAGGTACCGGTCCCCCTCGAACACGAGCAGGTTGACCGGGGTCTTCCGCCACTCGCCGCTCTTGCGGCCCTCGACTTCGAGCAGCCGGGATCCGGCGACGCTGATCCCGAGCTTGGTCGCCCCCGCGACGATCCGGTTGAAGACGTTCTTGGTGAACCAGCCGGGCTCCTGGAAGGTCTCAGCCACGGCGTGATTGTCGCAGCAGGCCAGACGCAGCCCCGGGTGTCCTCGTCGACGGTTGGGGGACGAACGCCCCCCCGCGGTGACTCGTCCTCAGCCCAGCGGCCGGTAGACGCCCTCGTGGAAGACGAGCGGGTTGCCCTCGACCGTCTCCATTGCGATCACCTCGCCGGTGACGATCACGTGGTCGCCGGCGGCGACCACGTCGCGCAGGTCGCAGGCGAGCCAGACGAGGGCGTCATCGATCGCGGGGACGCCGTCACGCTCGGTCCAGGCGACCCCGGCCCACTTCTCCGCCACGGGCGCCTTGGTGGCGAAGGAGCGAGCGATCGGTTCCTGGCCTTCGTGCAGCACGCTGATCCCGAAGCGGTCGGCAGCCTGGACCGTGAGCAGCGTGCGGGAGCCGCGGTCGAGGCAGGCCAGCATCAGCATCGGCTCGATCGAGAGCGAGCAGACGGCATTGGCGGTCGCTCCGGCGGGGCCCTCGGCGCCGCCGGCGGTCACGATCGTGACTCCCGTCGGCATCTTCGCCATCGCGGCGCGGAAGCGGGTTGGGTCGGCTGGCGGCATCGTCAGAAGATCGGGATCGTCGCCAGACAATATGATGCGCGCCGCGTGCGTCCCGTGATGCTCATAGGCATGGTGCTTGCCGCGGCCCTCGGCCTCGCGGCCTGCGGCTACGGCGAAGAAGGCATCGCCGTCTCCAAGGACAACCCCAATTACGAAGGGGCCGTTCTCTTCTCCACCCACTGCTCCGGCTGCCACACGCTGAGCGCCGCCGGCACCCAGGGAAGCGGCAATCGCGGCGAGCGGACGCAGGGCCCGAACCTCAACCAGCGAACCGAGACCTACGAAGATGCTCTGTTCGCGATCCAGAACGGCGGCTTCTCCGGAGCGATCATGCCCCAGAACATCGTCGTCGGCAAAGAGGCCGAAGCGATCGCCCGGTTCGTCGCCAAGTACGCGGGCGAAGACGCCGAATCCTCGCCGCGCCCCGGCGAGACGTCTCCCTAGCGCGGGCGCCCATGCTTGACCTGAAGCTGATCCGCTCCGACCCCGAGCGGGTCAAAGCGGCACTGGCGCGCCGCGGCGCCGCCGAGCGGGTCGACGAGCTACTCGCCCTCGATGCCCGTCGCCGCCAGCTCCTGCCCGAGGTCGAGAACGCCCAGGCGGAGCGCAAGGCGCTCTCAAAGCGGATCGGCGAGGCCAAGCAGGCGGGCGAGGACGCCGAGGAGCTGATGGCGACCGTGCAGGGCCTGAAGCAGCGGATCGAGTCCGGCAAAGCGGAGCTGGAGAGCGTCGAGGCCGACCTCGACCGCGTCGCCATCACGCTCCCCAACCTGCCAGATCCCGACGCGCCGGACGGGATGACCGAGGATGACGCCGTCGTCGTCCGCGAGGTCGGCGAGCGGACCGAGTTCGACTTCCAACCGCGCGACCACCTCGAGATCGGCACCGACCTGGGGCTGATCGACATCGAGTCGGCGGCACGCCTCTCCGGCTCGCGCTTCGCCTACCTGAAGGGCGATCTGGTGATGCTCGAGCTGGCGCTGGTCCGGTTCGCGATCGAGCTGGTCCGCGCCGAGGGGCACGAGCCCGTCGTCCCCCCCGTCCTTGTCCGCGAAGAGGCGCTGGAGGGGACCGGCTTCCTGCCGGGCGACCGCGACCAGATCTACGAGATCCCCAAGGACGAGCTGTTCCTGACCGGCACCTCCGAGGTCGCGCTGGCCGGCCTGCACGCCGACGAGATCCTCGAGCCGGCAGCGCTGCCGCTGCGCTACTGCGCCTTCTCCACCTGCTTCCGCCGCGAGGCCGGCGCCGCCGGCCGCGACACCCGCGGCATCTTCCGGGTCCACCAGTTCGACAAGGTCGAGATGTTCTCGTTCGTCGAGCCGTCGCAGTCGGCCGCCGAGCATGGGCGGCTGCTGGCGATCGAGGAGCGAATCCTCACCGAGCTGGAGATCCCCTACCGGGTCGTCAACGTCGCCGCCGGCGACCTCGGCGCGCCGGCGGCGAAGAAGTACGACTGCGAGGCGTGGATCCCGAGCCAGGGGCGCTACCGGGAGCTGACCTCCTGCTCCAACACCACCGACTACCAGGCGCGGCGCCTCGGTTGTAGGTATCGGCCGGCCGACGGAGAAGCACCACAAGCGGTGCACACCCTGAACGGCACGGCGGTGGCTGTGGGACGCACGATGATCGCCCTGATCGAGAACCGGCAGGAACGCGACGGCGGATTCACGCTACCTAAAACTTTGCATAGCTACGGATCCCCTGAGAGAATCGCGCCGCAATGAGCGCGGACCCGGCACCACCGTCATGAACGCAAGCATGCGAGAGGCCAAGCGCGTGGTCCTCTGCGACGATCACGAGATCGTTCGCGAGGCGATCAAGGCGCGGATGGCGGATTCGAACATCGTCGAGATCGTCGGCGAGGCCGGCGACGGCCGCGATGTCGTCGACGTCGTCAAGGAGCTCGAGCCCGACGTCCTCATCATCGACGTGGAGCTGCCGAAACGCGACGGGATCGAGGCCACCAAGGAGGTCCTCAAGGTCCGGCCGCGGACCAAGGTGATCATCTTCACCGCCCATGCCCAGCCAGACCTGCTGGCCCTGGCGCTGCGCGCCGGCGCCTCCGGATACGTGCTCAAGTCGGCCCCGGCCGAGGACATCGCCCGGGCGGTCAAGGCGGTGACCGGCGGCGGCACCTTCCTCGGCGGCGACTTCGCCGGCGGCAAGCCCTCCGAGGTCGAGAAGCTGCTCGACCTCTCCCCGCGCGAGCGCCAGATCCTCGAGCTGCTGGCCGAGGGCCTGCGGGTGAAAGAGATCGCCGAGCGGCTGGCGCTGAGCCCGGCGACCGTCCACACCCACGTCCGCAACGCGATCGCCAAGCTCGAGGTCGACACCCGTACCGAGGCGGTGGCGCTGGCCGTGCGCTTCAGCTACCTCGGCGCGGGGGGCGGAACGCTCTGAACAGGGCGCCGCGTCCTCTGCCCCGGCGGGGACCCGGAGAATCAGGAACGGCTGGGTCCCCGCTCCGGGGAGCGGCTCACTTGGCCTGGAACTCGAGCGCGCAGCCGTTGATGCAGTAACGCTGGCCGCCCGGACCGGGCCCGTCGTCGAAGACGTGCCCGAGGTGGGCATCGCAGTGCTTGCAGACGACCTCGGTCCGCCGCATGAAATGGCTGTGGTCGGGGCGCAGCTCCACGTGCTCGAGGTTCGCCGGCTCGGTGAAGCTGGGCCAACCGGTCCCGGAATCGAACTTCGTGTCAGAGGAGAACAGCTCGGTGCCGCAGCAGACGCAGCGGTAGGTGCCCTCGGTCTTCTCGTCCACGTAGGGGCCGGTGAAGGCGCGCTCTGTGCCCGCCTTGCGGGTCACCTCGTACTGCTCGGGGGTCAGCTGCTCGCGCCACTCCTGCTCGGACTTCTCGATCTTCGTCGCCATCCTTCTCCTTTCGTTCCTGTGACCAGAGTACGCCCATGCCATTACAGGCCTGTGACGAGCCGGACCGCACCCAGGGTGAGGGCGGTCCGGCGGATCTCCTCGGCGCACCTCTTGGCAACCTAGGATGGCGAGGTGCTCGACGCCTTCTACAAGCGTGACGGCGACCTCTACCTCGCCACCGAGCTGACCCGCGGGCCCTGGGACCCGGGAGCCCAGCACGGCGGACCTCCCTCGGCGCTGCTCGCCCGGGAGCTCGAGCGGCTCCCCGACGCCGAGGAGTTCCAGGTCAGCCGGATCAGCTTCGACTTCCTCGGCCCAGTGCCGATCGGGCCTGCCCGCCTCAGCGCCCGGGTCCTGCGCCCCGGGCGCCGCGTCCAGCTGGTCGAGGCGGAGCTGAGCGACGGGAAGCGGGTGCTGATGCGGGCCACCGCCTGGCGGATCCGGATCGCTCCGGTGGACCTGCCGGCGGATGCGGTCACCATGGCGGAGCCGCCACCGCCGCCCGAGCGCGGCTCGCAGTCCGGCTTCTTCCCGAGCGGGCAGGAGCACGGCTATCACACGGCGATGGATGTCCGATTCATCGAGGGCGGGTTCCTCGAGACCGGTCCGGCGACCGTCTGGCTGCGGATGCGCCAGCCCCTGGTCGCCGGCGAAGAGCCCTCGCCGCTACAGCGGGTCCTCCTCGCCGCCGACGTCGGCAACGGCGTCAGCTCGAACCTCGACTACCGACGCTTCCTCTTCATCAACGTCGAGCTGACCCTTCACCTCGAGCGGATGCCGGCCGGCGACTGGGTCTGTGTCGAGGCCGTCACCTTGGCGCGGCCGAGCGGCGTCGGTACCGCCGAGTCGGTGCTGTCGGACCGCCAGGGCCGGATCGGCCGCGCCCTGCAGTCGCTGCTGATCGCCGAGCGATAGCCGCCGGGGGGCCGCTCGGCGGGGCGACAACGCCCCAGGCCCTCACCGCAGCATGTCGGCGAGGCTCTCGAGCACGTGGTCCGGCGGCGGGTCGACGGCGCCGGCGTCCTCGCGGCTGCTGCTGCCGCTCAGCACCAGCACCGTCGCCAGTCCCGCGGCTCGCCCGCCCTCGATGTCGGAGGAGATCCGATCCCCGACCATGGCGACCCTCGCGGGCGGGCCGATCGCCGCCAGCGCCATCTCGAAGAGGTGCCGCTCGGGCTTGCCGCCGATCGCCGCCGTGCGCCCGGACGCCGTTTCGATCGCGGCGAGGATGGCGCCCGACCCGGGCCACGCGCCCCCGGGCATCGGCATCGTCGCGTCGTGGCTGGTGGCGAATAGCGCCGCGCCGCGATCCAGCGCCAGCTTCGCGGTCAGCAGCTCGGCGTAGTCGAAGTCGCGGTGACCGGAAACCGCGACGACGTCAGCCTCCCGGCCCGCCTCCCCCTCGAGCACGGTCGCTCCCCCCGCCTCGACCATCTCCTTCAGGGGGGCGGCGCCGATCACGAAGACGCCGCCGCCGGGACCGGCGGCCTCGGCCGCCATCCGCGCCACGACCGTCCCTGCGGTGACGATCCGCTCCGGTCCCACCTCAACACCCATTCCCCGCAGGCGCTCCGCGTAGGCAGAGGGATGGCGCCCCGGGTTGTTGGTGACGAAGACGATCTCCTTGCCCGCCGCCAGCAGCGCCGCCAGCGTCTCGGGCGACCCCGGCACCGGCTCGAGGCCGATCCAGACCACCCCGTCGAGATCGATCAGGAGTCCGTCGAATTCATCCGCGAGCGCCACCAGGCCGCAGGCTATTGATCCAGCAGGCGATACGGTGCGGGAGGTGAGCGCGAACGGACAGGTTGTGGTCGCCACCGAGGTGACCCGACGCTTCGGCGAAGGGGACGCGGCGGTGGATGCGCTGGCGGGGATCAGCACCGGCTTCGATCGCGATCGTTTTACGGCGATCATGGGGCCCTCGGGATCGGGCAAGTCCACCCTGATGCACATCCTCGCCGGGCTCGACAAGCCGACCACCGGCACGGTCGAGCTGGACGGGGTCGAGATCACCGGTCTCGACGACGGCGAGCTGACCAAGCTGCGCCGCGACAAGCTCGGCTTCGTCTTCCAGTTCTTCAACCTGCTGCCGGTCCTGACCGCCGAGGAGAACCTGGTGCTGCCGCTCTCGATCGCCGGCCGCAAGCCCGACCGCGAGTGGCTCGAGCGGCTGATCGAGACGGTCGGGCTCGGTGACCGGCGCACCCATCGGCCCTCGGAGCTCTCCGGCGGCCAGCAGCAGCGCGTCGCCGTCGCCCGTGCCCTCGTCTCCAAACCGGCCGTGGTCTTCGCCGACGAGCCGACCGGCAACCTCGACTCGAAATCCAGCGGGGACGTGCTGCGGCTGTTGCGCCAGGCCGTCGACGAGTTCGACCAGACGGTGATCATGGTCACCCACGACCCCGCCGCCGCCGCCCACGCCGACCGGCTGATCACCCTCCGCGACGGCAAGCTCGTCCACGACGACGTGCCGGGCTCCGCGGATCGGGTGATCGAGTTGATGAAGCAGATTGACTAGCCTCGCCCTCAAGAGCCTCTGGGCTCGCAAGGTACGGGCCTTGACGACGACCTTCGCCGTCGTCGTCGGCGTCGCCTTCGTCGCCGGCTCCTACGTCCTCACGGACACGATCTTCGCCGCCTTCGACGAAATCTTCACCGAGTCGCTGAAGGGCACGAGCGTCGTCATCACCGCCAGGAACCCGGTCGAACAGGACAGCGGCGAAGTGCCGACGATCAGCGCCTCGCTGCTGCCCAAGGTGCAGAAGACGCCGGGAGTGAAGCTGGCCGCCGGCGCGATCTTCACCCCGGGCGGCTTTTTCGATTCCAAGGGCCAGAAGATCGGCAGCAAATTCGCGCCCAAGTTCATCTCCTCGACCTTGCCCGGGCACCTCGAGGCGCTCAACTACGTCGACGGGCACCGGCCCCGCGGCCCGACCGAAGCCTCGATCGACAAGGCGGCGGCCGAGAGCGCCGACCTCGGACTCGGCGAAGACATCGAGCTGATCGGGCAGGGCAGCGCCAGGAAGTTCCGTCTGGTCGGGTTGACGCAGCTCGGCAACGCCTCCTTCGGGGGCGCCAGCATCGCCCAGGTGACCCTGCCGGTGGCGCAGGCGCTGACCCACAAGGTCGGCCGCTTCGACCAGATCTCCGTCGCGGCGGCGGACGGAGTTGGGGCGACGAGGCTGAAACGCCGGATCGAACGGGTGCTGCCGCCCTCGGTTCGGGTCGAGACCGGCAAGGAAAACGCCGACCGGGGCTCCGAAGAAGTCCGCAAGGGGCTCGGGTTCCTCCGCACCGTGCTGCTCGTCTTCGGGTTCGTCGCCCTCTTCGTCGGCGCCTTCCTGATCTTCAACACCTTCTCGATCACCGTCGCCCAGCGTGTGTCCGAATTCGGGATGCTGCGCACGCTCGGCGCCTCGCGGCCCCAGATCCTGACATCGGTGATGGTGGAGGCGCTGGCAATCGGCCTGCTGGGGGCGGTGATCGGCATCGGCGGCGGCTACGTCATCGCGGTGCTGCTGAACGGGCTCTTCGAAGCGCTCGAAGTCGACCTGCCGACGACCGGCCTGGTGATGGAGTCCCGCACGATCCTCGTCTGCCTGGCGATCGGCGTCGTCGTGACGCTGGTCTCCTCCCTGGTGCCGGTCCTGCGCTCGACCAGGGTGCCGCCGATCGCCGCCCTGCAGGCCTTCACCCCGACGCCGAGCCGGCGGCGGCGCCTGGTCTACGCCGTCCTCTCGGCCCTGCTGGGCCTCGCCGGCCTGGCGATGCTGCTCGCCGGCCTCTTCGGCAACGCCAGCCCCGGAACGGCCGCCGGCCTGATGGGCGCCGGCGCTGTCGTGATCATCCTCGCCGTCTCCTTCTTCAGCCCGCGCTTGGTGCCGCCGCTGGCGGCGATCGCGGGCTGGCCGCTGGAGCGGATCCGCAGGCTGATCGGCCGCCTCGCGCGGGAGAACGCCCAGCGCAACCCCGGCCGCACCGCGGTCACCGCGGCGGCGCTGATGATCGGGCTGGCCCTCGTCACCTTCGTCACCGTCTTCGCGGCCGGGCTGAAGAGCACGGTCGCCTCCGTCGTCGACGAAAACTTCGCCGGCGGGCTGGTGATCCAGAACAGCGACGGCTTCTCGCCGATCCCGGCCGGCGTCGCGGAAGACGCCCGCAGGGTGCCGGGCGTGGACCTGGTCGCGACCATCCGCTCCACGGAAGCCAAGGTCGTCGAAGGTGGGTCGAAGGCGAAAGTGTCCGCCCCCACCCCGGACGCCGGCGAAGCGGTCAAGATCGAATGGAAGAAGGGGGGACCGGAGGCGCTACGCAAGCTCGGTGACGGGGAAGCGATCCTCTCCGACTCCTTCGCCTCCGATCACGGCCTCGAAGTCGGCGACCGGTTCCGGCTCCTCAGCCAGACGGGAGCCCGGCCGAGCTTTCAGGTCGCCGGCGAGTTCTCGTCCAAGCTGGGCGTCTTCGGCAGCGTCCTCGTCACCCAGGCGGTCCTCGCCCGCGACTTCAACCAGACCCAGGACACGATCGACTTCGTCGAGACGGCGTCCGGAGCGGACGCGGCGACGACCCAGGCGCTGCTGACGAAACTGGTCGAGTTGAAATTTCCCACCGCCGAAGTGTTGAACCAGCAGGAACTGAAGGAAAGCCGGGAACAGCAGGTCCAACAGCTGGTGAACCTCTTCTACGCGCTGCTGGCGCTGGCGATCGTGATCTCGCTGTTCGGGATCGCCAACACGCTGGCGCTCTCGATCCACGAACGCACCCGCGAGCTCGGGATGCTGCGGGCGATCGGGATGTCGCGCCGGCAGGTGCGGTCGATGATCCGCTACGAGGCGGTGATCACGGCCCTGATCGGGGCGATCCTCGGCATGGTGCTCGGGGTGGTCTTCGCCGCCCTGATCGCCCAGCCTCTGAAGGACGAAGGCTTCACGCTCTCCTACCCGATCGTCTCGTTGATCGTGCTGCTGGTCCTGGCCGGCTTCGCCGGCGTCCTCGCCGCGGTCCTGCCGGCACGCCGCGCCTCGCGCCTCGACGTTCTCGAATCCCTCCAGTACGAGTAACCCCCCCGGCGTGACGTGGCACTGCGCATATCGGCGTCCTCGGTCGCTCACGTGCAGAGCACGCTTCGCTCCCTGCGTCCTTGATCTGCTTGGCCGCGTCACGCCGGGACGGTGATCCTTCCTCTATCGAGGACGAGAACTTCATCGAAGCGGGAGAGGTCGTGCGCTTCGTGGGTGATGACGAGGACGCCGGGGCCACCGTCGGCGGCGAGCGCGGCGAGGTGGTGCTGCAGCGCTGTCGCTCCCTCTGGGTCGAGGTGGGCGGTGGGCTCGTCGAAGATCAGGAAGCGGGCGTCGGCGAGGAGCAGGCGGGCGGCGGCGATGCGCTGTCGTTGGCCGCCGGAGACGCGAGCCCCGGCCTCGCCGACCTCGGTCGCGAGGCCCTCGGGAAGCGCCCGCAGCCAGTCGCCGAGGCCGACCCGCTCGAGGGCGGCGGCGATCTCCTCGTCGCTGGCGCCCGTCCGGCCGACCGCGACGTTGTCACGCAGGGTGGTCGTGAACAGGTATGCGTCCTGCGGGGAGAGCCGCACCGCACCGCGGACCTCCTCGCCCGCGGCCTCGCGCAGGTCGGTGCCGCCGAGGAGCACGCTGCCCTCGACAGGGTCACGGAAGCGCACGGCCAGCTCGGCGAGCGTGCTCTTGCCGCAGCCGCTGGGACCGATCAGCGCCACGGCGCGCCCCGGGGGAAGCCGCAGGTCGGCCCCGTCGAGCACCCATGGCGCCTGCTCCTCGTAGCGGAAGCGGACGCCACGCAGCTCGAGCGCGCCGGCGGGCGCCAACGGCAGCGGCGAGGAGCGTTCGCGGACCGGCGCCTCGCGCTCGAGCACGCCCTCTATCCGCGCCGCCGCCGCGGCGCAGGCGTCGATGCTGGCGGCCGCAGCGCCCAGCGGCGCCACCGCCTCGAAGGCGCCCATCGCCAGCAGCGCCAGCGCCGCCAGCATCACCCCGGCCAGGGCGCCGCTCTCCACGGCGGGGATCGCGACAGCGGTCATCAACACGGCCCCGCCGGCGGCGAGCGCCGTACCGAGGCCGATCGCGAGGCCGCCGCTGAACGCGTCGCGGCGCTGCAACCGGGCGAGGCCGGCGCTGGCCCGCTCGGAGCGCTCGATCCACTCCCGCTCCCGGCCGGCGACCGCGATCTCAGCCGCGCCGGAGGCGATCTCGACCAGCTCGGTGCCGAGCGCGGCACGGGCGCCGGCCTGGCGCCGCCCGGCGGCGCGGGCCGACCAGCGGGTGAGGGCGGGGGCGAGCACGCCGGCCGCCAGCAAGATCAGCGCCAGGGCGAGTCCCGCGGCGGGCAGGACCGCGGCCGCGACCGCGACCGCGACGACGCCGGCCAGGAGGGCGACCAGGGGCGGCCTGGAGCGCGCGCAGGTAGAGGTCCTGAAGGCGGTCGACGTCGCCGACGAAGCGGCTCAGCAGGTCGCCGCGGCGCAGGTCGGAGACGCCGCCGGGCACGAGCGGGACCAGGCGCTCGAAGAAGCGGGCGCGGAGGTCGGTGAGGGTGCGAAAGGCGAGGTCGTGGGAGGTCAGCCGTTCGGCGTAGCGCAGCAGGGCCCGGCTGATGCCGAAGAAGCGGACGCCGACGATCGCGACCGAGAGGGCGAGGATCTCCGGGCGTTGGGCGGCGCGGCTGATCAGGTAACCGGAGGTGGTCAGCAGGCCGACGGCGGCCAGCACGGCTCCAGCGCCGAGGACGACCGAGAGCCAGAGCAGCCGCCGACGCGAACGGGTCGCGGCGACCGCCCGCCGCAGCGCCGCCCGCGCCTCGGCGCGGGGCGCATTGTTCTCGCCATGCGAGAGGAAAGCGCGCCGCCCGCTCATGCGACCAGCTCCTCGGCGATCCGAAGCGCCTGGTCGCCCTCGTGGATCACGCCACCCCTGAGCTCGACCGTGCGGTCCGCCCGCCGCGTCAGCTCACGCCGGTGGGCGACCAGAAGCGCCGTGCGCCCGGTCGCCAGCCGCTCCACCGCCGCCGCGACCTCCAGCTCGGTCTCCTCGTCGAGGTGGGCGGTCGGCTCGTCGAGCAGCAGCAGCGGCGCGTCGCGCAGGAAGGCGCGGGCCAGCGCCAGCCGCTGTGCCTGTCCGGCAGAGAGGCGGCGGCCGCTCTCGCCAACCGGCGTCGCGAGGCCTTCGGGCAGCGTCCGCACCAGGTCCGCCAGACCGGCCTCCCGCACGGCTTCCAGCACTCGCTGCGCGGAGGCCTCGGGTGCCGCCAGCCGCACGTTGTCCTCGATCGTCCCGGCGAAGACGGTGGGCCGCTGCGGCACCCAGGCGATCCGCCGCCGCCAATCGGCCGCGTCGACCGCGCGCCGGTCGACGCCGCCGCATGAGATCGAGCCGCCGTCGGGATCCGCCAGCCGCAGCAGCAGCGAGAGCAGGGTTGTCTTGCCACCGCCGCTCGGTCCGACCAGGGCGACGGTCTCGCCCGGCTCGAGCGCCAGCTCGGCGCCGCGCAGGACCTCGTCGCGGCCCGGGTGGGAGAAGCGCAACCCGGAGAGGACCAGCGCCGAGCGACGCGGGTCGGGGGCGGGGAGGGACACATCGGGTGAGGAGACGGCGGCCGGCTGATCGAGGATCTCGAAGATCCGCTCCGCCGCCGCCATCCCGTCGGCGCTGGCGTGGAACTGGCTGCCGAGGCGCCGTAGCGGCATGTAGAGCTCGGGGGCGAGCAGCAGCACGGTCAGGCCCGCGGTCAGGCCCAGGGACCCTTCGGCGAGCTGGATCCCGACCGTGGCCGCGACCAGCGCCACGCCGATCATCGCCAGCAGCTCCAGGACCAACGCGGATAGGAAGCCGACCCGCAGCGTCGCCATCGTCTCGCGCCGGTAGCTCTCGCCGGCGGTGGCGATCGAGCGGGTCTGCGCCTCCGCCCGGCCGTGGGCCCGCAGCGTCTCCAGGCCGCTGACGAGGTCGAGGAACTGCGCGCTCAGCCGCGACAGGCGGCGCCAGCGGCGCCGCGTCGAGCGTTCGGCCAGGCGACCGATCAGGACCATGAAGACGGGGATCATCGGTGCGGTGACGGCGAGGATCGCCGCCGCCTCCCAGTCGCGCGGCAGGGTCCAGGCGAGAATGAAGAGCGGCGCCAGCACGGCCAGCGCGGCCTGCGGCAGGTAGCGGGCGAAGTAGGCCTCGAGGGCGTCGACCCCCTGCACCGCGGCGGCGGCCAGCTCCCCGGACCGCTCCGACTGCAGCGCCCCCGGCCGGACCAGCAGGAGGTGCCGGACCAGGCGCGAGCGCAGTTCGGCCATCACCCGCGCCGCGCCGATCCGCCCCGTGATCTCGAAGCCGGCGTCGAGGAGCCCGCGGGCGACCGAGATGACTCCCAGCCAGACCAGCTGCGGCGCCACCGCCCCCAGGGTCGCCGCGCCCATGAAGACGTCGGCGATCACGTGGGCGAGCAGCGTCGCCTGGGCGACGATCAGCGCCGTGGCCACGATCCCGAGCCCGGCGGTGCTCGCCAGGTGGGCCTTGGCGGCGCCGCTGGTCCGGGTCAGGCGGCGCTGCGTCTCGCGCGCCCGCGACCTGGCTTCGGGGTCAAGCTGCGCCCGCGGGCTCGCCACCGGGGCCTCTTCCCTTGCCCTCCCCGTCGGGCCCGTCGCCGCCGCCGGTCTTGTCGAGAAGGTCGAGGGGAGAGCGGACGTCGCCGAAGCCCTCGGCCGAGACGCGGTGACGGAAGACCCAGTAGGTCCAGGCCTGGTAGGCGAGCACGACCGGCACCAGCAGCACCGCGACCACGGTCATCACCGTCAGCGTGTAGCTGGAGGAGGCCGAGACGTTGAGGGTCATGTCGAACGCGGCACTGGTGCTGGAGACCATCGTGTGCGGGAAGAGGTCGACGAAGAGCGCGAGGAAGAAGGTGAGGATCGCCGCGGTGGTGGCGGCAAAGGCCCGGACCGGGTCGCGGTCGGCGAGGACCGCGGCGATGACCAGCGCCACGGCCGAGACGGCCGCCAGTGTTGCCGAGCCGACGTCGACGCCGCCGCGGTGAGCGGCGACGGTCCAGATCAGGAAGGCGATGCCGACGACGGCGCCGATCGGGGCGATCCGGGCGGCGATCGCCTTCGCCCGCTCCCCCATCTCGCCCGTCGTCTTCAGGTTGAGGAAGATCGCGCCGTGGGTGAGGAAGATCGACAGTGTCGCCAGCCCGCCCAGCAGGGCGTAGGGATGCAGCAGGTCGAAGAGCGTGCCGGTGTACTCGTGCTGGGCGTCGATCGGGACGCCGTGGACGATGTTGGCCCAGCCCACGCCCCAGAGCAGCGCCGGCAGGAAGCTGCCCCCGATCATCGCCCACTCCCAGCGGCTGCGCCAGCTGTCGGAGTCGACTTTGCCCCAGAACTCGAAGGCGACGTTGCGGACGATAAGCCCGATCAGGATCAGGAACAGGGCCAGGTAGAAGCCCGAGAAGAGGGTCGCATACCACTGCGGGAAGGCGGCGAAGGTGGCGCCGCCGGCGACCAGCAGCCAGACCTCGTTGCCGTCCCAGATCGGCCCGATCGAGTGCAGGACGGCGCGCCGCTCGTCCTTGCTGTGGCCGACGGCCCGGATCAGCATCCCGACCCCGAAGTCGAACCCCTCCAGCACGAAGTAGCCGAGCCAGAGGATCGAGATGAGGACGAACCAGACGACCTGGAGGAAGGTGTAGGCATCCATGATCAGTAGGCGAGGGCCAGCTCCTGGCCCGGCTCCTCGGCTTTGCCGGCCTCGACCGGCCCTTTGGCAGCCGCTTTGAGGAAGACGCGGCCGGCGATCACCGCGAGGATCCCGTAGAGCAGCGTGAAGCCCACCAGGGTGATCCAGACCTGCGCCGGGCCGACGCTCGGCGAGTTGGCGACGTTCGTCTTCAGCAGTCCGAAGACCACCCACGGCTGGCGCCCCATCTCGGTGAAGAGCCAACCGGTCGCGCTGGCCAGGAACGGCAGCGCCGCGGCCGGGACGGCCCATTTGAGGAAGCGCTTGGACTGCTCCAGCCGGCCCCTGCGCAGCAGCCACCAGCCGTAGGCGGCGAAGAGCAGCATCGCCACCGCGCAGCCGATCATCGCCCGCCAGGTCCAGTAGGCGATGGCGACGATCGGGGCGTACTCGCCGGGCCCGTACTTGCGCTGGTATTCACGGTTGAGGTTGTTGATGCCCTTGATCTCGCCGCGGGGGTAGCCGGTCGAGATCCAGGAGAGCAGGTTGGGGATCTCGATGTTGCGGTTGAGGCCTCCCGGATTCTGCTCGAAGTCCCCGGTGGCGAAGACCGAGAGCCCGGCCCCCTGCTTGGTTTCGAAGACGGCGTCGGCGGCCGCCATCTTCATCGGCTGCTGGTGGCTCATCAGGATCCCGTTGAAGTGGCCGACGAACATCGTCACCAAGGCCGCGACCGCGACCATCGGCAGGGCCAGCCGCATCGCGCCACCGAAGACCTCGGTCTCGCGCCCGCGGCGCAGATGCCAGGCGGAGACGGCGATCAGGACCATCCCGGCGGTCAGCAGGGCGGCGAGGATGGTGTGGATGAAGGCGTAGATCGCGGTGTTGTTGAACAGCACCGCGGCGATGTTGGTCAGCTCCGCTTTGCCGTCGGCCATCTTGTAGCCGACCGGGTGCTGCATCCACGAGTTGGCGGCGAGGATGAAGTAGGCCGAGAGCGCGGTCGAACCGGCGACCAGCCACATGCAGACGAGGTGAACCTTCTTCGAGAGACGGCCCCAGCCGAACAGCCAGAGTCCGAGGAAGGTCGACTCGACGAAGAACGCGGCAAGTCCCTCCATCGCCAACGGCGCTCCGAAGATGTCGCCGACGAAGCGCGAGTAGTTGGACCAGTTCATTCCGAACTGGAACTCCTGGACGATGCCGGTCGCCACCCCGAGGGCGAAGGAGACGAGCATCAGCTTGCCCCAGAAGCGGGTCGAGCGCAGCCAGTGCTCTTCGCCGCTCCGGTACCAGCGGGTCTGGAAGTAGGCGACGCAGATCGCCAGCCCGATCGTCAGCGGGACGAAGATGAAGTGGTACAGCGTGGTGATGCCGAATTGCCAGCGGGCGAGATCCAGAGCCGTCACGCCTGGGAGCCTAGGTTTGGCTCCCGGCCAATCCATCCCGGAGTCGCCCAGGGCATATGTGCGGTGAACTACGGAGAGCTCGGCGCCACGGCGTTTCGCTCCGGGACTGCTCAGCCAGCGGCGCTCGGCGCCAAGCCCATCCGCAGCGCGCCGGCGGCCTCGAGCATCGCGCCACGGGCGGTGCGGCTGATCGCCGTCTCGTTGGCGAAGCTGTGGATCAGGCCCGGGTGGCGGCGCAGGGCGACCCGGACCCCCGCCTCGCGCATCCGCAGGGCGTACGCCTCGCCCTCGTCGCGCAGCGGGTCGAAGCCGGCGGTGGCGACGTAGGCTGGCGGCAGGCTGCTCAGGTCCGACGCCTCGATGATCGAGACGCGGGGGTCGCGGGGGTTGCTGCCGGGCGGCAGGTAGTGCGCCTCGAAGGTGTCCATGTCTCCCTTGGTCAGCAGGAAGCCCTCGGCGAACAGCCTGCGCGACGGCAGCTCACCGGCAGTATCGGTGACCGGGTAGATGAGGAGCTGCATCGCCGGCATCGCGCCTCCGCCTTCCCGCGCCAGCAGGCTGACCACCGCCGCCAGGTTGCCGCCGGCGCTGTCGCCGCCGACCGCGATCCGCGCCGGGTCGACGCCCAGCGCGGCGGCATTCGCCGCGGCCCAGGCGAAGCTCGCCCAGGAGTCCTCGACGGCGGCGGGAAAGGGGTGCTCGGGCGCCAACCGGTAGTCGATCGAGAGCACCGCAGTCCCGGCCGCCGAGGCGAGGAAGCGGCAGACTCCGTCGTGGGTGTCGAGGTCTCCGATCACCCAGCCGCCGCCGTGGAAGTAGACGAGCAGGGGCGCGGCGACGCCGGCCGGCAGTCCCGCCGGGACGTAGAAGCGGGCTGGGATCGGCCCCGCCTGCCCCGGCACACCCAATGCCTCCACTCGCGCCATCGGAATCGCCGGTCGGGCGGCGAGGACCTCAGCCTCGCGCCGGCCCTGGGCCCGAGCCTCCGGCACCGGCAGGCCGTTCGTGAACGAGTCGCTGCCGACCATCTCGGCCATCCGGATCAGCGCGTGGACGTCGCTGGCGAGCACCTGTCCGTCGATGCTCGGCGGCGGGCCGAAGAGCCGTCGCTGAGCCCGCGGTGACAATCCGCAGGCGGCCTTCAGGAGCCTGTGCTCAGCACGCGGTGAGAGGCGCGGGAGGGTCGCCATCGACGCCGCTCAGGCTACGCGAATCGGCTGCAGCTGGGGGGAGAATCGACCGGCGCCGCTTCGAGGTTCGCTCGGCGCGGATGGAGTGCTCGGGGCGGGTCCTGGTCCGCATCTCCGTCCGGCTGACGCTGGTCCGACCTCGGCGCGCCATCACCGAGACGCCCCGGCACGACGCCGAGGTGGTCCTGGGCTGAGGGGCCGGTTCAGCAGGGCTTGCCGCTGGGCCAGTCGGGGCCGGGTGCCAGCCGGCCGAGCGGCTCGGCGCCAAGTGCCTGCAGGAACCGCGCCATCTCCCTGCCGGAGTTGGTTTCGGTGCCGTCCTGGTAGCAGGGGAGGGCGCGGGGCTGACCGCTGGCGGTCGCCCAGCCCCACTCGGTCCAGGGGTAGCCGGGGAGGGCGGTGGCGATTTCCTGTCCGGCCCTGACCGTGGTTCCCGCCGGCGCGAGCTTCCTCAGGTGCTCAGCGACGTAGACGATGGAACCGGCGTGGTCGCCGCCCAGCAGCCGGTACCAGATGAACGCGCCTCCGGGCCAACCCGATTTCATCGAGGACCCGAGGATCAGCGCCCTGCCGATCGCCACCACCGGCTCGCGCCGGCTGGGCATGTAGTCGACGCCCATATCGGTGCGGCTGACGGTCCAGTCTCCGGTTGCGAACGGGTTGACGTAGCCGCCGCTGGCCACGGGGCTCGGTTCCGATCCTGGAACAGCCGCGCCTCCGGGCATGGCGAGCGCCGAGGATCCGCCGAAGGCAAGAACGACGAGGAGGCAGAGGGCCCCGGTTCCAAACCTCAGCGTGCGCGCGGTCCTTCGCAAACCATGTCTCCTTCGTCGGCCTGCGGGGTTAGCTGTCGGGCTGGCGCTGAAGAAGCCTGCGCCCCCACGTAGGGGTTCGCCCCAAAGTCTCTGGTTCCCCCGCTCCCGAGCCGACGCTCGGGATTCGGCGTACCGGTTCTCCGGACCGCCGCAGTGTAGCGAGGAGGCCGCCGGTTCAGCTCGGCCTGTGGACCCGCGGCCGCCCGAGATTCAGCTCGGCCTGTGGACCCGCGGCCGCCCGAGATGCAGGGGAATCGACCCCGTGCGTCCCGCGACCGCGACCAGCAGGTGCACCGGTCCTCTCCCCTTGACCCGGATCCCTCCCGGCCAGATCGTCCGCGGCCTGTCCTCGCACGGCTTGAACACGGTTTCGGCATACCCACGTGCACCGTTGAACGAGGTGGTCGGGTGGCCTTCTCGGTCCAGGATCCGGCCGTAGTAGAGGAAGACCCGGTTCCGCAGCCGCGGAGGCACGCTCACGGTGACCGGGGCGTGGCCTTCGACGAGCAGCGGCATCTTCGCCAGCAGCTGACCGTTCCGGGTTCGCGACATCGTGCTCAGCGGGTGCCGCCGCACCCCGACCGGCCCAGCGACCGCCGATTCCGAGCGCCAGCCCGCGGTCCCGTGCCCGATGAAGACGAGGCGGCAGGCGGCGACGTTGGCATCGTCTGTCGCAGCCCCCGCCGGCCCACCGAGGGCGAGGGTCAGGGCCAGCCCGAGGGAAGCGGCCGCCAAGCGCACGCGCGGGGCGAAATACCTCACAAGAGGCAGACTAAACCGTGCCCGACCGAGCCCCTCGCGCAGTGTGTCCTAGCGACTCAGCCGCAGCCGGTGTTGTTGCCGCAGGAAGAGCACGTGTAGCAGCTGCCCGTCCGCTGCATCATCCCGCCGCACTGCTCGCAGGCCGGACCGAGGTCCAGGCCGGACATCTTCGCCGGACCACCGTGGCGTGTCGGTCATCGCCACTGTGCGGGGATCGCGCCCCCTGCCGCCCGTTGCCGGGCTTGGAGGGGCGGTTGCCGCCGTTGGCCGGGCCGGCGGTGTCGGTGGTCGCGATCCCGAGCCCGAGCTGGGTGGTCTCCGCGTCGCGCTTGGCACGGACCTCGGTGGTGAGGATGCCGAGGTCCTCCAGCGTTTCGGTGTCATCGATGAAGCGGCTGGCGAGCCAGCGCATGATGTAGTCGGGCAGTGATTTGGCGAAGGGGATCTCCGGGTTGCCGGTGATGCCCTCGGGCTCGAAGCGCATGTAGCTGAACTTGCGCACGAAGACCTCGAGCGGGACGCCGTACTGGAGGCCGATCGAGATCGCCGTCGCGAAGGCGTTCATCAGCCCCCGCATCGTCGATCCCTCCTTGCCGATGTCGGTGAGGAAGATCTCGCCGACGGTGCCATCCTCGTACTTGCCGGCGGTGATGTAGCCCTCGTGGCCGGCGATCGAGAACTTGTGGGTGATCGACTCGCGCTCGCGCGGCATCCTTTTCCGCTCCGGCGGCAGCAGGACGACCTCGGCCTCGGCTCCCTTCTCCTTCTGCGCGTCGGTGCGAAGCGCCTGCGCCGTCTTCGAGCCGTCGCGGTAGATCGCCAGCGCCTTCAGCCCACCCTTCCAGCCGCGGGTGTAGGCGTCGGCGATGTCCTCGACGGTGGCGGTTTGGGGCAGGTTGACCGTCTTCGAGATCGCCCCGGAGAGGAACGGCTGCGTCGCCGCCATCATGTCGATGTGGCCGGTGTATGAGATCGCCCGCTCGCCCACCGCGACGTCGAAGACCGGCAGGTGCTCGTCCTTGAGGCCGGGGGCGCCGATGATCGTGTTCTTCTCGGCGATGTGGGCGTTGATCTGGTCGATCTCTGCCTCCGAGTAGCCGAGGCTACGCAGCGCCAGGGGCACCGACTGGTTGACGATCGTCATCTGGCCGCCGCCGACCAGCTCCTTGAACTTGACCAGCGAGAAATCGGGCTCGATCCCGGTGGTGTCGCAATCCATCAGGAAGCTGATGGTCCCGGTCGGCGCGAAGACCGTCGCCTGGGCGTTGCGGTAGCCGTGCTCCTCGCCCAGCTCGACCGCCTCGTCCCAGGAGCGGCGGGCGGCCTCGAGCAGGTCGCCCTTGATCCCGCTCGGGTCGATGTCGTAGGCGGCGTCGCGGTGCATCCGCATCACCCCGTTGTGGGGCTCGCGATTCTTCTCGTATTCCTCGTATGGCCCGGTCGCCCCCGCGGCGATCAGCGCCGACTGGCGGTAGGCGCGACCGGTCATCAGCGCCGTGATCGCGGCGGCGATGTTGCGACCCTCGTCGGAGTCGTAGGGGAGACCGTCGGACATCAGCAGCGCGCCGAGGTTGGCGAAACCGAGCCCGAGCTGGCGGAAGGCGTTGGCGTTGGCGGTGATCTCCTCGGTCGGGTAGCTGGAGAAGCCGACGACGATCTCCTGCGCGAGGAAGACGATGTCGACCGCGTGCTCGAAGTCATCGACGTCGAAGCTGCCGTCCTCGCGGCGGAACTTCATCAGGTTGAGCGAAGCCAGGTTGCAGGCCGAGTCGTCGACGTGCATGTACTCGCTGCAGGGGTTGGAGGCGTTGATCCGCCCCGACTCGGGGCAGGTGTGCCAGCGATTGATCGTCGTGTCGTACTGGATGCCCGGATCGGCGCAGCGCCAGGCGGCGTCGGCGATCTGGTTCATCAGCTCGCGCGCGTCGAGGGTTTTCACCGACTTGCCGGTTGTGCGTGCGGTCAGGTGCCAGTCGTCTCCGGCCTCGACCGCCTCCATGAACTCGTCGGTGACCCGGACCGAGTTGTTGGCGTTCTGGTATTGGATCGAGGTGAAGCCCTCGCCGTCGATCGACATGTCGAAGCCGGCGTCGCGCAGCGCGGCCGCCTTCTTCTCCTCGTCGGCCTTGCACCAGATGAAGTGCTCGATGTCCGGGTGGTCGACGTCGAGCACGACCATCTTCGCCGCCCGTCGGGTCTTGCCGCCGGACTTGATCGTCCCCGCCCAGGCGTCGGCGCCGCGCATGAAGCTGACCGGGCCGCTCGCGGTGCCGCCCTTGCGCAGCGGCTCCATCGAGCCGCGGATGTTGGAAAGGTTGATGCCGGAGCCGGAGCCTCCGCGGAAGATCTTGCCCTCTTTGGTGTTCCACTCGAGGATCGACTCCATCGTGTCCTCGACGCTGAGGATGAAGCAGGCCGAGCACTGCGGCGTCTCCTCGAAGCCGACGTTGAACCAGACCGGCGAGTTGAAGGCAGCCTTCTGGTTGAGCAGGATCGAGGTCAGCTCCATCTCGAAGGCGCCGGCGTCCTCCTCGGAGGCGAAGTAGCCGCCGCCGCGCCCCCAGTTGGAGATAGTCCCGGCGACGCGGCCGATCATCTGTTTGACCGAGGACTCCCGCTCCTCGCTGCCGAGCTGGCCGCGGAAGTACTTCTGGGCGACGATGTTGGTCGCGTTCTGGGACCAGCTCTTCGGGAACTCGACCCCGCGCTGCTCGAAGGCCGGGCTCTCGGGATTGCCGATCAGCGCATCGCGGATCTCCCACTCGATCTGGTCGAAAGGATGCACGCCGGCAGTCGAGAAGCGCCGCTCGATAGAGAGGCCCCGCAGACCGTTTTTTGGAGTGTTCATGGCGGTCTTGGACATCGGACTTCTCCTCTCGCAGCGACTTTCAGGGGTAACTGCGCAGGATCGTGTCTGGCTCGGACGGAAAGAGCCTCCCAATCCGCAAACTCGGGGCGGATTCCGAAGGCCATCCCTCTCCTACATGGTGGCAACTTCGCAACCTCGGCGTTAAGGCCGGGTACCCTCAAGGGATGGTCGAAGATCTACGCCGAGGCGCGGAGCGGATGGGGGAGCGGGCGAGCGCCGCCCGCGACGCGATGGGCGACCGCGCCACAGCGGCCAAGGAGGCGGTGGGCGACCGCGCCACAGCGGCCAAGGATGCGACCGCCGACGCCATCGCCGCGGTCAAGCCGAAACTGCGCGGCGTCTCCCACGAGTGGGCCTTCTTCCTCTCGCTCGGCTTCGGCGCGGCTCTGATCCTCCTCGCCAAGACGCCTAAGGCCACGCTCGCCGTGGGGATCTACGCGGTCAGTCTCTCGGCCCTGTTCGGGACCAGCGCCCTCTACCACCGCGTCAACTGGACCCGGCCCAACATGCGCCAGTGGATGCGGCGCCTCGACCACTCGATGATCTGCTTCCTCATCGCCGGCACCTACACGCCCTTCGCGCTGCTGGTCCTGCACGGCACCCTGGCCCTCGCGATTCTCGTCGTGGTCTGGATCGGGGCGATCGCCGGCGCGATCGTCGAGATGATCTGGATCAACCACCCGAAATGGGCCTCGGTGCTGATCTACATGTCGATCGGCTGGGTGGCGGTCATCGCCTTCCCCGAGCTGTGGTCGTCGATGGGAGTCGCCGGGACGCTGCTGGTCGCCGCCGGAGGGCTCCTCTACACGGCCGGGGCCGTGGTCTACGCGACCCAGCGGCCGAATCCCAATCCGGCGATCTTCGGCTACCACGAGGTCTTCCACCTCTTCGTCATCGCCGCGGCGATCGCCCACTTCTCGGCGATCGCCTTCTTCGCCCTGCCGCACGCCTGAGCGTCGCGGGACACGCAAGCGGGTCCCGCGGCGGCGCCTGGGTCCACAGCGGCTGAGCTGCTCCGGTCAGGCGACGGCTTCCAGCTGGGCTAGCTCCTCCACTTCGGAGAGGAGTTCGGCGAGGATCTCCTCGAGCTGCTGGGACTGCTCGGGGGTGAGGTCCAGGCGCCCGTCCTCGTACTGGGACTCGGCATGGGGGACGGGGAGCTCACCCTGGACGACGCGACCGCCGAGGGCGCCCAGCACTTTGCGCGCCGCCGCCTGCGCCCAGACGGCGCCGAACATGCCGGTCGAGGCGCCGATCGCCGCCGCCGGCTTGCCCATCAGGGCGCTCTTGCCGGCGGGCCGCGAGGCCCAGTCGAGGGCGTTCTTCAGTTGGCCGGGGATCGAGTGGTTGTACTCCGGCGTCGCCACCAGGACGGCGTCGGCGCCGCGGATCGCTTCGCGCAACTCGCGCACCGCGTCCGGGGTGCCCTCCGCTTCGGCATCGGCGTCGTAGGGCGGAATCTCGCGCAGCCCCGCGTACTCGACCAGCTCCGCCCCCGCGGGCAGCCGCTCGGCGGCGGCCCGCAGGAGGGCGCTGTTATAGGAGCCCCGGCGCAGGCTTCCGGATATGCCGAGGACCCGCATCGCTACTCGGCCTCCGCCACGAGCTCCAGCTCGACCGCGATCTCGACCTCGTAATCGAGGACCTGACCGCCGCTTGGCAGGTCGGCGTTCCAGTCGAGGCCGAAGCTGCGCCTGTCGACGGTCGCCGCCAGCGAGAGGCCGACGCGGGCGCTGCCTCCGAGGTCCTCGCCGAGCTGGGCGAAGCGGCCGCTGGCCTCCACCTCGTGCCTGGTGCCGCGGATCTCGAGCTCGCCGCGCAGCTCCACGGAGCCGTCGTCGGCGACGTTCAGCTCAGAGGAGCTGAAATGGAGCCGCGGGTACTTCTCGGCGTCGAAGAATTCGGGCGAGAGGAGGTGGCCCTTCAACATCTCCTCGGCGATCGCGATGCTGGCGACCTCGACGTCGCCCTCGAGCTTCGGCTGCTCGCCGCCGGTCAGGGTGGCCTCGTAGGACTCGAAGGTGCTGCGGAACGTCGAGACGCCGTTGTGAATGACGGCGAAGCCGATCGACGAGTGGACGGGGTCCGCCTTGTGGGTCCCGACCGGGATCTCCTGATTGGTCTGCGTGCTCATCTCAGTTTCCTTTTCGTAGCCATTGTCGATTAAAATATTGATGCAGAAACCATCGTAGCAGAAATGATTTATGCGACAACTATTGTCATGACAACGTTCATCTGCAAAGATGTCTGGATGAGCGAGCAGGCAACAGCGTCCACCACGCCTCGCAAGGACAACGCCGTCGACGGCACCCCGCACGGCGACGCCTGGGGCGCGCTGGCGCGGACCCACGCAGCGGTCAGTCAACGGCTCCAGGACGCGCTCGCGCAGGGCGACTTCCCGCCGTTGCCCTGGTACGAGGTCCTCGCCGCCATCGCCGACGCGCCCGACCAACGGATGCGGATGGGCGACCTGGCCGAGGCCCTGGTCATCACCCGCGGCGGCCTGACCAAGCTGGTCGACCGCCTGGTCAAGGCCGGGCTGCTGGAGCGGACGTTCTGCGAGACCGATCGCCGAGTCAGCTACGCGACCCTGCTGCCGGCCGGCGAACATCTGCTGGCGGAGATGCGCCCGGTCGTGGTCGGCGAGCTCGAGGTAGCCTTCTCGGCCAACATCAGCGTGCGCCAGGCTGAGGAGCTGAGCGAGACCCTGGCGCTGGTTCGCGGCTCCGCCTGCGAGGGCTGAGCTGGCTCAGGTCAGCGCCGCGGCCGCCCGCTCCTTCGCGGACTCGACGATCGCCAGCACCGCCGCCCCCTGGCCCTCGCGCAGCAACCTGATCGGGTCGGGTTCGCCGTTGACGATCCCCTCGAAGAACTCCTTGCGGTCCTGGTAGGTCGGCAGCGTCCCCTTGGCCCAGCCGCGGGCGTCGTTGAGGATCACCGCCAGGCGTGCGAACTCCTCGCCGAAGAGGTCGGAGACTTCGCGCTTCATCCGCTTCGCCAGCGCCGGCGAGGCGCCAGCGGTGGAGATCGCGATCGCCAGCGGCCCGGTGCGGATGATCGCCGGCAGGATGAAGTTGCACAGCGGCGGCACGTCGACGACGTTGACCAGCATCGCCCGCTTCTCGGCGTCGTCGAAGACGCCGATGTTGACCTCGCTGTCGTCGGTCGCGGCGATCACCATGAAGGTCCCCTCGAGGTCCTGCGGTCCGTCGTAGGGACGCCGCTCCCACTGGATCGATCCCTCCGCCGCCAGGTCCTCCAGCTCGGGGTGGGCGGTTGGCGCGATCAGGGTCACGTCGGCGTCGCAGGCGAGCAGCCCCTCGACCTTCTCGAGGCCGATGTCGCCGCCGCCGACAACGAGGCAGCGCCGCCCGCTCAGCTTCAGGCAGGCGATGTAGAACGGCGTCTCCAGCATGTCGCGCACGCAGGACTGGTCGCAGATCCCCTTGCGGAGCTGGCAGACGCACTCCTTGCCGGCATAGGCCTGGGCTGGCATAGGAGACAGATTAGTGAGGCGGGACGCCGAGTCGCCCCGGGCGACGCGGGAGCGGAGGAGGCGGCGCTATATCGAGTCGAGCGTCAGGCGCAGGCCCTCTTCGAGACTCGTCGCCGGCCGCCAGCCCAGCTCGCGCTCGGCCCGGGTCGCGTCGAGCGCGATCCGTTGCACCTCTCCCGGCCGCGGCGGCGCGAACTCGGGAGCGAAGCCCTCGACCCCACCCAGCCATCCCAGCGTCTCCGCCAGCTCGAGCACGCTCGTCTCGTGACCGGTGCCGATGTTGACCGGGCCGCTCACCCGGGAGGCGGCCGCCGCCAGCGCCGCCGCCACGACGTCGCCGACATATATGTAGTCGCGGGTCTGGGCCCCGTCGCCGAAGACGATCGGCCGCCCGCCCGAGCGCAGCAGTCCGCAGAAGATCGCGATCACCCCAGCCTCGCCGAGCGGATCCTGGCGGGGGCCGTAGACGTTGCCGAGCCGAAGCGACATCGTCGAGAGCCCGTAGAGCCGTTCGTAGAGTGCCAGGTAGCCCTCGGCCGCGTACTTGCTCTGGCCGTAGGCGGAGAGCGGGGCGATCTCCGCCGCCTCGTCGAGCGGCAGCGGCTTGCCCTCGCCCTCGCCGTAGATCGCGCCGCCGGTGGAGACGAAGACGATCCGCCCGGTGCCCACGGCGCGCGCGGCCTCGAGCACGTTGGCGGTACCGCCAACGTTGATCGCGGCGTCGAAGGCGGGGTCGGCGAGCGATTTGCGGACGTCGATCTGGGCCGCCAGGTGGAAGACCGCCTCGGGCGCCCGCTTTCCCGCGAGCGCGGCCAGCGCGGCGGCGTCGCGGATATCGATCTCGACCAGCTCGGCGCCGGCGGCGAGGGCACCCTCGAGGTTGGCGCGGCGTCCTGTCGAGAGATCGTCGACCACCGTCACCTCGTCTCCGCGCGCGAGCAGAGCATCGACCAGATTCGAGCCGATGAACCCCGCGCCGCCGGTGACCATGCACTTCATCAGGGCGCCGATCCTAAGGGGATCGGCCCGGCGCAGGCCCGGGATCGACTCGGGGGAAGGCTGGGAAGGGCAGCCGAGCGCCCCTGCTACCCTCGCCGCCCCATGAGGTTGATCGTCACCGAGAAGAACAACAGCGCCAAGAAGATTGCCGACATCCTCGGCAAGGGAGGCGCGTCCAGCGACAAGACCTTCAAGGTCCCCTACTACACGTGGACTGACGAGCAGGGCGGCGAGCACATGACGATCGGCCTCAAGGGCCACGTCCTCGGCCCCGCCTTCCCCGAGGGCTACTCGAACTGGCAGAAGACGGACCTGCACGAGCTGATCGACGCCAAGCTGATCAAGGAGCCAACGGACAAGAACGTCGTCAAAGCGATCAAGAAGGTCGCCAAGGACGCCGACGAGCTGGTGATCGCCACCGACTTCGACCGCGAGGGTGAGCTGATCGGGCTCGAGGCCCTGGAGGAGATGCTCGACGCCAACCCGAACCTCGGCAGCCGCGAGGGCACGGCCGACGGCACGTTGCGGATCAAGCGCGCCCGCTACTCGGCCCTCACCAAGGAGGAGATCGAGCGCGCTTTCGCCAATCTCGACGAGCTCTCCTATCCGCTCGCCAACGCCGGCGCCGCCCGCCAGGACATCGACCTCCTCTGGGGCGCGACCCTGACCCGCGCCGTCTCCCTCGCCACCCGCCGGTTCGGCTCGAACTTCCTCTCGGTCGGCCGCGTGCAGAGCCCGACGCTGGGCCTGATCGTCGAGCGCGAGATGGAGCGACGCGCGCACGTCGCCAAACCGTTCTGGGAGCTGTTCGCGAACTTCGAGCATCCCGACGGGACCTTCGAGACGCACCACAACGTCGACAAATTCTGGGACAGGGCCTCGGCCGACGCCGCCCTCGCCGGCACCACGGCCCCCGGCATCGTCAAAGCGGTCACCGCGCGCAAGAACACGCGCAAACCGCCGACGCCCTACAACACCACCGCCTTCACGACCGACGCCTCCAGCCGCCTCGGCATCACGCCTGCCAGCGCGATGCGGATCGCCGAGGACCTCTACATGGACGGCTTCATCTCCTACCCGCGCACCGACAACACTGTCTACCCGACCTCGCTGCCGGTCCGCGAGTTGGTCTCCTCGCTGGTCCGGATCACGGAGTTCTCGGCCGCCGCGGGGCTGCTCGACGGCGAGCTGAAAGCCACCCGCGGCAAGAAAGAGACCACCGACCACCCGCCGATCTACCCGACCCAGGCGGTCCATCCCGGCGCCCTCGAGGGACCGAAGAAACGCGTCTACGAGCTGGTTGTGCGCCGCTTCCTCGCCACCTTCAGCCCGCCGATGATCACCGAGTCGACCCGCGCCGACATCGAGGCCGGCTCGGAGACCTACTTCGTCCGCGGCTCGGTCGTCGTCGACCCCGGCTACGCCGGCATCTACACCTACGCCCGCTCCTCCGACGAGGAGATCCCGGCGCTGGTCGAGGGCCAGAGCCTGGCGCTGGAGGGCGAGCCCTGGATCGTCGACAAGGAGACGCAGCCGCCCTCGCGCATCTCCCAGGGCAAACTGATCGAGATGATGGAGGAGCGCGGCCTCGGCACCAAGGCGACCCGCGCCGACATCATCCAGAAGCTGTATGACCGCGGTTACGTCTACGGCAACCCGCCGGTCCCGTCGGAGACCGGGATCGCGATATTCGAGGCCTTCAAGACCTACGTGCCCAGCATGGCGACGCCGGAGATGACCGCGCAGCTGGAGTCGGAGATGGACCAGATCGCCGCCGGCGAGATGACGAAGGACGCCGTCGTCGGCGATAGCCGCGACCTCCTGCACAAGACCTGGTCGGAGATCGACGAGCGCCGCGAAGACCTGGCGAAGGTGGTCTGGAAGGGGATGGACGAGGACCGCATCCTCGGTCCCTGCAAGGTCTGCGAAGAAGCCGGCCGGACCAAGGAGGACGGTTCGCCGCACATGCTGCGGATCATCCGCGCGAAAAAATCGGGCAAACGCTTCGTCGGCTGCAGTGGCTGGACCCTCGACGATCCCAACTCCTGCGACCAGACCTTCCCGCTGCCGCAGCGCGGCGACGTCTTCCGGCTCGAGGAGCGCTGCTCGATCTGCGGCCAGACGCCGCGGCTCAAAGTCGTCCCCTTCCGCGGCCGCCCCTGGAACCTCTGCCTCAACGACGAGTGCGAGTCGATGCAGGAGATGAAGAAACGGCGCGCCGAGCGCGAAGCCGCCCGCGCCGCCAAAGAGGCGATGGAGAAGAAGCCGCCGCCCGGGGGCGACGAGGATGCCGCTCCCGCGAAGGCGAAGAGAGCGAAAGTGAAAGCGTCCAAAGCGGACACCGCCACGCGGGGGCGCAAACGCGCCAAAGCCGCGGCCAAAGGCTGAGGCCCTCAGGCTTGTTCATCTCCTTCGAGGGGATCGACGGGTCCGGCAAGAGCACCCAGGCCCGGCTGCTCGTGGAGGCGCTGGGCCCGGAGACGGTCGCGATCCGCGAGCCGGGCGGGACCGATGCGGCCGAGCGGATCCGCGAGCTGCTCGCCGACCCCTCCCTCGAGCTGGATCCGCTGGCCGAGCTGATGCTCTTCTGCGCCGCCCGCGCCGACCTCACCGAGCGCGTCATCCGTCCCGCCCTCGAGGCCGGCCACGACGTCGTCTCCGATCGCTTCTCCGACTCCAGCGTCGCCTATCAGGGTGCCGCGCGGGGGCTCGGAGTTGGCGAGGTGATCGGGCTCTGCGACACCGCCACAGACGGCCTCTGGCCCGACCTGACGCTGCTGCTGCGGGTCGATCCCGAGGTCGGGCTGGGCCGGGCAGACGGGGAGGACCGCTTCGAGGCCGAGGGCCTGGAGCTGCAGCGCGCGGTGGCCGAGGCCTACGAGGAGATCGCGATCATCGCCAGCGACCGGGTCGTGGTCATCGACGCTTCCGGCAGCGTGGTCGAGGTCCACGAGCGGGTGATCGATGCTGTTGCCTCACGTCGGTAGGGACGAACCGTTCCGCCCGCGGATCCTGGCGTGGCGGCATCCCCCACGGTGCTCGGCGCAGGCGCGCCTCCGCGCCTCGGGGACCCCCGCCACCACGCCACCCGCGGATGGGGCGACTAGTCTCGAACGACAATGGCCGTCGCCCTCCAGGAGAGCACTGAGCACCAGGCGCGCGCCAGGATGGCGTTGAGCGCGGCGCTCCAAACCGGACCGTCGCACGCGTACCTGTTTCGCGGTCCCAGAGGTGCCGGGAAGCGGGCGGCGGCGCGGGCTTTTGCGGCGGAGATACTCGCTGGGGGGGCCGAGGACCCCGAGGGCGCGCGGCGGCGGGCGCTGCTCGACCCCTCGCCCCACCCCGACCTGGTCTGGCTGGCGCCCCGGGGCGCCCAGCACCTGGTCGAGGAGGTCCGTGAGCGGGTGATCCGCGCCTCCGCCTACCGCCCGTTCGAGGGTGCCAGCCGCGTCTTCGTCGTCGAGGCGGCGGAGGCGATGCGCGACGAGAGCCAGAACGCCCTGCTGAAGACGCTCGAGGAGCCGCCAGACTTCGTCCACCTGATCCTGCTCAGCTCCGAGCCGGAGGCGCTGCTGGAGACGATCTCCTCCCGCTGCCAGCCGGTCGACTTCGCGCCGCTGCCCGCCGAGGTGCTGGAAGCCGAGCTCGCCGCCGATGGGCTGAAGAGTGGAAGCCCGGTCGACGTCTCGGCCGGTCGGCGGGAGGAGGTCGCCGCCGCCGCCCGGCTCGCCGCGGGGGACCTCGAGCGCGCCCGCCTGCTGCTGGGCGAGCGGGGGCGCGAGATCCGCGCCGACGCCGAGCGCTGCCTCGGCGCGGCCCTCGCCGGCGAGGCCGGCTCGGCGCCGTGGCGGGCCCTCCTCGACCGCGCCGAAGCGTCCGGGTCCGACGCCGAGGCGGCGACTCGCGAAGCTCTCGAGGAGGAGTCCGAGGCAGGTGTCAAGCGCAGCGCCCGAGAGATCGGCGAGGAGGCGAAACGCGCCGGTCGCCGCCGCCGCACCGAGATCCTCGACCTCGGCCTCGAGCTCTGCGCCACCTGGCTGCGCGATCTCGCCGCCGTCACCAGCGGCGCCGAGGACGTCGCCCTCAACCGCGACCGGCTCGACCAGCTGCGCTCTCAGGCCGCCGGTCTGGAGCCCTCCCGCGCCCGCCGCGGCGCCGAGACCGTGCAGGAGACCCGCCGCGGACTGGACCTCAACGTGTCCGAGGAGTTGGCCCTGGAGGCGCTCTTCTTCAGGCTCGAGCGGCTTCTCGCCTGAGAACCTGCCTATGCGCGCTCGCGCTGAGGACTGCCATCGCCGGCGCGGTCTTCCGCCGCCTGCTGGCGCGCTTTTTCCAGTGCCCGCTCCTGCGCCAGGCGGGTGATCTGGGCGGCCTGGCGGGACATGATCACGCTGAAGTTGAGAGCGAGGCCGAGTAGCAGCAGCAGGACCACGGAGAAGAGGGCGACGTTGGTGTCGCGGACCCCCATCGCGTCGGCGACCAGCTTCAGCAGACCGGGGAAGGCGGCGCCGGCCAGCATCCCGAGGCCGGCGACGAACCAGATCACGCTGTAGCGCTCCTGCAGCCGGTTGCGGCGGATCAGCTCGAGGATCAGCAGCATGAAGGCGACGGCGATGATCGCGGCGAGGATCCGGGTCTGGGAGGTCAGCCTCACCGTCGTTTCGCCCGCGGTGGCCGCCAGCGCGATTGCGCTCATCGCTCCGCCTCCACGTGCCGCGGCCGGAACTGGCCGACAAGCAGGACGACGATCCCCTTGAAGATGAAGAAGGCCGAGCGCACCGGCGTCAGGAAGGAGCTCCCCCCGGATCGCTCCAGCATCCGCACCGGCACCTCCTCGACCCGCAGCCCCTCGCGCACGGCCAGCTGCAGCGACTCGATCTCGGCGAAGTCGGGCGAGTAGTTCTCGCTGAACAGGGACATCACCCGCCGGTTGGCCGCTCGCATGCCACTGGTCGTGTCGGTGAAGCGCTGCCGCGTCGCCAGGGTGAGGAAGAAGCGGAAGACACTGGTCCCGATCCGGCGCGAGATCGTCGGTCTGTAGTCGTCGCTCTCCGCCTCGGCGCTGGCGTGATAGCGCGAACCGATCACCAGGTCGACGCGGCCGGTTTGCACCTCTTGGAGCAGTCGCGCCACCTCGGCCGCGGGATGCTGGCCGTCGGCGTCGAGGTGGGCGCAGAAGTCGTAGCCCTCCCGCAGCGCGTAGAGGTAGCCGGTCTGCAGTGCCGCGCCGAGGCCCTGATTGAAGGGGAGCGAGGCGACGAGGACGCCGCACCCCCGCGCCCGCACCGTCGTCGCGTCGGTCGAGCCGTCGTCGACGACGAGTATGTCGGCCTCCGGCAGCGACTCGCGGACGTCGGCGATAACCTCGGCGATCGAGGCCGCCTCGTTCCAGGCCGGTATGAAGACGAGGGTTCGCACGCGCCGATTCTCCCACGAAGCCCAGCCGTCGCCCGCCTCCTTTGCCCGGCGATGAATGGATTGTGTTAGTAAACGTTCATGGTGCCTCCAGCCCAGAAGCCGGCCAAGCCGAGGGCGACCGCGCCCCGGATCGGAATGCGCCTCTGGCTGACCGGCGCCTTCGCCGCCGTCAGCCTGATCACGGCCGCCGCCGTCTATCTCTTCGGCGACAACCACAAGGCCCTGCTCGCGGCCGTGATGATCGGTGTCCTCGCCGGCTTCCTGATCGCCGTCGCGATCTCCCACCGCGTGGTCGGCCTCGCGCGCGCCGCCGGCGAGATGGCGGACGGCTCCTTCGACGCGCCGCTCAACGTCTCCGGCCCGGACGAGATCGGCGACCTCGCCCGCGCCCTCGACTCGATGCGGGCTTCGCTGAAGGAGAGCTTCGGCGTCCTCACCGCCGACCGCAACAAGCTCGCGGCGATCTTCGACAGCCTCACCGACGTCGTCATGGTGGTCGACTACGAAGGCCCGGTCCGCTTCTCCAACAGTGCCGCCGCCCACCTGCTCGACTCCAATGGGCAACCGCCGGAGGTGGTCCTGCCGCAGCTCAACCGCGCCTCCGAGGTCGGCTTCTCCGCCCATCCGGCGCTGCGGATCGGCGACCGCGCCTACGCGATGACCGCCCGGTCGCTGCCCGGCGAGCGCGCCGTGCTCGCGGTGATGCGCGATCGCACCGACGAGCTGCGCCGCGAGCTGGCCGAAGCCGATTTCGTCTCCAACGCCGCCCACGAGCTGCGCAACCCTTTGGCCGGCATCTCGGGCGCGATCGAGGTCCTGCAGGGCGGCGCCAAGAACGACCCGCGCGACCGCGACCACTTCCTCTCCCGGCTCGCCGACGATGCCGAGCGGATGAACCGCCTGACCCAGTCGCTGCTGACCCTGGCCCGGGTCGAGTCGAGGGGGGCGCCGGACAGCGAGGTGGTCGACGTAGCGGCCGCGATCCGCGACGTCGTCGCTGCCGTCGAGCCGCCCCCGCATGTCGCGCTGGAGGTCGAGGTAGAGGATGAGCTGGCCGCCACCGGCGATCCGACACTACTGCGGCAGGTGATGATCGGGCTGCTGACCAATGCCTTCAAGAACACGCCGCCGCCCGGCACCGTTACCGTTCGCGGCCGGCATGACGGCGAGGGAGAGGTGATCTTGGAGGTAATCGACACCGGAACTGGAATCCCGGCGGCGGAGATCGAGCGCGTTTTCGAACGCTTCTACCGGCGCAGCGAGTCGCGCAAGCAGGAGGGCTTCGGCCTCGGCCTGGCGATCGCACGGCGCATGGTCGACGTGATGGGCGGCCAGATCGGGGCCAAGTCCGTGGAGGGAGAGGGCAGTACCTTCTGGGTCCGCCTCCCGGTGGCGCAACCGAGCCCGACCCCGGTGGCCTGACGATGAGCAGCGGGCGTATCCTGATCGCCGACGACGAGCCCTCGGTCCGCGACTCGGTCGGCTACGCGCTCGCCCAGGAGGGCTTTGATGTCACAGCCGCGGCAGACGGCGACGAGGCCACCGAGCTGCTCGGTGACGGCATCCCATACGACCTGCTGATCCTCGACATCATGATGCCGGGGCCGAGCGGGCTCGACATCTGCCGCGACGTGCGCTCGCGCAGCGCGGTGCCGATCATCGTCCTCACCGCCAAGGACGCCGAGGTCGACAAGGTCGTCGGCCTCGAGGTCGGCGCCGACGACTACGTGACCAAGCCGTTCTCGGTGCGCGAGCTGCTCGGGCGGGTGCGGGCCCAGCTGCGCCGCCGCGAGCTCGACCGCTCGCCGCTTGCCCAGCAGGTGAAGATCGAGTCCGGGCCGGTCTCGATCGACCTCGTCCGCCACGTCGCCACGGTGCGCGGGCGCCCGGTCAACCTGACCCGCTCGGAGTTCCAGCTGCTGCGCCTTCTGGTCGGGCGCCCGGGAGAGGTCTTCGGCCGCGCCCAGATCATGGAGGAGCTCTGGCAGACCGAGTTCCACGGCGATGAGCGCGCCTGCGACGTCCACATCTCCAACCTGCGCCAGAAGGTCGAGCGCGACCCGCAGAAACCGGAGCTGGTCGTGACGGTGCGCGGCGTCGGCTACAAGTTCAGCCCCGACGGCAGCTGAGCCCGACGAAGACGAAGTTGCCGGCGAGTACCGGTCCGCCGTCCTTCCTGAGTAGGGTCATGGCAGTTCCTCTCCCGAGAAACGGAGGCCCAATTGCCACTGGTACCGATGGTCGTCGAGCAGACCGCTCGCGGCGAGCGCTCCTTCGACATATACAGCCGCCTGCTTGCGCAGCGCATCGTCTTCCTCGGCGAACCGGTCACGGAGGACCTCGCGAACCTGATCATCGCCCAGCTGCTGCACCTCGAGTCAGACGATCCCGACAAGGACGTCAGCCTCTACATCAACTCCCCCGGCGGCTCCGCCTACGCCGGCCTGGCGATCTACGACACGATGCAGTTCATCAAGCCCGACGTGCAGACCATCTGTTACGGGATCGCGATGTCGGCCGGCTCGCTGATCCTCACCGGCGGCGCGAACGGTAAACGGATGGCGCTTCCCAACAGTCGCATCCTGATCCACCAACCGAGCGGCGGCTTCGAAGGTCAGTCGAGCGACATCGAGATCCACGCCAAGGAGATCCTCGAGCTGCGCGACCGCCTCGACGGCATCTACGTCACCCACACGGGCCAGACGCGGGAGCGGATCCACGAGGACATGGAACGCGACAAATTCTTCACGCCCGAGGCCGCCGTCGAGTACGGGCTGATCGACCGCGTGATCGCCTCGCACGAGTTCAAACCGGCGCCGGCGACGGGCATCCGCGAGGGCGGCGACAGCTAGAGGTGGTGCCAGGCCCAGGCGCCGGCGAGCGCGGCGGCGCCACCGGAGGCGACGCCGCTGAGGCCGGCCCGGCGGGCCGCCGGGTCACGGGCGGCGATGCCGAAGGAGATCGCGTCCCCGAGGTCGACCGCCGCCGCCGTCAGCGCCGCGACGCGCAGGGCTCCGAGGTCGTCGCGGGCCGCAACGGCCAGCAGCCCGAGGGCGATGTCGCGACCGCCGGCGAGCCGCGCCAGTGCCCTGCCGGCGGCGTCGGCCTCCGAGAATCCGAGCAGCTTCAGCGCCGGCCCGGTGGCGAGGAGGGCGCCGGTGCCGATCGCGATCCGGCCGGCGGCGATCGCCAGAACGGAGTGCCGGCCGAGCGGATCGATCTGGCGTCGTCGCCGCACCGAGGTCAATCTAGAGTAGCCGGGTGGCCGAGGGCGACACCATCCTGCGACTGGCACGTCGGCTCGAGGCCGCGCTCGCCGGCGAGACGATCGAGGCGACGGCTCCAAGCCCCCGCGGGCGCGAGGCGGGGATCGAGCGCCTGGACGGGATGCGACTCGACGCCGCCGAAACTCGCGGCAAGCACCTCCTGCTCCACTTCGACGAACTCGTCCTGCACAGCCACCTCGGGATCAGCGGCGGCTGGCACCTCTATCGGCGTGGCGCCCCCTGGCGCAAGCCGCGCGCCTCGGCCTGGGCCGTGCTCGCCGGCGAGCATGAGGAGGCCGTCCAGTTTGGCGGTCCCAGTCTGCGCGTCCTGACGGCCGCCCGGCTGCGCCGCGATCCCCAGCTCGCGCACCTCGGCCCCGACCTGCTGGCCGAGGGCTTCGACGCGGACGCGGTGGCGTCGTCGATGCGGAGCGACCCGACCCGCGATCTCGGCGACGCCCTCCTCGATCAGGGCCTCGTCGCCGGCATCGGAAACATCTTCAAGAGCGAGGCCTGCTTCGCGGCGCGAGTGGACCCTTGGCGCAGGGTCGGCGACCTCTCCGACGCGGAGCTGAGCGACGTCCTCCTCGGCGCCCGTCGGCTGATGCTCGGCGCGGTCGCCGGCGGGCGCCACCGCGCGGCCGTCTACCGTCGCCGCGGCCCCTGCACCGCCTGCGGAGGGCCGATCGCCTCGCGTGGCCAGGGCGACGCCAACCGGACCACGTACTGGTGCCCAAACTGCCAGCGTTGAGGAGGAAACGGGCCCCTCGTCGGGCGCCGTCCGCGCCCCTCCGCGCTCGCTCCTACTACGTCGTCGCCGGGGTGGCCCTGGACGAGGAGCTCGACAGGCTGCGGGCCCTGCGGGTGTTCGCGGATGGGCCGCTCGCGGCTGAGGTGGCCGAGCTCAGAGTGCGCCGGGCTCGCAACCGTCCGAAGCGTCTCGGCTTCGCGGTTCCGAATCAGTTCCGCCTCTCGGTCACCGCGTACCCCGATATCCGCCCGGGGGACGTCCTCGAGACCCTGCTGCACGAGCTGGTCCACCTCCACGTCGGCCGCGCTCCCGAAGCCCACGCCTGGCACGGCTCCACCTTCAAGCGGACCCTCGCCCGGGCGATGCGCGAGGCCTACGGGGTGGCGGGCCCGACGCCTCGCGGCACCCGTCACGGAGCCTACGCCGAGGCGATCGAGCGGGCCCTGGCCGCCGGATCACATCCCAGAGCCGACGCTCGGACTTGAACCGAGGACCCCTTCATTACGAATGAAGTGCTCTACCAACTGAGCTACGCCGGCGGGCCCGGGGCATTGTAGAGCCGAGGGCGGGAGCCAAGCACCCTGAGAAGCCGCTCTGGTGTCCCCCAATTCGTCGAAGGGAGGGGTGAACAACCCCTGTGAGCCAGAGCCTGGCGATAGTCCGGTCACATCGTTGCCGGGGAGTGCTCAGCCGGTCACGCTTTGCCTGAACACCTCGCTCACCGGCCGGGGCTTGCCGATTGCGAATCCCTGGACGCAGTCAACATCGAGCCCCTTGAGCGCATCCACCGTCGCCTCGTCCTCCGCGCCCTCGGCAACCGTGATTTGACCAAACCCCTTCGCCAGCCTGACGATCGCCGTGACGAGGTGGCGACTCGCCTCGTTTGTGAGCAGGTCCTGGACGAACTCCCGGTCGATCTTGAGGATGCCAACGGGGAGCCTCTTGAGGTCGCTGAAGCCCCCGTAGCCGGTGCCGAAGTCATCGAGCGCGACTCGGCATCCGAGTTCCTGCAGCCTTTCCAGGAACTCGCGAGCGGCTCTGTCATCCGCGATGAAGGCGGTCTCGGTGATCTCGACCGAGAGCAGCGCCGGATCGGCACCGGCCCGAGCGAGCTCCGAGCGGATCCGGCCGAACATCCCATCCGCCACCACAGAGTGCGCGGAGAGGTTGAGGCTTACCGGGTGGCCTTCCGCGGCCAGCTTCGCCGCCTGGCCGAGCATCCAGTGGTCGATGTCTTCGATCACCAGGTGTTGCTCGGCAGCCGGCAGGAATTCCCCCGGCAAGATCATCGACCCGTCGCAGTCAAGCATCCGAATCAATAGCTCCCAGGAGTGGGTTTCGCCGGACTTCAGATCGACTATTGGCTGCGCGTAGGCGCAGAAGCGCTCCTCGGCGAGGGCGTCCCGGATGCGGCCGATCCAGGACGCGGACTCGAGCTTCTCCGCCAACTCACGCTCCTTGGCTTTGCGCTCGGTGATGTCACGGGCCACCACGACTTGGTCGAATCGGCCGGTCTCGGCTTCAGACGGCGTGGCGCTGTAGGCGACGGGGACCTCGATGCCGTCCTTGCGGATCAAGAGATCGTCGTCCACCCGCACTGCCTGCCCCGACGCTCGAGCCATCGTCAAGGGGCACTCCGCGGCCGGGAATGGCGATCCGTCAACGTGACGGAAGTGGAAGAGCTCGTGGGCGCTGTGCCCGATCGCCTCCTCCCGCTTCCAGCCCAGCAGCTCCTCGGCGGCGCGGTTCATGTAGAGGAGAGTGCCGGCCTCGCTGACGGTATAGATGGCCTCTCCCATATTCTCGGTGATCGCACGCAGGTGGTTATTCGCCGCCTCCAGCCTGCGTCTGGCGGCAACCTGCTCGGTCAGGTCCATCACGACGCTGACGAAGCCACTGGGTGCGCCGTCCTCGCTGCGCAGGATGGCGCCTCGCACCACTGCCGGAAGGATTGAGCCGCTCTTGCGGCGTATCTCCAACTCGCCTTCCCAACGGCCATCGCGCTCGAGCTCTCGCAGGACCCGGTCCGCGTGCGCCGCGTTCTCGGGCGTGACGGTCATTGCGTTGATCGCATGTCCGACGATCTCATCCGCGGTCCAACCGAGCATGCGTTCGGCCCCCGCGCTCCATTCGGTGACCGTTCCCTGCAGATCACTGGCGATCACGGCAGCGTCTACGGCGTCGAGCAATTGCGCTTGGTGTCTGATCTTCTCGTTCGCCCCCCGACGCTCGGTGACATCCCTGGCCGCCAGAAGCCAGCGGCCAGAATCGGAGTAGCCGCTCCATACAAGCCAGCGATGGTCTCCATTCGCACGCCTCACCCGAGCCTCGACATCGACAAACCGCCCTCGGTTCCCATAGGCCGACGCCATCGCGTCCGATAGCGGCTCGCCATCCTCGGGATCGAACAGATCGGTCCAGTGGCTGCCGATCAACTCCTCGACCGAGCGGCATAGGACGTCTCGCCAAGCTTGGTTGGCGCGAATGAAGCGGCCGATTTCGAGAATCGCGCAAGCGTCGCTTGCCATCTCGAAGAAGAGATCTCCGGTGCCAGCGAGCTGGCTCACGACCACGGGCATACTGGGATCATCGGCACCTCCTCGCTGGTTGTTGAGGGCAGGGTGGCGATCATGCGCGGGCGAAGACATGGCGGCCTGAGGGGAACCAGGCCGAGCCCTTGCGCTCGCCTTCAGCGACGGCGCCCTCTCGAAAATTTCCTCGCTTTGCGAATACGGGGAGAGACCGCCGCCATGGTCCCCTACCGCCTGGCGAGGAAGGCGATCGAGCGGCCGGGACGCGAGCAGCTGACCGCCACCCCGCGCGCGGTCCTGGTGCTGAGGCAGAGGTAGGATCGCCTCGTGCAGGACGCCCGGGAGGTGGCCGGCGGCAGGGCGCAGCTCGAGCTCCGTTGCCACCCGAACATCAGCCGCCGCGCCTCGCCGCAGGAGAGGCCGGTGGCGCGCAGGGCCTTCGCGTCGACCGCGCCGGTATCGCAGTGCCGGGCTGAGGCGCCGACCGGGGCCCTCGAGCCGCTCGCCTTCGGCGGCGCGGTCGATTCGCTCCCGCTCGATCCGCCCGACGAGCCGCCGCAGCCGGCCAGCAGCGCGGCGGCGAGGGCGACGATCGCGATCGGGATGGCGAGCCTCATCGGTTCGCCACCAAACCTACCCGCCCGCTGTCTCCCGCTGGGCGGCGAGCTCGCGCGCCCGCGCGAACGCCGCATCGATCATCGGCACGGTCAACTTGCCGGTGAACGTGTTCTGCTGGCTCGGGTGAAAGCAGCCGAGAAGTCGCCAGCGCCCCAGGTCGGCTTCGGCGCCGTGGCCGAAGCGTGGCCTGGGACGGGGGACCTCCGCTCCCAGAGCCCGCGCCGCCCGCAGTACGCCGTCCCAGGCGAAGGAGCCGAGGGCGACGATGACCCGGCAGCGGTCCAGCAGCTCCAGCTCCCGCTCCAGGTAGGGAAGGCAGTTGTCGCGCTCCTCCGTGGCCGGCCTGTTGGCTGGGGGTGCGCAGCGGACCACCGCCGTCACGTAGGCCCCGCTCAGGCGCAGCCCGTCGCCGCGCCGCTCCGACTCCGCCCGGTTGGCGAAGCCGGCGCGGTGCAGGGCGGCGTAGAGCCAGTCTCCGGAGCGATCGCCGGTGAACATCCGCCCGGTCCGGTTGCCGCCGTGCGCCGCCGGCGCCAGGCCCACGATCGCCACCTGCGCCGCCGCGTCACCGAACCCGTCGAGGGGCCGGGCCCAGTAGACCTCGCCCCGGTAGCGCCGCGGCGGGTTGGCCGCGGCGGCCTCCCGCCACTCGACCAGCCGCGGGCAGCGGCGGCAGGCGTGCACCCGAGCCGCCAGGCGATCAAGCGCGTCGCCGCTTGCTGAGCTCATAGGCTTCGGCGCCTCTCCATGGCTCCAAACCGAATCATGCGAGGCGGCGCCATGCGCCGCGCCCTGCTCGCCGCCGCGGCCTGCGCCGCCGCGGCCGCCCTGCTCGCCGCCTGCGGCAGCGGGGGCTCGGCCACGACGACCGCGGTCACAGACAAGGAGGCCGACGTCGAAATCCTCAACGAGGTCCTCGCCCGCCAGACGGCTGCGGTCGCCGCCTATGATCGCAGCCTGCGGGCGCTGGGTGGCCCGGTGCTCGCCTTCGCCCGCCAGTTCCGCGCCCAGGAACAGGAACACATCGACGCGATCCTCAAGGCGCTGCGCGGCCTCGACGGCAAGGCTGAACCGGAGCCCGAAGAAATCGAAGCAATTGGCCTCGAGTCCCGAGCCGACTACCTCGTCTTCCTCTATGAAGTCGAAAGCGCGACGATCGCCGTCGAGCTCAGCGCGATCTCCAAGCTGACCGATCCCTGGCCCCGGTCGCTGCTCGCCTCGACGGTCGCCAACCAGGCCCAGCACCTGGTCCTGCTGCGCCGGGCGCTCGGGGCGAAGCCGCTGGAATCCGTGCCGGCGCCATTCGAGAACGGCACGACGCCTGCCCCTAAGGGATGATTGCGCAATGACGGGGCCCCTCTACGCGATCGGCCGCTTCTGCTCGCGTCATCACTACCCCGTTATCGCCGCCTGGATCGTGCTCGCCGTCGCCCTGGTCGGCCTCGGCCAGGCCTCCGGCAGCAAGACCAGCGAAAACCTGACGCTGCCGGGCACCGATTCGACCAAGGCGACCGAACTGCTCGAAGACAACCTGCCCGAACAGGCCTACGGCAGCAACCCGCTGGTGCTCGAAGCGACCAAGGGGAAGCTGACAGACTCGAGGTACGCCGGCGCGGTCGCCGAAACCGCGAAGCGCCTGCAAGCATTGCCCTACGTCAATTCCGCCGTCAGCCCCCTGATCCCGGCGGGGACCAACTTCCTCAGCAAGGACGGGGCGATCGGCTACATCCCGGTCGCCCTCAGCATCGGCCCCGGGGAACTCGACCAAAGCCAGGCCCAGCGGGTCCTCGACGCGGCCGAGCCGGCCCGCGCCGCCGGCCTGCGGACGTCCGTCGGCAGCTACGTCGGCCAGCAGCTCTCCAAGCCTGCGACCGAGACCAGCGAGGCGATCGGCCTCGGGGCGGCGGTGATCATCCTCCTCTTCGCCTTCGGGACCGCGACGGCGATGATGCTGCCGATCGTCTCCGCCGTGATCGGCCTCGCCTGCGCACTCTCGATCATTCGCCTGCTCGAGCACGCGATCCAGGTTCCGGGCGTCGCCTCGACCCTGGCGACGATGATCGGGCTCGGGGTCGGGATCGACTACGCGCTGTTCATCGTCACCCGCCACAAACTCCAGCTCGGCGAAGGGATGGAGCTGCGGGAGTCGATCGCCCGCGCCACCGCGACCGCCGGCGGCGCGGTCGTCTTCGCCGGCTTCACCGTCGTCATCGCCCTCTGCTCGCTCGCCTTCGCCGGGATTCCCCTGGTCAGCACGCTCGGGTTCACCGCCGCGATCGCCGTCGTCGTCGCCGTCAGCGCCGCGGCCACCCTGCTGCCGGCGATGCTGGGAGCGCTCGGGCCGCGGATCAACTCGCTGCGGGTCAGGCTCGGCAAGACCCACCCCGACGACAAGAAGCCGCACGGCTGGCTGCGTTGGGCGGACGGGGTCGCGGCTCGGCCCTGGCGCTCGGCGATCGCCGCGCTGGCGATCCTGGTCGTGCTGGCCCTGCCGATCTTCCAGCTCGAGCTCGGGCAGAACGACATCAGCGCCCTGCCCAAGGACACGACCTCGCGCCAGGCCTACGACGGCCTCAACAAGGGCTTCGGCCCCGGGGTCAACGGGCCGCTCCTGGTCGCCTCGGAATTCGGCTCGCCGGCGGAAGCCAAGCAGCTGTTGCCGAGCCTCGAGAAGCAGGTCGGCGCCGCCGCCGACGTCGCCGTGGTGACGGAACCGAGCTTCGACGAGAAGGGCACCGTCGCGGTCTTCACCGTGCTCTCGAAATCGGAGCCGTGGGCGAACGCCACGGTCGAACTGGTCGAAGACCTCCGCGACACCGTCGTCCCCAAGGCGCTGCAGGGGTCCAAGGCCAGCTCCTACGTGGGCGGGCAGACCGCCGGCTACATCGATCTCGCGACCCAGATCGGCAACAAGCTGCCGCTGATGATCGCGATCGTCGTCGCCCTCAGCTTCATCGTCTTGCTGATCGCCTTCCGCTCGCTGCTGGTGCCGGTCAAGGCAGCGGCGATGAACCTGATCTCGGTCGCCGCCGCCTACGGCGTCGTGACCGCGGTCTTCCAGCTCGGCTGGGGGTCGTCGCTGATCGGCCTCGACCACTCGATCCCGATCGTCAGCTTCGTGCCGCTGCTGATGTTCGCGATCCTCTTCGGGCTCTCCATGGACTACGAGGTCTTCCTGCTGACGCAGATGCGCGAGCACTTCAAGCAGCACGACGACGAGCGGCGCGCAGTGGTCGAAGGGCTGGCCAACACCGGTCGCGTGATCACCTCGGCGGCGGCGATCATGGTCTGCGTCTTCACCAGCTTCGTCCTCAACGGCGATCCGGTGGTGAAGGAGTTCGGCGTCGGCCTGGCGGTGGCGATCGCGATCGATTCGACCCTGGTGCGTTGCCTGCTGGTCCCGGCGGTGATGGTGCTGCTCGGCAAGCGCGCCTGGTGGCTGCCCCGCTGGATGGAGCGGATCGTCCCCCACCTCAGCATCGAGGGCGAGGAGTTCTTCGCCAAGCGAGACGCCGAACGGGCCCGGGCGACCTCGCCCGCGGTTGTCGCCGTCGCGGATGGAGGAGAGTGAGCGGGGTGTTCCCGCTCAACCTTCCCAACGTCCTCACCCTGCTGCGCATCCTGGCGGTGCCCGTGGTGGTCGTCGCGCTGCTGGGGGAGACGCCCAACGGCGACGCCCTCGCCGCCGCCGTCTTCGCCCTGGCGGCGCTGACCGACGGCCTCGACGGCTACTTCGCCCGCTCCCGCGACTCCGTCACCACCTTCGGCAAGCTGATGGACCCGCTCGCGGACAAGCTGTTGGTGACCGCGGCCCTGGTCTCTCTCGTCTCCCTGAACCGGCTGGAAGCCTGGGTGGCGATGGTGATCATCGCCCGCGAGATCGCGGTGACCGGGTTGCGCTCGGTCGCCGCCGAGCGCGGAATCATCATCGCCGCCAGTTGGCTCGGCAAGGCGAAGACCGTGCTCCAGATCGCCGCCGTGATCGCCCTGATCGCGACCAACCCCGCGCCGGTCTGGGTCGACGTCCTCGTCTACATCGCCCTCGCCGCGACGGTGATCAGCGGCGCCGACTACTTCCTCGGTCTGCGCCGCCGGATCGAGGAGCAGCAGAAGGAGCGGGCCGGCGCCAAGACGCGGCCGGTCAGTTAGGCGCGCCGGAAGGGATCCGGTCGCCCTCCGGGCGAGCGGATCCCCTGCCACGGCCAATGCTCCGCCAGTCTCAAACAGGCGGAACAGGCCCGGAGCTCTAGGCCAACGCGGGACGGGCCCCGGGGCGTCTCTCAGCCGAGGCTTGGGCTCGCACGCGGTGTCAGGTGGCCGGCGCCTCCAGCCACTCGCGCATCGTCTGGTGGCGCGCCTGGTGCTCGCCGCTGCCCAGCTCGGCGCGAAGCTCGCCCAGGGTCCCGTAGCGCTCGGCGACGACGTTGTGGCGGTGGATCGTCTCCAGGTTCTCCTGGTGGGCCATCACGAAGGCCTCGTCGGGCAGGTCCGGGTAGCCCTCGACGACCTGCCGCACCATCTCCCGCACGCAGTCCTCGACGAACCGCGGCTGTTCGTGGGCCTTGACGACGACCGACATCTCGTCGGGCCTCTTCATCAGCTCGTAGATCTCCGAGCTCATCGAGCTCTCGACTATCCGCAGCAGCTCAGGCGCGTCGATCCAGGTCGGTCCGCCCTCGGGGCAGCCGATGTGGAGGGTGCCGATGCCGCGTTGGTTGTGTGTCGCGATCGGCACCACGTCGATCACCCGCTCGACGTCCTCGGCCTCGAAGCCCTGCTCGGCGAGGCGTTCGCGGGCCAGCCCGGTGACCATCTCCTGAGCGCACGGGCAGGCGGTCATCCCCTGGGCCTGGACCCCGGTGAGCGTCCGGGTGCCGCGCTCCGAGTCGACGGCGGTGCCGAAGAGGACGTAGATCTCCTGCGTGCTCTGGCCGCTCTCAGGCGTCGAGACGGTCTCCGGGTAGCGCGCGGTGACCGAGACCTCCGCCCGCAGCCCGCCCTGGCGCTCGCGCACGCGCTGGGCCACGTGTGCTGCCAGCACCTCAGCCTTGAACGCCTCGCCCAGCACGACCTCGTCGATCGCCTCGCCGACGATCTCCTCGAAGCGCGACATGTGAACCCCGGCCTGGCGCGGGTTGAGGTCGACGAAGCACTCGAAGCCGGCGTAGAAGAGGTTCTCGGCGCCGTCGGCCTTGACCCGGATCACCTTCTCCACCCCGGTTACGCCGACCCGCGAGAGGCTGACCTGGGTGGTCGGGACGGAGGCCTGGACATCCGGGGCGGCTGAGGTGGCGGCGGGCTGGGTGGCCATCGGCTTATGAAGGGTAAGCGACAGGCGGCCCCGGCGACCCGTTGTAGCGATTCGTCTGCCTATACTTCGGCGCGGTCGGAGCTTTGGGGCCGGCGCCCGGGAAGGGGAAGAGGGTCGCACGACGGAGGCTTTGAATATCGAATCGTTGGAGACGGTGACCGATGTGATGGAGCGCGATTCGGTCGACGGCCCGATCGCCGAGGTCGAGGAGCTGCGCGGGCTGGTCGCCCTTGGTCGCGAACGCGGCTACCTCACCTTCGAGCAGATCGCCTCGACTCTCGAGGAGGTCGAGATCACCAAGGAGCAGGTCTCCCAGCTGCACGCGCATCTGGTCGAGCACGGCGTCGACGTGATCGCCGAGGACGGCGTGAGCGCCTACGAGGAGCAGCGCGAGACCGAGGCCAACGGCCAGCCGAAGAAGGAAGAGCTCGACCTCACGGTCGAGCCCAGCCTCGACTCGCTGCGCCTCTACCTGCGCTCGATCGGCCGGGTGGACCTGCTGACCGCCGCACAGGAGGTCGAACTCGCGAAACGGATCGAGCGCGGCGACATGCTGGCGAAGCGGCAGATGGTGGAGGCCAACCTGCGGCTCGTCGTCTCTATCGCGAAAGGCTATCTGGGCCGTGGCCTCAGCTTCCTCGACCTGATCCAGGAGGGTTCGCTGGGCTTGATCCGGGCGGTCGAGAAGTTCGACTACCGCCGCGGCTACAAGTTCTCCACCTACGCGACATGGTGGATCCGCCAGGCGGTGACGCGGGCGATCGCCGACAAGGCGCGGACGATCCGCATTCCGGTCCACATGGTCGAGAAACTGAACCGGGTCGCGCACGTCGAGCGCCAGCTGGTGCAGAAGCTGGGCCGCGAGCCCGAGCCGGCGGAGATCGCCGAGGAGCTGCGCTGGCCCACCTCGGACGTCCGCGACATTCTCCGCGTCGCCCAGCTGCCGGTCTCGCTGGAGAAACCGGTCGGCGACGAGGACGAATCCGAGCTCGGCGACTTCGTCGCCGATGACGCCGTTCTGGAGCCGTTCGAGGAAGCGAGCGAGCACCTGGTGCCGAGGGTGCGCAAGGCGCTCGACGCCCTGCCTGAGCGCGAGCGCCAGGTGATCGAACTTCGCTACGGCCTCTCGGGGGCGGAGCTGCTGGACCCTCGAGGAAGTGGGCCGCACCTTCGGCGTCACCCGCGAGCGGATCCGCCAGATCGAGAACAACACCCTGAAGAAACTGAAGCGCCTGCCAGAGGCGCAAATGCTGCGCGAAGCCAGCTGACGAACCGGAGACACCGTCAGGCGGCGTCCTCGGCTCGTTCGGGTTCTAGAACGAAGAGGAAGATGTCGCGGTCGGTCCGCTTCTCGTAGTCGTCGAAGCCCGCGTACTGCTCGTTCGACTTGCGCCAGAGCTCGGCCCGCTCCTCGCCCTCGGCGACTCGGGCCCTCACCCTCATCCGCTTGCGGCCGACCTCGACCTCGGCGTCGGGGTTGGCCCTGAGGTTGAGCGACCAGGCCGGTACGCGGTCGTTGCCGGCGTTGGAGCCGATCACGATCATGCGCTTCCCGTCGGCCAGGTAGACGACGGGAGCAGTGCGCGGCTGGCCGGATTTGCGGCCGGTCGTCGTCAGCAGCAGAACCGGCGCCCGGCCGACCTTGCCCATCAGTCGCCCGCCGGTCGCCCGGTAGACGGGGACGTTCATCTTGCCGGCCCAGCGCAGTCCGGTCACGCCCAGGGACGAGGAGAACCGCGACAGGAAGTGATCGCTGGGCACGGGGCCGAGTATCTCATTGCGTACAGTGCACCCAGTGGCCGAGCCGCATCCCTTCCGCCGCGCCGCCGAGGCGAAGGACCTCGAGCTGCTGACCGAGACCCTGCGCGAGGACGTCGTGCTCCACAGTCCGATTCTCTTCCGTGGCTTCGAGGGGCGCGAGATCGTCGTCGCCGTGCTCGCGCAGGTCATCGAGGTGTTGGAAGGCTTCGCCTACACCGACGAGCTGGTGGAGGGGAACACGGTCGCCCTCCGCTTCAAGGCCAAGGTCGGCGACCGCGAGCTCGAGGGCATCGACTTCCTCGAGCTCGACGAGGACAACAGGGTCGCCGAGCTGACCGTCTTCATGCGCCCGCTCTCGGCCCTGACCCGCTTCAACGAGCAGATGGCAGCGCGCCTGGGCGCGGCGCCGCCCGAGGCCGGCCGTCCCCTCTAGAATCACCTCTCCTGCACCCTGGGGGAGTGTCCGAGTGGTTAAAGGAGACGGGCTGTAAACCCGTTGGCTCTGCCTACGCAGGTTCGAATCCTGCCTCCCCCATATGAGTGACCTGGAGGGCCGCGTGATTGCGATCGCTGGAGTCGGCGGCGGCCTCGGGCCGCTGGTGGCGGCGCGGCTGGCGGGGGCCGGGGCGATCATCGCCGGGACGGATCGCGACCAGAGCCTGCTCGACTCACTCGGCGCGGAGCTAGGGCTCCCGTCCGAGCGCTGGGACGGGCGCGCGGTCGATCTCCTCGACCCCGACGCCGCCGGGGACTGGTGCGCGGCGCTGGTCGAGCGCTTCGGCCGGGTCGACGGCCTGGTGCACCTGGTCGGCGGCTGGCGCGGCGGGCAGCCGCTGCACGAGGCGCCTCTCTCCGACTGGGACCTGCTCCACGACCTGCTCGTACGCACCGTCCAGCACACCAGCCGGGCTTTCCACGACCAGTTGGTGGCGAGCGAGCACGGCCGCTTCGTCCTCGTCTCCGCCAAGCAGGCGCAGGCGCCGAGCAACACCAACGCCGCCTACGCCGCGGCCAAGGCGGCCGCCGAGGCCTGGACGCTGGCCCTCGCCGACGGTTTCGAGCCCGGCGGCGCGACCGCCAACATCGTCGTCGTCGAGGCGATCCTCACGCCGCGGATGCGGGAGGAGAGCCCCGGCGAGGATTTCCCCACCTTCACCCCCGCCGAGCACGTCGCCGGGGGGATCGCCTTCCTCTGCTCCGACGCCGCCGCGAAGATGAACGGTCAGCGCCTGCCGCTTACGATGCGGCGATGAGCAAGCCTACGAAGACGGCGAAGGCCCCCGACGGCAAGATGACGATCGGGGAGCTGGCCCGGCGGACGGGGATGACCATCCGCAACATCCGCGCCCACCAGACCCGTGGGTTGCTGCCGCCGCCCGAAGTCCACGGGCGCACCGGTTACTACAACGAGGAGCACGTCGCCTGCACGAGCTGACGCGGGAAATGCAGGCGGAGGGGCTGAACCTGGAGGCGATTCGCAGGGTCCTCGAGGCCACGGACGGCTCCTCTCAGGAGATAGTCGACTTCGCCCGCGCGGTGCGAGCGCCGTTCGAGGACGAGACGCCGGAAATCTTCGATGCCTCCGAGCTGGCGGCGAGCTGGGGGGTCGACGCGGTCGACCCGAAGCTGATCCGCCGCGGCGAAAGGCTCGGCATCCTGCGCGAGCTTCCCGATGGCAAGATCGAAGCCCTGAGCCCCCGCTTGCAGCGCACCGGTACGGCGCTGATCGAGCTGGGCGTCTCGCCCGAGGCCGGCCTCGTCACCGCCGACAAGATGCGCCGGCACGCCGAGGGCGTGGCCCGTGCCTTCGTCGACCTCTTCGTCAAGGAGATCTGGGAGCCGTTCGACAGGGCCGGGCGCCCGGAGAGGGAGTGGCCGAAGGTGCGCGAGGCGCTCGACCGGATGCGCCCGCTCGCCTCCGACGCGCTGCTGGCGATGTTCCAGATCACGATGGGCGAGGCGACCGAGAAGGCGGGGGAACGAACCCTGCGCGAAGCGGCCAAGCCGGCTCGCCGGCCGCGCCGCGCCAGGTCGGCCAAACCGAAGCGCGCCAAACGCCGCGCCACCTGACCCCCGGCGACTCAGCCGGCGATCGAGAAGCGCTTCCTCACCGGCTTGGAGACGTTCGCCGAGGTGTCGGTCGCCCGCAGCACGGCCTCGTAGTGCCCGGGGCTGGCCCTGAAGTGCTTCCAGCGCGCCGCCAGGGTGAGGTGGTTGATGCCGATGAAGGTGTCCCAGGTCTGGTAGCCGTTGTAGACCCGCCGGCCCTTCGAGTTGAACCGGTAGTACTCGGCATCGAGGGTTCCACGCTCGCTGATCTGGGCGCTGAGGCCGACGCCCCTGGTCCCCGTGAGGTGCCGGCTGGCGAGGGCGACCTCGCCGAGGGTCGGCGGCTTCACGTCGATGTTCAGCGGCGGCTGCGGGCCCGGGTCCGAGCTCGGGTCCCCGGGGGTGTCGGAGACGATCACCTCGCCACGCACCGAGGAGTGCAGCTTGCACTGGAAGAGGTAGACCCCGGGCTGGGTGAACTGGAGCGTGTAGCTGTCCCCGGCACGGTGGGAGGGAGCGTCGGTCCCGGGGTCGGAGTCCCACTGGAGGTCGCCGGCTGAGATCCCGGTCACCGAGTGCGCCAGGTCGGGCCCGAGCCAGTCCCAGATCACCTTCTCACCGAGATTGATGTGGACTTCGCGGTTTGACCAGGCGTAGTTGGCGATCGAGACCCGGGTGTTGACCGCTGAGGCCACCGGCGCCGCGAAGAACAGCACGACGAGGGCGCCTATCGCCGCGCGCGCCAGCATTGACGTCGCGGTCGTCGCCGCATGGCGAGAACCATCGCGACAGCGACGGATCAGGAGACCAGGTACCACCCGTTCATCCCCTGGTGCAGGTGCTGGAAGACGTGGCAGTGGTAGAACCAGCGCCCCGGGTTGTCCTCGGTGAATTCGACCCGGAACGAGTCGGCCGGGCCGAACGATTTGTTGTCGACCACGGTCCCGTCCGGTTCGCTCCAGCGGTGGCCATGCAGGTGGAAGGTGTGGAGGAAGTTGTCGACGCCGTAGACGTGGAAGGCGACCCGCTGGCCGACCTTGGCTTCGAGGGTCGGCGTATTGCCCGCGTAGGCCTTGCCGTTGATGCAGTAGTAGATCTGGTTGAGGCCGGTGATCGAGGGGTCCCAGGTATGGAAGGCGAGGAAGTACTCGCTGTTCGGCCTCGCCTCGCCGGGCCTGCGGATCACCAGCGGGCCGTGAAGGCCCCTGAAGACCGGCAGCGGGTCCATCGGCCCATGGTCGTGGTAGAGCCAGGTCCCTTCGGTCCCCTCGCGGGCCTCCCAGACGTAGGTGAGCGTCCGGTCCCTCTGCACGAAGCCGCCGGGGTCGGTCCACTTGCCCTTGTAGGTGCCGTCCATCTCGTTCGCGTAGAAGATCCCGTGCGGGTGCATCGTCACCGGTGCCTTCAGCTTGTTGCGAAAGTGCACGATCACGGTGTCGCCGACTTCGGCTTCGATCAGCGGTCCCGGCACGGTCGCCGGCGCCAGTGGATGTCTGAAGCCGGCGCTGTAGGGTCGGTACCCGTAGGCGTTGAACGTCGTGCGGCCCCCCGTCACCGCGTCCGCCATCATCTGGTCGCGGTGGGTCGGGACGATGTTCCAGGGGCGCTCCTCGGCGGCGATCCAGTATTCGCGCGTCCGGCCCGAGCTGGCCAGGGCGACCAGCTCGCTCCGCGCCGGCCCCTCGCCGTTGCGCGCCTCCGCCGCGGCTACGCGCGGCGGCACGGCAACCTTGCCGGAGAGGCCGCCGATGTCGATCTGTCCCTTGTCGGTGGCGATCTGCTGCCCGGCGAGGGTGCAGAAGAATGCCATGCCTCCCATGCCGAGGAAGGCCCGACGGTCGATCGGGTCGAGGCTCACAGCCCTATTTCTTGACGGTGACGGTGAGTTTCATCTCCGTCGGGTGGATCGTGCAGATGAACTTGTAGGTGCCCGGCGTCGGGAAGGTGTCCTTCCATTGGGCTTCGGTCACCGCGGTGGTCTTGGTCGAGTAGGAGCCCTTCCTCTTGAGACCCTTCGGCCACTTCCTCAGGTGCACGTCGTGCGGTTCGATGTTGTTGGACGACCAGATCCACTTCACCGAGCCGCCCTTCTTGACCGTCACCGCGTTCGGTTCGAAGTAATCGTCGTTGACGGTCACGAGGGTGGGCTTCGACGGCTTCCCAGGGGCCTTGGCCGCGGCCGCGGCCACGCCGAGAAGGGCGCACGCGGCCGCGCACGCGGTGATCAGCTTCCAGGCCCGCAACATCAGCCCGCTCATTTGCACGTAACTTCGCCCGGCAGCGCCGCGACCTCGACCGGCGAGTAGCTCTTGAACGTCGGGTGGGCGGCGACCCGCCTCACCCAGCTGCACTGCTGGTTCTGCGGCGGGCTCGACCCGGCGTAGCCGAGGATCGTCGCCGGGTCGCTTTCTTCGCCGAAGTGGAGCTGTAGCCCGGCGCCGATGTTGATGCTCTTGACCTGGTCGTTCAGCACTTCAGTCTGCGGGCAGGCGGGGTAGATCTGGCTCAGCGGCACGCTGCCGTTGCCCGGGGCGAAGGTGGAGCCGGCGCTGTTGCCCGACCAGCAGTTACCGCCGCCGGTGTCGTCGTTCCAGAAGTCGTATTCGCCGTTGGGGTCGGCTCCTTCGCGTCCCATCACGTTTTCGACCATCTGGTTGTTGATGTTCTTGGCGTCGTCGCCGACGTTGGCCACGAAGATTTCGCCGGGGCCGGAGAAGGAGGCGATGCCCCACTTGTAGTTGCCGAAGACGTTGTTGTAGCGGACGATGTTGTGGTCGCCGCCGTAGAGGACGATTCCCACCCCGGTCGGGTAGTTGACCGTCGCCCCGGCCAGCTGCCCGAGGCCCTCGGACACCGTGTGGAAGGCCGAGCCGGCGAGGAAGTAGTTGTAGTTGTTCCAGAAGACGTCGTTGCGTTCGAACACGTTCCAGCCGTTGGGCTCATAGCCCTCGTCGTCGAGCGTGTTCGGGACGATCCCGGCGCCGTTGTTGTAGAACGCCGATTCGACGATCTTCACGTACTTCGAGTTGGTCCCCGAGTAGCCGAGCACGTTTTCGTAGCCGCGGTCGTTCTTCAGCAGCGTCCATTTCGGCTTCTTCTGGCACGGCTTGGGGGCGGTGCCGTGGTTGGTCCAGGTGCTCTTGTCACACGGGGTTTCGCCCACGTAGAAGGCCGAGTCGCCCTGGCGGTAGCCGGTCGAGTTGATCATCTTGCCGCCGAGGCAGTTCTTGGCGAAGAGGCCGTAGGAGCGGTTGGCGGAGGCGAGCAGGTTGTCCATGACGTAGCCGTCACAGTGCTGGCCTTCTTCCCGCGAGGCGTGGACGAAGAAGCCGTTGGATTGGTAGTTGCGCGCCCACATGTTCTTGATCACGAGCCCGTCGACGCTGATCGCCTCGATCCCGTTCTGGGCGGCGCCCAGTTCGCCCTTGGCGTTGAGCCCTTCGAGGATCGTCTTGCGGCGGCTCTTCTTGGTCCCTTCGATCCTCAACCCGTCGAAGTCCTTCTTCTTCAGAGTGCCGTCGACGACCACTCCCTCGACGTACTTCCCGGGCCGCACCGCCACGATCGCCTTCACGTTGGCGTTCTCGTTCTTGAACTTGAAGGAGCCGGCGGCGTTGACGGCCTTCTGAATCGTCCGGTACCGGCAACCGTGCTTGCAGGCTTCGAAGACCTTCGCCTTCACCTGCTTGCGGTGGCCGCCGCCCTTGGCAAGGGCCTGCGCCGAGAGGCCGGTGAGCGCGAGACAGAGCGCGAGAACCAGGGCCGACACTGCCAACCTGTGCTTCATATCTCTCCTTGCGGCGGGGGGTTATCGGCGGCCCTGCCCCCCAAGGGCACGGCGCCCCGAGCCCTGCAGCTTCGGCGCGCCAGCCGCCGAAGCCTATCGGAGGGCTAGCTCCAGTTCCTCAGAACGTTGATCAGGAAGAGGACCGATCGACGGCGAGACATGCGGGGCGAGCCACACGGCCAGGGATGCCCCTCGGCATCGATCGGCGCCGTATGGGTATTGAATGAACGATGGCTATTCGGCGAATCGGGAGAATCGCGATGACTGCGCTCGCGCTCGTCTTCGGCTTCGCGCTGCCGGCGAGCGGTGCGGCGGCCGCCCCGGCGCAGGGTCCGAGCTGCGCCGAAGGCCCGCAGCGCTCGGGCGGGGCGATCGTCGGCACTCCGTGCGACGACTACATCGTCGCCCCAGGAGCGGTGACCGCTGTCTACGGCGGCGGCGGTAACGACACGATCGTCGGCAGCGTCACCACCTTGGCGACCGGCTCTTGCGAAACCGGATGCCACCTCGAAGTCGGCAGCCAGACCTTCGAAGGCGGCCCCGGTAACGACATCGTCTACGGCGACCGCGGCAACGACACCCTGCGCGGCAACGGCGGCGACGATCGCCTCTACGGGGGGATTGGCGACGACGTGCTGGAAGGCGGCCCGGGCAACGACCTGCTCTCAGGCGGCTTCGGCGCCGACAAGATCGACGGCGGCGAAGGCGACGATTACGTTCGCGGCGACGGCACCATCGACCACATTTTCGACAGCGGTGGTGGCTACGACACGCTCAGCTTCTCAACCGGTATCACGCCGGGTTTCGGCGCCACCAGCAACCCGACCGGAGCCGCCAACTTTCCCGGCGCCGAAGGCGAGCGCGGCGTCTGGCTCAAACTCGGCGAAGGCGGCGAAAACGCCAACGACGGGATCGCCGCCGGGGGTGGTGGCGTGGACGAAGTCCAGCCCGGCGTCTTCGAGCGGATCATCGGCACGCCCTTCTCCGACTACATCGTCGGCAGCTCGTCCGGCGAGGCGATCTACGGCGGCGGCGGTGCCGACGTGATCAAGGGCGAAGGCGGCGACGACGTCCTCAATGGCGGCGCCGACGGCGACTACCTCGACGGCGGCGCCGGGACCAACACGATCGAAGCCGACGCCGCCGACAACTGCGTCAACCCGAGGCCTGCCGGCTGCGGCAGCGCCGCCGCGGTGCAGCCGCGCGAAACGACCAAGGCCAGCGTCGGCGAGACCACGGCCGCCCCGGGCGCGGGCTTGTTCCCGGGAGCGACCCAGGTCTACGTGGTCGGCAGCAGCGGCTCCGACACGATCACCGCCACCTACGGCGCCGGCAGCGTCAGCGTCTCGCTGAGCGCTGGGACCTTCAACGACGACGCCGGCGGCTGCGCCCTTTCGGAATCGAAAGCCAGCGCCACCTGTCCGCTCCCGGCCCGCCTTGACTCGCTCCTGCTCGCCGGCATGAACGGCAACGACACGCTCGCCGCCAACGGCTTCCCCGACGGCGTCGGCGTCGTCGAGATCGGTGGCAACGGCGAAGACCACCTGACCGGCGGCGCCAGCGAAGACGTCCTCGTCGATGGCAACGGCGCCAGCGCCGACACCCTCTCCGCCGGGCCGGGCGACGACGCGCTGATCCACAACGACGGCGCCGACTCGCTCGACGGCGGCGAAGGCAGCGACCTCTTCCTCTCGGTTGCACTCTGCCGCGGCGAGGTCATCAACGGCGGCGCCGAACGGGCCGGCGATCGCGACAACTCATCCTGGGCGCGGCTCGGCCCCGAAGGCGTCGAGGCGCGCATCGACACCGGTCGGGTTGGCCGGGTCGGTGCCGGCGGCGAACCGGAATGCCCGGGCAACCAGTTCGACACCATGACCGGGATCGAGGACCTCGAGGGCTCCAACCAGAACGACGTCCTGATCGGCGACGCCCGCAACAACCAGCTGCTCGGCCACAAAGGCCAGGACACCTACTACGCCCTGGCGGGCCAGGATTCGATCCTCGCCAACTCCGGGACCCGGGACCTCGTCATCAACTGCGGTGCCGATCTTGACCAGGCGATCATCGACTTCGCCAGCGTCGGCGACCCGACGCCGGTCGAATGCGAGAGCGTCCGCGAAGGCGCGCCGGACGAATTCCGCGAACTCGAACTGCTCAGCCCGCCCCCGGTGGCGCCGCTGCCGCCGCCCGACCGCAAGCCGCCGCGAACCAAGATCACCAAGCGCCCGGCGAAGCTGCTGACGACGACCCGTCGCCACCGCCGCGTCGTCTTCCGTTTCACCTCCAGCGAGCGCGGCTCGAGCTTCCGCTGCAAGCTCGACCGCAAGCCCTACCGGGCCTGCAGCTCGCCGCGGGTCTACAACCTCGGGCTCGGTCGCCACGCGGTCCGAATCGACGCGATCGACGCCGCCGGCAACGCCGACCGCACGCCGGCGCTGCTGCGATTCCAGATCCGCCAAGTGCGGCGTCGTTAGCCGCCCGGCGGAGCTCGGCCGCTGATTACAGTTCGGTGCGGCACCGAGACCTCCGGCGCGCCACCTGCGCCGCAACCGATTGGAGCGAGATGAGCAAGGTCCTTCACACCGCTGAGGCGCACGTCACCGGGGGCCGGGTCGAGGGTCACGGCCGCACCAGCGACGGCGCCCTGGAGGTCGACCTTCGCAGCTCGGCCGAGATGGGCGGGGAGGGAGGCGGCACCAACCCCGAGCTCTTCGCGGTCGGCTACGCGGCCTGCTTCGAGGGCGCCCTCGGCGTCGTCGCTCGGCGCCAGAAAGCCGAGGTCGGCGATGTGGCGATCGACTCCGAGGTGGCGCTGATCTCCGCCGAGGACCGCAGCTTCGGCATCGCTGTCGAGTTCCACTTCATCCTGCCCTCCGTCGAGGGCGACCACGCGGTCGAGCTGGTTCGCGCCGCCCACCAGGTCTGCCCCTACTCCAACGCCACCCGCGGCAACGTCGAGGTCACGCTGACCGCCACCGGCGCCGCCGTCGAGGCCTGACATCTCCGACCTGCGCCTCAGCGTCCTCGACCAGACCCCGGTCTCGGAGGGGTCGACCGCGGCCGAGGCGCTGCGCAATTCGATCGACCTGGCGCGGCTCGCCGACGACCTCGGCTACCACCGCTACTGGGTAGCCGAGCACCACGGCGGCGGGCTCGTCGCCGGCCCCTCGCCCGAGGTCCTGATCGGCCCGATCGCAGCGGCGACCAGCCGGCTGCGGGTCGGCAGCGGGGGCGTCATGCTCCCCCACTACAGTCCGCTCAAGGTGGCCGAGAACTTCGGCGTGCTGTCCGGGCTCTTCGGGCGCATCGACCTCGGCATCGGACGCGCCGCGGACCGACCCGATGACGACCCACGCGCCGCAGCGCGACCGCTCCCACGCCATGCCGGATGACTTCCCCCGAGCAGCTGGCGGAGCTGCTCGGCTACATCGAGCGCAGCGTCCCGGCTGGTCACCCGCTCGTCCGCCTGGCCGACTCCCTTCCCGGCAACCCCGAGGCGCCCGAGACCTGGCTGCTCGGCTCCTCCGAGCAGAGCGCGAGCTGGGCCGGCGAGCTGGGGCTCCGCTACGCCTTCGCCGATTTCATCAACCCTCGCGGCGCTCCCCTCGCCGAGACCTACCGGCGCGGCTTCGCCGCCGCCAAGCGGCTCGAGGCACCGCGACTGGCGGTCGCGGTGCGGGCGATCGTCGCCGAGACCGGGGAGGAGGCGCTGCGACTCTCGACCAGCTGGCGGATGGCGTTCGACCTCCTTCGCCGCGGTCGCCTGATCCCCGTACCGCCGCCGGAGAAGGCGGCGCGCTACCTCGAGCTCCATGGCGGGGAGGATGAAGGGGCCCCGGGCGCGCCCCGCCGGCTGATCGGGACCCCCGACCGGGTTCGCGCCGAAATCGAGGAGATCGCAGCGGCCTACGGCGCCGAGGAGGCGATCGTGGTTTCGATCACGCACGACCACGAGGCCCGCCGTCGCGGCTACGAGTTGCTGGCCCTGGAGTTCGGTCTCAGCGCTGGCCCGAAGCCGGCTCGGCCTGCGCCGGCTGGTGCGTGAACAAGTCCCAGTTCCTGGTGCGGCCGTCGCGCGGCCGGGACATGTATCGACCGGGGGGCTTGGGGCCGAACTTCTGCTCCAGCGAGGCGAAGGCCTCGTCTCGGGTGGCGCCCTTGCGATGTCCGCTGGATTCCCACTTGCCTTCGACGTTCTTGTGGCGGAAGTCGAAAACCATGCACCGAAGGTAGCCGATGCGCGGACCGATCCGCAGTGCGCCGCGGGCCATCCGCCATGGTGGCAGGGCCGGGTCGACCCCTCCCGACGCTGGCCCAGCGGCTCATCGACCCCGGGCCAGCTCCCGCTCGATGATCGCGCCGAGCGGGTCCTTGCCGCCCGCCCCGGGGGCGCTGGAGACAATGGCCCCCGAGGCGACTGCACGCACGTCTTCCGCCGCCCGCAGAGCATGCCAATGGGTGTCGTACGACTCCCCTGAGGTGGCTACGGTCCGGCCGTTGGCGGCGAGGAGGCGCCAGCGCCACTTTCCAGCCAGGTCTTCAAACGCGTCGAACTCGGGCATCAGGGTCTCCGATCGTTGGGGGGGAACGTATGTTCGCATCCCGATCGGCGGCAAACTCTCTAAGATCGCCTGACTCGCCCGGATAGCTCAGTTGGTAGAGCACTTCCATGGTAAGGAAGGGGTCACGAGTTCGAGTCTCGTTCCGGGCTTCGCTTGCTCTGAGATTCCGGTGCGCCCGGCTCCTTGATCGCCGCGGCTGCGCCCTTGGCCTTGTCGGCGAGGCTCCCCTTGCCGGTGGCGACCTCCTTCAGCTCCTCGGCATCGGCCTTCAGGCTCTCGACGCCGCCACGCTCGTCGACCGTCTTCCTCGCTTTGTCGAAGAGTCTTTTCAGTTTCATCGGATCCTTTCGGTCGGGGCTGCGAGCCTAGCGACTGGCTGGGGAGCCAAACCCGCGGCGCGGATATGTAGGGTGGCGCCGTGGACTTCGCCCTGACGGACGAGCAGAACGACTTCGTCGACGCGATTCGCGACTTCTGCGAGCGCGAGTGCGGGACCCAGGACCAGCGCGAGCGGCTCACCGACGGCTACCGCGAGCCCCACAACTTCGACATCTACGGGCAGATGGCGGAGCTGCGGTCGGGGTAACGATCCCGGAGGAGTACGGAGGCTCCGGCGGCTCGATGCTCGACGCCTGCCTCTTCATGGAGGAGACCTCCCGGGGGCTGGCGCCGATCGGCGGCTACGCGACGACGCTGATCGTCGCCGGCACCACCCAGCGCTTCGGAACCGAGGAGCAGAAGTCCAAGATCCTCGGCGGCATCGCCGGCGGCGCGGTCGAGGCGATTGCGATGACCGAGCCCGAGGCGGGCTCGGACGTCGGCGCCCTCAGCTGCTCGGCGACGGCCGTCGACGGGGGTTTCGTTCTCAACGGCCAGAAGGTCTTCTGCTCCAATGCCCACATCTCCGACCACGTTCTGGTCGTCTGCCGCACCACCCGGGGCGAGAACAAGCACGAGGGCATGACGATGATCTGGGTCCCCCATGACGCCGAGGGGATGGAGGTGGTCCCGATCGAGACGATGGGTGGGCGGGAGACCAACCATCTCTACTTCACCGACTGCGCCGCCTCGGCCGACGCCGTGCTAGGTCGGGTCGACCAGGGCTGGATGCAGCTGATGGCCGGACTCAACGTCGAGCGGCTGATCCTGGCCGCGACGATGCTCGGCATCGCCCAGCGAGCGCTCGACGACCTCCTCCTCTATGTGAAGGAGCGGCGCCAGTTCGGCCGGCCGATCGGCTCCTTCCAGGCGCTTCAGCACCGAATCGCCGATCTCGCCACCGAACTCGAGGCCGCCCGCCTGATGACCCGCTGGGTCGCCACCCTCACCGACGAGGACCCTGACCGGATGCTGCCCCAGCAGGCCTCGATGGTGAAGCTCTTCGTGACCGAGGTCGCCAGGCGCACCACGCTTGAGGGGATGCAGATGATGGGCGGCTACGGCTACTCGTCCGAGTACGACATGGAGCGGCTGGTCCGCGCCTCGCTGGCTGCGACGATCTACGGCGGGACGTCGGAGATCCAGCGCAACATCATCGCCAAGACGCTCGGTCTCTGAGTCGAAGGCACCAATCTCCCAACGGCTGGCGGTCGGCCTCGTCGCGAGATGTATCCAGTTTCAGCGAATACGGGGGAAGTCCCACAGGCTGGTCGCGAAAGATGGAGAAACCGTCTATTGACCGAGCAAAAGTCGCGACATAGATTCGATTCGCGTTAGTTCCCGGTCGCTATGGCGTCCCGGGGAAATGAGGCGTCTTTGAAATCGCCCGCGCTGGCTAATGGATTTTATAAACCCCACGCTTTATCGGCGCCTCAACTCCCCGCAAAGCATTGAATCATGGGTAAATGGTCGTATACTATCCCGCTGCGCGAGTCGTGTCATTTGATTCGCTCGGGATTGCCAATCTGGAGGAGAGGAGTTCGCTTTGACGACGACGCTTGAAAGTCCGAAGGTCGATGTGCTCCCAGAGGTGAGGGCGTTCTCACAGGGCACCAAGCGGATGCTGATCGACGGCGAGCGGGTCGAGGCCGTCAGCGGAGCGACATTCCCGACGCTCGATCCCGCGACGGGCGAGAAGATCGCCGACGTCGCCGAAGCGGGGTCCGAGGATCTGGACCGCGCGGTGGCCGCGGCCCGCCGGGCGCTCGAGGGGCCGTGGTCGGAACTGCCCGCAACCGAGCGTGGTCGGCTGATCGGCCGCCTGGCCGACCGCTCGAAGAGCACGCGGACGAACTGGCGCAGATCGAGAGCCTTGACAACGGCAAGCCCGTGGTCTTCGCGCGGGCGGGTGACCTGGCGCTTGCGATCGACCAGCTCCGCTACTTCAGCGGCTGGCCGAGCAAGATCGCCGGCGAGACGCTGCCTCCTGCCCTGCCGGACATGCACCTGTACACGCGCCGGGAGCCGGTGGGCGTCGTGGCGGCCATCGTCCCCTGGAACTTCCTGCTCACGATTGCCACCTGGAAGGTGGCGCCGGCCCTCGCGGCAGGCTGCACCGTGATCCTCAAGCCCGCCGAGGAGACGCCGCCGACGGCACTGCGGCTCGGCGAGCTCGCCCTCGAGGCGGGCATCCCGCCGGGTGTGCTGAACGTCTGTCCCGGCTTCGGCGACACCACCGGCGACGCGCTGGTTCGCCACCAGGGCGTCGACAAGGTCACCTTCACGGGCTCCACCGAGGTTGGCAAGCTGATCGCCCGCACCGCGGCCGACACGCTGAAGCACGTGACGCTCGAGCTTGGCGGCAAGAGTCCCAACATCATCTTCGCCGACGCCGACCTGGAGGCGGCGGCCGCGACCGCAGCGCAGGCGATCTTCTTTAACAGCGGCCAGGTATGCAGCGCCGGCTCGCGGATGATGGTCGAGCGCTCGGTGTACGACCAGATGGTGGACGCGGTGGTCCAGGAAGCCGGCAAGCTCCAGCTCGGACCGGGGCTGGATCCCGGGACCACCCTCGGCCCGCTGGTCTCCGACGAGCAGCTCCAGCGAGTGACCGGCTACCTCGAGCGCGGGGTGGAGGAGGGCGCCTCGGTGGCGGTCGGCGGACGGCGCGCCGACGGCGACCTGGCGAGCGGCTACTTCGCCGAGCCAACCGTGCTCGCCGACGTGACCGACGACGCCACCATCTGCTCGCGAGGAGATCTTCGGCCCGGTGCTCGTGGCCCAGCCGTTCGACTCGCTCGAGGACCTCGCTGCCCGGGCCAACGCCTCGAGCTACGGCCTGGCGGCCGGCGTCTGGACAACGGACGTGCGAAAAGCCCACAAGTTTGCTGCCATGCTCGAGGCCGGCACGGTGTGGATCAACTGCTTCAACTACTTCGACGCCGTGGCGCCCTTCGGGGGCTACAAGCGCTCGGGGTACGGCCGCGACAATGGTCGGGCCGCCCTCGACGACTACCTGCAAACCAAGACCGTGTGGACGAACCTCGCTTGACCGTCTACGCCTCTCCCGGAACGAGATACGCATGAATGCACTACCGCGAGCAGCACGGCACGCGCAGGACATCATCGGCCGCGCGCGTGCTGCCGGGGTGAGTGCGAAGGTGATCGGCGGCGTCGGATGTTGGTTCCACAGCTCGGAGCATTCCTCCGACGCCGAGTCGTTCGTCCGCAACTACGGCGACGTCGACCTGGTGCTCGACCGCAAGGAGACCCTTGCGGTGTCACAGGTCCTCGAAGGTCTCGGTTACGAACCTGTGTCGAGCTTCAACTCGGTGCAGGGCGAGGTGCGACTGATGTTCGTCGACGTCGAGCAGAAGCTGCGCATCGACATCTTCGTCGGCTCCTTCGAGATGTGCCACAACATCCCGCTCGGCAAGGAGGCCTTCCACCCTGCTGAGCATCCGGCGCTCGGCCTGGTTGAGCTGCTGCTGACGAAGCTCCAGATCGTCAAATGCAACGAGAAGGACTTCATGGACATCGGCGCGCTCCTGGCGTTCCACGCCATCGGCGACGGGCCCGACGACATCGACGGCGAGCGGTTCGCCAGGATCCTCGCGAAGGACTGGGGACTGTGGCGCACGGTCACGGACAACCTCGCGAAAGTGGAAAGCTGGGCCGAGAAGGCGCCTGCCCGCAGCCGCGAGATCGTCGAACGCGCGCAGGAGCTGCGGGCCCTGGCTGACGCCGCGCCCAAATCCCGACGCTGGAAGACGCGTGCGATGGTGGGCGACAAGGTCCGCTGGTACGAGGAACCCGAGGAGCCCGAGACCGAGATGGAGACGGAGATCCGCTGACATGCTCGGCTTCGGTAAGAAGAAGAACGGCGGCAACGACGACGCGCTCCGCATCCTTTCGCCACGGACCTGCACGGCTCCGAGTCGGCGTTTCGAAGTTCGTCAACGCCGCGGTGGAGTTCAAGGCCGACATCGCACTGCTCGAGGCGACCTCACCGGCAAGACGCTGGTCCCCGTGCTGCCGTCGAACGGCGGCTATACCGCCGAGTTCATGGGCCGCCAGCTCAAGGCCGAGTCCGAGCCCGAGCTTGCGGAGCTCGAACGGACCGTCCGGCTCGCCGGCCGGTATCCGTTCCGCACCACCACGGAGGCCACCGAGCGCATGCGCGAGCACCCCGAGGAGGTCGATCGCGTGTTCCTCGAAGCGATGCGGGCCTCCGTACAGGGCTGGTTTGACCTTGCGGCCGAGCGCCTCGCCCCCCGCGGTATCCGCATGTTTGCGATCGCCGGCAACGACGATCCACGGGGGCTCGACGAGGTGCTCGAAGGACACGAGTTCGTTGAGAGCGTCGATCGCATGCTCGCGGAGATAGAGCCGGACATCGAGGTGGTGGGGTTCAGCGGCGCCAACCGTACGCCTTGGAATTCACCTCGCGAGTACGAGGAGCAGGAGATTCACGCGATCCTCGAGGAGGAGATCGGGCGAATCCGGGCTCCTGAGCGGAGCATATGGAACATTCACGTGCCCCCTCGCAATTCCGGTTTGGACACGTGTCCCGAGGTAAGGCCGGATCTAACGGTCGTGAGCGACGGCGGGGAGCCCCGTCTCCACGGGGCCGGGAGCAGCGCGGTACGTGAGCTGATTGAGCAATACCAGCCGATGCTGAGCGTTCACGGTCACATTCACGAGTCGCGGGGCATCGGCAAGCTTGGCAAGACGGTAGCCGTCAATCCGGGTTCCGAGTACACCGAGGGCATCCTGCGGGCTGCCTTCATACGGATAGATCCAAAGCGAGGGGTAAGAGCACAGCTCTTGTCCGCATAGAGAGACGTGGGGGAGGAGGGTACTTATGGCGAGTCTAGAAGAAACACATGACCAAGGGAAGGTCGACAGCGGCGAGGACGAGGGCGTCTTCATTCGTCAGTCGACGGGCCTTGTGCGGTTGATGGGTACGCGCCAGACGGTCGTCTACAACACGATGATCACGACGGTCGTTTTGGGCGCGGCGCTTACATTCCTACTGGTGCCGTACGCGTTCCCGGGAGCCAACATCTGGCTTGGGGTCGCGATCACCGGAATCGTCGGCGCCTTCATGCTGGGCGCCTATGCGATGCTCGCCGCTTCGATGCCGAGATCGGGCGGTGACTACGTATTCCAGAGCCGCTTAGTCAATAGCGGCTTCGGGTTCGTGCTGGTAGTGGTTGGTTTCGTGATCTTCCTGGCATTCTGGATGTGTATCGCAGGCTGGATGCTCGGAGTCATGGCGCTCTCGCCATTTGCCACAACGCTCGGTATCCAAACCAACTCCACCTGGCTCGTGGACTTCGGGACCTGGGCGGCCACCCCGTGGGGCATCACCTGGATCTCGCTCGCAGGACTGGTCCTGACTTTCGTGATCTTGGCCAGGGGCATCCGCGTGTACCTACGCGTGCAATCGATCTTGTGGGTCGCCCTGATGATCACATTCGTGACGTGCTGGATCCTGCTGCTCGTCCACCCCCATTCAGATTTCATCAGCACCTTCAACAATTACATCGGCGGAGGCAAGGACCATTACCACGAAATCATTGCCTCTGCGCAGAAGGCAGGTTACCCGGGTAACCACTTCAGCCTCTGGGACACGATCGGCGTCGCCCCCGTGGTGTGGACGGCCATGGCGTGGTGCATGTGGTCGGTGGTCACCGCCGGCGAGATGAAGGGCGCGCGCGTGCTCAAGAACCATGCCGTCGGCATGATCGGCGCGCTGGCGATCGTGACGTTCACTATCGCGTTCACCGCGTTCCTGTTCCAGCAGTCGGCCGGTAGCACCTTCATGGGCTCGCTCGGCTACCTCTACTACTCGGGCGAACCCGGCCTAGAAGGCCTGCCGTCCTCGCCGTTCTTCGGCGTGATTGCGGCCATGCTCACCACGAGCCCGGTCGTGATCGTCCTGCTGGCAATCGGATTCATCGCCACCGCCTTCCAGATCATGGTCGGGATGGCGTGGGGCGCGAGCCGGATCGTGATGACGATGGCATTCGACCGCGTCCTGCCTGAGCGCCTGGGCGACGTCAACGAGCGCACGCGCACGCCGGTGGCGGCGCTGCTCGTGATCATGGTCATGAGCGTGATCTTCGTGTACCTCTACAATCACACGAAAGTGGCGGACTACACGCTCGCCGTCACGCTCACCGCGGTCCTCACTTACATGGGGAGCATGGTGGCAGCGATCGCGTTTCCCTATCGGGCGCCGGATCTCTACAGGACGTCGCCGGCGGCCAGGTTCAATATCGGGAAAATTCCCGCGATCGTGGTGCTCGGGGTGATCGGGTTCGCGTTCAACGCGCTCCTGGTCTACTTCTATCTCACCAAGGACGCCCTGTTCGTGAACGACACAGGGTCACTGGAGATGATCGGTGGGATCTACATCGCGGCGATCGTCTACTTCTACGGACGTCGACTCTGGCTCAAGCGGAGCGGTTACGACCCGACGATCGCCTTCTCCAGGGTCCCGCCGGAGTAACCCGCAATGAGTCTGTTGTCGCAGAAAGGTCATATGAATACGCCTAAAAAGGAGCGAACATGGCAGCGGTGAAAACGGAAGGCGCCCCCCGAGAGGGTGAGAGCCTGCTTGACGAAGTGAGAACGCGGTCGGACCGGAGATATCCGCGGATCATCACTTTCGAGGAAATCGAGGCAATGCCGCGACTTCCCTTCAGCAAGGGCTGCGCAAGCGGTGTGTTCATCTCTCGGGAGCGTGACGACGCCCGGTACTTCTACCAGGGGCTCTGCTTCCACGAGCCAGATATGGGCGAGTACAAGTGGATGCAGTCCAACTGGGACGAGACGTACTACTGCATCAAGGGCGTCCTCCGGGTGAAGGTGGAGGACGACACCGGCAGGGAGAAGATCCTCGACGTCAAGGAGACCGAGCACTTCTACCTACCAGCGGGCTACACCTACACCCTGATGCCTTCCGGTGTCGAGTCGATCAACTTCTGGACGCTCGGCCCCGCCTTCAAGGCCGGGCTCAAACCGCTCCGGGAGATCGACATCCCAGAGGCCCCCGAGTACGTGAAGACGCTGCGCGCAATGAGGGAGGACTGACATGGGGATCAAGCTCAGCAGCGCGGCTCCCCTGCGGGGAGCCAAGAGGTGGCATTTCATCGAGCGTTGCCACGAGATTCGCGTGGCCACGGTGGCGGCCGACGAGCCGATCTACGTGACCGCGCTCTGGTACGTGGTAAAGGACCGCAAAATCTATCTCCCACTCGACCAGGCCAACCGGCACGTGAAGAATCTGCAGAACGACGGCAGGCTGTCGGCCGTCGTCGACGCGGGTGACTCCCTGGCGGACGTCCGCGGGGTCAACATCGAGGGCACGGCGACGGAGGTCACCGATCCGGAGTTGGCCAGGGAGCTCGAGGAACTGGTGCTCGATAAGCACTTCTACCCCGGGGATCCATACATCGAGGAGTACGTGAACTTCGGTGAATACAATCACCGCAAGTTCTACGAGATCGTTCCGGACAAGATATGGGGCTGGGACCTTCGCGAGGCGACGCTGCTTGCGTCCTCCGAGCGGCGCGTTCTCCCGGACGTCTTTTTTGAGTCCAACGGATCCGGGACCAGCGACTAGGCGTGAACCAGCGAACCCGGAGCATGGACGCCGCGGCCCCGGGCCGCGGCGTCCTCGAGGGCGTGCGAGTCGCCGATTTCTCGCACGCCCTCGCCGGGCCGCTGTGCAGCATGCTCCTCGCCGATCTCGGCGCGGATGTGGTGAAGATCGAGCGCCCCGACGGCGACCAGGTTCGCGGCTGGGGTCCGCCCTTCCACGAGGGCGATGCCGCGTACTACTACGCGGCCAATCGCAACAAGCGCAGCATCGCACTCGATCTCAAGGACTCCGGCGACCTGGAGGTCGCGCGCGCCATCGTGGACGGGGCCGACGTGCTCGTCGAGAACTCGCGGCCGGGAGTCATGGCGCGCATGGGGCTGGACTTCGACAGCCTGAGTGAGCATCGCCCCGACCTCATCTACTGCTCGATCACGGCCTTCGGCCCGGACGGGCCCCCCCAGCTCTCCGGCTACGACCTGATCCTCCAGGCCGTGAGCGGGATCATGAGCGTCACGGGCTCGGCGGAGGGCGACCCGATGAAGGTTGGCGTCCCGATCGTCGATCAGGTGGCCGGCCTGTACGCGACGATCGGCGTGCTGGCGGCGCTGGCCGAGCGCAGCCGCAGCGGCTGCGGCCAGCAGGTGGAGGTGTCGCTGCTCGGGGCATCGGCCGCCACCCTCGCCAATCGAGCTGCCGGGCATCTGCTCGCGGGGAGCCCGCAGCAGCGAATGGGCAACGCCCATCCCAACGTCTCACCCTACGAGCTGTTCGACGCCCAGGACCGTTCCTTCGTGATTGCCGCTGCCAACGAGCAGCTTTGGGAGCGCACGTGCGCCGCGCTCGAGCGCGGCGACTTGATCGACGATCCGCGCTTCCTAACCAACGGGTCGCGGGTGGAGCACCGCGTGGAGCTGAAGGAGGAGATCGAGAGGACTACGGGTACGCGGCGGGCAGCCGTGTGGATCGAGCGTCTCACCGACGTGGCGGTGCCCGCGGCGCTCGTCAACGACCTCGGGGACGCCTTCCGCCTCGCCGAGGAGCTGGGCGTCGACGTGATCGAGCCCGCGGAGAAGCCCGATGGCTCCCTCCTCCCGCTCGTGCGCAATCCGATCGAGCTCTCACGCAGCCGCTCGCCGCGCCCCATGGCGCCGCCCCGCCTCGACCAGCACGGTGACGAGATCAGGCGCGAGGTGTCGACGCCGGCCTCCAGGGCATTGTGAAAGCCCTCCGCAGGTTCATCGAGGGCCGCTGGTCACGGAGTCCCTGGCCAGAGACTTCTACACACGACTCAAGACCGTCTACCTACAACCCTGAATCGGAGGGACGATGGACCCCAACGTGACGCAGTCGCTGAGGATTGGCTACAAGGCATCGGCAGAGCAGTTTGACCCGGGATCTCTGCTCGACTTCACCGTGCTTGCCGAGGAGCTCGGCTTCGACTCCGTTGCGCTGTCCGATCACTTTCAGCCCTGGCGCCACCACACGGGTCACGCCCCCGCGGCGCTGCCGTGGCTCGGGGCCGTGGGCCAGGCCACCAGCTCGATGCAGATCGGCACCAGCGTGCTCACGCCGACGCTGCGCTACCACCCGTCCGTGGTGGCCCAGGCGTTCGCCACGCTCGCGTGCATGAACCCGGGCCGCATCTTCCTGGGCGTGGGCACCGGCGAGTCGATGAACGAGACGCCCGCCACCGGCGCCGAGTGGCCGGGAGCCAAAGAGCGCCGCCGCCGCCTCGCCGAGTCGATCAAGCTGATGCGCCAGCTCTGGACCGAGGAGCGCGTGGACTTCGACGGCGAGTACTACCAGACCAACCGCGCCACGATCTATGACCGTCCCGAGGAGCTCGTGCCGATCTACATCGCCGCGTCGGGCCCGCTTGCGGCCAAACTCGTGGGACGCACCGGCGACGGCTTCATCTGCACAAGCGGCAAGAAGGCCGAGCTCTACGAGGAGCTGATCGCCAACCTCGAGGAGGCGGCCACGGGAGCCGGGCGCGACCCGAAGGAGATCGACCGTCTGATCGAGATCAAGGTCTCCTACGACACCGACCCCGAGACGGCGCTCCGTGCCTGCGACTGGTGGGGCGCGCTCGCGCTGAAGCCGGAGCAGAAGATGGGCGTCGAGGATCCACTCGAGCTCGAGAAGCTCGCCGACGAAAACGTGGACCAGGCGCACACGCGCTTCATCGTCTCCACCGATCCGCAGGAGGTCGTGGATCGCATTCAGCCCTACATCGACATGGGCTTCAGGCACCTGGTGCTGCACGGTCCGGGGGCCGACCAGGAGCGCTTCCTCCGCCTCTTCGCGCAGGACGTCCTGCCGCTGTTGCGGGAACGCGGTGGCGCAGCGGTAGGGACGACCGCCGCGCCCGGTGGCGCCACATGAGCAGCGCCGAGCTCTCGATCGAGCGAGAGAACATCATCGACACCGTCGGCGCCTTCGCCCGCGCCGAGGTGGCGCCGAGGGTCCGCGACTACGATCGCGCGGAGACGGTTCCCCGTGACCTGCTCGAGCGGATGGCAGAGCTGGGCTTCTACGGCGGAACCATCCCGGAGAAGTACGGCGGACTCGGGCTCGACCACGAGACCTACGCGATGGCCATCGAGGAGATGTCCACGGTCTGCCACATGATGGGCCTGTTCATGAGCATGGCGAGCGGGCTTGTGGGCTCCGGCATCCTCCATTACGGAAACGAGGACCAGATCGAGCGTTACCTGACGCCGCTCGCGCAGGGCAAGGCGTTCGGCGGCGCCGGCGTGACAGAGCCCCACTCGGGCACCGACGTCGGGGCGATGGAGACCACAGTGGAGCGGAGCAACGGCGCCTACATCCTCCGTGGGCAGAAGATCTTCACGAGCAACCTGGACATAGCGGACTTCTTCGTCACCTTCGCAACGCTCGATCCGAAGAACCCGCGCAAGGGTGTGTGTGCCTTCGTCGTCCCCAAGGACGCCCCGGGCCTCACGGTCCGCCCGTTCAAGGACAAGCTCGGTTTCCGGCCGATCGCCACGGGCGAGCTGGTCTTCGATGAGTGCCGGGTGCCCGCCGAGAACCGGCTGGGCGAGGAGGGCGAGGGCCTGCGGGTGGCCATGTGCGCGGTCGAGAACGGCCGCCTTTCGGTGGCCGCGCGATCGGTCGGCGTGGCGCGCGCCTGCCTCGAGTCATCGCTGGCCTACGCGCGTGAGCGCGTGGTGTTCGACCAGCCGATTGCCCGTCTCCAGCTCGTGCAGTCGAAGATCACCGACATGATCGTGGGCTCGGAGACCGCGCATCTGCTCCTGCGCCGCGCGGCCGAGGCGCTCGATCAGGGACAGCCGGCGCGGAAGCTGGTCTCGATGGCGAAGATGCACGCGTCTGACGTGGCGATGCGGTCGGCCACAGAGGCGATGCAGATCCACGGTGCCTACAGCTGCCTCGACGACTATCCGGTGAGCCGCTATTTCAGGGACGCCAAGTTCCTCCAGATCGTGGAGGGAACCAACGATCTGCACCGGGCGATGATTGCCGAGCTCGAGTTCGGGTATAGACCGGAGCGGTAGTCTTTCTCAATCCCAAAACACATACGGTCGGACACGGCCGGTGCGCTGGCCAGCTGCCATGGAAGTCGACGACGCGATTCGCAAGCTTGAAATCATGGGACGGTGGAGCCGTTGGCTGCTTGTCGACTCCGCGGTCGTTGCGCTCGCCGCCGCCGTCCTCGTCATCGTCTCCACCGGGCTTGCCATCGCCCTTGGCCTGGGCGCGGCATGCCTGCTGGCCGCGGCCCTCGCCGTAGGCGGCCAGCGGCGCGAGCTGATCGGCCGCCTGGCGGTGCGCGGGGACGCCTACGTGATCCCAGAGGTAGCCCGCTACGGCAGGCGCGCGGCCGCCCCGGCGCAGCTCGCGCGGCTCTCCGACTGGCTGCGCGAGGCGGTGGATAGCTGCGGCGACCACTACACCTGGTATGTCGAGGAGCGCGTACTGGCCTATGCCGAGGAGATCGTCACCCTGGCCAGCGAGTTGCGCGCGCCCGACGTCAGCGTCACGCCCGTGAGCGCCGTGGAGTGCAAGCGCCTGCTCACCCGGATGGTGGAGAGCCCGCTCTACAACTACAGGCTTCCGCCCGAGAACCTTCGTGCGTCGCTCTACCGGATTCGCGCCGGCATCCGCCCCGCGGCAGGCGCGGCAGCCTAGCGCCGCACGACCGGCAGGCCGCCGGCGGCGTCAGGCGCCGCGCAGTAGCCACGCCACATGAGCCTCGCGCTCCACCACCTCGGCGACGGTGAGCGCCTCATCGAGCGTCGACCCCGTGGCAACGACGCCGTGGCGTCCAAGCAGGGCTGCCCGTGAGTCTCCGAGCGCCCGTAACGCAGCCGCTCCGAGCTCTTGCGATCCAGCCGGCGCCGGCGCCGACGTGCGCAGCGGTCCGATGTCGTAGTAGCTCGACTCCTCGAGCCGCGACCCGAGCGGCTCCTCGAGGAAGCTCCAGGCAGTGGCGTGGACGCTGTGGGTGTGGACGATCGCCGCGACATCGGGTCGCGTCCGGTAGATCGCGGAGTGCAGCGGCCACTCGCGCGAGGGCGTCATCGGCGAGCCCGTCTCGGCGCCGTCGAGCTCGAGATAGACGAGATGCTCGGGTCGCATCTCGGGATACGGCATTCGGGTGGGGGTGACGAGAAAGCCGGCGGGAACCCGCACGCTGACGTTGCCGACACTGCCCACTACCAGGCCGCGTTCCACGAGCGCTCGCGCCGTGAGGATCAGTCGCTCCTCCAGCGGCGTGGAACCCTCGCGGACACCGTCGAGCAGACGGAGATCATTCATGTTCATGGCGCGGGCACCCCAATTTCCGCCGTTGTCGTCAATGTTCTACCCGGATTCGTGTCGGAGCGCTAAAATCGTACCCGATTTCGTCATACTGACGGATCGCCTTCCAACGATCATGACCCATCGGGGGTCCCTCCCAAATGCAACCAGGCTGTCCGGCGAGGGCCACGGATTTATATACGCTGGCGGGCACCGCGGTCTGATCGGATCCTGCCGCAAATCCGGCGGCAGGCGCCGACGCACAACTGCGCATCGCCTGTCCCGCCCTTTGCTCGCAGGCTTCCAATTGTATAAAATCTCGTTGTCCAACTGCCGCCACCGCGGTGGGAGTCGCCGATCTGGTTGGCGGCCACCGAGCAACGCCCGATCGGACCCTGAGTAATGCCCGACACAATTCAGCAGCAGGTCCTCCAGGAGCTCCGAAGCGCGATCGTGCGTCGGGAGCTCCCCCCTGGAATGCCCGTACGCGCCGACGCGGTGGCCGGGCGCATGGGCGTGAGCCGAATTCCGGTCCGCGAGGCGCTCCGGGTGCTCGAGGCGGAGGGGCTCGTCACCTCCAGGCCGCACAAGGGTGTGATCGTGGCCGAGATGAACGCCGCCGACCTCCACGAGATCTACTTGCTGCGTGGCCTGCTCGAGACGGAGGCTGCCAGACGAGCGGTTCCGGTCCTGTCGGGCTCCGTGCTCGCCGAGCTCGACCAGCTCGTCGCCGGCATGGACGAAGCGATCGAGGACTCCGATATCAGGCAGATGAGCGATCTCAATCGCAAATTCCACTTCACGATCTACGGGGAGAACAACCTCCGCCAGCTGCTCCGCATCATCACGATGCTCTGGAACCAGTCCGACTCCTATCGCTCGATCTATCTCGCCAACGACGAGTTCTGCCGGCAGGCGCAGCAGGAGCACCGGGTAATCGTCGACGCCTGCCATGGCCGCGAGCCCGAGAGGGTGATCGCACTGCTCGACGAGCACCGCAGCCGCGCCGAGGACGGGATCACGGGCATGCTGCGAACCGCCCAGGCTTCAGCCTGACCGCTTTCGGAAAGCCGGTCCGAGCTGCCGACGTGGCGATCGTCCATATCCCGCGCCGCGGTGGTAGTCGGAACCTCAGATGACTCGGGTCGGGCCACCACACCTGCCCGCCGAATTGTGTTTCAACCGTCCATGGTGCGCCAGGCGGGCCCGCTGAAAGGATCTTGCCGCGATGAGTGGCAGCGTGCAGAAGCTGGTGGTAGACGACCCGGCCGAGGCCTGCGCCGCGCGCCTCGCCCGGGCCGGGGAGGCGGGCGGCCAGATCGCGCTTACCGGCGGCTCCACCCCGCGCGCCGCGTATGAACGCGCCGCCGAGATGGGAGCCGACTGGGGGAACGCGGCCCTCTGGTTCACCGACGAGCGCTGCGTGCCTCCCACTCATGAGCATTCCAACTACGGCATGGCCAAGGCGGCCCTGCTCGACCGCCTCGGCGAGCGCGGTCCGGCGGTACACCGGATGCGCGGCGAGGACGGTCCCGAGGAGGGGGCCCGCGCCTACGCCGACGAGCTTGGGGCGGCCTATGGCGGCGGCATCCCGCGCCTGGACCTCATCCTGCTGGGCATGGGATCCGACGCCCACGTGGCCTCGCTGTTTCCCGGCCGTCCGGAGCTGGACGAGCGCGAGCGCAGCGTCGTTCCCGTCGACATGCCTGGCCTGCCGCCGATCGTCCCGCGGATAAGCCTCTCGTTTCCCGTCATCAACGCGGCGAGGTCGATCGTGTTTCTGGTCACCGGCTCGGGGAAGGCCGAGGCGGTCGCGCGAGCGATGTCGGGGACGCGCAGCACCGATGTGCCGGCAGCTCTCGTCGAGCCGTACGACGGTGCGGTGACCTGGATCCTCGACGCTGACGCCGCCGCCCTATTGGGCGATGTCGTCACGTCCACATGAGCCACTGTTGACGATGACCGAGGACACGGAGTCGGTCGCCTCCCCGCGCCGCGTGGCCCGCGCCGAAATGGTGGGCTCGCTGCTGCGTCCGCCGGAGCTGCGCGAGCTGTTCGAGAAGGTCTACGCCGGGCGGCTGACGCCCGGCTATTCGCTGCTCGACGAAGAGCGGTTGAAGCAGCTCGAGGAGCTGGGTGCGCTGGCCGACGACGCGATCAGGGATGCCGTGGCGCGGCAGATCTCGGTCGGGCTCGATGTGATCACAGACGGTGAGATGCGGCGCCCGATGTTCACGCACTCGGTCGTCGATGCACTGGCCGGGTACGAGGACAACCCGCACGAGATCGGCTACACGAACGAGGGCATGGACGCCCAGGCGCCTCCCACCGATCCGCTGATGGGAGCGGAGCGGCTGCGCAAGATCGACAACCCCGCCCTGCGAGAGACCAAGTTCCTCCAGCAGCTCACCGACCATCCCTACAAGCTCACATTCCCGGCGGGCTCCTACTGGTACTACGAGCCTGCCGTGCTGCGGCCCGGCGTGTACGAGAGCCAAGACGAGCTCGTGGAGCACGTGATCGAACTAGAGCGCGAGATCATCGCCGAGGTGGTGGCCGCCGGCGCGCGCCACATCCAGTTCGACTGGCCGCTCTATCCCGCGCTGGTGGACGGGAGCAGGGCGCAGGAGCACGCCGCCATGCTCGGAGAGACCGTGGACAGCCTGCTCGACAAGGCGCTTGCCGCGGATGCCGCGGTGCTGGAGGGGCTCCCCGCGGGCGTGACGAAGGCGCTGCACATCTGCCGCGGCAACTACCGTTCGCGCTGGCTGATGCAGGGCTCGCTCGAGTCAATCGCAGAGCGACTCTTCAACGAGCTGCCTTACGACCGCTTCCTCGTGGAGTGGGAGGACACCCGGCGCGAGGGCGACTACGGCGCGCTGCGCTTCGTTCCGAGCGGCGGCCCCGTCGTGGTGATGGGCATCGTCAGCACCAAGTCGCCCGAGGTCGAGTCGCCCGAAGAGATGGTTCGGCGCCTGTCAGAAGCTGCGCGGCACCTCGACTTGGAGCAGCTCGCGATCTCTCCGCAGTGCGGCTTCGCCTCCACCTGGGAGGGGAACGAGATCGCCGAGGAGATCCAGTGGCGCAAGCTCGAGGTCGTGGCCGAGGTGGCCGACCGCGTGTGGGGACGCGACTAGCCGCGGGCTGCCACCTTATTTGACAGCGAAATCGGGGTAATCACTTTGTCAGCGGGCGGAGAGGCCAGGAACGGGCACACGGAGGTCGCCGAAGTCGGCATCGCCGGGGTCACGGCCGCCGCTGTGCTGGCTCAGCGTGGCTGCTCCGCGCGGGTGCACGGCGCCCACCACGTCCCGCTCGTCAGCCTCGCGTCTCCCGGAGCGCCCGATCGGGTCGGAGTCACGGAGTGAGTTCCGCAAGCGCCAAGGCGGACCTGGTCCTCATCGCCGATCGGGTGCACACGATGGGCGCCGATACGGAGGCGGAGTTCGTGGCGGTGTCCGGCGACCGCGTGGTGGGCACCGGGCCGCGGGCTGCGATCGAGCGCTTTGCCGGCCCCGGCACGAAGATCCTCGACGCCGGCGCCCGCACGGTCATCCCGGGCTTCGTAGACGTGCACGCACACGGCGAGGTGGCGGCGCGCACGCTCCACACCACGATCGACGTCCGCGTGCCGCGCTGCAAGACGGTGGCCGATGTCCTCGACGTGTTCTCCGAGGGTCTCGGCGAGGCGGATCGCGGATGGCTGGTGGGCCAGGGCAACCTCTTCTTCGACCAGAAGCTGAAGGACGGCCGCCTTCCCACGCGCGATGAGCTCGACGGTGTCAGCACGGACGTCGCGCTCGCGATCCGGGCGGGAGGCCACATAACGGTCCTCAACTCGCGCGCCCTCGAGCTGGCAAGCATCGACCGCGACTTCGTCCCTCCCGAGAACAGCGTGACGGGCAAGCCGATCGTCGAGCGTACCGCCTCCGGCGACCCCTCCGGCGTGGTGAAGGAGATGGACAACCTGCTGCCCTTCCCGGAGATGGACGACGCCGCGCTGCGCGATGCGATCCGGGTGGGTCTGCGCGACGTGTTCACGCGCTACGGCGTCACCAGCGTGGGGGAGATCTCCGAGACGGTGGCCGGGCTGCGCCACATGGACGACCTGCACCGCGGTGGAGAGCTCGCGCTGCGGGTGTTCGCCTACCTCTGGGTGCCCGGAACCGTCAGCCTCGACGAGGCCTGCTCCTGGCGCGACACGCTCGGCCTCAGTGCCGGCGACTGGCTGGTGACGGCGCAGGGCGTGAAGCTGTTCGCCGATGGCGGCTACTCCGCGGCCAGCGCGGCCGTGAAGAGCGACTACGTTCAGCGCCCGGGCTGGAGGGGCGCGGTGGCGCTCCAGCCGCAGGAGGTGCAGCAGGCGCTCGAGCGCACCCGCGAAGCCGGGCTGCAGCTCGCCATCCACGCCAATGGCGACCGCACGCAGGAGGAGGTGTGCGCTGCGATCATGGCCGCGGGCGGGGCACCGGACGGCAGGCTTCGCACCCGCATCGAGCACGCCGGCAACTTCCTGCCCGAGCCGGATGTGACCACTGAGGCGTGGCGCCAGGCGGGGATCATCCCCGTCCCGCAGCCGGTCTTCCTCTACAACTTCGGCGACTACTTCCCCACCTACCTCGGCCCTTACGGGGCGCAGGGCCGCTTCCCGTTCAGAACGCTCCTCGACCAGGGTTGGCCGCTGTCTGGCAGCTCCGATGTCTGGGTGGGGGCCGAGGATCGCCAGACCAACCCGTTCTTCAGCATCTGGTGCTGCCTCAAGCGGGAGACGTTCGTCGGAGACATCCTCGACGCCGGCGAGAAGGTGAGTCTCCATGAGGCGCTGCGGATGCACACCATCGATGCCGCGGGAGTCATGGGGCGGCAGGACGAGCTCGGCTCGCTCGAGCCGGGCAAGCTCGCCGACATCGCGGTGCTCGACCGTGACCCGGCCACCTGCGCCGACGACGATCTGCTCGACATCAAGGTGGACGCGGTGCTGATGGGCGGCGACCTGCGCTACGAACGCCCGGGCGCGCCCGGGCTGCAAGTTTCAACCGCCTGAGGTCTCGGCAAGGCAATGGCGGATCCGATCACAGAAGCAACCCAGGGCGCGCGCCTGACCGGCGAGCAGGCCCACGAGCTGGCGTCCGCGAGCCTGCCCCGCCTGCTGGAGTCGGCGCAGGAGCTGCGGGCGATGGGGTGGGGACATGTCATCACCTACTCACCGAAGGTGTTCATCCCGGTCACCAAGCTGTGTCGCGACGTTTGCCACTACTGCACCTTCGCGCGCCCCCCGCGCCGCGGCGAACGCGCGTACATGACACGCGACGAGGTGCTCGAGATCGCGCGTGCCGCCGCCGCCGCCGGCTGCCACGAGGCGCTGTTCACGCTCGGGGACAAGCCTGAGCTGCGCTACCGCGTGGCCCGTGAGGAGCTCGAGGCGCTCGGCTGCGGGCCGACGATCGAGTACCTGGCGCAGCTGTGCGAGCTGGTGCTCGAGGAGACGGGCGTGCTGCCGCATGTCCTGACCCGGGCGTGATGACCCGCGAGGAGCTGGCTCGCCTGCGTGAGGTGAGCGCGTCGCAGGGCATCATGCTCGAGACCGCGGCGGAGCGCCTGGGCGAGCCCGGCGGCCCCACTTCGGCTCGCCCGACAAGAACCCGGCTGCGCGCCTGGCCACCATCGAGGCCGCCGGGGAGCTGGCATCGGTGCCGTTCACCACCAGGCTCCTGATCGGGATCGGCGAGACGCGGGCCGAGCGGATCGAGACGCTGCTCGAGATCCGCCGCCTCCACGAGCGCCACGGTCACATCCAGGGAGGTGATCGTCCAGAACTTCCGGGCCAAGCCGGACACGAAGATGGCCGGGCACCCGGAGCCGCCCACCGAGGAGCTGCTGTGGACGGCGGCGACCGCGCTTTCGTCCTCGGCTCGGAGATGTCGGTGCGGTGCCCGCCGAATCTCTCCTACGAGGACTTTCCGCGCCTGCTCGATGCCGGTATCAACGACTGGGGCGGCGTATCGCCGGTCACGGTCGACCACGTCCTTCGAGGCACCGTGGCCGGAGATCGAGTCCCTCGCCCGCTCCACGCTCGCGTGGCCTCGAAGCCTCGCCCCGCCTCGCCGTCTACCCCAAGTACCTGGCGGAGCGCGAGCGCTGGCTCGATCCGGCCGTGGGCCCGCACGTGCTGCGTCGGGCCGACGGTGACGGGCTCGGCCGCGACGCCGGCTGGGTGGCGGGAGAATCCACGAACGCGCCGCGCCTGGCGCCGCAGCGCACGGCCCAAGGACCCACCCCGACAGCGGCCGTGCTGGCGAAGGTGGCCGAGGGCGTGGATCTCGGCAAGGACGACGTTACCGTCCTGTTCCAGGCTCGCGGCGGGACCTCACCCACGTCTTCGACGTTGCGGACGGCTTGCGGCGCGAGGTCTGCGGCGACGATGTCAGCTACATCGTCACGCGGGCATCAACTACACCAACGTCTGCTACTTCCGCTGTGGCTTCTGCGCCTTCTCCAAGGGCAAATTGGCCGAGAACCTGCGCGGCGCGCCTATCTCGTGCCGACTGAAGTCGTGCGCCGCTGCCGCGAGGCGATGGGATCGCGGCGCCGTGGAGGTCTGCCTCCAGGGCGGAATCCACCCGGCTTTCACCGGCGACTTCTACCTGGATGTCTGCAAGGCGATCAAGAGCGAGCTACCGGACCTGCACCTTCGCCTTCTCGGCGCTCGAGGTCTGGCAGGGCGCCGCGACTGCCCACCAGGAATACCGCTGGCCAGCTCTGCAGGGCAGCTACGCGATGCCGGGCTGGCATCGCTGCCGAACACAACCGCGGAGATTCTCGACGACGAGATCCGGCGGCTCATCTGCCCGGACAAGATCTCCGCCGAGCAGTGGCTCGAGGTGCACGGCCTCGCTCACGAGGCCGGCCTTCACTCCACCACCACGGTGATGTACGGGCATACCGAGGGCCGCGCAACTGGGCGCGCCACCTGATCGCGCTGCGCGAGCGGCAGAAGCGGAGTGGCGGCTTCACCGAGTTCCGTGCCGCTGCCCTTCGTGCACATGGAGGCCCCGATGTACCTGAGGGGCCGCGCGCTGCAAGGGGCCGACCTTTCGCGGGCGATCCTCATGCGCGAGTCCGGCCGCATCGCGCTCCATCCGTGGATAACGAACGTGCAGGCCTCGTGGGTCAAGCTAGGCAGATTGCGCAGGTCGCTGCGTTGCGGGGTCAACGACCTTGGCGGGACGCTGATGAACGAGTCGATCTCGCGCGCAGCCGGCGCGGCGCACAGGCAGGAGGCCCGCCGATACGGCTCGAGCAGGTGATTCGCTCGGTCGGCCGGGTGCCGGTTCAGCGGACCACGTTCTACGGGGAACCCGACGCCGATCGCGTCCGGCGCTCATTCGGCGCGCAGCCGCTGTCGGAGCCGCTGAACCCGCCGGTGCGGGAGGCGGGGCTGGTGGCGCCGCGGCGAGTCCTGCGGCCGAGCGAGCCGAAGGCGACGGTGTCCGCACGCGGATAGCGCGCCCCAACGGGCAGTCGAAGCGAGACGGGAGGAGGTGCGCTGAGCGTTAGACGACGCACGGCTGCAGGAGGCGACTGGTCGAGGGAAAACCCAATTCGGTCGATCGATCGCAGCGCACGCGCATTCTGAGAGGATTTTCGAGCGTGAGCCGCGACGAGTCCCGCCAGACGACGCCGTACCGCCGCGACTCGCTCTCGTTCCCAAGCGACCTCTCGCAGGTCGATCGCGACATCATCAGGATTCTGCAGGTCGGCGGGCGCGCGTCGTTCGCGCAGATCAGCCGCGAGATCGGGATCACCGAGAAGACGGCGCGGAAGCAGGTGCAGAAGCTGGTCGCACGACGTCATCAATCACCGTCACCGGCCGGAGCTGCTCGGCTATCGCCATCGCGCTGGTGGCACTGCGGCTCGACAACCGGCGCCCCCGGCGGAAGTGACGAGCGAGCTCGCGGAGATCGGCGCGGTGGACTACGTGGTTGGTCACCACCGAGGCGCTACCACCTCCTGGTGGAGGTGATGTGCACGGACCTGAGCTGGCGGCGACGGTGGAGAAGAGATCATGACCGTGGCGGGCGTGGTCGATCGCGAGATCTTCCCTACCTGCGGCTTCAGTACCAGGGAGCCGCGCTGGAAGACCGCCCGCTGGAAGTCTCCCGATCGCGCCGGCGTGACACCCGCCGATGAGCTGGATGACGTGGACAGGCAGATCCTCGCCGAGCTGAACGCCGATGGTCGCATTCCGTTCCAGGTCGTGGCGCGCAAACTGGGCGTGTCGGAGTCCCAGATCAGGCATCGCGTGAACCGCATGGTGGACACCGGCACGGTGCGGATCCTCGCGATCACCAATCCGAGGAGTCTGGGCCTGCACACGATCGCGTGGCTGGGCCTCGTAGCCGCTCCGGGTGTCCACACGGAAGAGCTGGCGGCACAGGTCTCGACGCTGCTCTCGATCACCTACGTGGTGGTCTGCGCCGGCCGCTTCGACATCTTCGCGGAGGCGATCTGCGTGGATCACCAGGACCTGCTGACCGTGCTCGACAGACAGGTCCGGGAGCTCCCGGGCGTGGCCCGGGTCGAGGCGTTCGTGTCGTTCGACCTGCGCTACAAGCGCGCAGTGCCCTCCGGTGGCGGTGGGGAAGCTGGCTGACCAGCGCCAAAGCGTCGGTGGCCGGTCAACGAGCGCGGATCAGGCGGCAGCTCTCCGGCTCCGCACCCGCGCGAGTTTGACCGCGAGTTGAAGGGCGAGGAGATCCTCATCGGCGAGCACGAGGCCTGTCAACGCTTCGATCCGCTCCAGACGCTGACGGAGGGTGTTCCCGTGGATGAAGAGAGCGCGCGCGGTTGTCGCCACACTCCGTCCTTTGGACAGGTACTCGTCGAGTGTGAGCAGTAGTTGCGAGCGACGTTCACGATCGTAAGCCACGATCTGATCGACAGCGGCACGAAGATGATCCTGCGGCCCGCCTGAGTCGAGCAGGTCGATCAGATAGCGGTATGCCCCGGTATCGCGGTAGAGGACCACATGGCCCCGGTCCTGCATCAGAATCGCGATCGTGGTCGCGTCGCGCGCTTCGCGAAGACCCTGGCAGGCGCCCGAGCAGCCGCTGCGCGCCTCGCTGACTCCGACCACCAGATCCCGCTCGGCGATTGCGACGGAGAGCCCGGAGACCACCTTGCGAGCTGACCCTATGCCCTCTCCCGAAGCCGGCACCAATGCACGCAAGGAGGTCGGTGTAATGTCGCAGAACGCAGCCGGCAGCGACTTCTTGATTACCCGCTCGGCGATCACCGCACGCTCCGACCACGGTTCACCCTGGGACTCGCTGCACGCGCGAGCTTCGAGAACGATGTGCGGGCGCTCGAGATCGAGCCGGGCTGCGATTGCCTTGCTGGCGGCGAGGTCCAGCCGTCCAGAGGCGAGGGCGTCGAAGAGGTCGCGGGCCAGATTCTCCTCGGTCAATCTTTCGATCAGGTAGATCTTCTCCATGGCCAGGGCCACTTGCTGTGCGGCGGCGCGCAGTAACTCGAATCCGACCTCAGACCAGGGCTCGCTGGAGGCGGCTACGAGCACTCCGATTCGCTCGCCGCCGGCTGTCAGTGGAACAGCGCGCACCTCGGCCGGAGCGTCGGGCAGGTCGAGGACAGCCGCGAGGCTGGAGGGTGTGGGCTGGTCGACCGACCCCCCCGACTCGAGAAGCTCGCGGATGAGGTTCGCCTCGCCGGCGTCGTTATCGGACTCGCTGGGTGGATCAGCCGCGACCCGCTGCAGCTGCCCGTCGCTGCCGTCCAGCTCGTAGAGGCGGCAGACGTCGGCCCTCGAGAGGGCGCGAACGCCGACGGTCGCGACGCGATAGAGGGTTTCGCGGTCCGACACAGCGGCGATCTCGCGACCCAGGGCGGATAGCTGGGTGAGCGCCTCGACGCGCTCCCTCGCCTCCTCGTACAAGCTCGCGTTCTCGATTGCGCCCGCGACCAGCGATGCTGCGCGAGAGAGGATGTTGAGGATGCCCTCGTCGAACTCGCGAGGCGCCACCGTGTGCAGCACGATGGCGCCGATCGACTCGCCCGCTCGCGATGGGATCGGCACCGCGACCATCGATTGAAAACGCTCCTCTTCGAGCTCAGGGACATAGACGGTGCGTGGATCATCGATCGCTCCCTCGCGAATGAACGCGGGCTCTCCATGGCGCATCGTCCAGCCCGCCAGCCCCTCGTCGGCGCCGAAGGAGATCTTGCCGACGACATGGGAGTAGACGGGCGAGGCTGCACGCAGGATCAGTCGATCCCCAACCCGCAGATAGACGAAGCAGGCGTGGGAGCTGGTCGCGCCCGTGAGCAGATCCACGACTCGGTCCAGAATGTGCGCGAGGTTCGGCCCCGACGTCACCACGCCGACGACGCCGGAGAGGGTCTCGTTCTCGAGCTGAAGGCGCTCGATTTCGGCCGCGAGCGAGGAAGTCGACCCGCTAGCGGACACGGATCCCACTCCGTGTTCTAGAAGAGCTGGAGGTAGCGGTCGAGCTCCCAGTCGGTGACCTCGGCTTGCGCCCGCTTCCATTCGCCTCGCTTGATGCGGATGTAATAGTCGACGTAGTCCTCTTCGGCGCACTTGCCCAGCGCAGCACGGAGCACATCATTGCGCTCCAAGGCACGGGTTGCGTCGAGCAGATTGTCGGGTAGCAGCTCAACCCCGAGTTCGCGACGTCGAGCTTCGGTGACTTCGTGGAGGTTCAGGCCCGATGTCGGTTCGCCTGGGTCGAGCTCGCGCTCGACGCCGTCGAGGCCGGCCGCGAGAACGGCGGTCGCTGCAAGGTAGGGGTTACAGGATCCGTCCACCGTCCGGTCCTCGATTCGTCCCGCGTCGGGAATGCGGAGCATCTGGGTTCGATTGTTGGAGCCGTAGCTGATGTAGACCGGGGCCCACGCGGATCCGCTCTGTGAGCCGACGACCAGTCGTTTGTAGGAGTTCACGGTCGGAGCGGTGAGCGCGATATAGGCACTCGCGTGCGCCTTGAGTCCGCCGATGAACTGGTAGGCGAGGGACGAGAGCCCGAGATCGTGGGAGTCTTCGCCGCCTTGGTCGGCGAAGACGTTGCACCCGTCCTTCCAGAGGCTGATGTGGAGGTGGCAGCCGTTGCCGGTCAGATGCGAGAAGGGCTTCGGCATGAAGGTGGCGAGCAGGCCCCTCTCGTGGGCGATGCTCTCGACCATGTAGCGGAAGAAGATCGCCCGATCGCAGGTGGTGAGGGCGTCGGCATAGCCGAAGTTCTGCTCGAATTGTCCGTTGGCGTCCTCGTGGTCGGTCGCGTAGTTGTCCCAACCGAGCGCATTGAGATGGTCGGCGATCTCGGAGACGAAGTCGAGGCTCCTGGTCAGAGCGCGCATGTCGTAGCAGGGCTGCCCCTGGGTGTCGAGGTCGTCGGCGATCGCCAGCGAGCCGTCCTCGTTTCTGCGTAGCAGGAAGTACTCGAGCTCCGCCCCGACCTTCAGTTCAAACCCCAGCTCCTCGGCCCTCGCGAGCTGGTTGCGCAGGATCGTGCGGGGGCAATATGGCCAGGGCTCGCCTTCTACCGTGACGTCGCAGGCGAGGCGAGCGATCTCCGGTCGCCACGGCAGGCGCGTGTAGCTGGTCGGATCGGGGATCGCGACGATGTCGGGATCACTGGGCCGCTGCCCGATATCGCCGGCGGCGAAGCCGGCGAAGCCGGTGCCATCGGCGAGCAGATTGTCGATGTGGGTCGCGGGCACGAGTTTCGCGTTCGGCTTGCCGTGCATGTCGACGAACTCCGCGAAGATGTACTCGACTCCCTGCTCGGCGACGAGCGCCGAGACGTCCTCGGCGGTCTGAGGCGACGAGCCGGTCGTCGCGGCGGTAGCTGCACTCAGCTCCATTGGGGGATCAAACGCAACGTTTAGTCGGGGCGCAATGTCCGAGCCAGCCACGGTTGTCAGACCGGCTGTGTTCGATTCGGACACCCTGGGGAGGACTGGACATTGTCCTGACCGATTCTATCGTCCGCATCCATGACCGTGCGGGCCGTGGAAGAATCGAAGGTCGGTATGAGTGTTGGGCCGAAGAAGGGCTGTGCTCTTCCCATGTAGCACCTATCCACATGTGGTCGTCAAAGAGTGCGCGCGTGGGCCATGGGAACGGCAGCGCTGCGTCCCTACGCTCAGGCCGTGTGCGGAATCATCGGTATCTACGCGAAGTCCGAGAGCTGCGAGGAGCGGCTCGGGCAACACGCTGCGGCGATGTTGCTCGAGATGGCTGATCGAGGCCCGGACAGCGCGGGAGTGGCGATCTACCGCGATCCGGTCGATTCGGCTCACTGCAAGCTCTCGCTTCAGGCCTCCGACCCAGCCTGTGACTGGGATCAGGCCATTGAAGCCGTCGATCGTTCGCTCGGCGTCGAGCGCGCGGCGGTAATCGACGCCCGCGACGCCCTCGTCGAGGTGCGCTCGGATGCCGATCAGGCGCAGGCCTGGGTTCTCCGCCAATTGCCTTCGGTCCAGGTGGTCAGCGCGGGACGCACAATCGAGATCTACAAGGACGCCGTCGCTCCGGCGGAGTTCGTCGAGCGGTTCGACCTCGCCTCGATGAGCGGCACCCACGCTCTCGGACACACGCGGATGGCCACCGAGAGCAGCGTCACCCCCGAGAGCTCACATCCCTTCTCCACTGGCCTCGACCTCTGTCTCGTCCACAACGGCTCCCTCTCCAACCACAACCGGCTGCGTGCGGAGCTGGAACGGGAGGGCACGGTCTTTCACACCAAGAACGACTCCGAGGTCGCGGCCGGTTACCTGACGTGGCGCATGCGCCAGGGAGCCACCCTCGAGCAGGCGCTCGAGGGCTGTCTAGAGGATCTCGACGGCTTCTATACCTTCGCGGTCGGAACCGCCGATGGCTTCGCCGTGCTGCGCGACCCGATCGCCTGCAAGCCGGCGGTGATGGCGGAGACCGAGGAGTGGGTTGCGATGGCGTCTGAGTACCGCGCTCTCGCGCCGCTGCCCGGCGCCGCCGAGGCACGCGTCTGGGAGCCGGAGCCCGGTGTCGTCTACAGCTGGGGGAGGGTCGCCGCAAGATGAGCGTCGACGTCACTGCGAAGCGGACCTTCGACCTCTCCGACGCCAGCGTGCGCGAGTTGAACGCGGCCCTCCACAGCGGCGTGCCAGGAGACTGGCGCATCATCGAGCCCGGTGGGCGGCACGCGATCGCGGTCGGCCTGACCGAACCCGTGTCGATGGAGATCGACGGCCACGTCGGTTACTACTGCGCCGGCATGAACCAGCGGGCGACCGTCCGCGTGCATGGCAACTGCGGCGTCGGCGTAGCCGAGAACATGATGTCGGGGACCGTCGTGATAGAGGGGGACGCGAGCCAGGCCGCGGGCGCCACTGCCCGCGGCGGGCTGCTGGTGATCGAGGGCAACGCCGCGGCGAGATGCGGGATCTCGCTGAAGGGAGCCGACATCGTCGTGCGGGGGTCGGTCGGCCACATGAGCGCGTTCATGGCCCAGTCCGGCCGGCTCGTGGTCTGCGGCGACGCCGGCGAGGCGCTCGGCGACTCGATCTATGAGGCTCGTCTCTACGTGCGCGGAAGCGTCGCCAGATTGGGCGCGGACTGCGTCGCCAAGGAGCTCCGCGAAGAGCATCGACTCGAACTCGGCGAGCTGCTCGCTCAGGCCGGGATGGGGGACGTGGATCCGGCCGAGTTCAAGCGCTACGGCTCCGCCCGGCGCCTCTACAACTTCGACGTCGACAACGCGGGCGAGTACTAGTCGATGGCGGGAGAGAGCGGCAAGCTGCCGGTGGGCTGGCGCGCGGGCCTGCGCGAGTCGGCCACATTCGATCGCACGGCGATCCACGAGATCCAGCGTGCCGCGCGCGAGGGCATCTACGACATCCGGGGCGGCGGCGCCAAGCGGCGCGTTCCCAACTTCGACGATCTGCTCTTGCTCGGGGCCAGCGTTTCCCGCTATCCGATCGAGGGCTATCGCGAGCGCTGCGACACCGATGTCGTGCTTGGCACGCGCCACGCGAGCCGTCCGCTCGAGCTGGAGATCCCGATCACGATTGCCGGCATGAGCTTCGGTGCGCTGTCCGGGCCGGCGAAGGAGGCGCTAGGCCGCGGCGCGACCGCGATGGGGACGAGCACCACGACCGGTGACGGCGGAATGACGCCGGAGGAGCGCGACCACTCCAAGGTTCTCATCTACCAGCTGCTGCCGTCTCGCTACGGGATGAACCCGGACGACCTGCGGCGCGCCGACGCGGTCGAGGTGGTGATCGGCCAGGGGGCGAAGCCCGGTGGCGGAGGCATGTTGCTGGGCCAGAAGATCTCCGACCGAGTAGCCGAGATGCGCGACCTGCCGATGGGTATCGACCAGCGCAGCGCCTGCCGCCACCCCGACTGGACCGGGCCCGACGACCTCGAGATCAAGATCGAGGAGCTGCGCGAGATCACCGACTGGGAAAAGCCGATCTTCGTCAAGATCGGCGCCACCCGTCCCTACTACGACGTCGCGTTGGCTGTCAAGGCGGGGGCGGACGTCGTCGTCCTGGACGGTATGCAGGGCGGCACCGCCGCCTCGCAGGAGGTCTTCATCGAGCATGTCGGCATTCCGACCTTGGCGGCGATCCCGCCGGCAGTCGAGGCGCTCGTTGAGCTCGGCATGCATCGCAAGGTGCAGCTAGTCGTCTCCGGTGGTATCCGCTCTGGGGCCGACGTCGCAAAGGCGCTCGCGCTCGGTGCCGACGCGGTCTCGATCGGCGTCGCGGCGTTGATCGCGATCGGCGACAACGCGCCCGAGCTGGACGAGGAGTACGCGAAGATCGGCTCGGCGGCGGGCTTCTATGACGACTGGCACGAAGGTCGCGACCCCGCCGGGATCCTGACCCAGGACGAGCGGCTGGCGGCTCGGCTCGATCCCGAGCTGGGCGGCCGCCGACTCGCCAACTACCTGCGCACCCTCGTGCAGGAGACGCAGACCCTGGCCAGGGCATGCGGCAAGTCGCGCGTCCAGAACCTCGAGCCCGAGGACCTGGTGGCGCTCACCGTCGAGGCGGCCGCGATGGCGCGCGTGCCGCTTGCCGGGACGTCCTGGATCCCGGGATCGGAGGGGCGCTGATGTCGTTCGTGCTCAGCTGTCCGAATTGCGGATCCCGCGAGGTCACGGACTTCGGCTTCGGCGGCGAGGTCAACTCGCGCCCCCGCCAGCGGCCCTCCTTCGCGGCGTTGAATCGCTACGTCTACTTCCGCCGCAACGTGGCCGGAATGCAGCGTGAGTGGTGGGTGCATCGCTCCGGATGCCGGCAGTGGTTTCTGGCCGAACGCGACACTCGCACCAACGAGGTCCTCTGGACTGCGAGGCCCGAGGATGCGCCTCCCAGGGTGGGGGCGGGGGAGGCGGGATCGTGACCCGGCTCCCGGCCCGAGATGGGCGGCGAGTCGATGACTCGAAGGCGCTGAGCTTCAGCTTCGACGGTCGCGAGCGCAGCGGTCTGGAGGGGGACACCATCCTCTCGGCGCTCTACGCATCGGGACAGCGGACCTTCTCGCGCAGCTTCAAGTATCACCGCCGACGCGGCGAGCTCTGCGCCTGCGGTCGGTGTGCCAACTCTCTCGTGACCGTCGACGGGGCAACGGGCATACGCGCCTGCGGCGAGCCATTGCGACAGGGGATGAAGGTCGAGCACCAAAACGCTTGGCCATCGCTCGATTTCGACCTGATGCGTGCGGCCGACCTCTTCGGCGGGCCGTTCACGCCGCCGGGCTTCTACTACAAGACGTTCATCCGCCCGCGACGGTTGTGGCCGGTCTATGAGCGGGTGTTGAGGCGCGCCGCGGGCCTAGGCCGCCTGCCGCGACGGCAGGACGAGCGAGAATGGCGCACCGAATATCGGCGGCGCCACTGCGATGTGCTCGTCGTCGGCGGCGGCGTGGCGGGACTCGCAGCGGCGCTGCGCGCGGCAGAGCTCGGAGCCGACGTCGTTCTCTGTGACGAGGACGTCGAGCCTGGCGGGGCGATGCTCGCAGAAGGCGGTCACGAGCACTCCCGCGAGCTGGCGCGGGGTTGCGCCGAAGCGGGGGTCGAGATCCTCACCCGGGCGCCGGCCCTCGGCCACTTCGACGGCTTGGTGCCGATCTGGCAGGGAAACACGCTGCACCAGGTTCGCGCCGCCCGCCACGTTGCGGCGACCGGCACGATCGAGCAGCCACTCGTCTTCCTCGACAACGACCTGCCTGGGGTGATGCTCGCCTCCGCGGCCCGTCGCCTCGCGGCGCTCTACGCGGTCAGCCCCGGCGAGAGCTGCGTGGTCGCGGGAGTCGACGATCGCGCTCTCGAGGCTGCTCTGGGGCTGCGCGAGCTCGGCGTCGGCGTGGCTGCGGTGGCCGACCTCCGCGCCGACGTCGACAACGAGCTGTCCGGCGCCGTCGAGCGCGCCGGCATCGAGCTCCTGCGCGGCATGGCTCCGGTGCGGGCGCAAGGTCGCAAGGCGGTCACAGGTGTCGCGGTCGCCTCCGTCGATGCGGGCGGGCGGGCGACGGGACCTGTGCGCCGACTCGACTGCGACACCCTCGCCATGTCGGGAGGCTCCGTCCCAGCCTCCTCGCTGCTGCTGCAGGCGGGGGCTCGCGCCCGCTATGACGAGGCGTCCTGCCGTTTCGTCGCCGATGAGCTGCCCGATCGCGTTCACGCCGCCGGGGCCGTGGCGGGACACGAGGATGCGGCGAGCGCCGAGCTATCGGGAACGATCGCCGGTGCAGCAGCTGCGCTCGAACTCGGCTTCGGCGAGTCAGCCGATCGCGATCGGCTGACCGCGGAGCGGGCCCGGCTCGAGGAGCTGTCCCCCGCGGTGCGTCGCATCCCTCCGCCGGCGCGGGCTCACGATGGAGGTCGCGGCAAAGCGTTCGTAGACCTCGACGAGGACGTCACGGTCAAGGACATTCATTACGCCGCGGCGGAGGGCTATGACTCGATCGAGCTCTCGAAGCGCTACACCACGGTGACCATGGGCCCGTCGCAGGGCCGCTTCTCACAGCTCGCCTCGATCCGAGCGCTCAGTCAAGCGACCGGCCTGCCACTCGCCGAGGTCGGCATGACAACGGCCCGCCCTCCGTGGTCGACGGTTCCGCTCGGGGCGCTCGCCGGCCGGCCGTTCGAGCCCGCCCGGCGCTCGGCGGTCCACGGGCGCCATCGCGAGCTCGGGGCGACCGTGCGCTGGGCGGGGGACTGGAGGCGGGCCTATGACTACGGCGACGTCGACGGCGAGACGTCGGCGGTACAGGACAGCGCCGGCCTGATCGACATCTCGACCCTGGGCAAGCTGCTCGTGCGCGGCCCCGATGCGGGGGAGCTGCTCGATCGCCTCTATCCCAACCGGATGTCGACGCTGAAGCCCGGCAGGGTCCGCTACGGAGTCCTGACCTCGGAGTCGGGACGGATCACCGACGACGGAACCGTCTGTCGCATCGACGAGGAGACCTTCTACGTGACTACGACCTCGAGTGGCGCGGCGGCCGTCGAGCAGTGGTTCTCCTGGTGGCTGGCCGAGTGGGACGACCTGAATGTCTACTTGACCGATGTGACCCAGGGCGTGGCCGCGATGAACCTCGCCGGGCCCCAGGCCCGCGCGATCCTCGGCCGGTTGACCGATACGGACGTGTCCAACGAATCCCTCCCCTACCTGGACGGACGCGAGCTCGTCGTCGCCGGCGTTCCATGCCTCACCTTGCGGATCGGTTTCGTCGGCGAGCTCGGCTACGAGCTTCACTGCCCGGCCCCGCACGGGCGGGCTCTCTGGGATGCGATCCGAGCCGAGGGCGGGCGGCCATTTGGCCTCGAGCCACAGCGGATCCTGCGTCTGCAGAAGATGCACATCCTGGTCGGGCAGGACACCGACTCGGAGTCGACGCCCTACGGCGCGGCGACAGGCTGGGCGGTCAAACTCGACAAGGAGCAGGATTTCATCGGACGCTGGGCCCTCGAACGCTATGCCGAGCAGCCGCCGCCGCTCGCGCTGGTCGGGTTCATCTGCGCCAGTGGCGAGGTTCCCACCGAGGGTGCGGTCGTCATCGACGAGGCGGGCTCACCGGTCGGCCAGGTTACGAGCGCCCGCCGCTCACCCAAGCTGGGCACCTCGATCGGACTCGCGATGGTGCCGCCGACGCTCGCGCAGGACGAGACCGGCCTGATCATCTCCGACAACGGTCGCCGCCTCGAGGCGGCGGTCAGGACCAAGCCCTTCTATGACCCCGACGGGGAGGTGCTCCGCTCGTGAGTCTTGCCTTCCTATCCCCCGATTCGGCTGCCGCAACGCCCGCCCGCAGCCCGATGATCGACGCCGCGGAGTCGGCAGGCGCCGTGACCGAGACCCGCGGTGGCTGGGAGGTCATCGTCTCCTTTGGCGATGCAAGCGCCGAGGCAGCCGCGTGTACGGAGACCGTCGGGTTCGCCGACCTCTCCGATTTGACGAAGCTCGAGATCCAGGCACCGCGGCCAGTGCTCGCGGAGCTTCTCGACGGATCGCCGTGTGGGGTGGCACGGCGTAGGGAGGGGGGCTGGCTCTGCCCAATCGCGCCGACGCTCGCACTCGCGCTCGGGGGGGCCGAGCGCGACGAGGCCACCTGGGCTCGCCTTCATGGCGAAGGCCTGCGGGTCTGCGATCTGACCGGCTCACTGGCGGCGATGGCGATCGTCGGTCCGCGTGCCCGCGAAACGTTCGCCCGCTTTTGCGCTCTCGACCTGCGGCAGTCGGCGATGCCGCCCGGGGCCTTTCGGCCAGCCTCGGTCGCGCGGACGCCGGGCTACGTCTTGCGCGAGGGACCCGACCGCTTCCTGATGCTCTTCGGCGCCGCCCTCGGTGAGTACATGTGGCAGGTCGTCTCCGATTCCGTCGGGAACCTGGGTGGACGGCCCGTCGGCCTCGATGCGCTGCCCGCCCCAGAGGAGGAGTGGGCGCATGCTTGACCTCTTCCGCAAGCGGAGGATGTGGCACTCGCGGCCCGAGCTCAAGTCGAGCTACGACGTCGCGATCATCGGTGGCGGATCTCACGGGCTTGCCACCGCCTTCTACCTCGCCGAGCAGGGCATCACAGACGTCGCCGTGCTCGAGAAGGGCTACATCGGCTCGGGCGCGGCGGGGCGCAACACGACGATCCTGCGCTCGAACTACAAGACCCCTGAGGGTGCGCGGTTCTACGACGCTTCCCTGAGCCTCTACGAAAACCTCGGCGCTGAGCTCGGGTTCAACCTCCTGTTCAGCCAGTGCGGCCACCTGACGCTCGCCCACTCCGACCGGGCGATGTTCGTGATGGCCAATAGGGCGGAGGTCAACCGGCTGGGAGGGATCGATTCCCGCCTGATCAGTCCCGAGGAGGTCAAAGAGCTGGTGCCGACGATGTATGTCGGCGAGGACACGACCTATCCGATCATGGGTGCGCTCTATCACCCGCCCGGGGGGATCATCCGTCACGACGCGGTGGTCTGGGGCTTCGCACGTGGAGCGGATCGGGCCGGCGTGGAGATCCACCCCAACACCGAGGTCGTCGGGATGCGGCGGCAGGGAGACCGCATCACCGCCGTGGAGACCAACCGAGGGACCATCGAGGCGGGCACGGTGCTGAACTGCACCGCGGGCTGGTCGACGCTGATCGCCGACATGGCCGGCGTCGAGCTGCCGATCACCACCCACATCCTGCAGGCGTGCGTGACCGAGCCGGTGAAGCCATTCCTAGACGTCGTCGTCGTCTCCTCTCAGATGCACGTCTACATCAGCCAATCGGACCGTGGCGAGTTCGTGATGGGCTCGGAGATCGAGCCCTGGACGACCTACCGGATGCAGAACACGCTCAACTTCCTCCAGGACCTCGCACGCCATACGCTCGAGCTCTTTCCCCAGCTGGAGCGCGCTCGCTTGTTGCGGGCCTGGGCGGGCCTCTGCGACCTGTCCCCCGACTACAGCCCGATTCTCGGTCGGACCGAGCTGGACAACTTCCACGTCTCAGCCGGCTGGGGCACCTACGGCTTCAAGGCCGCACCGATCGTCGGCAAGACGCTCGCCGAGCTCGTCGCGAAGGGCCGCACCCCGGACCTGATCGCTCCGTTCGCCCTCGAGCGATTCCATACCGACCAGCTCGTCTCCGAGCTGGCTGCCGCAGCGGTGAGCCACTAACAGGGAGGGACCGATGAACGCTCCCGCCACGAAGACGACGCCGCAGGCTGAAACCGCCTCCGGCGACCTCGCCTGGGGCGACGCGCCGATCATCCGCTTGATCGTCGCCTGCTCCGATCGCCCGGGGATCGTTGCCGCGGTCTCGGGCTTCCTCAGCGACGCCGGCGCCAACATCGTCAGCTCCGGCCAGTACTCGACCGGGAACGGCACCGGGCGATTCTTCATGCGGATGGAGTTCAGCCTGCCCGCCGGTTGCGAGCAGGACGATCTCGAACGTCGGTTCGGGAGCAGGGTCGCCAAACGCTTCGAGATGACATGGCGGATGTGGCTCGCCGAGCGGCCAAAGCGGGTCGCACTGCTGGTCTCGCGCTATGACCACTGCCTGCTCGATCTGCTTTGGCGCTGGCGCCGCGGCGAGCTTGGCGCAGACATCGGGCTCGTCGCCTCGAACCACCCCGACCTCGCCGAGGACGTGGCTGGCTTCGGTCTTCCCTATCACCACGTGCCGGTCGAGACGGGACACAAGCCCGAGGCCGAGGCAGCCTTGCTGGACCTCCTCGCCGGCCGCTTCGACCTGGTCGTTCTCGCCCGCTACATGCAGATCCTCTCGGGTGACTTCCTTGAGCGGGTCGAGGCACCGGTGATCAACATCCACCACAGCTTCCTGCCGGCATTTGCGGGGGCCGGCCCCCACGAGCGCGCGAAGGAGCGTGGCGTGAAGCTGATCGGCGCCACCAGCCACTACGTAACCGAGGAGCTCGACGGGGGCCCGATCATCGAGCAGGACGTGATCAGGGTGAATCACGCTGACAGCGCAGCCGACCTCGTGCGCCTCGGCGCGGACATCGAGCGCGCCGTCCTCGCACGCGCGGTCAAGTGGCACTGCGAAGACCGCGTACTCGTCGACGGCAACACCACCGTCGTGTTCTAGCCGCGCGATGGGCTACTCAAACGTCTACGGCGTTCCCCGCTGGGGCCAGCACGAAGCCGACGGGGCCGCCGTCATCGACGGCAAGGCGATCGCCGCGAAGCTGCGAACGGATGTCGCCGCCGATGTCGCGTCGATGGTCGCCGCCGGAGGAGTGGCGCCTGGCCTCGCGACGATCCTCGTCGGCGACGACCAGGCCTCGCAGATCTACGTCGACGCCAAGCATCGTGCCTGCGCGGAGGTGGGCATACGGTCGATCGACCATCGCGAGCCGAGCGACTGCTCCCCGGAGCGCCTCGCCACGCTGATCGAGCAATTGAACGCCGACCCAGAAGTCAACGGGATTCTCCTTCAGCTCCCCCTCCCCAGAGGGTTGGACAGCGCGACGTTCATCGACCTGATCGATCCGGCGAAGGACGTCGACGGGCTTTCCACCGCAAGCGCGGGCGCGCTCTGGCGGTCACGGCCAGGACTCTCGCCCTGCACTCCCACGGGGGTGATGGAGCTGCTCTCATACAGCGGTGCCGAGCTTGCGGGGGCCAACGCTGTGATCGTCGGCCGCTCCGAGCTGGTGGGCAAGCCGCTCGCGGCGATGCTGCTCTCCGCCAACGCGACTGTGACGGTCTGCCACAGCCACACTCGCGACCTCGAAGCGAGATGTGCGAACGCCGATGTCCTCGTTGCGGCTTGCGGTCAGCCGAAGGCGCTCGGCTCCGGCCACGTCAAGGCCGGGGCGGTAGTCATCGATGTAGGTATCACTCGCACCGAAGGGGGCCTGGTCGGCGACGTCGACTACGACGCCGTGCGCTCCATCGCGGCTGCCATCACTCCGGTTCCCGGCGGGGTCGGCCCGATGACGATCGCCTGCCTGCTCCGGAATACGTTGCGTGCGACCGAGCTTGGGCTTGCCGGATCCCAAGCCCGTCCCGGGCAATCGTCGTCAGGCCATAGAGGGGCGCTATCCTAAGCCCAGCCTCGCGCCTTGGGCCCGGGGTTTTCTTCTGTAACGGCCGAGTAGGGAAGGAAACAATGGCTCGCGGAGATGTCCGCATCGCGGTGACTTTGGCTTGCGAAGACTGCAAGCGACGGAATTACCAGACCAACAAGTCCCGGCGCAACTCGCCGGACCGCGTCGAGCTGCGCAAGTTCTGCCGCTGGTGCGGTCACCACACGGCGCACAAGGAGACCCGGTAGCTCCCGATGGCCAAGACCCGCGCACAGCGCAAGGCCGAGCGCCGGGCTCGGGAAGCTGAGGAGCGGAAACGCTCCGACGGCGGGCGTGAGAGCGTTTCTCACGCCCAGCACGACACCCAGGTACCCGTCTCCGGCGAGGTAGCCGACGTCGAAGCAATGGAGGTCGGGATGGGCGCCGGCGCTCCGGAGGCCGAGCTGGAGACCCCGGACGCGCCGAAGCCGCGCTCCGCCCGCCGCGCCGAGGCGAAGGCTCAGAAAGAAGCCGAGAAGCGCCAGCGCGACGAGCAGAAGCGGCGCGAGAGCGAGCAGCTCGCAAAGAAACAGAAACAGGCGAGCGCCGAACGCCAGCGAGGCGGCGTGATCGGATTCCTGATTTCCTGCTGGGCCGAGCTCAAGAAAGTGCAGTGGCCGGATCGCGAGACACTGATCCAGGCAACCGCGGTAACCATCATCTTCGTCGCTGTGGCGGCCGCCTATCTCGGCGCCCTCGACGCTCTCTTCAACTTCCTCATCAAGCGGATCCTGTAGTCAGGCTCCCCGAACAAAGGCTTCTGATTTGTATCGCTGGTACGTGATCAACACCTACTCCGGGCACGAGAACAAGGTCAAGCACAACCTCGAGCACCGGGTGCAGACGATGAGCCAGAACCGCAACGTGCGGCAGGTCGTCGTTCCCACCGAACAGGTCTCGGAGATGAAGGACGGGCAGAAAGTCCAGACCGAGAAACGGACGATGCCCGGCTACGTCCTGGTCAACATGGAGATGACCGACGACGCCTGGGGCCTGGTCAAGAACACCCCCGGCGTGACCGGCTTCGTCGGCTCCCGCAACAAACCGGTGCCGCTCTCCAAACCGGAGGTCGACCGGCTGCTGCACCGCGAGACCGCGGAGCGCCCACGCACCCAGGCCCAGTTCTCGATCGGCGAATCGGTGAAAGTCATCTCGGGCCCGCTCTCCGACTTCTCCGGCGAGATCGCCGAGATCAACGAGGACGCCGCCAAACTCAAGGTCCTGGTCTCGATCTTCGGCCGGGAGACCCCGGTCGAGGTCGGCTACGACCAGGTCAAGAAGATCTAGGTCGCAAGACCGCTACTCTCTCCGACCCCGATGGCCAAAAAAGTCCTCACCCTCATCAAGCTCCAGATCCAGGCGGGCAACGCCAACCCGGCGCCGCCGGTCGGCCCCGCCCTGGGCCAGCACGGCGTCAACATCATGGACTTCTGCAAAGCGTTCAACGCGCAGACCCAGTCCGAAGGCGGGACGATCATCCCGGTCGAAATCACGGTCTATGAGGACCGCTCGTTCACCTTCATCACCAAGACGCCGCCGGCCGCCGTCCTGATCAAGGAGGCGATCCGCATCCCCAAGGGCTCCGGCGAGCCCCACGTCAACAAAGTCGGGACGATCTCCCAGGATCAGATCCGCGAGATCGCCGAACGCAAGATGCCCGACCTCAACGCCAACGACATCGACGCCGCCTCGAAGATCATCGCCGGCACCGCCCGCTCGATGGGCGTCGACGTCAAATAGGAGACTTCGTGGCCCACGGCAAGCGATACCGCCAGCAGTACGAAAAGGTCGAGCGCGATCGCGCCTACGCGCCCGCCGAAGCGGTCGCGCTGGTCAAAGAGACCGCCAGCGCGAAATTCGACGAGTCGGTCGAGGTCCACGTGCTGCTCGGTGTCAACGTCCGTCACGCGGACGAGCAGCTGCGCGGCACCCTGGCGCTTCCGCACGGTCTCGGCAAAGACGTCATCGTGGCCGTCTTCGCTCAGGGCCAGCAGGCGCGTGACGCCGAGGCCGCCGGCGCCGACTTCGTCGGCGGTGACGACCTGGCGAAGAAAGTCGAGGAGGGCTGGACCGGCTTCGACGTCGCCGTCGCGACGCCGGACATGATGCCGACGGTCGGTCGTCTCGGCCGCGTGCTCGGGCCGCAGGGCAAGATGCCCAATCCGAAGGTCGGCACCGTCACCGACGACATCGAGAAGGCCGTCACCGAGTCCAAGGCCGGCAAGGTCGAGTACCGCACCGATCGCCAGGCGATCGTCCACATGGCGATCGGCAAGGCCAGCTTCGACGAGGCCAAGCTGCTCGACAACTACACCGCCGTGATCGAGGAGATCGTCCGCGCCAAGCCGGCCTCCGCGAAGGGCCGCTACATCGTCTCCTGCACGCTGTCGAGCTCGATGGGGCCGGGCGTACGCGTCGACACTTCCAAAGGCGCCGACCGCGAGCTGGTCGGCGCCGCCGCCGGTGAGAGCGCAGCGGAGCCGGCGAACGCCTAGACTGCGTCGCCGCTAACCGGAGACCACCGGCGGGGCGCGAGCCCGAAAGCCCGGTGCAGGTAAGACAATGAACCGCGAGGAAAAGTCCGCAACCATCCAAGAGATCGCCGCCCAGATAGAGGCATCTGAGGCGATCTTCGCTGTCGACTATCGCGGCATCAGCGTCTCCCAGGCAGCCGACCTGCGATCGAGACTGCGCGAGGCGGACGCCAGCTTCCGCATCGTCAAGAACCGGCTGACCAAGCTCGCCGCCGACAAGGTCGGCGAGGAGCGCCTCGCCGAGCTGCTGCAGGGCCCGACCGCACTCGCCTTCGTCCGCGGCGACACCGCCCAGGCGGCGAAAGCGATTTCGACCTTCAACAAAGAGCACGAGGTCCTCACCTACAAGGGCGGCTTCATGGATGGGACCTCGCTCGACGAGACGGCCTTCAAATCGATCGCCCGCCTGCCGTCGCGCGACGTCCTCAACGGGCAGTTCGCCGGCATCGTCGCCAGCCCGCTGACCGGCCTGGTGCGCGGTCTCGGCTCGATGATCTCCGGCCTTGCGATTCAGCTCCAGCAGATGCAGGAGCAGGGACTGGTCGGGCAGGCGACTTCAAGCGAAGCTTCGAACGAGGAGGAATAGGAAAGTGGCAACCAAGATTTCAACCGAGGATTGGATCGAGGAGCTGAAGAGCATCTCGGTCCTGGAGCTCTCCGAGCGGATCAAAGCGCTCGAGGAGGAGTTCGGCGTCTCCGCGACCGCGGTGGCGGCAGCCGCTCCGGCAGCGGCCGGCGCCCCGGCCGGTGACGGTGGTGGCGAGGAAGAGGCCTCGACCGTCGACGTCGTCCTGACCGAGGTCGGCGGACAGAAGGTTCCCGTGATCAAGGTCGTGCGCTCGGCGACCGGCCTCGGCCTCAAAGAGGCCAAGGCGCTCGTCGACGAGGCGCCCGGGCCGATCAAGGAGGGCATCGAGCGCGAGGAGGCGGAGAAGCTCAAAGCCGATCTCGAGGAGGCTGGCGCGACGGTCGAGCTCAAATAGAACGCCCGTTTCGCCCGCGCGAATCCCAGTCGGGGAGCCAAGCCCGAGGCCGCGTGCCGTCGTGTGTTATTTTTCGCGGTCGCGCGCCATTTGAGTATCCCTGCCCATATTTGCGCTTTATCTACGTCCCTCTGACCGCCCGAGGAGTCGCCGACTTTGGCACGTTCTAACGCTGCCCCCGTAACCCGTAGGAGCTTTTCCCGCCTAGAGAACCCCCTCGAAGTCCCACATCTGATCGATATCCAGCGACGTTCCTTCGCGGAACTGACGGATCCGAAGAGCGGTGGCCTGCGAGAGACGATCAACGACATATCCCCGATCGAGGACTACACGGGGAACCTGCAGATCGTCTTTGGCGATTTCAAATTCGAGGACCCGCCGCACTCGATCGAGGAGTGCCGTGAGAAGGACATGACGTACTCGCGGCCGCTGACCGCGACCGTCGCCTTCCAGAACAAGGAGACGGGAGAGATCCGCGAGCAGGCCGTCTTCATGGGGGACTTCCCGTGGATGACCGAGCGCGGGACCTTCATCATCAACGGCACCGAGCGCGTCGTCGTCACCCAGCTGGTCCGCTCGCCGGGGGCCTACGTGATGGCGCCCAAGGACCCTGAAAAGCAAGTCTTCATCGCCAACCTGATGCCGGCTCGCGGCTCCTGGCTCGAGCTGGAAGTCGACAAAAAAGGACGTGTCTACGTCCGCATCGACCGCAAGCGCAAGCTGCCGGTCACCGTTCTCTTGCGCGCGATGGGCTACGTCGAGGACCAGCAGCTGCTGGACATGTTCGGCAACTCGATCTACATGCGGCACACGATCGAGGCCGATACCGAGGCGACCCGAACGGAAGAGGGCGCCCTGATCGAGCTGTTCAAGAAGCAGCGCCCTGGCGAGCCGCCCTCGGTCGACGCCGCTCGCGGCCTGCTCGAGCAGCTCTTCTTCGACCCCAAGCGCTACGACCTCACCCGGGTCGGCCGCTACAAGCTGAACGCTCGCCTCGACCTCGACATCGACCTCGAGACGCGGGTGCTCACCCATGACGACATCATCACCCTGGTCAAGGAGCTCGTCTCCCTGCCGAAGCTGCTCGGGATCCCCGAGGAAATCGACGAGGAGAACCCGATCAAAGACTATGCCGCGGAGGCGATCACCTATCCGCGGGAGCCGGTCTATGAGCACCTCGGCGAGTACGAGCACTTCGGCAACCGGCGCCTGCGCACGGTCGGCGAGCTGATCCAGGAGGCCTTCCGGATCGGTCTCTACCGGATGGAGCGCGTGGTGCGCGAGCGCCTGACCACCGAGGACTCAGACGCGATCACCCCGCAGACGATCATCAACATCCGCCCGGTCGTGGCGGCGATGAAGGAGTTCTTCGGCTCCTCGCAGCTGTCGCAGTTCATGGACCAGACCAACAGCCTCGCCGGCCTCACCCACAGGCGGCGGCTCTCGGCGCTTGGCGCCGGCGGCCTGACCCGTGAGCGGGCCCCGATCGAGGTTCGCGACGTGCACCCGACCCACTATGGCCGGATGTGCCCGATCGAGACGCCGGAGGGACCGAACATCGGCCTGATCGGCTCGCTGTCCTCCTACGCCCAGGTGTCGGAGCACGGCTTCGTCACCACCCCGTACCGCCTGGTCGAAGACGGCGTCGTCAGCGACGAGATCGTCCACTACGACGCGACGCAGGAGGAGGAGAAGGTGATCGCCCAGGCGAACGCCGAGGTCGATCCCAAGACGCGCCGGCTGAAAGGTCCGCAGGTCCTGGTCCGTGCCGGCGAGCAGGAGTACGCGACGGCTTCCCCCAAGGAAGTCGACCTGATGGACGTCTCGCCGTCCCAGATCTGGTCGGTCGCGACCTCGCTGATCCCATTCCTGGAGCACGACGACGCCAACCGCGCCCTGATGGGCTCCAACATGCAGCGCCAGGCGGTGCCGCTGCTGAAGCCCGACCCGCCGCTGATCGGCACCGGCATGGAGCGCCGCGCCGCGGTCGACACCGGCGACGTGGTCCTGGCCAAGATCGACGGCGAAATCAGCCACGTCGACGCAGAGCGGATCGTCATCACCAGCGGGTCGCAGAAGGACGAGTACCCGCTGCACAAGTTCATGCGCTCGAACCAGGGCACGATCATCCACCAGCGGCCGATCGTCAAGACCGGCCAGATGGTGAAGGAGGGCGACGTTCTCGCCGACGGCTCCTCCACCGGTGGCGGTGAGATCGCCCTGGGCAAGAACTGCCTGGTCGCCTTCATGTCCTGGGAGGGCTACAACTTCGAGGACGCGATCATCCTCTCCGAGCGCCTGGTCAAGGACGACGAACTCACCTCGATCCACATCGAGGAGTACGAGATCGACGCCCGCACGACCAAGCTCGGCGACGAGGAGATCACCCGCGACATCCCCAACCGCTCCGAGGAGAGCCTGCGCAATCTCGACGAGCGCGGCATCGTTCGGGTCGGGGCCGAGGTCGTTTCCGGCGACCTGCTGGTCGGCAAGGTCACGCCGAAGGGCGAGACCGAGCTGACGGCTGAGGAGAAGCTGATCCGCGCGATCTTCAAGGAGAAGGCGCGTGAGGTCCGCGACACCTCGCTGAAAGTCCCGCACGGCGAGGGCGGCGTCGTCATCGACGTGCTGACCTTCAGTCGCGACGAGGGCGACGACCTGCCCCCGGGGGTCAACGACCTGGTCCGCGTCTACGTCGCGACCAAGCGCAAGATCGCCGAGGGCGACAAGCTCGCCGGCCGCCACGGGAACAAGGGTGTGATCTCGAAGATCGTGCCCGAGGAGGACATGCCTCACCTCGCCGACGGCACCCCCGTCGACGTCATCCTCAATCCGCTCGGCGTGCCAAGCCGGATGAACATCGGCCAGATCCTCGAGACCCACCTCGGGTGGGTCGCGGCGAATGGCTGGTACGACGATGGCTCCGCCGCCTACAAGCAGGCCCACTCCGACGAGGGCGACGGTCGCGTCTACGTGGCGACCCAGGTCTTCGACGGAGCGACTGTCGAGGACGTCGACGAGGCCCTGGTCAAGTGGTCGGATGAGAACGCCGATCGCGGCATCGACCTCGGCGTCGACAAGAGCGCACGTCCGGGCGCGCAGTGCTCGGGCACCGCGCAGCTCTACAACGGCCGCACCGGCGAGCCCTACGAGGGCAAGGTCACGGTCGGCTACATGTACATCCTGAAGCTGCTGCACCTGGTCGACGACAAGATCCACGCCCGCTCGACGGGCCCGTACTCGCTGGTCACCCAGCAGCCGCTGGGAGGCAAGGCGCAGTTCGGCGGCCAGCGCTTCGGCGAGATGGAGGTCTGGGCCCTGGAGGCCTATGGCGCCGCCTACACGCTGCAGGAGATGCTCACCGTCAAGTCCGACGACACCGTCGGGCGGGTCAAGGCGTACGAGGCGATCGTCAAGGGCGAGAACATCCCCGAGCCCTCGATCCCCGAGTCCTTCAAAGTGCTCTTGAAGGAGATCCAGAGCCTCTCTCTGGACGCCAACGTCGTCTCCGAGGGGACCGACGTCGAAATCTCCGACGAGGAGGACGACCTGCTGAAAGCGGCCGAGGAGCTGGGGATGGATCTGACCGGCGTGCGCGCCGACTCCTCCAACGGAGCGGCCGACGAGCAGGAGGAGCAGATCGTCTCCGAGGGCGAGGCTGGAACTGATGCTGAGGGTGCCGGAAACGCCGAAGAGGCCGAGCCGGCCGAGGTGGAGGACTGATGATCGACATCAACAATTTCGACGCGATCGAGATCGGGCTCGCGTCTTCGAAGAAGATCCGCTCCTGGAGTTGGGGCGAGGTCACGAAGCCCGAGACGATCAACTACCGGACGCTGAAGCCCGAGAAAGACGGGCTCTTCTGCGAGCGCATCTTCGGTCCGACCAAGGACTGGGAGTGCTACTGCGGCAAGTACAAGCGGGTCCGCTACAAGGGCATCGTCTGCGAGCGCTGCGGCGTCGAGGTGACGCGCTCCAAGGTCCGCCGAGAGCGGATGGGTCACGTCGATCTCGCCTCCCCGGTCTCCCACATCTGGTTCTTCAAGGGCGTGCCCAGCCGGATCGGCTACCTGATCGACATGGCTCCCAAAGAGCTGGAGAAGGTCCTCTACTTCGCCGCGTCGATGATCACCTGGGTCGATGAGGAGGCTCGGGACAAGGACATCGGCAAACTCGAGAAAGAGGTCAAGAAAGTCGTCGACTCCTATGAGTCCGAACGGCAGAAGCGCACCCAGGAGCTGAACGAGTCGCTGGAGCGGCGGATCAAGTTCCTGGAGGAGGGCGCGCAGGACAAATTCGACGACGAGGACCACATCTGGGCCGATTCCCTGAAGCTGACCGCGGCGCAGCTGCGCAAGCTGAAGGACGACGAACGGGCCAAGATGATCAAAGAACTGCGCAAACAGTTCGACGCCGAGATCGCTGACACCGAGGCCTACCTCGAAGAGGCCGTCGAGCGCATGCACGAGGTCTGGAAGATCTTCACCGAGATGAAGCCGAAGGACGTCGTCAACGACGAGACGGTCTTCCGCGAGCTCAAGGACCGGTTTGGATCGCCGTTCGGCTGGGGCGAGTACTTCCGCGGCGGCATGGGCGCCGAAGCGGTGCGCGATCTGCTCGAACAGGTCGATCTCGAGGCCGATTGCGAGGAACTGGAGCAGATCATCAACAGCTCCAAAGGCCAGAAACAGGCCCGTGCCGTGAAGCGGCTGAGAGTCGCCTCGGCCTTCCTCAACTCCGACAACAAGCCCGACTGGATGATCCTCGACGCGGTGCCGGTGATTCCGCCGGAGCTGCGCCCGATGGTCCAGCTCGACGGCGGCCGTTTCGCGACGTCGGACCTCCACGACCTCTACCGCCGCGTGATCAACCGCAACAACCGGTTGAAAAGGCTGCTCGACCTGGGCGCGCCCGAGATCATCGTCAATAACGAGAAGCGAATGCTGCAGGAGGCGGTCGACGCGCTGTTCGACAACGGCCGTCGCGGCCGCCCGGTGACGGGCCCCGGCAACCGGCCCCTGAAGTCGCTATCGGACATGCTCAAGGGGAAGCAGGGCCGGTTCCGCCAGAACCTGCTCGGCAAGCGCGTCGACTACTCCGGCCGCTCGGTGATCGTCTCCGGCCCCAGCCTGAGGCTGCATCAGTGCGGCCTGCCGAAGCTGATGGCGCTGGAGCTGTTCAAGCCGTTCATCATGGCCCAGCTCGCTCGAGCGCAAAGCCGTCCAGAACATCAAGGCGGCGAAGAAGATGGTGGAGTCGATGATCCCGGAGGTCTGGGACGTGCTCGAGGAAGTCATCCACGAGCACCCGGTCCTGCTCAACCGGGCTCCGACCCTGCACCGCCTCGGCATCCAGGCCTTCGAACCGGTTCTGGTCGAGGGCAAGGCGATCCAGGTCCACCCACTCGTCTGCCATGCGTTCAACGCCGACTTCGACGGCGATCAGATGGCGGTCCATGTGCCGCTCTCCGCCGAGGCCCAGGCCGAGGCGCGGATCCTGATGCTGTCGGCCAACAACATCCTCTCGCCCGCCCACGGGGCGCCGCTGGCGACCCCGACCCAGGACATGGTGCTTGGGATCTACTACCTGACCTACGGGCCCGACGAGAACGAGCTGGCGAAGATCGACGAGGGGCTGAAGGCCGGCAAGGGTGCCGGTCGCAACGGCTCGACGCCGAAGGTGAAGGTGTTCCGCTCCGCCCAGGAGGCCGAGCTCGTCTACGAGAACGGCGGCTGCAAGCTGCACGACCAGGCCGAGTTCCGCCGGGCCGGGCACGAGCACTTCCTGACCACGGTCGGGCGCATCATCTTCAACGAAAAGATCGAGCGGGCGCTCGCGGAGGCCCTCGAAGAGGACTTCGACGCGGAGCAGTACGAGTTCGTCAACCACTCGTTGAAGAAGAAGGACGTCAACGCGATGGTCTCCAACCTGGTCGAGGCCTACGGCGCGCCGGCGGTCTCACAGGTCCTCGACGCCTTCAAGGACCTGGGCTTCCAGTATGCGACCCAGGCTGGGATCACCGTCTCCAAGAACAACGTCGTCTCGCCTCCGGAGAAGCCGGAGATCCTCGAGCGCTACGAGAAGGAGACCGCAGCGATCCAGGGCCAGTACGACGACGGCTACATCACGGCCGAGGAGCGCCACGAGGCCGTCACCGCCCATTGGAACCGGGCCACCGACGAGGTGGCCCAGGCGATGGAGAACAACCTCGACGAGTTGAACCCCATCTTCATGATGGCCAACTCCGGTGCCCGCGGATCCTTCAAACAGATCCGCCAGCTGGCCGGCATGCGCGGTCTGATGGCCAACCCGAAAGGGGAGATCATCGAGCGGCCGATCAAGGCCAACTTCATGGAGGGCCTCTCGGTCCTGGAGTACTTCATCTCCACCCACGGTGCCCGAAAGGGACTCGCCGATACGGCGCTGCGGACGGCCGACTCCGGTTACCTGACGCGGCGACTGGTCGACGTGGCCCAGGACGTGATCGTGCGCCAGGAGGACTGCAAGACCAAAGACCACATCGAGATGGTCCTGCGCAAGGACGACGGCTCGCTCAACGACAACCTGTTCGGGCGCTTGGCGGCGAAGAAGCTCGAAACCAAACGCGGCCGCGAGCTGCTCAAGCGAAACCAGGAGATCGCCCAGGCCGACGTCGAAGAGATCGCCGAGGCATTCGGCGAGGAAGAGGTCAAGATCCCGGTCCGCTCGGCATTGAAGTGCGAGGCCGAGTCCGGGGTGTGCCGCTCCTGCTATGGCGTCGCGCCGGCGACCGGGTCGATGGTCGACATCGGCGACGCGGTAGGCATCATCGCCGCGCAGTCGATCGGCGAGCCCGGTACCCAGCTGACCATGCGCACCTTCCACACCGGGGGTGTCGCGGGCCAGGACATCACCCAGGGTCTCCCGCGCATCGTCGAGCTCTTCGAGGCGCGCAAACCGAAGGGGCTGGCACAGATGGCCGAGGCGACCGGAAAGGTCTCGATCGAAGAGACCGACAAAGCGCTGAAAGTGATCGTCATCGAGTCCAGCGGCGAGGAGCACTCCTACAGCTTCCCGCTGCGCACGAGGCTGCACGTCGCCGACGGCGACAAGGTCGAGGTCGGCCAGCAGCTCAACGAAGGCTCGCTGTACCCGGCGGACCTGCTGGCGATCCGCGGCCGCACCGCGACCGAGCTCTACCTGGTGGACGAGGTGCAAAAGGTCTACCGGGCGCAGGGTGTCGACATCAACGACAAGCACATCGAGCTGATTGCGCGGCAGATGCTGAAGAAGGTGCGGATCGAGTCGAAGGGCTCGACCAGCCTGCTGCCCGGGCAGCTCGAGGATCGCGGCAGCCTCAAACGGCTCAACAAGAAGACCAAGGAAGAGGGCGGTACGCCGGCCAAAGGCGAGGAGGTCATCCTCGGGATCACCAAGGCCTCGCTGGCGACCGAGTCCTTCCTCTCCGCCGCTTCCTTCCAGGAGACGACCAAGGTGCTCACCGACGCCGCCCTCGAGGGCAAACGGGATCGCCTGGTCGGTCTCAAGGAGAACGTGATCATCGGCAAGTTGATCCCCGCCGCGACCGGCCTCAAGCACTACCGGACGGTGGCGATCGAGCCGGCGGTGGCGATCGAGCCTCCCGGCGACGAGGACCTGCTCGAAGAAGACGAGCTGGCCGCCGAGCTGGGCGTCGATGGGGTCGAGACTCCGGTCGAGGGCTTCGGGCTCTCCTTCGCGGAGGAGCTCGAGGAGCTCGCGCAGGAGATCGAGTCCACCTCGGAAGAGACCAAATAGCGGATTGGGGGGTCCGGGTACCCCCCTCGTAGCACCTCCAGGTAGCTCATTAGGTGCCGTTCGGTGCCCGCCCGTCGCCCGCGGCAGACGGCCGGGACTCGCGTCCCGGCCGTCTTGCTTCCGTGTTGATGTGGGATCGGCTACTGGAGCAGGCAGAGGGCGAACGCGGTGATGGTCTGGTTGGAACCGGTGTTGTTCTTGGCCTGGTAGAGCCAACCATTGCCGGAGGGCCGGGTCGTGGTCATTTCGACCCCGAACACGGAGGGCTGGCCGCCGCCGCTGACGATCTGTTCGCCTTCGGCGCAGTTGACGCTGACGCTGCCAATTTTTCCGGCTTCGATCGTGGCGCTGTTGGAGCGCTGGGTGATCGGACCCAGCTGAGTGGCTCTGACCGAGTCCGGGGCCAGGTCGACGCCGGTCAGCGAGTGGTCGGCAACCTCCGAGGAGGTGACCGAGGCGGCGCCGAGGTCGCCGCTGGTCAGCGAGTCGGGGGCGACCTGGGGCGAGCTGACGGCGTTTTCGGCGATCTGCCCGGGGCCAACGGCGTCCGGGGCGATCTTCGGCGACGTCACGGCGCTTTCGTGAAGGTCGATCGTGCGCACGGTGCCGTCGACAATCTGGGCCGAGCGGACGCTGTTCTTGGCGATCCCAACCGCGAGGGCGCTGCCGGTGAGGGCGAGGAACAGAGCCACGCAACTGACGATCATGGCGGGCGAGGGGCGGAATGAACGGGCCTTGCGAGTCATCGGGGCTCCTTTCGTTGGTTTCAAAATCCCGATGAGCCCAGCTTCCGATCGATCCGCTGTTCTCTCTACGGACCCCAGGGGTGGACCTCCTCACCCCTTGCGCTGGGGGAGGCGCAAGGGCGGCGGTCCGGCGCGGCGGGAGGAGCGATTCAGGCGAAAGGCTCCGCAAGCGAGGGGCACCCACCAGCCGCTATTTTTGGGACTGGCCACCCAGCCAGCTCCTATAGATTCCCTCCATGCCCTCGACCCAGAAGGTCTGCATCCTCGGAGCCGGCAGCTCTGGGATCGTCGCCGCCCAGGTCCTCGACGCCCGCGGCATCCCCTTCGATTGCTTCGAGAAGGGCTCGGAGATCGGCGGCAACTGGCGCTACGAGAACGACAACGGCATGTCGTCCGCTTACCGGTCGCTGCACATCAACACCTCGCGGCGGGTGATGGCCTTCAAGACCCTGCCGATGCCCGACCACTATCCCGACTACCCGAACCACTTCCAGATGGCCGCCTACTTCGACGAATACGTCGATCACTTCGGCCTGCGGGAGAAGATCCGCTTCCGGACCGAGGTGGTAGCCGTCGAACCCGCCGACGGGGAGTGGGAGGTGACCGTGCAGGGAGCGGAGGGGGGGCGCGAGACGAGCCGCTACCGCGCGGTCCTGGTCGCCAACGGGCACCACTGGGACCCACGCTGGCCGGAGCCCCCCTTCCCGGGTTCCGAGCAGTTCAGCGGCGAGCAGATTCACGCGCACCACTACCGGGAGCCGGACGTCCTGCGGGGCAAGCGGGTGCTGGTCCTCGGCATCGGCAACTCCGCCACCGACATCGCGGTCGAGTCCTCGCGGATCGCCGAGGAGACCTTCATGGCGATGCGCCGCGGCGCCTACATCCTGCCCAAGTACATGAATGGCAAGCCGATCGACGAGGCGTCGACGCCACTGGTCTCGCGATTGCCGATGTCGGTCCAGCGCTTCTTCAGCATGCGCATGCTCGGCGTCGCGGCCGGGGACATGACCGCCTATGGTCTGCCCAGGCCCGACCACAAGCTCTTCGAGGCGCACCCGACGGTTTCGTCCGAGCTGCTGCCGCGACTCGGCCACGGCGACATCAAGGTGAAGCCGAACATCGACCGCTTCACGGGGGGCCGCACGGTCCGCTTCGCCGATGGCACCGAGGAGGAGATCGACCTCGTCGTCTACTGCACCGGCTACAAGATGACCTTCCCCTTCTTCGACCCCGAGGTCTTCTCGGCGCCCGACAATCGCCTCCCCCTCTACCGTCGGGTGGTCTCGGTCGAGCGGCCCGGGCTGTTCTTCGTCGGCTTCATCCAGCCGCTCGGGCCGATCATGCCCCTCGCGGAGGCGCAATCGGAATGGGTCGCCGACCTACTCAGCGGGCGTGCGGCCCTACCCCCGCCGGCGGCGATGCGTGGCGAGATCGCGGCGGAGGAAAGGAAGATGAGCCGACGATTCGTCGCCTCTAAGCGTCATACCGTCGAGGTCGACTTTCATCCCTATCTGCGCGAGATCCGGCGCGAGCGAAAGCAGGCTGCGCAGCGGGCTTGACCACCCTCGTTCGTCCTCCCGGTGGGCAAGGGGGAACCGGCAGGGCGGCGCCGCCGCCGTGGGGCCCGCGGCGGGGCCCGCGCGGCAGCTTCGGCTGCGGACGGCGGCGTTTGAAGCCGCCGTCGGAATCCTCGGCCCCGTCGGGCTCAGGCGTCGCCTTGCTCGCCCACCAGACGAGCCAAATCGAACCCAAGACCGGGATCTTGAGCACCACGAGCAGGAAGAAGATCGGCCAGAACCCCGTCACCGTCCCCCAGTCTAGACATTCCGCCGGTACCGGTCAGGGTCGTTTGGAGCCTTCCTGGGCGAGGCCGCGCGCCCAGGCGGCGAGTGCTTCGGTTTCAGCCTCCTCGAGGCCGAGCTGGGCTTCGGTGGGGACGAGCAGGGTCGGCTCGGGTCGCATCCGTGCCCACTCGTAACAGCTCTCGTCGAAGCTGTCGTCGACCCAGGCCATGGCGCGGCCGCTGCAATAGGCCTCGAGGGGGCCGAGCTTCCAATGCGCGGAGCCGAAGCGGGCGGCGCCGTCGAAGGTGAGGTGCGGCAGCTCGGGCAGGCCGAGCATCTGCGGCAGGTAGTAGTTCGCTTTGTCCTCCCAGCCGGTTGCCCAGATCAGCTCGTAGTGCTCGGAGAGCCGTAGCAGTCGCTTCCCCGCACGCAGCGAGATGCAGTGCACCATCCCGTCGATCAGCTCGAACCTGGCCTCGTCCCTGTCCGGAGGCTCGTCGAACCCGAAAAGGCTTATGACCCCGTCGACATCGACCGCGAGAATCGGTCGGCTCATGGAGCGAGGCTAGCTACCAGCGATAGTGGGCAAACGCCTTGTTGGCCTGGGCCATGCGGTAGATGTCGTCCTTCCGCTTCCAGGCACTGCCCTGCTGTTGCGTCGCGTCGAGGATCTCGCTGGCAAGCCGCTCGGCCATCGAGTACTCGCGGCGAGAGCGGGCGAACTGGACCAGCCAGCGGACCGCGAGGGTGCGAGCACGCCGGGCGGGAACCTCGACCGGGACCTGGTAGGTCGCACCGCCGACCCGGCGGGAGCGGACCTCAAGCACGGGTGTCAGCTGTTTGATCGCCGTCTCGAGCGTCTCGACCGGGTCCTCGCCGCTGCGCTCGCCGACGATCGCGAGGCTGTCGTAGACGATCCGCTCGGCAAGGGACTTCTTGCCATCGCTCATGACCTTGTTGACGATCTGCTGGACCAGTCGGTTGCGGTGCCTGGCGTCCGGTTCGATCGGCCGGATCTGTGCTGCAGAGCGGCGCGGCATCAGGAAGCCTTGACGCCGTAGCGGGAGCGGGCCTGCTTGCGGTCGGAGACGCCGGCCGCATCGAGCGTGCCGCGCACGACCTTGTAGCGGACGCCCGGCAGATCCTTGACTCGACCGCCGCGGATCAGCACCACCGAGTGCTCCTGAAGATTGTGTCCCTCGCCGGGGATGTAGGTCGTGACCTCCATGCCGTTGGTCAGCCGCACACGGGCGATCTTGCGCAGGGCAGAGTTCGGCTTCTTCGGCGTGACCGTCGCCACCCGGGTGCAGACGCCGCGGCGCTGGGGAGCGGCTACGCGCTTCTTGCGACCCTGGCCCGACTTGAGGCCCGGGGTCGTGGTCTTCTTCTTCGGGCGCTTGCGGCCCTTCCTGACGAGCTGATTCGTATTCGGCACGGCCGCGCATAGTAGAGCAGTCCGGCAAGAACCAGCCCCCCCGCTGCCGCGAGCTCCGCGTAGAAGCCGTCTTCGAGCACCGCCGAGGCCCCCGCGAAGCGCGAGGTCTGGGCACCGGCGTCGAGCCCGTGGGGGAGATCGACGAGGAGGATCACGGCCAGCGAGACGAGGCCGAGGCCGGCCGCGGCGAGGCCGAGCCGGGCGCGCTCGCGCAGCGCCCCGGCCATCCCCAGCAGGATGGCGAGGAGGCCGAGGGGCACCAGGAGGTAGGAGTGGGCCTGGCCGGCCGTCCTGACGTCGACGGTCGGCGGCCTGGCGACGTCGGGGAGGCCGGCGTAGCCCGGCTGGCCGATCTCGACCCCGCGGTAGTCGATGAACTGCGAGGCGATCAGGCAGGCGCCGGCGGCGATTATCACGGCGCCGATCGCCCGCCGCGGGGTGACCACGGCGCTGGCGGCGGTCGTCGCTCGGACGGCGAGCCCAGCAACTCGCCGCAGCCAGGTTTCCAGTCGGGAGAGGCCGCGGAAGAAACGGGCCGCCCATGGTGTCAGCCGCGCGCCCAGCCAACGCAGGCCCGCACCGATCCAGGGGGAGGCGCGGCGGATGATCGCCCTCGAGCGGCGCCCGGCTCGCAGCAGCGCCGGGTGGGCTCGCTCCAGCCCGCGGTTGGTGACGCGATCGGCCCTGCGGGTCCACCTCACGGCCGTGCTGGAGACCGCGGCGAGTGGGGCGGCGAGGCGGCGCCGAACCGCTGCTATCATCGTCGGTCGCTCAGGCAGTTTTTTCGCAGCACGCTTCGCCGGGCCCGCTGGGGCCTTTTTTTTGCGCCGATCCCGACCTGAGCCGGGGTGCCACCGATTCACCCTGAACTCCATTCGCGACAACCACTTACCTTAGGAACCATGGCACGCAGCTTTCCCCTAGAGAAGACCCGCAACATCGGGATCATGGCGCACATCGACGCCGGTAAGACGACGACCACCGAGCGCATCCTCTACTACACCGGCCGCACCCACAAAATGGGCGAGGTCCACGAGGGCGCCGCGGTCATGGATTGGATGGAGCAGGAGCAGGAGCGTGGCATCACGATCACCTCCGCCGCGACCGCCTGCGAGTGGAAGGGCCACCGGATCAACATCATCGACACGCCGGGCCACGTCGACTTCACGGTCGAGGTCGAGCGCAGCCTGAGGGTGCTCGACGGCGCCATCGCCGTCTTCGACGCCGTCGCCGGCGTCGAGCCGCAGTCGGAGACGGTATGGCGCCAGGCCGACAAGTACGGGGTCCCGCGCTTCGCCTACAACAACAAGATGGACCGCACCGGCGCCGACTTCTTCCACTCCGTGCAGACGATGAACGACCGACTCGGCGCCAACCCGCTGCCGATCCAGCTGCCGATCGGCAGCGAGGACGACTTCCGGGGAGTCGTCGACCTGGTCGAGATGAAGGGGCTGATCTGGACCGACGAGCTCGGCGCCGCCTACGACACCGTCGAGATCCCCGAGGACCTCCGGGAGCAGGCCGAGGAATACCGCACCCAGCTGATCGAGGCCTGCGCCGATTACGACGACGAGCTGATGGAAGCCTATTTGGGAGAAGAAGAGATCCCGCACGAGCGGCTGGTCAGCTCCCTGCACCGGGCCTGCCTCGACACCAAGGTGACGCCGGTGCTCTGTGGCACCTCCTTCAAGAACAAGGGCGTGCAGCCGTTGCTCGACGCGATCGTCGAACTGCTCCCCTCGCCGCTTGAGGTGCCGCCGGTGACAGGGGTCGTGCCGGCCGGAAAAGGCCAGTCAGAAGCGAGCGAGGCCGAGCGGGTCGCCGACGACAGCGCCCCCTTCGCCGCCCTCGCCTTCAAGGTCATGACCGACCCCTACGTCGGCAAACTCACCTACTTTCGTGTCTACTCCGGCAAGCTGGAGAAAGGCGGGCGTGTCCTCAACGTCAAGACCGGCAGGACGGAGCGCATCGGCCGGCTGCTGATGATGCACGCCAACAGCCGCGAGGAGATCGAGGAGTGCTACGCGGGCGACATCTGCGCCGGCGTCGGCTTGAAGGAAACCGGGACCGGCGACACGCTCGCCGCGCCGGACGCGCCGATCGCGCTCGAGAGCATCGAATTCCCAGAGACGGTGATCGCGGTCGCGATCGAGCCGAAGACGAAAGCCGACCAGGAGAAGATGGGCAACGCGCTGCAGCGCCTGGGCGAGGAGGACCCCACCTTCCGGATCGAAAGCGACGAGGAAACCGGGCAGACGCTGATTCACGGGATGGGCGAGCTCCACCTCGAGGTGATCGTCGACCGGATGTTGCGCGAGTTCAAAGTCGAGGCCAATGTCGGCAAGCCCCAGGTCGCCTACCGCGAGACGATCCGCAAGCGGGTCGAGAAGGTCGAGGCCCGCTTCGTCCGCCAGACCGGCGGCCGCGGCCAGTTCGGCCACGTCGTCATCAACCTCGAGCCGGCGCCGGGAGCGGGCTTCGAGTTCGAGAACAAGATCAAGGGCGGCGTGATCCCTGGGGAATTCATCGGCCCTGCCGAGCAGGGAATGAGGGAGGCGTTGGAGAACGGCGTCAAGGCCGGCTACCCGATGGTCGACGTCAAAGTCGAACTCGTCGACGGCTCCTACCACGACGTCGACTCTTCGGAGATGGCCTTCAAAATCGCCGGCTCGATGGCGATTCAAGAGGGGGCGCGCAAAGCCAACCCGGTCCTGCTCGAGCCGGTGATGTCGGTCGAGGTGGTCACACCCGAGGACTTCCTCGGCGATGTGATCGGCGACCTCTCGCGACGCCGTGGCAAAGTCCAAGGCCAAGAGCAGCGCGGCAACGCGCTCGCGGTCCAGGCCTTCGTGCCGCTCGGCGAGATGTTCGGATACGCAACCGACCTTCGCTCTTCGACCCAGGGTCGCGCGACCTACACGATGCAGTTCGAGCGCTACGAGGAGGTCCCCGGCAACATCGCCGAGGAGATCGTCGAGCACCGCTCAGGTGACCCGGTGGGAGCGACGTCGTAGGCCCAACGCGGGCAGGCGGGGCATCTGGCTATATTTCCCAGGTTCGCCCGCAGGCAGAACAAAGTGCCCTGCCAGGCAGTGCCCCTAGAACTCAAGCAGCCAACCCAGACAGAACAACGACTTTCGAAAGGTAGAACGGAGAGAGATGTCAAAGGAGAAGTTCGAGCGCGATAAGCCGCACGTGAACGTCGGCACCATCGGTCACATCGACCACGGGAAGACGACGCTGACGGCCGCGATCACGAAAACTCTCTCTACCAAGGGCGGCGCCGAAGCCAAGAGCTTCGAGGAGATCGACAACGCTCCCGAGGAGAAGGAGCGCGGGATCACGATCGCGACCTCTCATGTCGAGTACGAGACCGACAACCGGCACTACGCCCACGTCGACTGCCCGGGGCACGCCGACTACGTCAAGAACATGATCACCGGCGCCGCGCAGATGGACGGGGCGATCTTGGTCGTCTCCGCCGCCGACGGCGTCATGCCCCAGACTCGCGAGCACATCCTGCTCGCCCGTCAGGTCAACGTTCCGCACGTGGTCGTCTTCCTCAACAAGATCGATCAGGTCGACGACGAGGAGCTGATCGAGTTGGTCGAGGAGGAGGTCAAGGACCTCCTCAACGAGTACGACTTTCCGGGCGATGAGACGCCGATCGTCAAAGGCTCCGCGCTGAAGGCGCTGGAAGGCGACGAGGAGGCCCAGAAAGCCGTCTTCGAGCTGGCGGCGGCCCTCGACTCCTACATCCCGGAGCCGGTCCGCGAGCTCGACAAGCCCTTCCTGATGCCGATCGAGGACATCTTCTCGATCACCGGTCGTGGCACCGTCGCGACCGGGCGCGTCGAGCAGGGGATCGTCAACACCGGCGACGAGGTCGAGATCGTCGGTATCCATGACACCACCAAAACCGTCGTCACCGGAGTTGAGATGTTCCGCAAGATCCTCGACCAGGGTCAGGCGGGCGACAACATCGGCGCCCTCCTGCGCGGTACCAAGCGCGAGGAGATCGAGCGCGGCCAGGTTCTCTGCAAGCCGGGCTCGATTACGCCGCACACCAAGTTCAAAGCCGAGGTGTACTGCCTGAAGAAGGAGGAGGGTGGTCGCCACACCCCGTTCTTCTCCGGCTACCGGCCTCAGTTCTACTTCCGGACCACGGACGTGACCGGGATCGCCAACCTCCCCGAGGGGACCGAGATGGTGATGCCGGGAGACAACGTCCAGATGACGATCGAGCTGATTCAGCCGATCGCGATGGATCAGGGCCTGCGGTTCGCCATCCGCGAGGGTGGCCGCACCGTCGGCTCGGGAGTCGTTTCCGAGATCATCGAGTAGCGACATTCCCGCGGGGACGGGCGGGTGCCCGTCCCATCGCCACCCGCCCGGGTGGCGAGACAACTGCAAGAACATACGACCGGGGCGGCGCCCCACCCAAGGGGCCCCGCCCTTATTGCGCGGTAAGAGCGAGAACAGAAAGACAAGAGACAGCGGTCAAAGTGGCAGCCATAGCGGCACAGAAAATTCGGATCAGGCTCAAGGCGTACGACCATGACGCCATAGACAGGGCTGCCCGCGAGATCGTCGAGACCGCGGAGCGAACCGGTGCCAGCGTCTCCGGTCCGGTGCCGCTGCCGACCGAGAAAAACGTCTACTGCGTGATCCGCTCGCCGTTCAAGGACAAGGACTCGCGCGAGCACTTCGAGATCCGCACGCACAAGCGCCTGATCGACATCCTCCAGCCCTCCCCGAAAACCGTCGACTCGCTGCAGCGCCTCGATTCGCTGCCGGCCGGCGTCGACATCGAGATCCGGCTGTAGACATGGCGGCGATCCTCGGCAAGAAGTTGGGCATGACCCAGGTCTTCCGCGAGGACGGGACCGTCGTACCGGTGACCGTGATCGAAGCCGGCCCCTGCAAGGTCACCGCTGTCCGCGACGGCGAGCGCGATGGCTACGCGGCCGTGCAGCTCGCCTTCGGCGAGGTCAAGCAGGGCAAGCTGAGCAGGGCCGAGGAAGGCCATCTGAAGAAGGCCGGGGCGCCGCCGATGCGTCACCTGGTCGAGTTTCGCGACGAGGACCTCGGTGCCGAGGACGGGCCGAAGATCGGCGACGACGTGACCGTGGCCGGCTTCGCGGCGGGCCAGAAGGTCAAGGTCGCCGGAATCTCGATCGGCAAGGGCTTCCAGGGCGGGATCAAGCGCCACAACTTCAGCCGCGGACCGGTCAGCCACGGCTCCCACAACGTCCGTGCCCCCGGTTCGATCGGGGCCAGCGCCTTCCCGGCCCGCGTCTTCAAGGGCATGCGGATGCCAGGGCAGATGGGCAACAAGCGCATCACCCAGAAGGGGTTGGAGATCGCCGACGTCGACACCGATCGCAACCTGCTGCTGATCAAGGGCTCCGTCCCGGGCTCGCGCAACTCGATCGTCGAGGTGAGGACCGATGTCTAAAGTCGCCGTCCTCGGCAAATCGACCAAAGCCGATCTTCCCAAAGAGCTTTTCGGCGAGCCCTTCCACCAGTCGCTGGTTCACGAGGCCGCCCGTGCGGATCTGGCCTCGCGCCGCCGCGGTACCGCCTCGACCCTGACCCGCGGCGAGGTCTCCTTCACGACCGCCAAGGCCTGGCGCCAGAAGGGCACCGGCCGCGCCCGCGTCGGCTCGCTGGGCGTCTCCAGCCGCTTTGGCGGCGGCGTCACCTTCGGTCCCAAGCCGCGCCATTACACGGTCAAGGTCAACCGCAAAGCGCGCCGTCGCGCGATGCGTTCGGCCCTCTCGGTCCACGCCGAGCGCGGCAGCGTCGCGGTTCTCGACGCATCGGCCTTCGAGACGCCCTCGACCAAGCAGGCCGCGGCCGCGCTGTCGAAATGGGGCGCCAAGAGCCCGACCCTGGTCATCCTCACCGCCGAGGAGACCGGCGCCATGAAGAGCTTCCGCAACATTCCACGCACCCACGTGCTGGAGGTCGGCGCCACCGGTGTCGCCGACGTGATCGGCGCTGCCGCGCTGGTCCTCTCCGAAGCCGCGCTGGCCTCGCTGCAGGAGAGGTTGAGCTGATGGACGCGCGCACGATCCTGATCCGCCCGGTGATCTCCGAGAAGAGCTACGCGCTGATCGCCGAGGGCAAGTACACGTTCCGGGTCGACGATCGGGCCCACAAGACCCAGATCGCCCAGGCGGTCCACGAGGTCTTCGGCGTCGAGGTCGCGCAGGTGCGGACCTCGAAGGTGCGCTCCAAGCCGAAGCGCCGTGGCCTCTCGCGCGGGCGCACCAGGGCCTGGAAGAAGGCGATCGTCCAGCTCGCCCCCGGCGAGCGGATCGAGCTGTTCGAGGGCGCGGAGACCGCGTAGGAGAGAGCTGGAGATGCCAAACCGAAAAACCAAACCCACCAGCCCTGGCCGCCGCTTCGCGACCTATCCGCTGCGCGAGCAGCTGACCGCGTCAGAGCCGGAGCGCAAGCTGACCGAGGGCCTGCACAAGTCGGGCGGCCGCAACGCCAACGGCCGCGTCACCGCCCGCCACCGCGGCGGCGGCGCCAAGCGGCGCTACCGCAAGATCGACTTCAAACGCCTCAAGGACGGGGTGCCGGCGAAGGTCGCGACGATCGAGTACGACCCCAACCGCAGTTGCTACATCGCCCTCCTGCACTACGCCGACGGTCACAAGGAGTACATCCTGGCGCCGTCGCAGTTGACGGTCGGCGCCGAGGTCAAATCCGGCCCCGAGGCGGACATCAAACCGGGCCACGCGATGGCGCTGGGTCAGATGCCGACCGGCACGATCGTCCACAACGTCGAGCTGATCCCCGGCCAGGGCGGCAAGCTCGGCCGTGCCGCCGGCACCGCGATCCAGCTGGTCGCCAAGGAGGGTGAGATGGTCACCCTGCGGCTGCCGTCCTCGGAGATGCGGATGGTTCGCGCCGAGTGCCGCGCGACTGTGGGAACGCTCTCCAACGCCGAGCACCAGAACCTCAAGATCGGCGGCCGGCCGCAGCCGACACAGCGCAAGCGCCCCCAGAGCCGCGGCGTGGCGATGAACCCGGTCGACCATCCGCACGGCGGCGGCGAGGCCCACCACACCCCCGGCGGGCACCCTGTGACCCCGTGGGGCAAGCCGACTCTCGGTTACCGCACCCGCAAGAAGGGCAAGCAGTCCGACCGCTACATAGTGCGTGGCAGGCGCCGCGGCAAGAAGAAGGGTGGTCGCTGATGGGTCGCTCGACAAAAAAAGGGCCCGGGTCGAAGAGAGGCTGATGAAGCGGATCCACGAACGAGGCCGGCAAAAAACAGATGGTCAAAACCTGGTCGCGGACCTCGACGATCTTCCCGGAGATGGTGGGGCACACGATCGCCGTCCACGACGGCCGCAAGCACGTCCCGGTCTTCATCTCCGAGTCGATGGTCGGCCACAAGCTCGGCGAGTTCGCTCCCAGCAGGACCTTCCGCTCCCACTCCGGAACCGGCAAGGGCGACTAGCGATGGCCGACGAGAAGAAAGACAAGAAAGCTTCGAAAAGCGCGCCGAAACCGGCCGCGAAAAGGACCGCGAAATCGCCGGCGAAAAAATCGAGCGAGAAAAAAGCCCAGGCCAAAGCGCCGGGCAAAGCCAAAGCGCCGAGCAAAGCGAAAGCGAAAGCGCCGAGCAAGGCCAAAGCTCCGGCGAAAAAGCAGCCCCCGCCGCCCCACCGGTCGTCCGAGCCAGCGCCCGCTACGTGCGGGATCGCGCCGCGCAAGGCGCGACTGATCGCCGACCAGGTCCGCGGCCTGCACATCGAAAAGGCGCGCGCCCTGCTGCAGTTCTCGCCCCGGGGTGCCGCTCAGGACATCCACAAGCTGATCGACCTGCGGCGGCGAATGCCGAGAACAACCACGACCTGATCGCCGATGAGCGTGGTCCATCGATCACCGTCGCGACGAGGGCCGACGCTGCGCCGGCAAGGCCGGCCGCGGGCTCTCGGGCGGGCGACGCCGATCAACAAGCGAACCAGCCACATCGCCGTGGCTCTGACCCCGGTCGAAGACTAGGAGAGGCCTGATGGGACAGAAGATCCACCCCGAGGGTTTCCGCGTCGGCTACATCCACGACTGGAAGTCGAACTGGTTCGAGGAGAAAAACTTCGCCGACGTCCTCCAGGAAGACCTGCAGATCCGCGATCACATCGTCGGCAAGCTCTCGCACGCCGGGCTCTCGAACATCACGATCGAGCGGCGCGGCGAGGTCGCCGTCGACATCCATACCGCGCGTCCCGGCATCGTCATCGGCAAGTCGGGCAGCGAAGTGGACGCGCTGCGCAAAGAGCTCCACAAGCTGACCGGTAGCCCGGTGAAAGTGAACATCCGCGAGGTCAAGCGCCCCGAGCTCGACGCCAAGCTGGTCGCCCAGTCGATCGCCGAGCAGCTGCAGAACCGGGTCGCCTTCCGGCGCGCGATGAAACGCGCCCTGACCTCGGCGATGCGCTCCGGCGCCAAGGGGGTCAAAGTGCAGGTCTCCGGTCGCCTCGGCGGCGCCGAGATGGCGCGCACCGAAAGCTATTCAGATGGCCGGGTGCCGCTGCATACCCTGCGCGCGGACATCGACTACGGCTTCTTCGAGGCGCGGACGACGACCGGCCGCATCGGCGTCAAATGCTGGATCAACAAGGGCGAGGTCATGCCCGAAGGCTTCCGCTCCGACTTGGCGTCCACCGATAGCGAGCCCCAGGGCCAAGCTGGGCGCGGCGGCCGCCAGGGGGGCAACCGGCCCGGTGGTGACCGCGGCGGGCGCGGCCCCGGCGGAGATCGCGGTGGGCGCGGCGGCCAGCGCGGCGGGGGTGGTCGCTGATGCTGATGCCCAAGCGGGTCAAGCACCGCAAACAGATGCGCGGCCGGATGCGCGGCAACACCAAGGGCGGAAGCACCGTCGCCTTCGGCGAGTACGGGCTGAAGTCGCTCGATCGCGGCTGGATCACCAACCGCCAGATCGAGGCCGCCCGCGTCGCGATGACCCGCAAGATCAAACGTGGGGGCAAGGTCTGGATCAACGTCTTCCCGGACAAGCCCTACACCAAGAAGCCGGCAGAGACCCGAATGGGTTCCGGCAAGGGCAACCCGGAGGGCTGGGTCGCCGTGGTAAAGCCGGGCAAGGTCATGTTCGAGCTGGCAGGCGTCCCCGAGGACCTCGCCCGCGACGCGCTGCGCCTGGCGGGGCACAAGCTTCCGGTCAAGACCAAATTCGTCAAGCGCGAGGGGGTCGAGGACTGATGAAGGCGTCCGAGGCCCATAATCTGAAAGACGACGAGCTGGTGGCGAAGCTGATCGACGCCAAGCAGGAGGCGTTCAACCTGCGCTTCCGTCACGCGACCGGTGAGCTCGAGAACACCGCCCGGCTCGGGATGGCCAAGCGCGATGTCGCGCGGTTGCTGACCGTGGCGCGCGCCAGAGGCATCGATGTTGAGAGAGAGACAAGACGAGCATGAGCGACGACGAGACAAAAAAAGACGAGACGACCGAGGACACTTCGACGCCGGACGAGGACGCCACGTCGGCGAGTCCTGTCGCGGAGTCGGACACCTCGTCCTCACAAGCCGGGGGCGAGGAGCCCGACTCCGCGCCCCCGCCCGGTGAGGCGCCCGAGGCTGAGGCGGAGGAGACCCCTGCCGACGACGAGGGTTCCTCTGACGAGGCTCCTGCACCTGAAGCTGCGCAGCCGGATCCGGAGGACGATCTTCCTTGGAAGGAGCGTCGCCGCCTGCAGCTCTCGCGCCGACCGAATGAGCCGAAGCCGGCCCTGAGTCCGGAGGAGCGCGCCGCGCGGCGGCGCGAAGGCCGCAAGGCGAAGGCCGCGCAGCGGCGCAAGGGTAGGGCGGCAGCGAAGGCGAAGAAGACCGCGACCGGAACCGGCACCCCGCCGGCCGAGCGCGAGGCCAACGCCGCCAAGGTTCGCCAGGGGATCGTCGTCTCCAGCAAAGGGGACAAATCGATCACGGTGCGGATCGATATCGCCCGCCGTCACCCGACCTACGAGAAGATCGTCCGCCGCTCACGCACGCTGCACGCGCACGACGAGCGCAACGAGGCCGGCGAAGGCGACGTCGTTCGAATCATCGAGACCCGCCCCCTGTCCAAGACCAAGCGCTGGCGCCTGGTCGACATCGTGGAGAAGGCGAGGTAGGGCGATGATCCAGCAGGAGTCGAGACTGAAGGTCGCCGACAACTCGGGCGCTCGCGAGATCCTCTGCATCAGGGTCAAGGGCGGCTCCCACCGCCGCTACGCGAGCGTCGGCGACGTCATCACCGCCACCGTCAAATCGGCGAGCCCGCATGGGGGCGTCCGCAAGGGCGAGGTCGTGCAGGCCGTCGTCGTGCGCACCCGCAAGCCGCTCGGCCGCCCAGACGGCACCTACATCTCCTTCGACGAGAACGCGGCCGTGCTGATCGACCCTGCCAACAACAACCCGCGCGGAACCCGCATCTTCGGACCGGTGGCTCGGCGAACTGCGCGATCGCAATTTCATGAAAATCATCTCGCTCGCGCCCGAGGTCCTCTGATGGCGAAGTCGATGCGCATCCGGACCGACGACCAGGTGGTCGTGATCAGCGGCAAGGACGCCGGCAAGACCGGCCGCGTCGTGCGGACCGACCCGCAGCGCCGGCGCGTCTATGTCGAGGGCCTGAACATCATCAAGCGCCATGAACGGGCGCGGTCGGCGGGGGACATGACGAGCGCCCAGGCCGGCGGCATCGTCGAGAAGGAGGGACCGATCCACGTCTCCAACGTGATGCTGCTCGATCCCAAAGCCAACAAGGCGACCCGTGTCGGCGTGCGCCGCGACGACGGCGGCAAGCGGGTCCGCTACGCGAAGCGCAGCGGGGCGGCGATCGACTGATGGAGGCGACCGTGACCCCGACCTCCCAGGCGGCACCGCCGCCGCGCCTGCGCGAACGCTACGAGCAGGAGATCCTGCCGGCGCTGACCGCGAAATTCGGCTATTCGACGCCGATGGATGCGCCGCGCCTGATCAAGATCACGCTCAACATGGGACTTGGCACCGAGAAACAGGACACGAAGTCCTTCGAAGCGGCTCAGAGCCAACTGGCGCTGATCGCCGGCCAGCAGCCGAACATCCGCCGTGCCCGCAAGTCGATTGCCTCCTTCAAGCTGCGCGAGGGGATGCCGGTCGGCGTCTCGGTGACGCTGCGCCGAGCCCGGATGTGGGAGTTCCTCGATCGTCTCACCTCGATCGCGGTGCCGCGGATCCGCGACTTCCGCGGTCTCAATCCCCGCTCCTTCGACGGTCGCGGCAACTACTCGATGGGCATCAAAGAGCAGCTGATCTTCCCGGAAATCGACTACGACACGGTCGACGTGGTCCGCGGTCTCGACGTCACGATCACGACCTCGGCCAAGACCGACCTCGAGGCGTTCGAGTTGCTGCTCGCCCTGGGCATGCCCTTCGCCCAGGAGGGCCGACCGGGCCAGGCCGCCAGGGCCGAGGCGGAGGCAGAAGCCGAGGAGGAGAAGCGCAAGGAGGAGGCGCGGCTCAAGGCGGAAGCCGAGCAGGCTGCGCTGGAGCAGCTCAAAGAGGAGAGCCCCGAGGCCTACGCCAAGCCGGAGACCGAGGAGGGCGAGGGCGAGGAGGCCGCCGAGGGCGGAAATGACGAGGCCGGCGGTTCGGCCGACGAGGAGAGTTCAGAGGATGGCTAAGACTTCCCAGAAGGTCCGGCAGGGCCGCAAAGCTAAGTTCAAGTCCCGCAGCTATAACCGCTGCCGCCGCTGCGGGCGCCCGCGTGCCTACTACCGCAAGTTCGGCCTCTGCCGGATCTGCCTGCGCGAGGCGGCACACGAGGGGTACATCCCCGGAATGACCAAGTCGAGCTGGTAGGACCATGCAGACCGACCCCATCGCCGATTACCTGACCCGGATCCGCAACGCGATTCGCGCCGGCCACGACGAGGTGGAAATCCCCCTCTCGGGCCTGAAGCTGGAGATGTCGCGGATCCTCAAGGAGCAGGGTTACATCACCGACTTCCATCGCACCCCCGCCCCGGTCGGCGAGGCGATCAACGTGCGCCTCAAGTACACGGAGGACCGCCGTCCTGTCATCCTCGGGATCGAAAGGGTCTCCCGTCCCGGGCGCCGCCGCTACGTCGACCACAAGAACGTGCCGCGCGTGCAGGGGGGAACCGGTACCGCAATCGTCAGCACCTCAGCTGGCGTGATGACCGGCCACGAAGCCCGCGCCAAGGGCGTCGGTGGCGAGGTCGTCGCATACGTCTGGTGATCGCATGAGTCGAATCGGAAGGAAACCCGTCCCCATCCCTGAGGCCGTCACGGTCGAGATCGCCCCTGGGAAGATCGCGGTCAAGGGCCCCAAGGGGGAGCTGAGCCAGGCGCTCTCGCACGAGATGTCGATCGAGCAGGGCGAGGGGGTCGTCACGGTCGCCCGTCCCACCGACCGCGGCGAGCACCGGGCGCTGCACGGACTGACCCGCAGCCTGATCGCGAACATGGTCGAGGGCGTCACCGACGGCTTCGAGAAGCGACTGGAGATCCAGGGTGTCGGCTACCGCGCCGCGCTCAAAGGCACGAATCTCGAGCTCGCGCTCGGCTACTCGCACCCGGTCTCGATCACGGCCCCCGAGGGGATCGAGTTCGAGCTTCCCCAGCCGACCGAGATCATCGTCAGGGGAATCGACAAGCAGCTCGTCGGGCAGGTCGCCGCGGACATCCGCAAGCGCCGCCCCCCGGAGCCCTACAAGGGCAAGGGGATTCGCTACAAGGGCGAGCAGGTCCTGCGGAAGGTCGGTAAGCGCGCATGACCGTCGTCACCAAGCGACAGGCTCGCCTGCGTCGTCGTCGCCGGGTTCGCGCCAGGGTGAGCGGCACGGCGCAGCGCCCGCGCCTCTCCGTCTACCGCTCCAACCGCGGTGTCTTCGCCCAGCTCATCGACGACACCCAGGGCCACACCCTGGCCGCCGTCAACTGGATCGAGCCGGAGCTACGCAAGCTCACGGCGACAGAGCAGGCGAAGCGGGCCGGCGAACTTCTCGCCGACCGAGCCAAGGCCGCGGGGGTCGAGACTTGCGTCTTCGACCGCGGCGGCTACCAGTACCACGGCCGCGTCAAGGCCCTGGCCGAGGGAGCGCGCGAGGGAGGGTTGGCCTTCTAGTTCCGCTACGGTGGGCCGCTTGAGATGAAGGGAATGGATACGAAAAACGTCGAGACGGTGAGCCCCCGCGGGCTCGACCTCCAGGAGCGGGTGATCGAGATCAACCGCGTCGCCAAGGTGGTCAAGGGCGGGCGCCGCTTCTCCTTCACCGCGCTGGTCGCGGTCGGCGACGAGGAGGGCGTGGTCGGGATCGGTTACGGCAAGGCCCGCGAGGTCCCGCTGGCGATCCAGAAGGGCGTCGAGGACGCCCGCAAGAACTTGATTCGCGTGCCCAAATATGGGCAGACGATCACCCACAGGATCATCGGCCGCTTCGGCGCCGGGCATGTCGTCCTGCGCCCGGCCAGCCCCGGAACCGGGGTCATCGCAGGCGGCGGCGTCCGCGCCGTGCTCGAGCTCGGTGGCGTCCGCGACGTCCTCACCAAGAGCATCGGCACCCAGAACCCGATCAACCTCGTGAAGGCGACGATGGACGGGTTGATCCGGCTGAGGCGGCCGGAGGAGGTAGCTGAGCTGCGGGGGCTGACGGTGAGGCAGGTGCTGGGACTCGACATGAACGGAGCTTCGACTAATGGAGAGCATCTAGCAGTGGGGCCTGCCGCAGAGCCCGAGGGGCCTGCGGGCGGGGGCGGGGCCTCCGTTCTCGGCCCCTCGGGCTCTGCGCCACCCGCTGAGGAGGCTGTCCCGTCAGACGAGGCGCCGGCCGCTGAGGCAGTCGCAGAGGCTGATGCGCAGGCCGCCGAGGCGAGCGCTCCGACCGCCGAGGAGGCTCCGAAGGCTGAGGAGGCTCAGTCGTGAGCGGCGTGAAGATCGAGCAGGTTCGGTCGGCCAATGGGACCGATCCAAAGCAGAAAGCGACGTTGAAGGCGCTCGGGCTCGGGCGGATCGGGAAAGCCGTCGAGCGCGAGGACTCGCCGCAGCTGCAGGGCCAGTTGCGCGTCGTCTCGCACCTGGTGGAGGTCTCCTGATGGCCGAGACGCCGCGCTCAGAGGAGATCGGCCTCCACAACCTGAAGCCGAAGCCCGGCTCGCGCCGCCCGCGCAAGCGGATCGGCCGCGGCGAGGGCAGCGGTCTCGGCAAGACCTCGGGCCGCGGCCACAAGGGCGCCGGCTCGCGCGCCGGCGCCAAGCGCAAGGCCAATTACGAGGGCGGCCAGAACCCGATCCACATGCGGATGCGAAAGCTGCGCGGGCCGCACATGAAGAAGTCGATGCCCTTCGAGAACTTCCGCACGAAGACGCAGCCGGTCAACCTCTCCGACCTCGAGGAGCGCTTCGAGGCAGGGACCGAAGTCACGCCGGCAGTGCTCAAGGAGAAGGGCCTGGCGAAGCGCTCGGACCCGGTCAAGATCCTCGCCCGCGGCGAGCTCAAGAAGAAGCTGGACGTCCACGCGCATGCCTTCAGTGCCGCCGCCAAAGAGCAGATAGAGGCGGCCGGCGGTTCCTGCCATACCCTGGAGCGGTAATGCTCAAGACTATTGCGAACGCTTTCAGCGTCGCCGACATTCGCAAGAAGCTCGCCTTCACGGCGGCGATGCTGGCGCTGTACCGACTCGGTGCCTACATCCCGGCGCCCGGCGTCGACGTCCAGGCCGTCAAGGAAATCCAGAACAACTTCGGCGGCTCGAACATCCTCGGCTTCCTCAACCTGTTCTCGGGCGGAAGCCTCTCGCGATTGAGCCTCTTCGCGCTGGGGATCATGCCGTACATCACGGCCTCGATCATCCTGCAGTTGCTGACCGTGGTCGTCCCCTCGCTGGAGCGCCTGCAGAAAGAGGGCGAGGTCGGGCAGCAGAAGATCACCCAGTACACGCGCTATCTCACCGTCGGACTCGCCTTCGGCCAGTCGTTGGGCTATGTCTTCCTCTTCCGCTCGTTCGGCAACGAAGCCGGCACCAGCGTCGTCGGCAACCTCACCTTCGCCAAGACCTTCCTGATCGTGATCTGCCTGACTGCAGGCTGCACGCTGCTGATGTGGCTGGGCGAGCTGATCACCCAACGCGGAATCGGCAACGGCATCTCGCTGATGATCTTCGCCTCGATCGCCTCCTCGATCCCGAACGGGATAACCAAGTGGTGGGAAAGCCCCGATCAGGTCTTCGTCGTGATGATGCCCTTCATCGCCCTCGCCGTGATCGTCGCGATCGTCTTCGTCCAGGAGGGCCAGCGGCGGATCCCCGTCCAGTACGCGAAACGCGTCGTCGGCCGGAAAATGACCTCGGGCGGCTCCACCTACCTGCCGCTGCGAGTCAACATGGCGGGCGTCATCCCGGTCATCTTCGCGGCCTCGATCATGGCCTTCCCGCCGACGATCGGACAGCTCCTCAACACCCCGGCCGCGCTCGATTTCGCCGCCTTCTTCAGCCCCAACAGCTGGCCCTACGTGCTGGGGGAGATCTTCTTCATCATCCTCTTCACCTACTTCTACACGGCGGTTACCTTCAACCCGGTCGACCAGGCCGACAACCTGAAGAAATACGGCGGCTTCATCCCCGGCGTGCGGCCCGGCAGGCCGACGGCGGAGTACCTGGACCGCATCCTCTCTCGCCTCACCTTCCCCGGCGCGCTCTACCTCGGCGCGGTCGCGGCGTTGCCGACGATCTTGATCAGCCAGACGTCGGCCAACTTCTACTTCGGCGGCACCTCCATCCTGATCGTGATCGGCGTCGCGCTCGACACGGTCAAGCAGCTGGAGGCGCAGCTGATGATGAGGAACTACGAGGGCTTCCTCAAATAGGCTCCAGTAGATGCCGGAGCTGAACCTAGTGCTGCTCGGCCCACCCGGGTCGGGGAAGGGGACCCAGGGCGAGCGGCTGCAGGAAGACCTGCGCCTGCCCTACTACGCCACCGGGGACATCCTTCGAGCCGCCGTACGCGACGAGACCGACCTCGGCCGCACCGCGAAGGAGTACATGGATCGTGGCGACCTCGTCCCCGACGAGGTGATCGTCGGAGTGATCGCCGAGCGGATCGATTCCGCCGAGGCGCTGGACGGCTTCATCCTCGACGGCTTCCCTCGAACCACACCCCAGGCCGAGGCGCTCGACGCCAAGCTCGAGGAGCTGGGGCGGTCGGTGACCGCGGTCCTCCTGATCGACGTCAGCGACGAGGAGGTGATCCGCCGGCTCGGCGGTCGCCGCACCTGCGCCGCCAACGGACACGTCTTCCACGTTGACTTCAACCCGCCCAGGCAGGAGGGGGTCTGTGACCTCGACGGCAGCGAGCTGATCGTCCGCGACGACGACAAGCCCGAGGTGATCCGCAAGCGGCTCGACACCTATCACGCCAAGACCGAGCCGCTCGTCGAGTACTACGACCACCGCAGCGTGTTGCGGCGGATTGCGGGCGAGGCGGCTCCCGAGGAGGTGGCGGAGGAGATTCGCAGGATCCTGACGATGATGCGCTTGGAGCAAGACGAGGCCGTCTAGCGTGTACCGGATGATCATCCGCAAGACTCCGGAGCAGGTCGACCAGATGGCCGCCTCCGGGGAGATCCTGGTCCGCTGCCTGAAGATGCTCGCCTCGAAGGCGCGCGCCGGGATCACCACCGGCGAACTCGACGCGGCGGCCGAGAAGTTCATCCGCTCTCAGGGAGCCGTCCCCGCCTTCAAGGGCTATCGGGGCTTCCCCGGATCGATCTGCGCGTCGCCGAACTCGATGGTCGTCCACGGGATCCCCGGGCCCTATGAGCTCAAACGCGGCGACATCCTCTCGATCGACGTCGGCGTGATCAAGGACGGCTGGGTCGCCGACGCGGCGATGACGGTCCCGGTCGGACCGATCGGCCCGCGGGCGCGCAAGCTGCTGGACGTGACCAAGGCCTCGCTCTTCGCCGGAGTCGAGCAGATGCGCCCCGGCAACCACCTCGGCGACGTCTCCGCGGCGATCCAGCGCTCGGTCGAGATCGAGGGCCTCTCGGTCATCCGCACCCTGGTCGGGCATGGCATCGGCCGCGAGATGCACGAGGAACCGCAGGTTCCCAACTTCGGCGAGCCCGGAAAGGGGCCAGAGCTGGAAGAGGGGATGGTGCTGGCGATCGAGCCGATGGTCAACGCCGGCGGGCCCCTGGTGCGGATGGACGACGACGGCTGGGCGGTCTACTCCGAGGACGGCTCGCTGGCCGCGCACTTCGAGTTCACCGTCGCCATCACCGAGGACGGACCGCGGATCCTCACCCCCTGGCACGAAGACTCCTAGGCTCCCACCCTCGAAGGGACTATGCTGCGCTTGCGGTTGGGCGCCGTCTGGATCCCTGAAAGGGAGGACCATTGCTTCGCTCACATGCCGTTCGCGCCGCGCTGGTTCTCGCTTCGGTTTCGCTCGCCGCTCTCTCGCTGGCGCCTGGCGCCGTGGCCGCGACCCCTGCTCCCTACGGCACCAACGACGCCGGCGGGTTCCGGAACGTCCTGCCCCCGGGCGAGAACGGTCTCGACAACGTCCAGCAGCTGTTCTCCTTTCGCGGTCAAGGCCTGTTGCCGCCGCACTTCGCCGACCAGCAGCCGCTCTACGAAAACCTCGTATACGGCAGCCCGACGCTGACCGAAGGCCAGATCCCCAACTACTTCAAGGACGCGACCTTCGGGGTCCCGCCCGGGCAGGTCGAATCGACGATCGAACCGCGGCCGGGGGTGACGATCCAGCGCGACTCCGCCTACGGCGTGCCGCACATCTACGGTGACACCCGCGCCGACACGATGTTCGGCGCCGGCTACGCGGGCGCCGCCGACCGCCTCTTCCTGATGGACGTGCTTCGCCATACCGGCCGCGCCGAACTCGCCTCCTTCCTTGGCGGCGGCAACGCCGAAACGGACGCGGGCCAGTGGGCCTTCGCCCCCTACACCGAAGCCGACCTCGAAAAACAGCTGGTGCAGACGCCGCAGCTGTATGGGAAAGCCGGCCAGCAGGCGGTCGAAGACGTGCAGGCCTACGTCGAAGGCATCAACGCCTACATCGCCGCTGCCAACGCCAACCCGGCGCTGAAGCCGGCCGAGTACACGCTGCTCTCCAAGCCGATGGAACCGTGGAAACCGACCGACGTGATCGCGATCGCCTCGCTGATCGGCGGCATCTTCGGCCGCGGCGGCGGCAACGAGCTGAACTCAGCGCTGACGATGCAGGCCTTCGTAGATCAGATGGGAAAGAAGGCGGGGCGCAAGGCGTGGCTCGGCTTCCGCTCCAAGAACGATCCCGAGGCGCCGACCACGATCTCGCGCAAGTTCCCCTACGAGACCCGCAGCGCCTTCGCCAAGAATGGGCTGGCGCTGCCCGACCCCGGCAGCGTCCGGCTAACGAAGACCGCGACCGCGTCCTCGGCTCCCTCGGGCGGCGAAGGTCTCGGCAGCGTCGGCGCGCGCCTGCGGGCGGCGCTGGAATCGGCCGGGCACGCCTCCAACTGGGAGCTGGTCTCCGCCGCGCACTCGACCAACGGCCACCCGATCGCGGTGATGGGCCCCCAGGTCGGCTACTACGTGCCGCAGGTCCTCATGGAGGAGGACCTGCACGGACCCGGCATCGACGCCCGCGGAGCCTCCTTTGCCGGTGTCAACCTCTACGTCGAGCTCGGCCACGGCCGCGACTACGCCTGGAGCGCGACCACGGCGACCTCGGATAACGTCGACACCTTCGCCGAGGTGCTCTGCAAGGACAACTTCCACTACCTCTACCGCGGCAAGTGCAAGCCGATGGAAAAGCTCGAAAAGGCCGAGAGCTGGGCACCCAACACGATCGACTCCACCCCGGCGGGCTCCCAGACCCTGGTCGCCTACCGGACCGTGCACGGGATCGTCTTCGCCCGCGGCAGGGTCCACGGGCGCAAGGTCGCCTTCGTCCACCAGCGCAGCACCTACTTCCACGAGGCCGATTCGGTGATCGGCTTCGCCCAGTTGAACGAACCGGGATTCCTCCGCGACGCCTCCCAGTTCAAGAAGGCGGTCTCGCACATCAACTTCCTCTTCAACTGGGGCTACGTCGACTCCGAACACATCGCCTACGGGCTCTCGGGGGCGATGCCCCAGAGGGCCCGCGGCACCTCGCCCGACTTCCCGATCCTGGGAACCGGCAAGTACGACTGGAAGGGCTTCAAGCCCGCCACCCAGTCTGCCGAATACCTGCCCTTCTCCAAGCATCCCCAGGCGGTCGACCCCGCCTACCTGGTCTCCTGGAACAACAAGCAGGCACCGGAATGGGCGGCGGCCGACGACCAGTACGACTACGGGCCTCTCCACCGCCAGCAGATGATCGCCGACAAAGTGCGCGCCGCGACCAAGGGCAAAGGCAAGATGTCGATCGTCCAGCTGATCCAGGCGATGGAGGAACCGGCCACCCAGGACCTGCGCGGCTACCGCCTGCTGCCGACGATCTTCAAGGCGATCGGCAAGCCCTCCTCCCCGAAGCTGCGCAGCGCCCTTGCGACCCTGCGCACCTGGCACAAGAACGGCGCGCACCGGCGCGACCTCAACCGCGACGGCATCGATGAGGAAACGCCGGCGATCGAGCTGATGGATGCCTGGTGGCCGAAGCTGGTCACCGCCGAGTTCAAGCCGGCGCTGGGGGCGAAAGCCTTCGAAAGCCTTCAGGGGATGATCCAGATCGGCGATCACACCGGCACCTCGCCGAACGCGCCGGACTTCTTCGACGGCTGGTGGGGCTACGTCTCCAAGGACCTGCGCGACCTCTATGGGCCCGAGCCGCGCGGCGCCTACAGCCGCGTCTACTGCGGGAACGGCTCGAAGTCGAAGTGCCGAGCGATGCTCCAGCGAACGCTCGCCGCCGCCCTGAAGGTGACTCCGCAGCAGATGTACGGAGGGGGCAACGGCAAGTGCGCCGCCAACCCGCAGCCGTCCTGCTACGACCAGAACCGGCCACAGGTGACCTCGGGCGTCGAACTCGGGCCCTTCCCCTTCCAGAACCGCCCGACCTTCCAGCAGGTGGTGGCGCTGACGCAGCGCCTGCCGCGCTGAGGCGTTGGTCGCCAGAGTCGCGCGTGGACCAGAGGACATTCTCGGCGGTCGATGAGTACGGTGGCGGGGCTGCTTGCCCCACGAAGAGGCGCTCGCGGCGACGCTCGCGGCGACCGTGGCAGCGGGGATCCCGGCGATCCAGGTCTCGGCCCCGCAGGGGAAGCTGCTCGAGCTGCTGGCGCGGTCGATCGGCGCTCGCACGGTGCTCGAGTTCGGGACCCTCGCCGGATACAGCACGATCTGGCTGGGCAGGGCGCTGCCCGCGGACGGGCTGCTGGTCACGCTGGAGCGGAATCCCGGGCACGCGGAGGTGGCGCGGGCGAACATCGCGCGCGCCGGCCTTGGTGGGATCGTCGACCTCCGGGTCGGACCGGCCTTCGAGAGCCTGGCGCAGATGAGCGAGGAGGGCGCCGGACCCTTCGACCTGACCTTCATCGACGCCGACAAGGTCAATACCCCCGGGTATTTCGAATGGGCCCTGGAGCGCTCGCGAACGGGCAGCCTCATCGTCGCCGACAACTCGATCCGCGGCGGTGGGCTGGTCAACGAGAGCAGTCGCGACCCCGCCGCGTCGGAGCTGCGCCGGTTCCACGAGATGCTGGCCGCCGAGAGGCGGGTGAGTGCGACGACGATCCAGACCGTCGGTGGCAAGGGGTACGACGGGTTCACCCTGGTGCTGGTCGAGCGGTAGCTCTGGGGGGTGGTGTGGGGCGGCCCCGCCGCCCCGATCGATCGGACCTAAACAAGACAGCGACTGGCATCAGAGTGAACTCTTGGGAGAGCCGCCACCCGTTCGTGCGCTTGATCTTTGGCCAGCCCAGGCGTGACTCGGGCGTGTTGAGGGGACGGCCCCGCCGTCTCACTGGGCGACGCCCGACCCCGCCCCCCTGCTATCTTTCCCGGTCGGCCCAGTGGGCCGGTGATTGCGCCTGCCGTCCGACTCATGGGACGTGCGGGGATCCTGTTTTCGATACGAGTCCGGAGCAATGAAGGTCAGAGCTTCCGTCAAGCCGATGTGCGAGAAGTGCAAGGTCATCCGCCGAAATGGCGCGGTCTTGGTGATCTGCCAGAACCCGCGACACAAGCAGCGGCAGGGATAGCCCATGGCACGAATCGCGGGCGTCAACATCCCAGTCAACAAACGCATCGAGATCGGGCTCACCTACATCTTCGGCATCGGTCACTCGACCGCGCGGAAGATCCTCGAAGAGACGAACATCGATCCCGGGACCCAGGCCAAGGACCTGACCGAGGACGAGGTGATGAAGCTTCGCGAGGCGGTCGAGAACCGGGAGGTCGAGGGAGACCTGCGGCGCGATCGCTCCCAGAACGTAAAACGCCTCATGGAGATCGGCTCCTACCGGGGGCTTCGCCATCGTCGTGGCCTGCCGGTGCGCGGCCAGCGCACGAAGACCAACGCCCGCGGGCGCAAGGGTCCGCGACGGTTGAGCATCGCCGGCAAGCGCAAGGTCAGGTAGGGAAAAGAGAATGGCTGAGAAAAACCCGGTAAGGGTCGCACCCGTCGTCGCGTCAAGAAGAACGTCACCTACGGGCAGGCGCACATCAAGACTTCCTTCAACAACACGATCGTCACCCTGACCGACACCGACGGCAACGTGATCGCCTGGGAGTCGGCCGGCTCGGCTGGTTTCAAGGGATCGCGCAAGTCGACGCCCTTTGCCGCCCAGGTGACCGCCGACGCCGCCGCCAAGAAGGGCATGGAACACGGGCTGGAGCGGGTCGAGGTGTTCGCCAAGGGCGCCGGCTCGGGACGCGAGACGGCGATCCGCTCGCTGCAGGCGGCCGGACTCGACGTGACCACGGTCAAGGACGTCTCACCGCAGGCGCACAACGGCTGCCGGCCGAAGAAGCGGAGGCGCGTCTAGATGGCTCGCGACACCTCACCGCAGTGCAAGCAGTGCCGGCGCGAGGGCCAGAAGCTCTTCCTCAAGGGCGAGCGCTGCTTCACCGACAAGTGCGGCGTCGAGCGCCGCTCCTACCCGCCCGGCGAGCACGGCCGCGGCCGGCTGCGGCAGTCCGAGTACCGGGTGCAGCTGCGTGAGAAGCAGAAGACCCGCCGCTACTACCAGGTGCTGGAGAAACAGTTCCGTGCCTACTACGACAAGGCGTCCCGCCAGGACGGCGTCACCGGTGAGAACCTGCTGCGGCTGCTCGAGTCGCGGCTCGACAACGTTCTCGTCCGGCTCGGCTTCGCAGCCTCCAGGCGCCAGGCCCGCCAGCTCGTCAGCCACGGCCATTGGATGGTCAACGGTCGCCGCGTCGACATCCCTTCCTACCAAGTACGTCCCGAGGACATCATCTCGATCAAGCCAGGCTCTTCGGCCAGCGACACGATCCAGCGGGCGACGGAACTCGTGTCGACCGTTCCCGCCTGGCTGCAGGCGGATCACGATGCCCTCACCGCCAAGGTCCTGCGCTACCCCGAGCGCTCCGAGATCTCGGCGCCGGTTCAGGAGCAGCTGATCGTAGAGCTGTACTCCAAGTAGCCCGGAACCCGACATTTCTGAACACGCATACGCAAGGAACTCATGACCACTGATTTCCAGGTCCCCCGCATCATCTCCGAGAAGGTCGATGACCGTCGCGGCACGTTCACGATCGAGCCGCTCGACAAGGGCTTCGGCTACACCTTCGGAAACAGCCTTCGACGGGTTCTGCTGTCCTCGCTGGGCGGCGCCGCGATCACCAGCGTCCGGATCGAGGGCGTCGCGCACGAGTTCTCGACCGTGCCCGGAGTCAAGGAGGACGTCACCGACATCATCCTCAACCTGAAGGACCTCGTCGTCCGCATGCACACCGACGCCGACGAGGTCGAGGCTCCGCTGGTCGCCACCGGCCCCGGCGAGGTCAAGGCGAAGGACATCGACCTTCCCTCCGGAGTCGAGATCCTCAACCCCGAGGCTCCGATCGCGACGCTGGAGAAGAAAACCAAGCTCGAGGTCTACCTGACGATCGGCCGCGGCCGCGGCTACTCGCCGGCCGAAGAGAACAAGTCCGACGAGCAGCCGATCGGCGTGATCCCGATCGACTCGATCTTCTCGCCGATCCGGCGCGCGTCCTACGCGGTCGCAGCCGCCCGCGTCGGGCAGCGGACCGACTTCGACAAACTCACCCTCGACCTCGAGACCGATGGCTCGATCGAGCCGGCGGCCGCCCTGCGCGAGGCCTCCGAGATCCTGATCAAGAGCCTGGCGATCTTCACCGACGCCGAGCGGGTCGAGGAGCTGACAGCCCGCCAGCCGATGGCGGCGACGCCGACCGACCCACTCGCCTCTCCGGCCGGCGACGGCGCCGCCGGCAACAACGGGCTGGACGAGATCCTGATCGAGGAGCTCGAACTCGGTGTCCGCTCCTACAACTGCCTCAAGCGCGCCGGCGTCCAGACCGTCGGCGACCTGGTGCGCAAGTCGCGCGCGGAACTGAACGCGATCCCCAACTTCGGTCAGAAGTCGATCGAGGAAGTGATCGAGACCCTGCACGCCCGCGGCCTCGACCTCCAGCAGGACTAGGCGGCGGCGAGAGCGGAGCGGAGAACCCTGTGCGCCATCGCAAGAAGCGGAACAAGCTCAGCCGTGACGCTGCCCACCGCGAGGCGCTGCTGTCGAACCTCTCGAAGCAGCTGATCGAGCACGAGCGGATCAAGACCAGCCAGGCCAAGGCCAAGGCGGTCAAGCCGGAGGTCGAGCAGCTGATCACGCTGGCCAAGCGCGGCGACCTCCACGCTCGCCGGCAGGCGCTGGCGACGCTGCACAACGACAAGTTCATCGTCCACAAGCTGTTCGACGAGGTGGCGCCGCGGTACGCGACGCGACCGGGTGGGTACACGCGGATCGTGAAGCTGGGGCCGCGGCGGTCGGACTCGACCGAGATGGTCTACCTCGAGCTGGTCTAGCAGGGCCCGGGCTCAGGGGTAGGAGACCGACTCGAGGTAGAGGCCGTGGGGTGGGGCCGTGTCGCCCGCGGCTGAGCGGGGCGCGCCCTCGAGCAGCTCGATGAAGCTCTCCGGGGTCCGACGTCCCGACGACACCTCGAGCATGGTGCCGACCAGGACGCGGACCATGTTGCGCATGAAGGCGTCGGCCTCGATCGTGAACGAGAGGACGTCGCCGGACTGCTCCCATGCGGCAGCGAGGATTTCGCGCTGGAAGCGGACGTGGTCCGTCTGGGTCGGTGTGAACGCGGTGAAGTCGTGGCTGCCGGGAAGAGCGGCGGCGCAGTCCTCGAGCGCCTCGCGGTCGATCCGGTGCGGCCACCAGAGGGCCCGCCCGCCCTCGAACGGGCTGGGCGTGGAGCGGGCCAGCACGCGGTAGCGGTAGCCACGGGAGGTGGCGTCTCGCCTTGCGTCGAAGCCGTCCTCCACGGCCGCCGCCGCTGTGACCGCGACGTCGTCGGGCCCGATCCCGTTCAGCCGTCGCGCGAGGTTGCCCGGGACCGCGGTGCCCGTCTCGAAGCTCGCCACCTGGCCGCGCGCGTGCACGCCGGTGTCGGTCCGCCCCGCCACGGTGAGGGCGACCGGCTCCCTGAGAACGGTCGCGAGAGCCGCCTCCAGCTCCCCCTGCACCGTCCGCAGGCCCGGCTGCCTCGCCCAGCCCCGGAACCCGGAGCCGTCGTATTCGATGTCCAGCCTGACCGTCGGCATCGAGCCGCAGTATCTCCGACACCTAGAATCGAGACCATGCGCATCCTCCTGACCAACGACGACGGCATCTCCGCCCCGGGCCTGCAGGCTGCCCGGCGCGCGCTGCGCGAGCTCGATGACGTCGTCGTCGACGTAATCGCCCCCGAGTCCAACCGCAGCGCCACCGCCCGCAGCATCACGACCCGCTCGCCGCTCAGCGTCGAGGAGGTCGAGTTCGGCGACGGGCACAGCGGCTACGCGACCGACGGCACGCCCGTGGACTGCGTCCGCTTCGCCGAGCTGGGGCTGCTCGGCGGCCGGCCCGATCTGATCGTCTCCGGGATCAACCACGGCGTCAACCTCGGCGACGACATCACCTACTCCGGCACGGTCGCCGCGGCGCTGGAGGGGATCATCCTCGGCATTCCTGCGATCGCCCTCTCCCAGCAGTCCGCCGGCAGCGGCATGGGCTACGTCAGCGGCCAGTTCGACTTCTCCGTGTCCGCTGCGTTCACGGCTCAGCTGGTGGCGCGGCTGGCGACCGAGTCGATGCCCGAGGCGACCCTGATCAACGTCAACTGCCCGGTCGGCGAGCCGACCGGCATCGAGGTGACCCGGCTCGGCAAACGGATCTACAACGACGAGCTGAGGCTGGTCGACGAGGAGTCCGGGGGAGGGCGGCGCCACTACGAGATCTACGGCTATTCGCCCGACTACGAGGAGATCGAGGGGACCGACCTCTACGCGGTGTCGCAGGGTCGGATCGCGGTAACCCCGATTCATTTCGACCTCACCGACCACGGCGGCTTGGAGCGGCTGCGCAGCTGGGGCTTCGAGGAGATGCTGGCGGCGAGCGCTCCGGCGGCGTGAGCGCCTCCGCCGAGCAGCGGGCCGCGGAGCTGCGGCGCCTGCTCGAGCACCACAACCGGCGCTACTACGTCTACGACGACCCCGAGATCGGCGACGAGGAGTACGACGAGCTGCTGGCCGAGCTGCGGGCGCTCGAGCAGGAGCATCCGGAGCTGCGAAGGCCCGACTCGCCGACGCAGCGAGTCGGGGCGCCGCCACTGGAGCGCTTTGACCAGGTCGAGCACGCCGAGCCGATGCTCTCGCTCGCCAACGCGCGCAACGAGGAGGAGCTGCGGGGCTGGGAGGCGCGGCTGGCGAACTACCTGAAGCGGCTCGACATCGCCGCCTCGGAGTTCAGCTACACGACCGAGCCGAAGATCGACGGGCTGGCGATGTCGCTCACCTACGAGGACGGGGTGCTGACCCGCGGGGCCACGCGTGGCGACGGCCGGATCGGCGAGGACGTGACCCAGAACCTGCGCACGATCGGGGCGATTCCGCTGAGAATCGACGAGGCGCCCCCGCTGGTCGAAGTGCGTGGCGAGGTCTATCTGCCGATCGCCGATTTCAAAGCCCTCAACGAACGCCGGGCCGAGGCCGGCGAACCGACCTTCGCCAACCCGCGCAACTCGGCCGCCGGCTCGATTCGTCAGCTCGATCCCGCGCTTGCCGCTGCCCGGCCGCTCTCGATCTGGTGCTACGGGATCGGCGCCGCCCGTGGCCTCGACCTCGCCACCCACATCGAGGAGGTCGAGTGGCTGCGCCAGCGGGGGTTCAAGGTCAACCCCGACACCGACCATCACGCCGGCATCGACTCGGTCGTCTCGCGCTGCCGCTGGTGGGAGGAACGGCGTGAGGCGCTTGACTACGAGATCGACGGCGTCGTCGTCAAGGTCAACGAGCGGGCACTGTGGCGCGAGCTCGGGGTCGTCGGGCGCGAGCCGCGCTGGGCGATCGCCTGGAAGTTCCCGCCGACGACGGCGACGACGAAGCTGCTCGACGTGGTCTGGAACGTGGGCCGCACCGGGCACCTGGTCCCGTTCGCGATGCTGGAGCCGGTCCACGTCGGCGGCGTCACCGTCAGCACCGCGACCCTCCACAACGAGGAGGACCTCGAGCGCAAGGACGTGCGGGTCGGCGACGAGGTCGTCGTGATGAGGGCGGGTGACGTCATCCCGCAGGTCGTCGCCCCGCTGAGCCAGCGGCGCAGGGGAAGCCCGCCAAGGCCGAGGCCGCCGAAGCGCTGTCCCGCCTGCGACACGCCGACGGTCAAGCCCGAGGGGGCGGTGTTCACGATCTGCCCCAACCGCTCCGGCTGCCCCGGCCAGTCCTTCCAGCACGTCAAGCACTTCGTCAGCAAGGGGGCGATGGACATCGACGGGCTTGGGGAGAAGCAGGCGCTGCGCTTCCTCGAGGAAGGCCTGATCGACGACGTCGCCGACATCTACGAGCTGAGCGAGGAGCGGCTGGTCGGCCTCGACCGCTTCGCCGAGACCTCAGCTCGCAACCTCGTCGCGGCGATCGACGCCTCGCGCCAGCGCCCCTTCAAACGGGTTCTCTATGCCCTGGGGCTGCCGGGCGTGGGATACGTGACCTCGGAGGCCCTGGCGGACCATTTCGGCTCGATCGACGCGCTGCGCGCCGCGGATCCCGAGCGGATCGAGGAAGTCGAGGGAGTGGGGCCGATCATGGCGGTGCAGATCGCGGAGTCCCTCGCCGACGAGCAGACCTGGGCGCTGGTCGAGAAGCTGCGCGAGAAGGGCCTGAAACTGGAGCAGGATCCCTCCGAGCGCCGTGCCGAGGGTGGCCCGTTGGAAGGAAAGACCCTGGTCCTGACGGGAACCCTGCCGGAGCTGACCCGTGAGCGGGCGGCGGCGATGGTCAAGGAGGCCGGCGGCAAGGTCGTCAACTCGGTTTCGAAGAAGACCGACTACGTGGTCGCCGGCGAGAGCCCCGGCTCGAAGCTGGTCAAAGCCGAGTCGTTGGGCACCGAGATCCTCGACGAAGCCGGTTTGCTGGCGCTGCTCGAGGACAGCTCTCAGTAGGAAGCGACCGCGGCCGCGATCCGGTCCTGGTCCAGGTGGGCAAGGCTGAGGTCGCCGACGCTCCCCATCAGGATCGAGAACGCCATCACACGGCCGCTGGCGTTGAAGCAGTAGCCGGAGAGATTGCTGACGCCGGTGATGGTGCCGGTCTTGGTTCGGCAGCGGCCGTAGGCGGCGGTGCCGTGCATGCGCTCAGCGACGGTTCCCTCGTGTCCGGCGAGGGCGAGGTCCTGGATGAAGTCGTCGCCGGCGGGGTCATCTCGCATCGCCAGAAGGAGGTTGACGACCTGCCGCGGTGAGGCGCGGTTTGAGCGGGTCAGCCCGGAGCCGTCGACCGCGTGGACGCCGGAGCCGTGCGCGCGCGCGAAGGCGCTGACGACGGCGGCCCCGGCCGCGGTGGTGCCGCCGCTGCCGAGCTTGGCCCCCAGCAGCTTGATCAGGGTCTCGGCGAAGAAGTTGTCCGAGTAGACGTCGGTCGTGTTGACGATCATCGACAGGGGAGGCGACTGGATGATCGCGACTCGCTTGGCGTAGGAGGGCGTCGCCGACAGCGCCACCTGCGCCGGGAGCCTGATCTTCGCGGCGATCAGCGATCGCGCCAGCTTCGACGCCGCCAGCTTGGCGGGGTCCGGGGAGAAGCCGCTGCTGGAGGTCGGCCCGCTGAAGCCGGAGTTGAAGGCGAGGCCGGAGAGGGGGCCGATGTAAGGGCTGGTCGCATAGCCGGAGTCGGCGACCCCACGGCGGCGGTCGAAGATGGTGTCGTCCGCATAGAGGCGGCCGGTGACCGAGTCGATGCCCGCGGCTCGGATCTGCGGCTTGAGTGCGAAGAGGTTGGTCCCGAGGCCGCCTAGGTAGCTGTCGTAGAAGGTCGGGGTGCCGAGGGTGGGGTCGCCACCGCCCTGCAGGTAGAGGCTCCCGTGGAGGGTGCCACCGGCGTCGATGCGCCCGTCGCTGAAGACCTTGGTGGCGATGCGGCTTTCGGGGCCAAGGCGCGATAGCGCGGTGGCAGTGGTGAAGAGCTTCATGTTCGAGGCCAGCGGCCGCTGCCGCCCGGCCGCGCTGCCGCAGACGGCTTCGCCGCTTTCGGCCTCGACGACGAGCAGGCCGCTCGCCTGGCCCCCGCCCTGCCTCAGCCAGCCGCGCATCTGGTCGCAGAGGCTGCTGGCGTGGGCCACGTTCGCAAGCAGGAGCAGCGCGGCGAAGGTCGCCGCGAGCAGGATCGATCCCCGTCTCATTGTCGATACCAACACAGGCACGGAGCAAGGTAGCGGGCCGATCCGATCCGCTCGGCCGACCGCCTTGAAATACTCCTTGTTCTATATGGGCAAAGTCGTCGCCATCGAGTCCAAGCCACGCCGCAAAGCTCGCGGCCGAAAAAAGCCGTCGAAGACGGCTCTGGTGCTCGGCGGCGGCGGCTTCACCGGCGGCGTCTACGAGATCGGCGCGCTGCGCGCGCTCGACCTGCTCGCGGTCAACAGCACCGTCAACAACTTCGACGTCTACGTCGGCACCAGCGCCGGCTCCTTCGTAGCGGCGATGCTCTCCAACGGGATCACGCCTGAGGAGATGATGCAGGTGCTCAACTCACGCGACCCCTCCGAACTGGAAGACCTCGACCTCGACAAGGTCCTGCAGCCGAACTACCTCGGCTTCCTCCAGAAAGCGGCGGCGCTGCCGCTGCGAACCCTGGAGCTGGTCCGCTGGCTGGCCCGGATCGGGGAGCTCTCGGCGATCGACATCGGCGTCGGCCTGGCCGAGGCACTGCCGACCGGCCTCTACACCGGCTCGGGCCTCAACGACTACGTCGCCAAGGTGCTCGCCGACAACGGCCGCACAAACGACTTCCGGTTGCTCGAGACCGAGCTCTACCTGACCGCCACCGACCTCGACACATGTGAGCGGATCGTCTTCGGCGAAGACGATTGGAAGGACGTGCCGATCTCCAAAGCGGTCCAGTGTTCGACCGCGCTGCCGCTCGTCTACAAACCGGTCGACCTCAAGGGCCGCCAGCTGGTCGACGGCGGCATCCGTTCCACCACCAACGTCGACATCGCGGTGGAAAAGGGCGCCAAGTTCATCATCGTCGTGAACCCACTGGTGCCATACGTCAACGACTTCGAGAAGACGATCCCGACGGTCTTCGGCAACCGGGTCCGCCGCGTCTCCGACATGGGCCTGCCGGCGATCGCCAACCAGACCTTCCGCCTGATCGCCCACCAAAGGCTGCACCAGTCGGTCGAGCAGTGGCAGGAGCGCTACCCGGGCGTCGACATCATCCTGGTCGAGCCCGAGCCCAACGACGAGCTGATGTTCGGCACGCCGATCATGGACTACTCGCGTCGGCTTAGAATCGCCCGCCACGGCTTCGAATCGGTTACCGCCACCCTGGCGAAGGATTACGACCGCTACAAGGAGATCTCCGAGCGCCACGGCCTCGAAATCTCCGAGCGGCGGGTTCGCCGGGTCGTCGAACGGGCGGCCGAGGACGAGCCCGAGCAGACCTCAGCCTGGCGCCGGGTGCTGGAGCAGACCACCTCGGTCCTGCTCCGGCAAAGCGGCGAGGCTTCGTAGTTCGACGTTCGACGAAGGGGTGACCGACTCGCTCCCCACTCAGGTCAACCGGCGTAGAGCTCCTCGATCTCCTGCTCGTGCTTGGCGGCGACGACCGCCCGCTTCACCTTCAGCGTCGGCGTGAGCTCGCCGCTTTCCTGCGAGAGGTCGTGGGGGAGGATCGCGACCTTCTTCACCTGCTCGACCCGGGCGAAGTTCCGGTTGATCTTCTCGACATGGGCCTCGATCGCGGCGCGGATCTCGGGGTTCGAGGCGAGCTGGACGGGGTCCTCGGGCAGGCCGTGCTCTTTCGCGTATGCGACCGCCTCCTCCGGGTCGAGCGTGACCAGGGCGACCAGGTAGGGGCGCCGGTCGCCGACCACGACGCATTGCGAGACCAGCGGCTGCTGCTTGATTTCGGCCTCGAGGTTGGCCGGGGTGATGTTCTTGCCGCCGGCGGTGATGATGATGTCCTTCTTGCGGCCGGTGATCTTGATGAAGCCGTCCGAGTCGATCTCGCCGATGTCGCCGGTGTGCAGCCAACCGTCGACGAGGGTCTCCCGGGTCGCCTCCTCGTTCTTGTGGTACCCCTGGAAGACATTGGGACCCTTGACGAGGATCTCGCCGTCGTCGGCGATCCTCACCTCGCAGCCGGGGAAGGGTTTGCCGATCGTGCCGACCTTGAAGTCGTCCGGTGAGGAGATCGTCGCCGCGGTCGAGGTCTCGGTCATCCCCCAGCCCTCGAGGACGAGGACGCCGGCGGCGTCGAAGAAGCGCAGGATCTCGGGGTTGATCGGGGCGGCACCGGAGACGGCGAGGCGCAGCTGGCCGCCGAAGAGATTGCGAATCTTCGACAGCACCTGCTTGTCGGCGAAGGCGTAGGAGCTCCGCAGCAGGAGGCCCGGGTTGCGACCGTTGCGTTCCGCCTCCCGCATCTTCGCGCCGACCTTGATCGACCAGTCGAAGACGGCCCTCTTGAGGCCGCCGGCTCTATCCATGCCGCTGTTGGCGGCGGTGTAGATCTTCTCGAAGATCCGCGGAACCGAGGGGAAGTAGGTTGGCTTCAGTTCGGCCAGGTTGGGCAGGATCTTCAGCGGATCGCGCTCCCAGTAGGCGATGGTGGCGCCGAGGTCGAAGCTTCCGAGCTGGATCAGCAGCGCGAAGGAGTGGGCGAGGGGCAGGTAGAGGTAGGTGACGTCCTGGCCTTCGATGAGGCTGGTCTCGTTGACCATGTCGAGCATCGCCCGGTAGTTGCCGTGGCTGATGATGCAGCCCTTGGGTGGGCCGGTCGTGCCGGACGTGTAGATGAAGGTGCAGATGTCGGCCGGGCCCACCGCGGCGAGACGCTGCTCCCAGAGCGCCGGGTCCGCGTTTGCTCCCCGGGCGGCCAGGTCCTGCGTCGAGATCGCGTCGTCGGCGCTGCCGGTCATCAGAATGACGTGCTGGAGCCGGGGGAGCCGGTCTCGGACCTCACGGACCTTCGCCAGCTGTTCGTCGTCCTCGACGACCACGACCCTGGCGTCGGAGTTGTCGAGGACGTAGCGACACTCCTCCGGCGAGTTGGTCTGGTAGATCGGGACCACGACTGCGCCGATCGAGAGGGCCGCGAAGTCATAGTAGGTCCACTCGGGCCGGGTGTTGCCGAGGATCGAGACCCGGTCGCCCTTCTCGACGCCGAGCCCGGTCAGCCCAAGCGCCAGCGGCCTGACGATCTCCAGGACCTCCGAGAAGCTGCGGTCCACCCACCGCTCGCCGTCCTTGTAGCGAACGGCCGGGCTGTCCCCGTACTTCTCTGCCGCCCGCAACAGCAGGTCCGCGAGCGTCTTGGATCTAGTTCCCCTCCCCTCCATCCGGGGGGAGTCTAGATCAGTGCCTGGCCGCGGAGCCAGTCTGCAGTGGTTGGCTGGGAGCGAGGCTGCGGAGCGACGTCTCGAACAGGGTTCTGTCGATGCGGCCACGGAAGATCGGGACGCCCATCTCGACGCACTTCCCGATCACCTCCTGCTGTTTCATCTGCAGCTGGTCGGCGAGTTCGCTGGGCGTCAGGTGATTGGCCACGGAGACCTCCCATGTGGTTGAAGAAGTGGGTATCGCATGTTTATCGCTCTGTGCGGACGTGTCAAATCCCGGCCCCGCACCTTGCGGGTTCCGCGAGCGGCAGGTCGGGATAATGGAGCCGATGTCTGAAGTTGCCGTCAAAGCGATGCCCCGCAGAGGCCGCGTCTGGGTGATCCTGATTCTTGCCCTGGGCCTGCTTGCGTTGGGCTACTCGATCGTCAACATCTCGACCCAGAAGGCGGGCAAGGCCGTGGTGCACGTGGCCGGCATCACCGAAGCCCAGGAAATCTTCGGCGGGATCCCGCAGGAAGGCGACCGGCTCGGCTCCTCCGACGCGCCGGTGACGATCCAGGTCTTCAACGACCTGCAGTGCTCCAACTGCCGCGAAGACTTCCTCAGCACGATCCCCCGCCTGACCGAAGACTACGCTCGTCCCGGCGCCGTCAAGCTGCTCTACCGCCACTACTCGAACAGCGAAAGCCCGGAGGAGCTCGGCTTCTACGGGGCCGAGGCGGCGGCCGAACAGGGTTACGGCTGGCAGTACACCTACCTCTTCTTCCGCAACCCGGACGAAGCCAAGCGCTTCGGCATCGACCAGGACTTCCTCGACTCGATCGCCGGTGGGGTGGAGGAACTGAACGCGCCCGAATGGGAAGCGGCTCTGGAGCAGGGCGGGGGCTCCGACGGGGCGATATCGAAGCGGCTGGAAGGCTACGAGCAGCTCGGCAGCGATCTCGGCATCCGCCTGCGCCAGGCCGCGATCGTCAGCGGGCCTAACGGGACCAGGACGCTCCAGGACGGCCCCAAGCTCGGCGAAATCGAAGGCGCCATCGCCGAAGTCGAATAGGCGATCTCAGGCGACCCGCCGGATGCTGGCCCGGGCCCGCCGCCCGATCACCGCGCCCCATTCCGAATCGTCGATCCGGGCCGGGGCGGTGGTGGCGAGGAAGTCCCGCAGCACGCTCGCCAGGCCCTCGGGGTCTTCGAGGTTCGGGAAGTGCGCGGCGCGCGGGAGGGTCTCGAAGCGGCAGTTGGGTATCGCGCGCTCGGCTTCGAGCCCGTGCGCGATCGGGATCGTGCGGTCGCGCTCGCCCCAGACGATCAGGGTCTGCATCTCGCCGAGCAGGTAGAGACGGTCGCCGGCGCTGACCCTTTGGCCCTGGAAGTCGACCACGGAGCGCAGGGTCTCGAGGAAGGCCCGCCGCGAGCCCGGCTCCTGCAGCGGCGCCAGGGCCCGCGCGACCGCCTGCAGATAGGCGCCGGTCGAGCTGCCGCGGGCGCGAAGCCGCGCCCCCGCTGTGGCAAGCGCGCCGACGAGGCGTGGTCGGCTGGCGAGGCGCAGGAGAATGGCCGATCCGGGCAGCGCGGCACCGCGCAGGAGCGGACTCACGTCATGGCCGAGTCCGCCGCTGGAGATCAGGGCGAGGCGCTCGGTGCGTTGCGGGAACTGGTAGAAGAACTGCATCGCGACGCCGCCGCCGAGGGAATGGCCGACAATCGTCGCCCGTTCGATCCCGAGCGTCGCCAGCAGGTCCCGGATGCTGGCGGCGTGGGCGCCGAGCGAGTAGTCGCCGCGCGGGGTCGCGGAGTCGCCGTGGCCGATCAGGTCGGGGGCGACGACGCTGTAGGAGTCGGCCAGGCGCAGTGCGACCGCCTCCCAGTGCCGCGAGGAGTTGATCATCCCGTGGATCAGGACGACAGTCGGGCCGCTGCCGGCGACCCGGTAGACCGCGCGGTGCCCGTGGAGATCGACCTCGTGCGCCTCGAAGGCGCCGTCATCGTCCATGTGGAGACCCTAACGGCGCCTCGCGATCGCCCGCCGCCGACCTTATCGTCAGACGGCGAGCTTCCCCGCCGTGCGGCGCTCAGGGCCGGCCTGTGCCGCCCGGCACGACTGCCGAGATCACAGGCTGCCCTGGCTGAGACATCGGGGCGCCCGGATTTGAACCGGGGACCTCACCGACCCGAACGGTGCGCGCTACCAGGCTGCGCCACGCCCCGAGAGGGCCGATTATCCCAGAGCGGCGCCAGGACGCGCTCCGCTCCGCTCGGGGGGCCGCTACTTTGCCTCCTGCAATGGTTCCCAGCTAGGCAATGGCCCGCAGGCTTCCCCTTCTGATCGTGCTCTTCCTGATGGCGCTGATGCCGTCGCCTGCCTCGGCATACCTGCCGCCGGGGTTTGTCGGCATATCGCCACAGGGCCCGGTCGGCAGCACGGATTTCGGGCTGATGCGAGAAGCGGGAGTGAACAGCGTTCGGCTGCCGCTGTACTGGTCGTCGGTGCAGCCCGACAGCCCGCTTGTCTCCGATCCCGATTGGTCGGGCTTCGACCGCGAGGTCGAACTCGCCGCGGAAGAAAGGATCCGGGTGATGCCCTTCGTCTGGGGCACGCCTGAATGGGCCGCGCCACGGGTCATCGACCTGCCCGTGACCAGTTCCTGGCAGCGCTGGGGCTGGTCCACCTTCCTGCGCGAAGCCGCCGACCGGTACGGGCCATCCGGCGACTTCTGGCGCGATCACACCGAACTTCCGTCCCTGCCGATCCGCAACTGGGAGATCTGGAACGAGGAGAACATCGTGACCTTCGCCGAGAACCCCAGTCCCGAGCGGTTCGCGACCCTGATCCGCATCTCCGGCCGGGTCCTGCACCACGCCGATCCCGGCTCCAAGGTGATCGTCGGCGGACTCTTCGGCCGGCCGTTGCAGGTGCCGCCCAACGTCGCCTCGGGCGACTATCTCTCGCGGCTATACCGGGCGGGGAACGTGAAGAGCTACTTCGATGGAATCGCCCTTCATCCCTACGTCGCCGACGCGAGGGCGATGGGCGCCCAGCTCAGGAACCTGCGCCGCATCAGCAGGATCCACCACGACGCCGCGACGCGTCTCTACGTGACCGAGCTGGGCTGGGGGTCGCGAAACGGCCCCACTCGTTGGGAGCGGGGCCTCTACGGGCAGGCGAACGAGCTCTCACGGGCATTCTCGATGCTTTCGGCGCAGCGGCTGCGATGGAACATCGGCGGCGCCTGGTGGTTCACCTGGTCCGACGAGCCCGTTGGCTGTGGCTTCTGCCGCTCCGCCGGCCTGCTGACCGAGAAGCGCGAAGCCAAGCCGGCCTGGTACCGATTCAATGCCTGGACCGGCGGCGATCCCGAAACGGTCCCGCGGGCACGATTCGGGGGCTGAGGCTTCCGCAGCGCCGGCGACGGTGTACCGGGTCGGGCGGAGGGGTAGCTGGAGGGTCGCGGCGGTTAGGCTCCGTCGTGACCGTCCAATTGACACAAGGAGACCCTCGATGGCTTTCTCGGTTCCCGATCTGCCCTACCCCTACGACGCGCTCGAGCCCCACATCGACGAGGCGACGATGCGGGTCCACCACGACAAGCACCACCAGGCCTACGTCGACAAAGCCAACGGAGCCCTCGAGGGCACGGAGTGGGCCGATCGCGACGTCGAGGACGTCCTGCGCAACCTCTCCAGCCTGCCCGGCGACAAGCAGGGCCCGGTCCGCAACAACGGCGGCGGGCACTACAACCACACTCTCTTCTGGCAGATGCTGAGCCCCGACGGCGGCGGCGAGCCGCAGGGCGAGCTGGGCTCCGCCATCGCCGAGACCTTCGGGTCCTTCGACAGCTTCAAAGGGGAGTTCAAAGACGCCGGCATCGCCCGCTTCGGCTCCGGCTGGGCCTGGCTGGTCAAGGACTCCTCGGGCCTCGCGGTCGTCTCGACGCCCAACCAGGACTCACCGATCTCCGATGGCAGCATCCCGCTGCTCGGATGCGACGTCTGGGAGCACGCCTACTACCTCAAGTACCAGAACAAACGCCCCGAATACATCGATGCCTTCTGGAACGTCGTGAATTGGGACTACGTCGGGCAGAGGCTCGCCGACGCCGGCTGAGCGTTAGCTCAGGGGGACTGACCGCGTCCCCTCGGGGCGGCGCGGCTCGGTCCCACCTTCGGCGGTACCTGGCTGATCGCGTGCTCGGCGAGGGCGGTGATCGTCAGGCTCGGATTGACGCCGACGTTGGCCGGTACGGCGGCGCCGTCGCAGACCAGCAGGTTCTCGTAGCCGAAGACGCGCTGGCCGCTATCGACGACGCCGTCCTCGGGGCCGTGGCCGATGACGGCGCCGCCGAGGATGTGCGCCGTCGTCGGGACGTTCATAAGCGCCTCGGTCGTCGAGCTCTGGGCGATCCCGCCGGTGCGCTTGGCGAGCCATTCCGCGGCTTCGTTGGCGATTGGGATGAAAGTTGGGTTGGGGCGGTCGGGGTCCTGTTCGGTCTGCAGCCGTACGTCTCCCGAGCGCTTCAGAGTCGGCCGTAGCGCGATCGCGTTGTCGAGGGTCTGCATCACGAGCAGGATGATCGTGCGCCGCGACCATCCGCGCGGCCAGAGCGTCTTCGCGAAGTGGCCCGGATGGCGCAGGATCTGGGCCAGCAGCTTCAGCGGGCGGGTCACTCGGGTGCCGTCGCCGACCATCAGCGTGTAGAGCATGCTCATCGAGTCGCCCGCCTTGCCGTACGTGACCGTCTCGATATGGGTGTGGGGGTCGGGGTAGATGCTGGAGCTGATCGCGATTCGCTTGGTCAGATCGTCGGGGTAGTCCTCTGGGACGGTGACGGCGAGGATCATCTCGCTGTTGGTGCGCACCAGCTCCCCCAGCCGCGCCGAGATGCGCGGCAGGGCGCCGCCGAGACGGCAGCGCTGCAGCAGCCTGTTTGTGCCGAGGGGCCCGGCGGCGACGACGACGCCGCGGGCGGTGAGGGTGTGCCGGCCGCGACCGCGAAACATGCCGGAACGCTCGCTGGTGACCGCGTACCCGTCGCTGCCGTCGGCGGCGCCGAGTGGGCGGATCTCGGTCACGGTGCGGTCCGGCGTGACCTCGACGCCGCGGTGCTCGGCCAGCCAGAGGTAGTTCTTGACGAGGGTGTTCTTGGCGCCGTGCGGGCATCCGACCATGCACCGGCCGCAGCGCGTGCAGCCGGTTCGGCCCGGCCCCTCGCCGCCGAAGTAGGGGTCGGGGACGGTCTCGCCCGGCTCGCCGAGGAAGATCCCGACCGGGGTCTTGCGGTAGGTGTCGGCGACGCCGATCTCCTCGCCGAACTCGCGCAGGAGCTGGTCGGCAGGGTCGTCATCCTCATGCACGACCACGCCGAGCATCCGCTGCGCCTCGTCGTAGTGCGGCGCGAGGGCCGACTCCCAGTCTTCTAGGTCGGCCCACTGCGGGTCGTTGAAGAAGTCCGACGGAGGCACGTAGAGCGTGTTGGCGTAGCCGAGGCTGCCGCCGCCGACGCCGCAGCCGCTGACCACGGAGACGTCCTTGAACGGGGTGAGGCGGAAGATGCCCCGCAGGCCGAGGCGGGGCGCCCAGAAGTACCGCCGCAGGTCCCAGGTCGACTTCGGGAAGTCCTCGTCGCGGAATCGCCGGCCGCACTCGAGCACCCCTACCGAGTAGCCCTTCTCGGCAAGCCGGAGCGCGGAAACGGAACCTCCGAATCCCGAGCCAACGACTATCCAGTCGAAGTCAAACTCGGCCCGCGTGCTCCGCTCTGGCTCGCTCGCACTCATGATCTCCCGCTATCTAGCTCGCTCCCACCCCCGTCGCGAGCGGCTGGCAGGAGGTTCAGGCCTCGTCCGGCTCGAGTGGACGGAAGTCGCTGGTCCGCGCGCCACAGACCGGGCAGAACCAGTCCTTGGGGACGTCCTCGAAGGCCGTTCCAGGGGGGATCCCCCCGTCGGGGTCGCCGATCGCCGGGTCGTAGATGAATCCGCAGCTCTCGCAGATCCAAAGCGTTGCTTCCCTGGTCGCGGTCATACCCAGATTCTAGGAGAACTCATTTGTCGCCGAAGCTGACTGAGACAGGCTCACGCTCGGCGCCGTCGATCTCGAAGTACTCGCGCGCGGAGAAGCCGGCCTGGCTGGCGATGATCGACCCCGGGAACTGCTGGATGTCCGTGTTGTAGGACTGGACGTTGGAGTTGTAGATCCGGCGCGAGGCCTGGATCTCGTCCTCGAGCTCGGAGAGGTTGCGACTCAGCTGCTGGAAGTTCTCGGTCGCCCGCAGGGTCGGGTAGTTCTCGGCGACCGCGCGAAGTTCGGTCAGGGCGCCGCTCAGTTTCGACTCGGCTTTGGCGGTGTCGCCGACGCTGCTGGCCTGCATCGCCGCGGCTCGCGCTTTGGTCGCCTTCTCGAAGACCTGGCTCTCGTGCTCGGCGTACCCTTTGACGGTCTCGACCAGGTTGGGGACGAGGTCGTGGCGCCGTTTCAGCTGCACATCGATCCCGCTCCATGACTCGTCGACCCGGTTGCGCGCGGCGATGATCGAGTTGCGCTTCGCGATGTAGTACAGGACCGCGATGACGATGATCGCTACTACGACGATGATGACGATGGTCATGAAGGCTCCTGTGGTCGAAGCGGACTTGCGCGCATCCTAACGCCGATCGGCGGCGCCCAAGGCTCGCTGCGACGCTTAGGATCGGGCGATGGGCGCCAGGCAGGAAGCGCAGGAATGGGCCGAGACGGTTCGCCGCTACGGCGAGAGAAACGGACTCACCTACGAGGAGATCGGTGGGATCAATCCCAAGGACGGTCCGGTGGCGCTCTGCGTCGGCGGGGTCAACCGGCTCACCGGCCAGCTGGCGGAGGGCTTCTGGGGGGCCTCCTGCGACGCCGACGAAAGGCAGGTCGGTGGCCTTTTCGCCAAGGCGACGCTGCCGACCGCGATTCTCGCCAAGGCCCACATGCCGGATCTGGCCCGGGTGGTTCCCGCCTTCAACGTGGAGTCGATCGAGGGTCGAGAGGTGGCGATGCAGCGTTTCTCACGCAAGGTCGAATTCGAGTCGATCGACTTCAACAAGCGCTTCTGGGCGACGGTGCCCAAGGAGTACGACCCGGTAGCACTGCGCGAGCTGTTCGGGCCGGGCTTCCTCGGCTGGGTGACGACGATGACCGGCGAGATCGACTTCGGCGTCAACGATCGACAGCTCTGGTTCCTCTGGCGGCTGCGCGAGCGCAGCGAGGCGGAGCTGAAGTCCGCACTGAAGAACGCGGGAGAGCTGTTCAAGCGCCTGCAGGGCGAGATGGAAGAGAGCGGCATCCACGCCTATCGCCCAGGGCCCTGGCACGCCGGCCTGGAGCCCTTCCCGCAGAGCTAGGTTCTCAGACGGGGTAGTCGGGGTCGCCGGGGACGACGACCCGCTGCTCGTCGCGGTCGCCCAGCATCTTCGGCAGGATCGGCTCGACCGCGCGGTCGCGATGAGCGGCCATCACCTCGTCGGAGGTGCGGAAGGGAAGCAGCGACTCGAGCTGGTGCACGGTCGGGAAGGCGAGCGCCAGCTTCCCCGCCGCCTGGGCCTGCAGCGCGGTGGCAGGTTGGAACCAGCCGGCCTCGACGGTCTCGACGCCGTCCGGCTGGGGGAGCGTGTGGGCGGGGGCGAGGGCGAGGAAGAACCAGGCGTCGAAGCGGGTCGAGATCGCCTCCGGCGTTATCCAGCGGCAGAACGGCACCAGCTCCTCGCCGGCGGGCAGCTCGATGCTCGCCTCCTCGGCCAGCTCGCGCATCGCGCAGGCGCGGTAGCCGGCGTCTCCCTCGCCGTCCTCGGGGTCGACGGCGCCGCCCGGGAAGACCCAGACGCCGGGCATGAAGCTCGCCTTCTCGGTGCGCTTCAGCAGCAGCACCTCCAGCGCCCGTTCGGAATGCCTGCCGCCGCGCCTGAGCAGGACCACTGAGGCTGCCGGCCGGGGCATCGAGGGCGAGCCGGAGTTGGGTAGCTCGGCCGGGCCGCGGCGTCGAATGTCCACCCGGCCACTCTACAAGGGGCTTCGGGACGGCATGCCGGCTCTTACCGCTGGATCAGCCGGCGCGCGCTCGCGGCCACGGCGGAGCCAAGCGCGGCTTCCCGGGTGATATGCATCACAAACGAAAATATTGCTGTTGAGAAATAGTTGCGGATTTGCAAACATCGTCGAATGCAAGCGAGCGACGTGAAGGCGATGGCCGCGAAGGCGGCCTCTGAGACCGGGCCCGAGGCAGAGGAGACGGCGGCGAGGCTGACCGCCCTGCTGCGCCATCTCTTTCTCTATGACCGAGGCAACCAGCTGCGCGTGATCGAGGAGTCGGGCCTGTCGATGACGCAGTGCAAGGCACTGCTGGAGCTGGGGGGCCTGGGGCAGTCCGCGGAAACGTGGCAGGTCGGCGATCTGGCCGAGCGCTTCGGCGTCTCGGTGCCGTCGATGAGCCGGGCGGTCGACGCCCTCGTCAAAGCCGGCCTGGCGACTCGGGTCGAGGACCCCGACGACCGGCGCGTGCGCCAGGTGAAGATCACCGCCAAGGGCAAGCAGCTGGCTCACACCCTGGTCACCGTTCGCCAGACCGGGATCACGGCGTTCGCGGCGACACTCAGCGCCGCCCAGCGACGCAAGCTCGACGCCGCCGTCGACTCGCTGATGGACCGCGACGACATCGCGGAGACCTACGAACTTCTGAAGGGAAGTGGGACCGCTTGACCCGTTACCGCCATCTGATCACCGCGGACAACCGCAAGTGGTGGACGCTCGGAGCGATGTGCTTCGCGCTGTTCATGATCATGCTCGACAACACCGTCGTGAACGTCGCCCTGCCGTCGATCCAGCGGGATCTCGGGGCCTCGATCTCCGGCCTCGAGTGGACGATCAACGGCTACACGCTTTCCTTCGCGGTGCTGCTGGCGACCGGCGGCCGGCTCGGCGACATCTTCGGCCGCCGCCGCATGTTCCTCGCCGGCGTAGTCATCTTCGCCCTCTCCTCGGCCACCGCCGGCCTGGCGCCGGACTCGACCTCGCTGGTAGTCAGCCGGATCGTCCAGGGCGTCGGCGCGGCGCTGATGATGCCGGGGACGCTCTCGATCATCACCGATGCCTTCCCGCCTCAGGAGCGGGGCAAGGCGATGGGGACCTGGGCGGGCGTCTCGGCCCTGGCGCTGGCGATCGGCCCGGTCCTGGGCGGCTTCCTCACCGAGCACGTCAGCTGGCGGGCGATCTTCTACCTCAACATCCCGGTCGCGATCGGCGCCGTCGCGGCGACGCTGTTCGCGGTGCGCGAGTCGCGTGACACGTCGGTCGGGCGCGACGTCGACTACCCCGGGGTAGCGGTCCTGACCGCCGGCCTCACGGCACTCATCCTCGCCCTGGTCGAGGGCAACAGCTGGGGCTGGGGATCCAGCTCGATCATCGGCCTCCTGGCCGTCGCCGCCGTCGCCCTGCCGGTCTTCGTCGCGGTCGAGAACCGGGTCAAGGCGCCGATGGTCCAGTTCGACCTCCTCTCCGATCGCAACTTCCTCGGCGCGGTGGTGGTCGCCCTGGTCATCTCCTTCGCGATGCTCGGCGTCTTCTTCTTCCTCGCCCTCTACATGCAGGACATCCTCGGGTACACGCCGCTCGAAGCCGGGGTCAGGTTTCTGCCCTCGACGTTGATGATCGTCGCCGTCGCGCCGATCGCCGGGCGGCTCTCGGATCGCTTCGGCCCGCGCTGGCTGATCGGCGGCGGACTGCTCCTGGTCGCCGCGTCGCTCTTCACCTTCAGCCGGATCGCGGTCGACTCGGGCTACCTCGACCTGCTGCCGGGATTCATGCTGCTCGGAGTCGGCATCGCGATGACGATGTCGCCGATGACCAGCGCCGCGATGAACGCCGTTCCCGTGCAGAAAGCCGGGATCGCCTCCGGTGTGCTCTCGATGTTCCGGATGGTCGGCGGTAGCCTCGGCGTCGCGGTGACCGGAGCGATCTTCCAGGGCCTGGTCAGCTCGCGACTCGACTCGCTGCTCAGCGGGTCGGGCATCTCGGCCGCCGACCGAGCCGAAATCTCAGAACAGCTCGGCAGCGGCTCGGTCTCCGGGGCATTGAAGAGCCTCGATCCCGCCCAGGCGAAACGGGCGGCGTCCGCGGGCGCGGAATCGTTCGTCTACGCGCTGAGTCACGCGATGAGCGTCTCCGGCGTGGTCGCCCTGGTCGGTGCGGTGGTCGGAGTGACGGCGATCCGCGCCAAAGGCAAGCGGACGACGACGGTCGAGGCAGCCGAGGCGGACGTAAACCCCGGTGGCTCCGCAGTCGCGGCCCGGGAGACCGTGGGCGCCGGCGGGCCCGTTTCCTGAGACTGCACCGATGCTCTGATCCTGCTGCCCCGCGGGGCGATGTGGCTCGGGCTCTGCTGCTGGCGAAGAAGGCGCCGAAGGATCCCGAGGGAACAGCGGCGATCGCCGCGGCCACCGGCTTCGAGGTCGAGCTCTCCGACGGCCACCTGGACGTCATCGTCCCCGCCTGAGCCCCGCCCGACGGATCGAAATCGGGTTCATGTCTCCCGAAGTCGGCCCATCGGCGGGGTTAGCTTCGGCCACGTGGCAGGGGCGGAGAGGTCGAGTGCCGGGAGGGTGAGGACCTCGACCGCACCGAGGGAGGCGATCGTGTCGCGGTTGGAGCGCTCGATCGCGGTCGGCTCCGGTCGCCAGGGGTGAGGACGACGACGGCGACCTCGAGGCCGGCGGCGCGCGCCGCCGCGACCGTCAGCAGCGTGTGGTTGATCGTTCCCAGCCCCGGCGGCGCCGCGATCGCGAGCGGGAAGCCGAGCTCGGCCGCAAGGTCGCGGACGAGGTAGCCGGGGCCAGTGGCACCAGCAGACCGCCGACTCCCTCGCAGACCAGGGCGTCCGCACCCGCGGCGGCCGCCCGGGCGGCGGCGCGCAGTCGCGCCGGGTCGATCTCCTCGCCCGCCATCGCCGCGGCGAGGTGTGGCGAGGCCGGCGGCCCATACCGGTAGGGCGCGATCTGCTCGTCGCTCTGCTCGGATCCCGCCGCGAGCCGCAGCAGCTCGTGATCCGCCAGTCGCTGGGCCGACATATCGCCGCTGTTTCGACCAATCGGCCGGTCGGCGGTGAATTCGTCGAGGCCGGTGACAGCGGGCTTGAAGACGGCGACCCGCTGGCCGGCGGCGGCGAGGGTGCGGGCGATCACGGCGGCGACTACGGTCTTGCCGACCTCGGTACCGGTTCCCGTGACGAAGATTCCGGCCGCTGGATCGCTCATCGATCCAGCGACGCTAGGCGACCGGCGCTACCGGCGGGCGCAACCGCGCCAGGCCGATCTCGCGGCCGGCCTCGCCGACCAGGCGCGCGGCGCGCCGCAGGTCCTCGGGGCTGTGCGTGGCCATGACCGTGAAGCGCAGCCTCGAGGTTCCCTCGGGAACCGTCGGCGGGCGGATTCCCTGGGCGAAGACACCGCGCTCGAGGGCGAGCTCGCAGAGGTCCATCGTCTGCGTCACATCGCCCACTGCGACCGGGAGGATCTGGGTCTCGGAGGAGCCGACATCGAGGTGCTCCGCCCTCAGGCCGTCGCGCAGGGTCGCCGCGTTCGCCCGCAGCCGCTCGACCAGCGCGGGCTCGGTCCACAGCACCTCCAGGGCCGTTGCGGCGGCGCCGACCGCGGAGGGCGGGGGGGCGGTGGAGAAGATGAACGGGCGGGCGCTGTTGACGAGGAAGTCGACGGTGTCCGAGCCGGCGCAGACGTAGGCGCCATATGAGCCGAGCGCCTTGCCGAGGGTGCCGACGACGATGTCGACCTCGCCGCTGAGCCCGGCGGCGGCCACGGAGCCGCGACCGCCGGGCCCGATCGCGCCGGTCGCGTGGGCCTCGTCGACCATCAGCCGGCAGCCGTGGCGCCGCGCCAGCGTCAGCAGCTCGCCCAGCGGGGCGACGTCGCCGTCCATCGAGAAGAGCCCGTCACTGACGATCAGCGAGCCGCGCCCCGCCGCCTGGCGCAGCCCCCAGTCGAGGTGATCGAGGTCGCCGTGCCGGAAGACGAAGGTCTCCGCGCGCGAGAGCCGGCAGCCGTCGACGATGCTGGCGTGGTTCAGCTCGTCGGAGAAGACGACCTCGCCGCGCCCGGCCAGGGCCGCGATCGCGCCGGTGTTCGCGAGGTAGCCGGAGCCGAACAAGAGTGCCGACTCGTAGCCGTTGAACTCGGCGAGCCGCGACTCCAATTCGCGGTGCGGCTCCATGTTGCCCGAGATCAGCCGCGAGGCGCCGGCGCCGGCGCCCCAGCGCAGCGCCGCCTCGGCCGCCGCCTCGCGGACGCGCGGGTCGTCGGCGAGCCCGAGGTAGTTGTTGGAGCAGAGCAGCAGGACGGGGCGGCCGCCGAGGGTCACCTCGGGGCCCTGGGGTCCGCTGATCAGTCGCAGGCGCCGGTAGAGCCCGCGGTCGCGGAGCTCCTCCAGTCGCTCCGCGACGTCGGTCACGCCGCGGTCGGGTAGGTGGGGGCCTTCCTGCTCTTCTTGACCACCCGCAGCTGGGTCGAGGGATCCCAGAAGTTGGCCTCCTCCTGGTGGTCGACCAGCTCTTCCATCGGCGTCGCCGGGGTCTCGCCCTCGAGCCAGCCGGAGCGGTTGTCCGGCCGCGGGTTGGACCCGTTGTCGGGCTGGCGGGCGACATTCAGCCCCAGCTCCTCGAACATCGCCCGGTCCTCCGCGGGCTCGGCGCCGAGGGTGGTGAGGAAGTTGCCCATCATCACGCCGTTCAGCCCCGCCCTCACGGCCAGGCCGTGCAGCTCGCCGAGGTTCTCGACGCGGCCGCCGCAGAGGCGGAAGAGGGCACCGGGGATGATCAGGCGGAAGATCGCGATCCACTTGACGACCTCCCAGGGGTCCATCACCGAGCGGTCGCCGAACTTCGTGCCCTCCTTCGGGATCAGCAGGTTGATCGGCACCGAGGTGGGGTTGATCTCCGAGAGCTCGAAGGCCATCTCGACCCGCTGCTCGGGCGTCTCACCGAGGTTGAGGATGCCGCCGACGCAGGTCTCCAGGCCAGCCTCCTTGACCGCCTGGATCGTCCGCAAACGGCCCTCGTAGCGCACGGTGGAGGAGACCTCCGGGTAGTAGGAGCGGGCCGACTCGACGTTGTGGTGGACGCGCTGGATCCCGGCCTCGCGCAGCGACTTGGCGCGCTCGGCGGACATGTGACCGATCGAGGCGCAGCGCTTCAGGTTCGTCTTTTCGGAGACCAGGCGGGCACCATCGAGGATCTTCTGGAAGTCCCGTTTGGAGAGGCCCTGGCCCTGGGTCACCATGCAGAAGCGATGCGCCCCGGCGGCCTCGGCGGCCTTGGCGTGCTCGAGGATTTGCTCGGGCTCCATCATCGCGTGCATCGGGGTGTCGGCCTCGGCGTAGCGCGACTGGGCGCAGAAGCCGCAGTCCTCGGCGCAGCCGCCCGACTTCGCGTTGACCAGCGAGCACATGTCGGTGGAGTCGCCGAAGTTCTCACGGCGGACCGCCCAGGCGCGCTCGACCAGGGCACCGATCTCGTCCTGGTCGGTCAGCTGCCCGTAGTCGAGAGCTTCTTCGAAGGTGATCAGCGGTGGCATTCGCGCTCACTTTCCATGGGGAGGATTGCCGCAAGGCTAAGGTATCCGCGGATGTCGGGTGGTCTGGCCGCCCCGGTTGGAGGTCGTAGCATCGAGCGCATGAAGCGAGCGAAAGCGCGGCGGCGGCGGTTGGCCCTGGGCACGCTGACCGGCCTGGCGCTGGGCGCGTTCGCGCTCGGCGCGGCGCTTGGAGACAGCCGGGCGCCGGTCGAGGAGGCCAGCACCCTGTCGCTCCGCCAGCTCGCGGGGGAGCGGATCGTCGTCGGGCTGAGCGGCACCGAGGTCTCGCCGCGCCTGCGAAGCGCGATCCACAGCGGCAGGATCGCCGGGGTGGTGCTCTTCGCCGAGAACTTCCCGACCCGCGGCACCGGTCGGCGCCTGATCGATCGGCTGCAGGGGATTCGGCGGCCGCCGGTCCTGCGCGATCCGCTCTTGATCATGGTCGACCAGGAGGGTGGGCTGGTGAAGCGCGTCGACGGCGCCCCCACCGCCTCGGCGCGCCAGATGGGCGCCCGCGGTGCCGCCTTCAGCCGCGAACAGGGTCGGCGCACGGCGCGCAACCTGCGCGATCTCGGGGTCAACGTCGACCTCGCGCCCGTGCTCGACGTCGCTCGCCCCGGCGGCACGATCGCCGAAACCGAACGCGGCTTCGGTGCCACCGCGGAGCGCGTCGCGGCCACCGCGATCCCCTTCGCCGAAGCCCTTCAGGGCGGCGGCGTGGCGGCCACCGCAAAGCACTTCCCAGGGCTCGGCGCCGCCAAGGAAAACACCGATTTCGCCGTCCAGCGGATCGGCATCTCCAAGCAGCGCCTGCGGTCCGTAGACGAGGCTCCCTACCGGCCATTCTCCGAATTCGGCGGAGAGATGGTGATGCTCAGCACCGCGATCTACCCGGCGCTCTCGAAGGTCCCCGCCGCCTTCTCCCGGCCGATCGCGACCGGCGAGCTGAGGAGGCGAATCGGGTTCGAGGGGGTCTCGATCAGCGACGCGCTCAACACCGTCGCGGTGCGCTCCTTCGGCGGCCCGTCGAAGGCGGGTATCGCCGCCGCCCGGGCCGGCACCGACCTGCTGCTGTTCGCAGAGCTGCAACCGGCCGAAGCAGCCTGGCGGGCACTGGTGAGGAAGCTTCGCGCCGGCGCGCTCGAGCGCGCCGAATTCGAGGCCTCGGCACAGCGCGTGCTGGACCTGCGAGCCGGGCTGCCCCGCCGCTAGCGCGGCTCCGCGGCGTCCTCGCGGATCGCCAGCGGGTCGAAGACGCGAACCTCGTCGCGACCGCTGTCCTTGGCCGCGTACATCGCCGTGTCCGCCTCGGAGATGATCGAGGCGAAGCCGATGCGCGGGTCGTCGCCGAACATCGCCACGCCGACGCTGGCGCTGATCGCCACGAAGCCGTCCTGTTTGGGCCGGTGCTCGCGGATCGCCTCGGCGATGGCTTCGGCGACCACCCGCGCCTCCGTCCGGCTGCAGCGCGGCAGCAAGACGGCGAACTCGTCGCCGCCGAGTCTGGCGAGGACGTCGCTCTCGCGGGTGCGACGTCGCAGGACCTCGGCGATCTCCTCGATCAGGCGGTCGCCGGCCGGGTGGCCATGAGTGTCGTTGACCTGCTTGAAGTTGTCGAGGTCGAGCATCAGCAGGGCTCCTGTCGTGCCCTCGCGGCGGCAGCGCGCCATCGCCGCCCGCAGGTCTTCCTCGAAGCGGCGCCGGTTCTTCAGCCCGGTCAGCGAGTCCTGGCTCGCTTCGCGCTGCAGTTCCTGCATGCGTTCGCTGCGGCTCCAGACGAGGATCAGCGAGCCGAGCAGCGCGGCCAGGGCAATGCCGACCACGCCGAGCAGGAGCGGCAGGCCTACGTCGGGCCGGTTGGGGTCGCGGACGATCAGCAGCCAGGTGCGGTCGGCGATGTGGATCGGCGCCGAGGCGGCGTCGTCGAGTTTGCCCTTGGGCCCGATCACGGCCTTGTTGGAGATCCGCAGCTGGACGGCGGTGGAGTCGGGCAGGGCATGCACCGCCGCGGCCGCGAGATCGCCGACGCGGAAGGCCCCGGCGGCGAAGCCGACGAGCGCCCTGCGCCTTTGCGCGGCCGTCGCGATCGGGGCGCGGTCGCGGTAGACGGGCCGGTAGACGTTGATACCGAGCCCTCCGATCAGCAGCGGCACCGGCGGAGTCGCGATCGCCCCGCCGCTGTCGCGGGCGCGGCGCAGGAAGGGCGCGCGCGTGGGGTCGGCGCTGAGGTCGTAGCCGACGGGGGCCGCGCCAGCGAAAGCGCTGACCGCGTAGGCGATCGGGAAGTAGACCGGCCGGCTGGGCGACCTCTGCGGACCGTCGGGCCCCGGTTCGAAGATCGGTGCTCCGAACCGCGCTTCGAAGGCGGGCCGCCGGGAGCGGGTCACGCGCGGGATGAAGGCGGCACCGCTGAGGACTCCCTCGTCCAGCAGGGGCTTGGCGATGATGTCGAACTCGTGCTGGCTGAAGGACCCCTCGGCCTGGAAGAAGGCGGCGGCGCTCGAAAGCTGGCTGATCGAGAGGGCCGCGACCGACTCGGCCTGGTGGGCCGAGCGGGTCGCCTCGTCTTCCTGCATCTTGTGGAAGTTGGCCTGATCGTTCGCGTGGACGGTCAGCGCCGCGACGACGGAGCCGGCGGCGATCAGCAGCACCGCGGAGAGGCCGATCCAGGAGCGAAGTCCCATGTGGGCATTGTCGGCGAACGAGGCCGCGGCCTTCAGCTTGGGATCAGACGTGCCCAAAAAAAGCAAAGCGCTCAGGCGCCGGGGACGGCGGCGAGCGACTCCCAGAGGTAGAGCGAGGCGAGGCTGCGGTGGGGGCGCCAGGGCTCGCCGATCTCAAGCACCCGCTGCGGGGCGGGCATCTCGCTCAGTCCGTACTCGACCTGCACCGCTTTGCGGATGCCGAGGTCGCCGCCCGAGAGCACGTCGGGACGCTCGAGGTGGAAGATCAGGAACATCTCCGCGGTCCACTGCCCGAGCCCGCGGACGGCGACGATCTCCTCGATCACCTCCTCGTCATCGAGCTGGTCGAGGCGGTCGAGCTCGAGCTCGCCGCTGAGCACATGGGAGGCGAGGTCGCGGACGTACTCGACCTTGCGGCCCGAGAGCCCGGCGCCGCGGAGGTCGGTTTCGCCGGCCTCCAGCAGCTGCTCGGGGGACGGCGTGGTGCCATCGAAGAGGTCGAGCACGCGCAGGTAGATCGTCCGCGCCGCTTTGGTCGAGAGCTGCTGGCCGACGATTGCCCGCAGCAGCGCCCCGTAGGCGTCGGCCGGACGCTCCTCGCTGCGCCGCCGCAGCCGCGTCGCCAGATCGATCTCCCCGACCCGCTCGATCAGCGCCGCCATCGTCGGGTCCGAGGCGGCGAGGGTGGCGCGCGCCTCGGCGCTCACCGCCCGGTCCACTCGGGCCGGCGCTTTTCGCCGAACGCCCTGATGCCCTCGCGGAAGTCCTCGGAGAAGAAGCACGACTCGCGCAGGGCTCGGAGCCCGGCCTCCTGCTGTTCGCTCAGCACCGGGCTGGAGTTGAGCAGGTCGATCGCGCGCTTGTTGCCGCGCATCGAGAGGGGCGCGTTGGCCGCGATCGCGGCGGCGAGATCGACCGCCTCGTGGCCGAGGCGGTCATCGCTGACGACTTCGTTGACCAGGCCGAACCGCTCGGCCCGATCGGCGTTGAGGTTGCGCCCGGTCAGGAACAGCTCCTTGGTGCGGGCCAGGCCCACGGTGTCGAGGAACTTGCGCAGGCCCGTGTGACCGTAGATCAAGCCCAGTTTCGCCGCCGGCATCCCCAGTCGGGCACCGGCGGCGCAAATCCCCAGGTCGCAGGTGATCGCCAGCTCGAGGCCGCCGCCGAGGCAGTGGCCGTTGATCGCCGCGACGGTCGGCCATGGGTGCTTGGAAACCGCCTCCAGTGCGGCGTGGAAGGGGTGGGCGACCAGCGCCTCGGCGTCGCGCTCGAAGGTCTCCTCGGAGATCGAGGCGATGTCATAGCCAGCGCTGAAGACGGGTGGGGCACCGGTGATGAGGACGCAGCGGGTCTCGATGCCGCGGTCGAGCCGTGGCAGCGTCTCGGCGAGGGCGTCGAGGACCTCGTGGTCGAGCGCGTTGCGGCGCTCGGGGTTGGAGATGCGCAGTCGGGCAACCGCCTCGGCCGGGCGATCGAGGATCAGCTTGCCGCCGGCGAGCCGTTCGTTCATGAGGCCGCTACTCCAGTACGACGAGGACGTCGCCTTCGCTCACCGACTGGCCCTCCTCGCAGCGAATCTCCTTCACGGTCCCGTCGTCTTCGGCCTCGACCGGGATCTCCATCTTCATCGACTCGAGGATGACGACGGTGTCGCCGTCGGAGATCCGGTCTCCGATCGTCACCTCGATCTTCCACACGTTGCCGGTGATGTGAGCCTCGATATCTGGCATGGGCCCGGCACAATAACCATCCGTTCCGGTGTTCTTCTCTCGCGAATGGCGAGCAGAGACCCAGCGGAAGCGGGGCGAGGGAGAATGGGTTTCGATGGAAGCGGAGCGCAGTAGCGCCCTGGCGGCGATCGTCGCGGCGCGCAACGAGGCCGACCGCGTGGCGGAGACGGTCGCCGCGCTGCGCCGGGCGTTTCCCGCCGCGGCGATCTGGGTCGCGGACGACGCCTCGACGGACGGGACGGCGGACGTCGCGATGGCCGCCGGCGCCCAGGTGGTGAGCCGCGGGCGGCCGCACGGCAAGGGAGCGAACGTCTCCGCGGCCGCCGAGGCGGCGCTGAGCGCCGAGCCCCCGCCCGATCTCCTCCTCCTCTGCGACGGCGACCTCGGAGCCTCGGCGTCGCGCTTGGCCCCGCTGGTTGATGCCGTCGCGAGTGGCGAGTGCGACCTCGCCATCGCCGCCTTCTCGCGCCGCCTGGGCGGCGGCTTCGGGCTCGCGCTCGGCTTCGCCCGCTGGGCGGTTCGCCGCCTCTGCGGGGCGGAGATCGCGGCGCCGATCTCCGGCCAGCGGGCGATGCGGGTGGAGACGCTGCGCGCCTGCCTCCCCTTCGCCGTTGGCTTCGGCATGGAGATCGGGATGACCGTCGACGCGGTCCGCGCGGGCTACCGGCCCGGCGAGTACGAGCTCGACCTCGAGCACCGGGCAAGCGGTCGCGACCTCGCCGGCTTCACGCACCGCGCCGTTCAGCTGCGCGACTTCGTCCGCGTGTATCTATCGCGTATGAGATCGGGACGGGAGCGGCCGTGATCCTCGCGATCGATCAGGGAACGACCGGCACGACCTGTCTCGTCTTCGATGCCGAGGGCCGCATCGCCGGGCGTGGCTACTCGGAGTTCGATCAGTACTTCCCGCGACCGGGCTGGATCGAGCATGACGCGACCGAGATCTGGGAGGTGACGCGCCGGGTCGCGGCTCGAGGCGATCGCCTCAGCCGGATCGAGGGCGCGGAGCTGGACGGCGTCGGGATCACCAACCAGCGAGACCGTGGTCGCCTGGGACCCGGCGAGCGGCGAGCCGCTGCACCGGGCGCTGGTCTGGCAGGACCGGCGGACGGCCGAGCGCGACGCCGCGCGCGGCCGGCCAGGAGGCGCTGGTTCGCGAGCGGACCGGGCTGACGATCGACCCCTACTTCTCCGGCACCAAGATCGAGTGGTTGCTGCGCGCAACGTCGAGGGAGTGGAGCGGGGCGGTCTTCGGGACGATCGACTCCTGGCCTTCTTCAAGCTCACCGGGCGCTACGTCACCGACTACTCAACGCGTCGCGGACGATGCTGTTCGACATCCGCCGCCTCGCCTGGGACTCGAGTTGTGCGAGCTGCTGGGGATCGACCCGGCGCGGCTGCCGGAGCTGCTGCCATCGGCTCACGCTCCAGGCACGACCACCGAGTTCGGCGGAGAGGTGCCCGTGGCCGGGATCGCCGGAGATCAGCAGGCGGCTCTTCTTCGGCCAGGCCTGCCATCACGCCGGATGGCGAAGAACACCTACGGAACCGGAAGAGCTTCGTCCTCCTCAACACCGGCGCGGCGCTGCGTCGCGCCCTGCCCGCCCAACGGTCTGCTGGCCACCGTCGCCTGGGGGCTGGGCGAGGAAGTCACCTACGCGGCTTCGAGGCCTCGATCTTCGTGACCGGCGCCGCCGTGCAGTGGCTGCGGACGGGCTGGGGATCATCGGGAAGGCGGCGGAGACGGAGGCTCTGGCGGCCTCGCTGGACTCCAACGACGGCGTTTACTTCGTCCCCGCTCCTGACCGGGCTGGGCGCGCCGCACTGGGACCCTTAAGCGCGCGCGGCACGATCGTCGGCTTGACCCGCGGCAGCGGCCGCGCGCACCTGGCGCGGGCGACCCTGGAGGCGATCGCCTATGAGACCGTCGACGCCGTCCGCGCCCAGGAGCGCGGCCGCGGGCGAGCCGCTCGAGGTGTTGAAGGCGGACGGCGGCGCCGTCGCCAACGCCTGGCTGATGCAGTTCCAGGCCGACGTGCTCGGTGCCCCGGTGGTGGTGCCGAGATCGCCGGTGATGACCGCGCTCGGCGCCGCCTACCTGGCCGGGATCGCGACGGGTCTGACCCGCGAGCGGGTCGGGGAGATGTGGCGCGAGGCGGCTCGCTACGAGCTGCGAAGGCGGATCGGCGCGAGTCGCTGCTGACTGATTGGCGGCGGGCGCTGGAGCGTTCGCGCGACTGGGCTCGGCCCGATACGGGCCGGTAAGGCCACCGTTCCCCGCCATTCGGTGGGCCTGGAGGCGGAGTAACTGCCTCGGCGGGCGAGGGTGACCAGCGGTGGGCCATCGCGGCTCCTCTCGTATGGCGGAAATGAAGCCACAGGCCTACAAGGACCCGAGCCCGGCGGAGTACTTCACGCAGTTCCACGAGTCCGCGCGAAAGCGCGAGCCGGCTGACCTACACCTTCGCGCGCATCGTCACCCTGCCGACCCTGCTTCTCTACCGGGTGCGGGCGATCGGGGTGAAGAACGTGCCGCGGCATGGGGCGCTGGTCCTCGCCCCCAACCACTTCAGCCAGATGGATCACTTCTTCGTCGGGGTCTACCTGCGGCGGAAGATCCGCTTCATGGCCAAATCGCAGCTGTTCGGCCCACCGGTCCTGACCTACATCTACAAGCACGGAGGCGTCTTTCCGGTCCGCCGCGGCCACCACGACGAGGAGGCGTTCAAGACCGCCTACGAGATCCTCGACCAGGGGGAGATGCTGCTGGTCTACGCCGAGGGGGGTCGCTCGCGCTCGGGGGAGATGGGGGAGCCGAAACCGGGAATCGGCCGGATCGCGCTGGAGTCGGGGGCGCCGATCGTCCCGGTCGCGATCCACGGCTCGGCCCGGGTGCGCGGCTGGAAACGGTTGCGATTTCCCAGGGTCACGGTGGAGTACGGCGAGCCGGTCAGCTACCCGACGGAGGCGGGCCCGAGCCGCGAGCGCCAGCTCGAGGTGGCGACGGAGATCTTCGGCCGGGTCCGGGAGATGTACAGGGGGCATTCTACTCGTAGCGCTTCTGGATCCGGGCGTAGAAGTCCGGATCGTGCCCAGGCGTGATCACCGCGTCGGGGAACTGACGGTGGAAGAGGCGCAGCTCCTGCAGTGAGCGGCGGAGGTTGTGGGCGTCGAACGGTCGCGCCGGCATCGGCGCCCCGCCCTCGAGCTGGGCGAGCATGTACATGGCATCGCCGCCGATGACGAAGTCGCGACTGGCGAGGTGGGCGATCACCGACATGTGGCCGGCGCTGTGCCCGGGCGTGAAGGCGAGCCGGATAGAGCCATCGCCGAAGAGGTCGAAGGCGCGGCCGAAGCTGGCGTAGGAGTCGATCCCGCCACGGTCGAAGTCGATCGTCCGGTAGTCGAAGGCGTAGTCGAAGTGTGGGCGCCGGTAGCCGTTGAGGGTGGGCCTGGAGCCGACGGTGGCCGCCTCCCACTCGGCCTCGCTGACGACGAAGGTCGATTGCGGGAACTCGGAGATCGCCGAGGTGTGATCGATGTGCATGTGGGTCATCACCACCACCGGGACCTCTGCCGGGTCGAGGCCGCGCTCGCGCAGCTGCGCCGGCACGTCTTCGCCGGGCGCCAGCGTCGGCTTGCCGAAGCGGTTCGCGATGCCGCCGAAGTTCTGTTTGCCGTCGGTGGCGATCGAGGGGTGCAGGCCGGTGTCGATGAGGACCGCGCCGGCGCTGGGGTGGCGGATCAGGAAGGCAGGCACGGGGACCAGGTTGGGCGGCTTGCCGCGCAGCAGCGCCCGCGCCAGCCTCAGCGTCAGGAAGCGGCCCCCGGGGCTGACCATCGTCGCCCGCGGGAAGTCGACATGCCCGGCGATGAGCGGCTCGACGACGACGGTCGCCCCCGGCGTTCCGCCGGCGAGCGGCTCGTGCAAGGGCTGCGCCTCCACGTGGACCGTCATCGCCAGTGACATTACGCCGAGCAGGTCGCCTATAGGCTTGCTCGGCGATGGCTGAAAGCTCGCGTTCGCAGGTGTTCAGAGACGGTTTGCTCGACGGTCTGGTCTGCGTCGTCTCCGGCGCCGGCAGCGGCATCGGGCGGGAGACGGCGCTGGAGCTGGCGCGACTCGGCGCCGCGGTCGTGGGCGGCGGGCGGCGCCCCCCCCCCCGCTGGGAGGAGACGGCGACGCTGGCGGCGGCCGGCGGGGATCCGTCGAGTTCGAGCCGCTGGACATCCGCGAGGAGAACCGGTCAACCGCTTCTTCGACGGCGTCCTCGAGCGCCACGGGCACCTCGACGTGCTCGTCAACAACGCCGGCGGGCAATTCCTCAGCCCCGCCGAGGCGGTCTCGCCCAAGGGCTTCCGCACCGTGGTCGACCTCAACGTCAACGGCACCTGGCTGATGACGCACGCCGCCGCGACCAAGGCCTTGATCCCGCAGGGCGGCGGCAAGGTGCTGAGCGTCACCCTCTCCCCGCACAATGGGATGCCGGGGATGGTGCACTCCGGCGCCGCCCGCGCCGCGGTCGAGAACATGATGCGGACGCTGGCCGTGGAGTGGGCTCGGTTCGGGATCAAGACCTGCGCCCTGGCGGCCGGTCATTTCTCGACCGAGGCCCTGCTCACCAAGTACCCGCGGGAGGTCGTCGACAGCGTCGCGCGCTCGATTCCGCTCGGCCGGACCGGACGGCCCGAGGAGATGGCTTGGCTGGTCGCCTACCTGGCCTCCCCGGCCGGCGACTTCTTCTCGGGGACGACGGTCACTATTGACGGCGCTCGCGACAATTGGGCCGGGCCCTGGCCTCCAGAGGCGATCGCGACCGAGAGCGGCGCCCCGGTCGCCGAGAAGCGCCGCTAGCGCGGCTCGAGCACGACCAGTGGGATCTCGCGGTCGGTGCGGGCCTGGTAGTCCTCGTAGCCCTCGTAGGCCTTCACCGCCATCGGCCAGAGCCGTTCACGCTCTTCCGGCCGGGCGACGCGAGCGTGCACCTGCCGGTGCTCGGAGCCGATCTGCACGGCCGTGTCGGGGTTGGCCATCAGGTTGTGGTACCAGGCCGGGTGCCTCGGGAAGCCGCCTTTGGAGGCGACGATGACGACATCGGCCCCGTCCTCGACGTAGAGCAGCGGCGAGGTCCGCTTGACGCCGCTCCTGGCGCCGACGTGGTCGAGCAGGAGCATCTTCCCGGGCACGCCGGGAATCGAGCGGCCGAGGCGCCCACCGGTCCTTTGGTAGAGGAACGTGTGGGCGCCCATGAAGCGGCGGGTCGCAGGCCAGATCCTGTCCGCCAGGTCGAGGTAGCGGGATGTCCTGCGCCCTGGCGAGCGGTCGCTCAGGTGTACATCCCCCCGAACATGCCGCCGGTCACGTTCAGCACCTGGCCGTGCACGTAGTTGGCGAGCGGGGAGGCGAGGAAGAGGACCGGGCCGGCGGCCTCCTCGGGCTGGGCCGCGCGGCCGAGCGGGATCACGGCCTGGGCCATCGCCCGCATCTGCTCGGGGATGCCCAGCTCGATCTTCTCGCCGCCGGGAGCGGTCATCTCGCCGCCGGCCTCCTTGGCCGCGGTGAGGCGGGTGTCGACGAATCCGAAGGCAACCGCGTTGACGTTGACCTTGAACTGACCCCACTCCTTGGCGAGTGTTTGGTCAGGCCGACGACGCATACATCTTGGCCGCCGAGTAGTTGGCCTGGCCGGGGTTTCCATCGTGCCCGAGTGGAGGGGCGCGTTGATCGGCGCGACCTCTGACCCTCGCTGCGCTCAGCCTTCGCGGCCTCGCGCCAGTGCGGCGCCAGCGCCCGGGTGATCCGGAAGGGGACGATGGTGTGGATGTCGAGCATCGCCTGGAACTGCTCGTCGGTCATGCGGTGGACGACGCCGTCCCAGGTGTAGCCGGCGTTGTTGACGACGATGTCGACCGCGCCGAAGGCGTCGACCGCGGCGGCGACGAGCTTGTCGGCGGCGTCGGGAGCGGTCAGGTCGCCGGCGTGGACGGCGGTCTCTCCGTCGATCTCCTTGGAAGTCTCCTCGGCGACGTCGGCGTCGAGGTCGTTGATCAGCACCCTGGCGCCCTCGCCGGCGAACAGCTCAGCGGTCGCCCGTCCGATTCCCCGCGCCGACCCGGTGACGATCGCCGCTTTCCCATCGAGAAGTCCCATCAGTCTGCGTCTCCTTCTTGGTTTCGCTTAGGTCGGGCGGGGAGGCTACACGGATCGGTGCCCTGGTTGACCGGCCAGTCGACGCCGATTTCCTGCCGGCCTGGGAATTGACGATCGTCGGCGGGCACGTAGGCTAGACCTGGACCGAGAAGAGACTGCGGTCTGCCGCAAGCGCGAGAACGCCCACATCGACACCTCGGCCCACACCAGCGATTTCGCCGGGAAGGCCCATCGGGTCTTCGACTCGCCGCCCGCAGCGTGAGCGACCTGCTCAGCATCTTCCTGCTCTCGCTGCTCGCGATGTTCAACCCGACGCTGCTGGCGGCGGTGACGGTGCTAATGCTGCTGCCCAACACGAAGAAGCTGATGCTCGGCTACCTGCTCGGCGCCTACCTGACGAGCATCTCGCTGGGGCTCCTCATCGTCTTCTCGCTCGAAGACTCCGGCAGCGTCCAGACCGCCCGCCACACGCTCAGTCCCGCCGAGGACATCGTCGTCGGGCTGATCGCTCTGCTCGTCGGCTTCGTCCTCGGGACCGGGCGCGGCGAGAAGCTGCGGGAGCGCCGCCGGGGGCGAAGGGAATCGGGGGAGGCGAAGGAGTCCTGGCCGGAGCGGATGCTCGGCAGGGGGTCGGCGCGGGTCACCTTCGCCGTCGGCGTCGTCCTCACCTTTCCCGGCGTCTCCTACCTGGCCGCGCTCGACCGGATGGCGAGGCTCGACGCCGGCACGGTTGCGACCGCGCTCCTGGTCATCGGCTTCTGTCTGATGCAGCAGATGCTGCTCGAGCTGCCGCTGGCGGGCTATGCGGTCGCGCCGGAGCGGACCCAGGACGCCGTCACTCGCTTTCGCGCCTGGCTGAGCCGGAACGGCCGCCGCGCCGGGGCGATCGGCGCCCTCGCGATCGGCGCCCTGCTGGTGCTGCGCGGCCTGATCACGCTCCTCACCTAGTCCCGGGCGAGGCCGAGCGCCTGCCGGCAACGTAGCCCCGGCGGGTGCCGCACCGAAGCTGCGGTGAGGCCGGCCGCCATTCTGCGGCAGAGCACCGATGGAGCAGCGCCGCAGCGCCGCCACACTGTCGGAGATGAACGTCCTCGTCGCATACGCATCCAAGCGCGGCTCGACCGCCGAGATCGCCGAAAACGTGGCGGCCACGCTGCGCCGGGCCGGGCTCGAGGTCGATTGCGAGGTCGCGGGCGACGTCTCCAGGCTCGACCCCTACGACGCCGTCGTCCTCGGCAGCGCCGTCTACCTGAAACGCTGGCGCGGCGACGCCAGGCAATTCCTGCGCAAGCACCGCAAGGCCCTGGAGGGGATGCCCTTCTGGGTCTTCAGCTCCGGGCCCACCGGCGATCCCGCCAAGGACGATGCGGCGTGGACGGAGCCGGCGCGGATCGTCGAGAAGGTCGAAGCGCTGGGTGCTCGCGGTCACGTCGTCTTCGGTGGCAGAGTGCCGAGTCAGCCGCACGGTCCCTTCGAGAAGGCGATGGTCGAGGGCGTCCCGCCCGAGTACCGCGATCGCCGCGACTGGGACGAGATTCGCGCCTGGGCCACGGCCGTGGCCGCGGAGCTGACCGCGATCAAGTCCGCATAGGTCCCTGGAGCGCCTGGCGGGGGCGAGTGCGCGCTCAGCGGCCGGCGGTG
>JAXLTB010000019.1:0-42339 GCA_046330295.1 Solirubrobacterales bacterium | reverse complement strand
TCTCCGTCAAACCTGGTCCGGCTCAGATCGCCCAAACGGCCTTGCAGTCGTAAACCCGAGAAGTCCACTTGGTGAGCTCTTGGATGAGCAAGTACGACATGGTCGCATCGATAACTGGCGCCGTACGTGATTGCCTGCTCCACTGCTGACCGATCAGAGTCGCCCTTCACTGGCACGTTCTTAACCTCTACGATCAGCGGGCAATGGTTATCTGCCGGGTCCTTGACGACAATGTCGGGCGTCGCCTCCTCCGATGGTAAGTCGTCGAACAGCAGCTTCTTGCCCTCCGCGTTGCCATCCAGGACCTCCGTGACCCACCTTCGCTCTCGCCCTTGCTCTCGCAACACGTTGCGCAGGTAGTGCTCAAATAGCCGATTCATGTTCAGCACAAGGGAGGGCAATTCAACTGCGTCGCCCTCCGTCTCTATCCTGACGCCATGCTCGAGCACAATTGCTAGAGCATTATCCAGTGCCGGTCGATAGTACGAGCGAAGGGTTGGCAACTGCCGCTCGCCTCGCACAATGCCGTCATGCAGAAAGTCAAGCGAGTGATCGAGCGCCACGCCACTCAGCAGCTCATAGACTGGAGCAAGCCGCTGTAATAACTCCCGTCGTCTGGCGTCCGCGACCGCCAGAGCAGACAGTCTCGTGGCGAGGAACCAAAGCGCATATTTCAGGCACCGATTCGCGGCATTGTCCGGGCTCCGCTCGAACCAGCTGGCTGCAACTTTGTGTTTCACCCCCCGGACCTGGAATCGCCTGATCGTTGCGGAAGCCAAGATCCTTCCGTGGGGGTACGACGTAGCCTCTTCGTGCCGGTGGTATTCCCGAAGAAGCCCCTGCGATGCGATTTCCTCCAAATAACTCACGAGTGCATTCGCGTACACATCAAGGAGCGAGTCCGCCCACCACTGATCGCGAGAATAGCGCCGAGAGTGCCGCAGCAGGTCTGGGATTTGGCGGGAGACCATCAAGAGCCGGGACAGATTTCTCACTGGAGCTCGCGGAACTACATCGATGATCACCCGATCATTCAGCGGGATGACGCCCACGTATCCCCGAGCTTGCAGGCGTACACGACCCTTGACTAGCTGGACCGTGAAGTAGTCCTTTGCCTCGACGTCCGGGTTGAGGCGTAGCTCGCCGGAGTCGTCTAATAGGTCGCGGAGTGGAACCTCCGCCGGTGCGTACTCCTTGACGCGATAAATGACCGGGGTCGGACCTTGCCGAAGATCGTCCGTTTCCTGCGGCGGCTCAGCTATCGCTATCGACATTGGACCCGTCCGCCTCTACGTCGGCCGGAGAGCCATCGCCGGACAGAGGTGCTTCACGAAAGATGCGATCCCAGTCTGCCTTTACTTCAGCCAGCCCCTCTGGATTGAGCCTGTAAGCCTTCGCGAACAAGAATCGAAGTTGATGCTCCCAGAGCTGCTCCAAACTTGCCTCGTCATGGACTTCCATGAAGAACGTGTGGCCTACTGCTCCGAGCGGGTTCAGGCGGGCGCGTGCATTCGTTTTCCCGAAAAAAGCGAGGATGCGCTTCTGCAAGGGCTCACTAACCTCGTTGTTTACGAGAAACTGCTCAAGCTGCTTCGCGTCCGGATCCATAGCGATCTTGGCGAAGCGCCGCTCGAAAGCCGCATCTACCTCATCCACCCCGCGGTCGAGTGGATTCATCGTTGCGAGGATGACCAGGTTGTCGGGAACTCGGACCACCTGCTCGCCCATTGCGAGATGAAATGGCAGCCCCCGCTTTGACCGCTCGACATACGTCAGTGCCTCACCGAATACCCGTCCGGGGTCTGCGCGGCTCAGCTCGTCGATCACCATCACGTAGCTCTGACCCGGATTCCTCTCAGCGACCCGGCACATCCTGAGGAATGGTCTGTCGACAAGCTCAAAGCCACTGCCGTCCTCTCGGGGGACAATCCCCTGCATGAAGTCCTCGTATTGATAAGACGGGTGAAATTGCAGAAAGGTAATCCGCTCCTCGTCTTGATCAGCGACTGACCAACCTATCTTGCTTGCGTACCAACTCTTACTCGTGCCGGGAGGACCCGTGAAGATCACGCCCCCATATATCTCCAGCAATTCACGTACATCTGAAAGGAGAGGGTCGGCTGCATCCAACGGTGGATCGTCTGGTCTGTTGGAACCGTGCTCTTGAATAGCTTGGCTAGACCCGATACCAAGCGTATCGGCATCGAGTTCACGGACTGGGTTCTGACTGCGTGTCGTCATTGTGCTCAAGGTCATTCAGTGGCCGGTGGCGACCAAGGCTCGAACCAGTCGGTCCTATCAGGGATACCTTTATCGTAGAGATAGTCGAACTCGACATCGTCAGCGTCTGCGCGATAGCCAAAGTCCTCGCGAAATACCTGCACCAAGTCGAGGGGTCCGAGCGAGGGGCCTTCAGTTGTAAAGCTGAAGTCTCGATAGAGAAAGACGCCCAGGGGTAAGACGGGCATAGGTTGATCAAAAAGCAGATGTTTCCTTGCCAGCTCCCAATGCGTGTCCTTCAAGGAAAATCCACCGTCGCCGTCGAGGTCGATGACCTTCTTAGGCACTTCGCGGATTGAGCTTGGCGCATAACTACCGGCCAAGTTCTCGTTCAGCCAATGCTGGCCCGCACTGCTGCTCTGGTGCCAGAACGGACGGTAGTTGGGCTTGTTGGGCGGGCCGCCGGGGACATGTAGGAAGCGCTCAAGATCTTCCCATCGCGGATGAATTGCCGTCGAGGATCCCTGTCGTGCGGCTGCGCGGCGAATCGCAAGGTAGGCCGGGAAGAACGGGTGCGTACGCTGATTGATGAGCTGCTGAATCCCCCATTGGATCACCGACAGCTCAAGCACGAATGCTGGCTGCTCCCGAGGTGCATCTACTGCCATGCGGCGCAGTCTAAGCGCCAGGCATTACCAAATCGACCCCGACGGCACTGCGGCCAAGGGACAAGGCGGTGTCAAGCGTCGTCCCGGTGCCCATAAACGGGTCAAGGACGACCCCGGGCTCTGTGCGCTTTTTGCAGCTGCAGGTTGTCCACCCAGTGGTGACGCGCTTTGCGAACGTGAACTCTCGGAAATAGCCACCCAACGCTTCCTTTGCCTCGGCTGCAAGCTCCTTGACCCGAGCAGTATTGCGACCGGTTCCGTTCTGAACTCGAAGCGCCTTCCCCGCATCAGATACGCCAGTCGCTTGCACAGCGGCGATGTGGGCGTCGCTAAGGCCAGCAGCTTCAGCAAGCTCCATCGCTCTGGCGGCCTGTGGCCGCGCAGGGTCTAGCTCTCTCGTCCGCTCGACTATGCGACGTTGTGGCTCGCCGCAGGCCGTGCATACCCGCCTAGGGCACGCTAAGAGGATTGCTCGCTCGGCAATCTCTGTTGGAAACGGTGCCAAGTGGTCGCCCATATGACGTCGGGGAGTGATGCGCCATACATCGCCTGGATTGGCGCCGTTGCCAATAAATTTGGAGTATCCAAGGAGGTCGTAGTAGTAGTCGTGCTGGATAGCCAGGTGAATGATGTACTCATGCCGACTTGCCAGCCGATTCTTCGCTGGATCGGGCATGCCTCCATCCTTTGCCCAAATGATTCGGTTTCGGATGATCCAGCCATCATCGGCGGCGGCCGCCTCGACTCGCGCGGGAATACCGGCGAGGCTACGATTGTGAAACGTATCCCCAATGTTGAGGAATACCGAACCAGTGGGACGAAGCACCCGACGCCACTCGGACAGGCATTCGATCATGGCGTCGACGTATTCGTGCGGCTTGGCCTCTTGGCCAATCTGATTCTCAACGCCATAGTCGCGCTTTCGCCAATATGGCGGCGAAGTCGCGACAAGATCCACTGACTCGTCGGAGAGCGGGAGACTCCGGGCGTCGCCTAAAAGCTCGCGCCGGGTTGCCTCGGGGAGTACCGCCCGCGAAATGCGTCCATTTTGAGCCGCTCCGGCGCCTACGTGCCCGTTAGATGATCCGTTTTCGTCGTGGCTGAACTCCAGATCCACCCCGGCGATCGAGGGATCCTCGTCTTTCTCAAGAATGGAAGCAATCTCGGACCCCACGAGGCCTGAACTGTACCGCTGAGGCCTGACGGGTCCCGAGCCAAGCAGCAAGGCCCCCTGGAATCGCCGAGGGGGAAGCCAAGCAGCAACTTCACTGCAGGCGAACCGCTAGTTCTCAGACCCCTCGCCGCTAGCTCCGCCTGATCCGGACGATGCTTTCGATGGCGCCGAAGGCTTCTCAACCGGCGTTGGCGTCACCGGGCGAACCAGGCTCGTCGGCACAGATCCAGGATCAGTAGTCGGCTGATAACCGCCCTCCTTGATGATCTTGGAACTCGGCTTTGGACGCTGCTTCTCGGATCCCTCCATAGAATTGAATTATAGGCGGCTGGTCAGGGCGGCTGGTCAGTCGGCAGGGTCGGCGTTCGGCAAATGCAGGACCTCTAGGCGCTCGATCTTGTCGGAGTTGATCCACATGCCGCGCGTCGGTTCTCTCGTCAGAACGGCTGCGTCGACAATGCCGTCGATATCTGCGGGCCAGACTTCCTCGACGTAAATCTCCTGGGGCTGGGTCGGAGCCTGTGACGCCCAAGACGCAGGCCCGTATTTCGCGAGAAAATGCCGCGTACCGCTCTCCTCAGCCACCGTGAACAAAAGATAGGTGCCCTTCTGGCGTCCGAAGACGTAATCCCAGGCTTGTCGGAAATCGCGGCCCCCGAGCGCGTAGTGCCAGGGCTTTAGCTGTCCGGCGAACTCCGCACCACGTAGCCACCAAGACAAGCTCAAGCCGATCAAAGTTGGAATCAGAATCCCAACGACCAGACCGAAACTCACTAGCTCCCCAATGTGGTGCTTCCACGCGTCTTTCGGGGAGACGTCATTGACGATTGTCTGAGTCCAACCGGTGGCGCTGACCGCTCCCTGGATGATCAAGGCATAAACAAAGCCCCTTAAGACAAGCTCGAGGTCGCTGCGAGCTGCCTTCGTCGCACGTCGGCTTTCGGCGAGATCGGCGGTTATAAACCCCGGAAGCACAAAGGCCACCGCTATGGCCAGGCTCAAGAGCGTGTCAGGCATGAGGCGAGCCTAGAAGCTCCTCAAGACGGGCACATCGCCGGTCGATGCCGGATCCAATGAGGCCGTTGGTCGGACGCAGAGGACGTGGCGTCACTACCTGTTGACCGATACCTCCCTCGTGCGATCCGGTCAAAGGCCGGGTTTCTGGCCAGAGCGTCTTTCACGGTCGACCTCGGAATCTTGTGGCCAAGCTCGCGCTCTACCAACTGACGTATCTCGAAAGCCTGGAGGCCATCGGGATGACTCGCCAGGACATTCTTGATCGTCAGGAGAATCTGGCCCTGCGCCAACGGCAGCCTCGGGAGATTGATCCTATGAGTCGAGAGCCCCGGCTGTTGCAAAGCCAGAACTGCGGCCAGACTGTCCAGCCTCTTCGTGATCGAAGGGTTCGATAGGACGCCTGTTAGCTGTACCAAATCTTGATTAATCGAACGCCTCATTGGGGTTCGATAGTACCCCTGTTGGCTCCATCTACGAAGCTGCACATCAGCAGTGAGCCGGACCAGGTTCCACGGAGACTGTTTTAGTTGGATCCAATCTTCATAAAGCAGTCGACCTCCCTGTCGAACGTATAGGTCCTCGAACTCAGCAGGTGAGATGTCACCGAGGGATTCATACAGGCGCTCGTTGTTGAACCAGGAGACGTAGGAGACGACGGCCAGCTCCAGCTTCGAACGAGAGCGCCAGATGCGGTCGGCGATCAGCTCGGTCTTGAAGCTGTCGACGAAGGACTCGGCCATGGCGTTGTCATAGGCATCGCCGACGGTTCCGACCGAGGCCAGGACGCCGTGGCCGCACCTTCGGTGGCTCCCCACTAGCGGACGGTGGCGCAGTCACGCCTGCAGAGTAGTCGAAGGTAATCGCATAACCATCGGACTTCCTGTTTTTTGAAAGCCGATCCCGATCAGTTCACGCCGTGCGGTTTCCGCCCGATCGAACTCATCCGAGATCGGCTGGGCTTCGTGGCCCATTTCTTGCCCCATGACCTCCGCCCAGGCACTTAGGCCCAAGCAGTTGCAGCACTACCGATAGGTGGGGCCGGTGGTGGCCACCGGCCCTCCCGCTTCTGCTTCGGCGGGCGTTTCGTGGATGGAGTCGACGACGCCGGATTCGAGATAGGCGGTCTCGCGCATCGTGAAGCCGGCCGGGAGGCCCTTCTCGTAGGGGGGTTTGCCCGGGGCGGTGAGGAAGTCGCGCTGGGCGAGCACCTCGGAGGTCTCGGGGTCGAAGATGAATTCGAGGCCGCCGTACTTGTTGATCGAGCGGATCCCGTAGCCGTGGCGCCCGAGCATGTCGGTGGCGTCGGTGTCGATGTGGATGCCCGGCAGTTCGGCCAGGGCATTGAAGATCGCGGCCCGCAGCTGCGGCGAGTTGAGGGTTCCTTCGATGAGGATGTTGAGCAGCTCTTCGCTCGTCTGCACGGCATTCAGGTACTTCGCCCCCGGATACATCAGGTTGAAGCCGCTCACCGAGATCTGGTTGCTTTCGACGGCGCGCCGCAGGGCTTTGGGCTCGGTCGGAAGGCGCGAGGTGTCGGGGAAGTGGAACTGCCTGTTCTCCGGCACGCCCGTGATCGCCGGGACTTCGCGGTCGACCACGCCGCGGCGCAGCTCGATGGCGTCTTTGAAGGCCTGCGAGTATTTGCGCTGGTATTCCGGGTCGAACGGGGAAGGCAGGGGCGATCCCGCCGCTTCCCAGCGGCTCTTTTCCTCGTCGGTCAAGAACCGCGGCGTACGGGCGACTTCGCGGACTCGCCCTCCCATGTCGGGTCCAGTCCACCATTCCTGCGTCGTCGGCATCAGCGCGCCGAAGGCGCCGGGCTGGGTCAGGAAGCCCCCCTCGAGCCCAGCGCTTCGTTGGGGTCCGCTTCGGCCGACGGGGATCCAGCCCTCCAGTTCGAGCCTCCTCGAACCTCTTGTAGAGGAACTGTCCCGGCCCCACGACCTCCGCCGGCGCATCGCCCGCGGAGGCCACGGCGGCGGTTTCGCGGAGGATTTCGGCGGCGGCCGGCTCGACCCGCCCGCCGCCGTTGAAGACGCCGACCGTCAATGCGATCGCCACCGCTGCCGCGGCGACGGCGTCGCCGCCAGCAGCCGGAAGCGACGGCTCGGCCAGGAGAGCGGCCGCGCGCGGCTGCCGCGCGCCCAGCTCGAGATGCGCGATGAGGCGCCCGCGCGCCCGCGCCCGCGCCTCGGCCGGCGCCGGCGGCAGCCCAGCGCGCAGCTCGCGCAGCAGCTCCATCTGATCCATCTCGCTCACGCTCCTCTTGACCTCGTTTGACGTTGCAGGGCGACCGGCTCGGCTGCGAGCGAGGCGGTGATCCGCTCGCGCGCCCGCGAGAGCCGCGAGCGCACCGTGCCGACCGGCACCTCGAGCGCCGCCGCGATCTCCGCGTAGGACAGCTCGGTCCACGCGGCGAGGAGCAGCGCGTCACGCTCGGGCCCCGAGAGGCCCGCCAGCGCCTCGACCAATTGCCGGCGCTCGCCCGAGGCGTCGAGCCGCTCCTCGACCCCGTCGAAGGCGTCGAGGACCGGATCGGCGGCGCTTCTCGCGTAGGCGCGGAGCTCGCGCGCCTCGCGCCGCCAGTGGCGACGCATCAGGTTCGTGGCGATGCCGAGCAGCCAGGGCAGCGCCTCGCTACGCGCGGCGTCATAGCGCTGGCGAACGTCAAAGGCGACAAGGAAGGTCTCGGCGGAGAGCTCCTCGGCCAGGTCGCGCCCGATCCGCCGCTGCAGGTAGGCGTAGACGGCATCGAAATGGCGGTCAAAGATCGCCGCGAACTCACTCGGCGCCGCCGCTGAGGCCAAGATCAGCTTGCTATCGGAAATCCGGCCGTCCACTACGGAGTATTGCCCGCTCGCACCATTCCGGTTCCATCATCTGCATCAACCTCGGCCCGTCGCCAACTATCCCTCCTACGCAGCCTCCGCGACCCTTGGACCTTCCCGTCGACCTCCTGGAGACCGACGGGGCCAGGAGGCCCGGGCCCGCGAGCCGCCGCTTCCTCCGGAACCCTGTGGCCTTGAGCAGACGGTGGGGTCTGGCCATGTCCGAGGCAGCACGCAATTCCGCTTGATTCCGGCAGCGCGTGCGTGCGCTCGTCCGCCTCTAGAAGATCCCGTATTGGCGGCTGATTGGCTCAAGGCGGGTGTCGAAGAGGAGGGTAAGCAGCCCGGAATGCCAGGAGACCAACAGAGCTACTCGACCCCCAGTCGAAGTCAGGCGCGGGCGCGCAGGGGCAGCGGTAAAGTCGAGAGAGGGTGAAGCGCAGATGTACTACCGAGTAGCCGAGGAACCAGATCTGGAGAGTCCCGCGCTTGCGGCCTGGAAGCTGCCCGTGATCGTCGCCGCGATCGCCACCTCCATCGTTGGGGGCTTCTATATAGGGGGCCCGAGCCTTGGAATGGCGGTCGGGGCCCTGGCGGCGGGGGTGATAATCGTGATGGCCGTGCGCAAGCCGCCACTGCGGGCGATCATCCCTCCGACGGCAGCCGACCCGCGCCGGCACATCCTCGTTGTGCTTTCCGCTCCGCTCGAGGAGGCGGAAGCGATCGAGGCCGCCATTGCGGTGCTCCGCCCTGGCGCCGCCGACCTCTTCGAGCCTGAGGTCCGGCTGCTCGCGCCGAGCCCCAGCCGCTTCCTCGATCGCTGGGCCTGCGACCTCGGTCCCGCCCGTGAGCGTGCCCAGCGCAGCCTGGTCCTGAGCGCCGCCGCGCTCGCGGGCGCGGGGATCTCCGCCAGCGCCCGGCTGGGCGATGAGGAGGTCGTGCAGACGATCGAAGACGAGCTGCGAACCTTCCCGGCGAACGAAGTGCTGCTGGTTGGAGCCGCGGGCAAGAGCAAGAGGCCCGCCGGCCCGCAGATCGCGGATCTGCGCTCGCGCCTGAGCGTGCCTCTGCGACTGCTCACCCCCACGGCACCCCTCAAGCCGGCGATGGCAGCCAGCGCTCGCGCCGACCGCCGCGGGACCCCGGAGCCGGCGGGAACCCCGCGCGTCCGATAATCGTCCGCCGCTGCCGCCGTTCACCGCCGAAACCGCCGCGCAGAAGACGCAGGCCGCGAGGACGCCTGGAACAGCAGGGACCCCGAGCGAGTCTCCCTCGCTACAGCGCGGACTCGGTCTGGCGTAACCGGGACCGGTCTCTGCAGGGACGTGCAGGTGCTCGACCGCTGCTACGACGGCGCCGCCGACGAGGAGACGGAGCGGCGCCTTTGAGCTCCAGTCCACTGCCGCTCGCAGGCTCTGAGGGCGACGCTGCGCTCAAACCGGCTCCAGGCGCGGGGTGAAGGCCGGCTGCTCGGCCATCGGTCGCACGTCGACCGCGATCACCTTGTACTCGGGGCAGGAGGTGTTGACGTCGGCGGACTGGCCCACGAGCAGGTTCGTGCGGGTCTCCGGGAAGTGGAAGGTCGTGAACACGTGGCCCGGCTCGATCCGCTCGGTCACCTGTGCGTCGAGCTCGATGCGGCCGACCCGGCTGCGCACCGAGACCCGGTCGCCGTCGGTGATCCAGAGCCGCGCCGCGTCCTCGGGGTGGATCTCCAGCCAATCGCGGTCGACGAGGTCGACGTTGTGGGTGCGCCGTGTCATCGTCCCGGCGTTGTAGTGCTGCAGGACGCGCCCGGTCACCAGCACCAGCGGGAACTCCTCGTCGGCAGCATCGCCGGGGGCCTTGTAGGGGAGGGCGGCGAACTGCCCGCGCCCCCCGGGGCGGTCGAAGGTCTCGTCGTAGAGGGTCGGCGAGTCGGTGCCGTCAGGGCGGACCGGCCATTGCAGCCCACGCCGCCCCAGTCGCTCGCGGCTGACCCCGGCGTAGTCGGGGGTGAGGCGAGCGATCTCATCGAGGGCGTCCCAGGGCGTCTCCCAGCCCATCTCGTGGCCGAGTCGGCGCGAGACGGTGGTGATGATCTCGAAGTCGGTCCTTGCCTCTCCAGGCGGATCGATCGCCGGTTCCACCGCCTGGAAGCGACGCTCGGCGTTGGTGAAGGTGCCGGCCTTTTCCAGGAAGGCCGAGGCGGGGAGGACGACATCGGCGTACTTCGTCGTCTCGTTTTCGAAGATCTCCTGGCAGACGAGGAACTCGAGGTTGCCGAGCGCCGCGGCGACGTGGGCGGTGTCGGGGTCGGTCTGGGCGACGTCCTCGCCGAAGATGTACATCGCCTTGAGGCCTCCGGCGATCGCGGCGTCGAACATCTGCGGGATCGTGTAGCCCTTCTGTCGGGAGAGAGCTACCCCCCACGCCCCCTCGAAGGTCCTCGCCACCTCCTCGTCGCCGACCGGCCGGTACGCCGTGTAGGTGTCCGGCAGCGCGCCCATGTCCGAGGAGCCCTGAACGTTGTTCTGGCCGCGCAGTGGCAGCAGGGCCGAGCCCGGCTTTCCAACCTTGCCGGTCATCATCGCCAGGTTGCAGAGGAGCTGCACCACCTCGGAGCCGTATTTGTGCTCGGTCACTCCGAGGCCCCAGAGCAGTGAGCCGCTCTCAGCCTCTCCGTATATATGGGCGGCTCGGACGAGGTCGTCGGCCGGAATGCCCGTGATCTCCTCGACCGCGCTCGGGTGGTAGGCGTCCAGCAGCTCATCCAGCGCCTCATACCCTTCGGTCCGGGCGGCGATGAACTCCCGGTCCGTGAGACCGTCTCGACGCACCACGTGACAGAGGCCGAGCACGACGGCGGCGTTCGACCCGGGGCGCGGCGAGAGATGGATCGCTCCGTAGTCGGCAAGCTCGATCCGGCGCGGATCGATCGTGATCAGCTTGCACCCGCGCAGGGCCGCCTGCTTGATCCTGGCGCCGACGACGGGGTGGCCCTGCGTCGGATTGACCCCGAGCAGCAGCGCCACCTCGGCGTGATCGATGTCGGTGAACGAGCCGGTGGCCCCCGAGAGCCCGAAGGAGCGGCGCAGCGCGAACGAGGTGGGCGAGTGGCAGACGCGTGAGCAGTTGTCGATGTTGTTCGTCCCGATCGCCGCCCGCATCAGGCGCGCCATCGCGTAGCAGTCCTCGTTGGTCGCCCGTGAGGAGGCCAGGCCGGCGATCGCGTCGGCCCCGTGGCGGCCCTTGATCCGCTCGAGCTCGGCGACGATCCGGCCCAGCGCCTCCTCCCAGCTGGCGGCCCGGAGCTCACCTTCCTCGCGGATCAGCGGCGTGGTCAAGCGGTCGGGCGAGCGGGTGAACTGGTGCGCGAAACGCCCCTTGAGGCAGGTATGGCCCTCGTTGGCGGGTCCGTCGAGCGCCGGTCCGATCGAGGCGATGCGGCTCGCCTCGACGTGTGCCTCCAGGCGGCACCCGACTCCGCAGTACCCGCAGGTAGTGGTCACGTTGCGATCGAATCGCTCATCGCCCATTTTCATGGCCTCCGTTGAGAAGCGTCATCTCGATGATTGCATCCGTGGGACAGGTGTCGGCGCAGGCGCCGCAGGAAACGCAGGAAGAGTCCTCGAAGCCGCTGTCCATGCCGGCGGCGACGTTGGCCTCGAAGCCGCGGCCGGTGGCGGTAAGCGCGAACGCTCCCTGGACCTCGTCGCAGGCCCGGACGCAGCGCCCGCATGAGATGCACAGCTCGTGCTGGAAGGCCAGGTAGGGGTGGCGCAGATCGTCCTTCACCCGATGGGTGGCGCCTGGCCATCGAGGCTCGCCGACCTCGAGCCGCTCCGCGACCCGCGCGAGCTCGGTGTGGGACTGCGGCGGCGCGGGCAGCTCGGACAGCACCAGCTCGACCACGGCCGTGGCGACCCGCCGGGCCTTCACGTCGACGGTATCGATCGCCATCCCCTCCCGGCAGGGGGTCGTGCACGCCGGCAGCGGATTGGGTGAGCCCTCGACGCCGACCAGGCACACCCGGCAGGCGCCGAACGGAGCCTGACGCTCGTCGAAGCAGATCGTCGGCACCCAGGAGCCGGCGGCGCGGGCGGCATCCAGGATCGTCGCGTCCTCGTCGACCTCCACCTGGTTTCCGTCGATTTCGACCAGCGTCATGCGAGGCCCAGCTCCTCGGGGAAATGAGCGAGCAGGCTGCGCAGCGGCGCCGGCATGCCGCCGCCATGCGCGCAGAGGCTGCCCAGCTCGAGCGCCTCCAGCAGCTCTTCGAACTGCTCGCGCCCGACGGGGGCCTCGCCGGCGAACATTTCCTCGGCGCGCCGGAGGCCGATCCTGCAGGGGAAGCACTTGCCACAGCTCTCGTCGGCCCCGAAGCGCAGTAGGTGATGAGCGACGTCGCGCATGTCGGTCTGCTCGTCGAAGGCAAGGATGCTCCCGTGGCCGACCATGCAGCCCTCGGCGGCCAAAGCGTCGAAGTCGAACGCGGTGTCGAGGCGAGCCGCGGGCAGGATCCCGCCGAGCGGCCCGCCGATCTGGACGGCCTTGAGGCTGCGGCCATCGCGCATCCCACCGGCCACCCGCTCGCACAACTCGCGGACCGACAGCCCGAACGGCACCTCGAAGACGGTGGGCCGCGCGAAGCGCTCGTTGAAGCAGACGAGCTTGCTGCCGGCAGTTTCGCTATCGGGGCTGAGGCCGTGATAGGCCTCGGCCCCGCGAGCCGCGATGAAGGGGATGTTCGCGAGCGTCTCGATGTTGTTGACGACGGTCGGCAGGCCGTAGATGCCGCGCTCGGCCGGGAACGGCGGCCGCGCCGAAACCGTGCCGCGCAGGCCCTGAAGGCAGGCGAGCAACGCCGTCTCCTCCCCGACCACATAGGAGCCGGCGCCCTCGACCACCGTCACCTCGAAGTCGAAGCCGCTGCCGAGGATGTCCTCGCCGAGGAAGCCCTCGGCGCGCGCCCGCTCGACCTCGGCCTCCAGGGCCGGCTTGGACTGCGGGTACTCGGAACGGCACAGCACGAAACCGTGGGCGGCGCCGACGGCGAAGCCGGCCAGGGCAAGACCCTCCAGCACGCGGGCCGGGTTGCGCTCCATCAGGTACTTGTCGATGTAGGACCCGGGGTCGCCCTCGTCCCCGTTGGCGACGATGAACTTCTCCTCGCCGCTCGCCCCCCTGGCGAACCGCCACTTCGTGCCAGCCGGAAAACCGGCACCGCCGCGGCCGCGAACGGAGGCTGCCTCGACGACCTCCAACAGCGAGACTGGGCCGAGCTCGGTGAGCGCCCGTCGCAGGCCCGACCAATCGCCGGGGCGAGTAAGCACCGGCTCCTCCAGCAGGCTCTCCCAGTCCGGCTCCGCCGCGGCCCGTGCTTCGCCGGCCAGGGCTCGCGCGATCGCGTCGGCGCCCGCGTCGACCAGGTCTCCGTCGCGAACCGCGGGCGATGAGTGGCAGAACCCCAGGCATACGGTCTCGGCGAGCGACACCTCGCCGTCGGGCCGGCGCTCTCCCAGCCCGAGCCCCAGGCCCTCGCAGATCGCGTCGACGTGCGTCCCGCCGGTGGCCTCGAAGCACGCGGTCCCGGTGCAGACGCGAAGGTGGCGGGCGCCGCGCGGGGTCAGCAGGTCGTCATAGAAGGTCGACACCCCGTGGACGGCGGCTTCGGGCAGGCCGGAGAGCTCCGACGCGCGCCGTCGATCCTCGTCGGTGATCTCGCCATGATCGGCGACCGCGTCCTTGAGCACCTCCAGGGCGGTGGGCGCCTGGACGGCGTGGTGGCGGCGAATCAGCTCGGTGAGGTTTTGAGACATGGCCTTTTCGCGCACACCGTACTCGTTGAAGTCTCATTCCTGCCTCGGCGCTTCAGCGTCGGATCATGCCCAGATTCTTTACCCAATCTTGACCTGGGGCCAAGGTTCGGCGGCGATGCTGCTCGTGGACCCAACGGAGGAGGCACCCCATGCCACAGATACTCGTAGTGACCGAGGCGCCGGAGGAGGCTGGGAGCACCGTCGTGTATCGAGAGCGAATCGCCACCCGCGACCTGGAGTCAGACCACTTCTCCGGGCAGCTGGTCGAGCGGGTCGGTTGGGCCGTGCTCGACGCCAACGCGCTCGAGCACGAGGCCGAGCTGGCCAACCCGCAGCGCGGCCCGCAGGACTGAGATCGGACGCCACCGCCACGGGACCCCCGCGGCGGTGGCGAAGTCCCCCCGGACCCGCCCGCTCAGCCACCGAGCAGCGCGGGCACCTCGACGATCGAGTCGACCGTCGCCGTGGCGACGATGCCGGACGCCGCGACGGCGTCCTCGCGGAACTTGCCGGTTCTGACGAGGATCGACGCGATGCCGGCGGCGAGTCCACCGCCGATGTCGCCCTCGATGTCGTCGCCGACCATCGCGGCGCCGGCGGGATCGGCGCCGAGGTCGTCGAGGGCGGCCCGGAAGAAGCGGGGCGAGGGCTTGCCGACGACGACTGCCTCGACGCCGCTCGCGTACTCGAGCGCGGCCGCGTAGGCGCCGACGTCGAGCGCCAGGCCGTCAGCGCGGCGCCAGTAGCGGTTGTGCTGGAGCGCGACCAGCTCGGCGCCGTCCATCAGCTGCCGGAAGGCCGCGTTCAGCCTCTCCGCCGTGAAGCCCGCGCCAAGGTCCCCGAGCACGATCGCCTCGGCGGGCTCGCCCTCCGCCGCCGCCTCCAGCTCCTCGAGGTCCTCGCGCAGCGACTCGCTGACCATCAGGCTGACCCGCTGGTATCCCCGGCTGCGGCAGTGGGCCAGGGCCAGGGCCGCGGGGGTCAGCACCTCCGCCTCGCTCAGCTCGAACCCGAGCGCGCGCAGCCGCTCGACGATCGCGCGGCGGGACCTCGACGTCGTGTTGGTCAGCAGCCGCACCCCACGCGTGAGCTCGCGCAACCGGCGCAGTGCCTCGATCGCACCCGGCAGCGGCTCCTCGCCGACGTGCAGCACGCCGTCGATGTCCAGCAGCAACGCCGCCGGCGGGGTCGGCAACTTCGACATCGACGAACTGTAGGCGGCCGGCCCCGATCGAAGGCGCGCCCTGGACGCGCCGCCAGGAGCATCAGCTCCCAGCGGATCTCGAGCTCATAACCAGAGGTTATGGCCCTCTCAACCGGTTGGGGTCTACCGGCGGGAACACCCGCGCAGGATGCTGCCTGTGTAACCGAAGGAGGATGACCATGCCGACACAAAGCGACAATCAAAAGCACGACTGAGGCTTTACTCAGTTAGCCGCCACGTTCGCGGTTCTAATTTCGATGGCCGCACTGCTCGCGGTCGCCTTCAAGCTGGACCACGGCAACAACGCCGGGGCGGCCGCCGTCGCCGGCACGACCGAAGCCGCCGCGACCCCGAGCGCCGAAAGCGTGAAGCTCGTGATCAAGACCGACGAACAGAAGGGCAAGCTGGGCCCCGACGGCAACTGGCACGATGCCTTCCTGCCCGCCGACCTCTCGGTCAAGGCCGGGGCAACCGTGCATGTGACCGTCTACAACTACGACGACGCGCCGCACACCTTCACCGCGGACCAACTGGGTACCAACGTGGTGATCCCGGGCGCCTCCGAAGGCAAGCCGAGCAAGGCCACGTTCACCTTCCACGCACCCTCGAAGGCGGGCAGCTACGAATGGTATTGCGCGATGCCCTGTGACCCGTGGGCGATGAGCCATGACGGGTACATGAGGGGGCGCGTTACCGTCACCTGATCGGCCGGTATGGCCCATCCAACGCCAACGGCCGCCTCGGCGGCCGTTGGCGGTTCACAATGCAACTCGATGAGCAAGCTGGTTCGTACACCAGAGCTGGCCGAGCTGCGGGCGTTCTGCGTGGCGGTCGACCTCGGCAGCCTGGGCAAGGCGGCGCGCTTCCTGCAGGTCAGCCAGCCGGCGCTCTCCAAGCGACTGCGAACGCTGGAGGCCCTGAGCGGCTCGCGATTGCTGGAGCGCTCGTCGCGCGGGGTCACGCCGACGGCGACGGGGCGCCAGCTCTACGAGGCGGTGCGCCGGCTGCTGGTCGAGGCGGAGACGGTGGAGGCGTTGATGGACGGGCTCGAGGCCAACCAGGCGCCGGTCCGCCTGGCGGCGAGCCCGACCATCGCCGAGTTCGTCCTGCCCTCGATCCTGGTCGAGCTCGAGAGCCGGCACGAGAGTCATCTCTCAGTCGAGCTCTCGATCGCCAACTCCCACGCGGCCCGCGCGCTGGTGCTCGAAGGCAGGGCCGAGCTCGGGGTCGTCGCGGAGGACGGCTCCAGCCGGGTGGCGACGGGGCTGTGCGAATCGCCGTTCCAGGGGGACGAGATCGTCGTCGCGGTGCCCGAGGGCCATCCATGGGCAGCCCTCGAGGAGATAGACCCGGCCGAATTCACGTCCACGCGGATGATCATGCGCGACCCGGGCGCCAACAGCCGGCGGGTCGTCAGCGACGCTCTGGAGCCGCTGGGAATGTCGCTGGCACCGCCGCTGGCAGAGATAGGCAGCACCGCGGCGGCGATCACGACGGCGCTCTCCCAGGGCGCTCCCGTCCTCCTCTCCTCCCTGGCCCTGGGAGCGCCCCGCAGCGAGGGGCTGACGGTGCGCCGGGCGGCCGGCCTGCGCTTCGATCGCCGCTTCGTGCTGGTCCACGGCGGGGAGGAGAGCCTGCCGGCGCCTGCCAGGGCGCTGGCGCAGCACCTCCTGGCGGCGGCGAAGCTTCCCTCCTGAGCGCACCCTTGCCCGGAGATGTCGAGAGCTTGGGGGCGGCTCAACCAGCGCCGCGGCTGAGCAGCAACAGGCCGACCAAAGTCGCGGCGTCGCGAATCTCCGCAAGCGCCGAATCGATCTCGGCCAGCGGCAGGCGAACGATCTCGATCTGCTCGTCCTCGTCCGTCTCGCCCACCTTCTCCGAGAGGACCGTCGCCTCGAAGATCGTCACCTTCTCGTTCAGGTACCCCGGGCTGGGATAGATGACCTGCAGCAGCGTCCAGTGCTCGGCCTGGAGCCCGGCCTCCTCGCTCAGCTCGCGCTTGGCGCAGTCGAGCTCGCTCTCCCCCTCGACGTCGAGGGTCCCTGCCGGGATCTCGAGCAAGCCGTCGTCCTCGACCGCCTCACGGGGCTGGCGGACCAGATGGACGAACTCCTCGTCGTGGGCCAATACCGCGACCGAGCCCGGGTGCTCGACGACCTGACGCTCGACCTCGGTCCCGTCGGAGCGGCGGTAGCGCTTCAGGGCGACGTCGACCGCCGGTCCTTCGGAGACGATTTCCGAATGCAGCAGCTCCATCTATGCCAGGGAGTCGGGTCGCCAGGGGCGCGCCCCGCCGCAGATGCGCCCGACGCTGGTCGGCAGCTTCGGATCGGCCATGGACAGCACCCTAGCGACAGCCTCTTCGCTCGAGAGCGCCCGGGCGGCGACCGGGTCGAGGACTCGGCGACCGGCTACACGGCTACATCCGGAAGACGCCGTAGCCGACATCCCCGAGCGGCGCGCAGGCGCAGGCGGCGAGCGCCTTGGCCAGCACCTCGCGGGTGTCCCGCGGGTCGATCACGCCGTCATCCCAGATTCGCGCGGTCGAGTAGAACGGGCGGCCCTGGCGCTCGTACTGGTCCCGCAGGGTCGCGCCGGTCTCCGGCTGGCCGACCTCGGTCATCACCGTCGCCGCCTGCTCGCCGCCCATCACCGAGATGCGGGCGTTCGGCCACATGAAGAGGAAGCGCGGCGAGTAGGCCCGCCCGCACATGCCGTAGTTGCCGGCGCCGAAGGAGCCGCCGATGACGACGGTCAGCTTCGGGACCCGCGCGCAGGCGACGGCGGTGACCAGCTTGGCGCCGTCCTTGGCGATGCCCCCGGCCTCGTACTTGGGACCGACCATGAAGCCGGTGATGTTCTGGACGAAGAGGAGCGGGATCCGCCGCCGGTCGCAGAGCTCGATGAAGTGCGCGCCCTTCAGGGCACTCTCGGAGAAGAGGATCCCGTTGTTGGCGATCAGGCCGACGGGGTGGCCGTCGAGGTGGGCGAAGGCGCAGACGAGGGTGGTCCCGTAGAGCTCCTTGAACTCGCGCAGCTCGCCGCCGTCGACTACGCGGCGCAGCACCTCGCGAACGTCGTAGGGGGTGCGGGCGTCGAGCGGGACGACGTCGAGGATCTCCTCCGGGTCGGCCGCCGGGGCGCGCGCCTCGATCCGCTCCCACGGCGGCGACGCGGGAGGCGGCAGCGTCGCCGCGATTTCGCGCACCATCTCCAGCGCGTGGCGGTCGTCGGCGGCAAGGTGGTCGACGACGCCGGAGGTGCGGGCGTGGACGTCCCCGCCGCCGAGCTCCTCGGCGCTCACCTCCTCGCCGGTCGCGGCTTTCACCAGCGGCGGGCCGCCGAGGAAGATAGTTCCCTGTTCGCGGACGATCACGGTCTCGTCGCTCATTGCCGGCACGTAGGCGCCGCCGGCGGTGCAGGAGCCCATGACCGAGGCGATCTGCGGGATCCCCCGCTCCGACATCGTCGCCTGGTTGAAGAAGATGCGACCGAAGTGCTCGCGATCGGGAAAGACTTCGTCCTGCATCGGCAGGAAGGCGCCGCCGGAGTCGACCAGGTAGATGCACGGGAGCCTGTTGTGCAGCGCGATCTCCTGCGCGCGCAGGTGCTTCTTCACCGTCATCGGGTAGTAGGTGCCGCCTTTGACGGTCGCGTCATTGGCGACGATCACGCAGCGGCGTCCGCCGAGGACGCCGACGCCGGTGAGGATCCCGGCCCCGGGCGCCGCGTCCTCGTACATCCCGGTCGCCGCCAGCGGCGAGAGCTCGAGGAACGGCGCGCCCGGATCGCAGAGCCACTCGACCCGTTCGCGCGCGGTCAGCTTGCCGCGCGCCCGGTGGCGCTCGACCGACTTCGGTCCGCCCCCTCCGCGCACCCGCTCCAGCTCGGCCTCGAGCTCGGCGATCAGGGCGAGGTGGCCCTCGCGGGCGCTGTCGCTGCCGGCTGCGCTCATCCCCCCTCCTCCTCCTCCTCGACCACGGCCACCAGCGGCTGCCCCAGCGCCACCTGGTCGCCCACCTCGAGCTCGAGCCCGGTGACGACCCCGCCGTAGGGGGCGGCGACCGGTAGCTCCATCTTCATCGACTCGAGCACGATCAGGACGTCGCCCTCGACGACGGCGTCCCCGTTGACGACGTTGACGAGCAGGACGGTGCCCGGCATCGGCGCCTCCAGCGACCCCTCCGGCGCGACCTCGGAGGAGCGGTCGTGACGCTCGGCGCGAAGTTCGAGGTGGTGACCGTCGCGGCAGATCCAGACCGTCTCGCCCTCGACCGCGACCGCGTAGCGGCGCTCGACGCCGTCGAGGCTGACCCGGGCGGCCCCCTCGGAGTCGCGCCGAAGCGAAGGACCCTCCCCGCGGCGCTCCCCCACCGTGACCGATCCATCGGCCACCCGCGCGGTGTCGAAGGACTCCAGCGCCCGCAGCCAGGGGCCGGCGGGCCGCTCGCCCCCGGCGGCGACGAGCACGCCGGCGGCCGCCAGGTCAGCGGGCGGGCCGGTTTCGAAATCCCCGAGCACCCGCTCGAGCAGCCCGGTGTCCTGCTCTCCGGCGCGCACGTCCTCGCGCCCGAGCAGCTGCCGGGTGAAGGCGGCGTTGGTCGTCACCCCCGCCAGATCGAAGCCCGCGAGCGCGCGATCGAGGCGCGCCATCGCGGTCTCGCGGTCGGGCCCGTGGGCGATCACCTTGGCCAGCATCGGATCGTAGTCGGTGCCGACGACGCTGCCGAGGCGGATCCCGGAGTCCACCCTGACCCCGGGCCCGGCCGGCTCGCGATAGACCCGCACCCGTCCGGTCGTCGGCAGGAAGCCGGCGCCCGGGTCCTCGGCGTAGAGGCGGGCCTCGATCGCGTGACCCGCCGACACGAGGTCCTCCTGGCTGAAGGCGAGCGGCTCGCCGGCGGCCGCCCGCAGCTGCTCGGCCACCAGGTCGACCCCGTAGACGAGCTCGGTGACCGGGTGCTCCACCTGCAGCCGGGTGTTCATCTCGAGGAAGAAGAACTCCGAGGCGTCGCCAGTGGCGATGAACTCGACCGTCCCCGCTCCCTCGTACCCGCAGGCCTCCGCAAGCGCGACGGCGGCTGCTCCCATCCGCTCCCTCAGCGCCTCATCGACGACCGGCGAGGGCGCCTCCTCGACCACCTTCTGGTGGCGCCGCTGGAGACTGCACTCGCGCTCGCCGAGGTGGACGCAGCTACCGTGGGAGTCGGCGAGCACCTGCACCTCGATGTGGCGCGGGCGCTCGATGTAGCGCTCGATCAGCACCCGCTCGTCGCCGAAGGCCGAAGCGGCCTCGCGCTTGGCGGCCGCGGTCGCGGCGTCCAGCTCCCCGGGCGAGCGGACCACGCGCATGCCCTTGCCCCCGCCGCCGGCCACGGCCTTGACGACGAGCGGGTAGTCGGACTCCTCCGCGCCTTCCCCGGAGGGGACGACCGGCACCCCCGCGGCCTCGGCGACCTCCTTCGCCCGGGCCTTGTCCCCCATCAGCTCGATTGCCGCGGGCGGCGGCCCGATCCAGGTCAGACCCGCCTCGACGACGGCGCGCGCGAAGCTCGCGTTCTCGGCGAGGAAGCCATAGCCGGGATGGACCGAGCGGGCGCCGGATGCGGCGGCGGCGCGCAGCAGCTCCTCGCCATCGAGGTAGGAGGAGACCGCGACCCCGACGTCCGCCGCGTCGGCGTGGGCCGAGTTGGCGCGCGCGTCGGCGGCGGTGACGACGGCGACGGTGGGCAGCCCCAGCGCGCGGGCGCTGCGGGCGACCCGGATCGCGATCTCGCCGCGGTTGGCGATCAGGAGCGGGCCGAGCTCACGCATGCCAATCGACCGGGCCCGCCGTCAGCGTGTGGGAGCCGAGCGGGCGGCCGAGCACGTCGCGGACGTCGGCCGCGGCGGCGATCAGCCGCTTCAGGTCGATACCGGTCTCGATCCCCATCTCTTCGAGCATCGAGACCAGGTCCTCGCTGGCGATGTTCCCGGTCGCGCCCGCCGGGACCGGGCAGCCGCCGAGCTCGCCGAAGCTCGACTCATAGGAGGCGCAACCCGCCTCCAGCGCGGCGAGGACGTTGGCCATCCCCTGGCCGCGGGTGTTGTGGAAATGAGCGGTCAGCTCGACCTTCGGCAGCGCCTCGCGCGCCGCTTCGAAGAAGGCGCGGACCTGCAGGGGGTTGGCCATGCCGGTGGTGTCGCCGAAGCCGATCTCGCTCGCCCCCGCGGCCGCCAGGCGCTCGCCGATCGCGAAGACCCGCTCCGGCGGGACGGCCCCCTCGTAGGGGCAGCCGAAGCTGACGCTGATCACGCCCTCGGCCCGCAGGCCCTCCTCGACGGCGCGGCCGATCACCCCCTCCAGCCCGCTCAGGGAGTCCTCGACCGAGCGGTTGACGTTCGCCATGTTGTGCGACTCGGTGGCGCTGAGGAAGCAGTTGACCTCGGAGAAGCGGTCGCGCAGGGCGAGCGCGTTGTCGAACCCGCGCTCGTTGGGGATGAGGACGGTGACGGCGACGTCATCGGGCACGTCGATCCGCTCCAGGACCTCGGCCGCGTCGGCGAGCTGGGGGATGACGTCGGGGCGCACGAAGGAGGTCACCTCGAGCCGCTTCACCCCGGTCCGTGCGAGGGCGTCGATCAGCCGCACCTTGTCGTCGGTGGCGATCACCTCCGGCTCGTTCTGGAACCCGTCCCGCGGACCCACCTCGCGGATCCGGACCTGGCGGGGGAGATCCATGGCGTTAGGCGCCGAGCGCCCGGGCGATGACCATCTGCTGGACCTCATCGGTGCCCTCGCCGATCGTGAGGATCTTCGCGTCTCGGTAAAAGCGGCAGACCGGGTACTCCTCGATGTAGCCGTAGCCGCCGTGGATCTGGACCGCCTCCTCGGCGGCGCGGACGGCGAGGCGGCCGCTCTTGAGCTTGGCCTGCGCGGCGATCAGGCTGAAGTTGCGGCCCTGGTCCTTGAGCACCGCGGCCTTGAGGGTGAGCAGGCGGGCGGCTTCGATCTCGGTCGCCATGTCGGCGAGCTTCGCCTGGATCGACTGGAAGCGCGAGATCGGCTGCCCGAATGCCCGTCGCTCCGTGGCGTAGGCGAGCGCCTCGTCGAGCGCCCCCTGGGCGAGGCCCACTCCCATCGCCGCCACCCCGATCCTGCCGATGTCGAGGATCTGGAGGAACTGCTTGAAGCCGGCGCCGCGCGGCCCGAGCAGGTTCTCCTCCGGGACGCGGCAGCCGTCGAAGCTCAGCGGACGGGTGTCGGAGGCGTTCCAGCCCATCTTCCGGTAGGGCTCGCCCTGCTCGTAGCCGGGGGTCCCGCGCTCGATGATCAGGTTGGAGATCTCGTCCTCGCCGGTGCGGGCGGTGATCGCGACGTGGCCCGAGATATCGGTGCCGGCGTTGGTGATGAACTGCTTGGCACCGTCGATCACCCACTCGCCGCCATCGAGGGCGGCGCGGGTCTTGACGTTGCCGGCGTCGCTGCCGGCCTCGGGCTCGGTCAGCCCGAAGGCGCCCAGCTTGCGGCCGGCGCAGAGGTCGGGAAGCAGGCGCCGGCGCTGCTCCTCGTTCCCGAACAGGTAGACAGGCTGGGTGCCGAGGGACGTGTGTGCGCAGAGCGTGATCGCAACCGAGGAATCGACCCGGGTCAGCTCCTCTACCGCGACCGCGTACTGCAGCGAATTGCCGCCGGCGCCGCCGACCTCCTCCGGGAAGGGGATGCCCATCCAGCCCAGCTCGCCCATCTTCGCGACCAGCTCGTAGGGGAAGGACTTGGTCCGGTCCAGCTCCCCGGCCACCGGGGCAACCTCGCCGACGGCGAACTCGCGGACCGTCTGCTGCAGCAGCTTGGTCTCGTCATCGAGGTCGAAGATCACCACCGGCCACTATATCGAATTTTCATTCAAAGTTTGAACGATCAGTCAATTCGCATAGCATTTCCCGGATGGCCCGGCCGGACAACCCAAACCCCCGCGCGCGCTGGGACCGACGCCGGGCCGAGGTGATCGAAGAGGCGGCGAAGGTTTTCGCCCGCAACGGCTACGACCAGACCTCGGTGCCCGAGCTGGGCGAAGCGCTCGGCCAAGCGGCGGGCAGCCTCTACCACTACTTCGGCGGCAAGGAGCAGCTGCTGATAGCGATCTGCGACCAGCTGATGGACCCCTTGCTGGCCGACGCGGAACGGCTGCTCGAAGACGACGCCCCGGCGGCGCAGCAGCTGCGAGCGTTGGTGCGCCTCTGGGTCGGGCACGTGGTCGCGCACCGGGACCACATGCTGGTCTTCCAGCAGGAGCGGCACGTGATCGATCACGGCGCCCAGTGGCGGAACGTCCGCGAGAGCCGCAAGCGATTCGAGCGGCTGGTCGAGGGCGTGTTGACGCGGGCCGCCGAGGAAGGCCAGACCGTGACGATCGATCCGCGCCTGCTGCTCTCGGCGCTGCTCGGCATGGCGAACCACACCGCCCAGTGGTACCGGCCCCGGGGCCGCCTGACGGCGACCGAGATAGCCGACGGCTACGTCGACCTGATCCTGAGGACCCCCGTCAGAGGGTCCTCAGGAAGAGGCCGGTAGCCGGTGGGAGGGCACGAGTCCCTCCCGCTCAGGCCGCGGCCGAGAGCTCGGTGTGCTCTGCGGGGCGGCGACTCGCGGCGGCGCTGTGCACCAGCGGGTCCTCGCCACTCAAGACACGGCGAATCGCGGCAACCGCCTCTGCGTGGGAAAGTCCCTCGAGGGCGACGGGATTGCCGTCCTTCATCGTGGTCAGGGTCCAGGTTGAGTGCTGCATCATGACTCCATTCCGTAGCTTGTATACAAGGTGGCACGAGCCACGGAATACGTTTGTGAGCGGCCTCACACGCGGCGCTTTACGTGAGCAACGTCACTCCTCCGCCGAAATCGACGAAAGCGAGTCCGCACTCCGCCCGTGCCTCGCAATCGGCAGGGGAGAAGTCCGGTGCTTTGCGCGCCCTCGGGGCGCAGCGGCCGCTCAGTAGCGGTAGTGGTCGGACTTGTAGGGGCCCTCGACGGGGATGCCGAGGTAGGCGGACTGCTCCGGGGTCAGCTCGGTGAGGTGGACGCCGAGGGCCGCCAGGTGCAGGCGGGCGACTTTCTCGTCGAGATGCTTGGGCAGCACGTAGACCTGTTTGGACGCGTAGGCCTCCGCCTTGCTGAACAGCTCGATCTGGGCGATCACCTGGTTGGTGAACGAGTTCGACATCACGAAGCTGGGGTGGCCGGTGGCGTTGCCGAGGTTGAGCAGGCGGCCCTCGGAGAGGAGCACGATCGAGTGGCCGTCGTCGAAGCGCCACTCGTCGACCTGGGGCTTGATGTTGATGCGCTCGACGCCGGGATGGGCTTCGAGGCCGGCGACGTCGATCTCGTTGTCGAAGTGGCCGATGTTGCCGACGATCGCGTTGTGCTTCATCCGCGACATGTGCTGGGCGGTGATGATGTCCTTGTTGCCGGTGGCGGTGACGAAGATGTCGGCCGTCTCGACGACGTCGTCCAGCGTTTTCACCTCGTAGCCCTCCATCGCGGCCTGGAGGGCGCAGATCGGGTCGATCTCGGTGACGATCACGCGGGCGCCCTGGCCTCGCAGCGAAGAGGCGCAGCCCTTGCCGACGTCGCCGTAGCCGCAGATGACCGCGACCTTGCCGCCGATCATCACGTCGGTGCCGCGGTTGATCCCGTCGACCAGCGAGTGGCGGCAGCCGTAGAGGTTGTCGAACTTCGACTTGGTGACGGAGTCGTTGACGTTGATCGCCGGGAACAGGAGGTCGCCGGTCTCGGCCAGCTGGTAGAGGCGGTGGACGCCGGTGGTCGTCTCCTCGGTGACGCCCTGGATGCTCTCGGCGACCTTGGTCCAACGCTCGGGGTCCGCGGCGAACGAGCGCTGCAGCGTTTCCAGCACGATCCTGAACTCCTCCGACTCGGCCGACTCGGGGTCCGGCACAGCGCCGGCCTTCTCGAACTCGACGCCCTTGTGGACGAGCAGCGTCGCGTCGCCGCCGTCGTCGAGGATCATGTTCGGGCCCTCACCGTCCGGCCAAAGCAACGCCTGCTCGGTGCACCACCAGTACTCCTCCAGCGTCTCGCCCTTCCAGGCGTAGACCGGCACGCCGGCGGCGGCGATCGCCGCGGCGGCGTGATCCTGGGTCGAGAAGATGTTGCAGCTGGCCCAGCGCACCTCGGCGCCGAGGGTGACCAGCGTCTCTATCAGGACCGCCGTCTGCACGGTCATGTGCAGGGAGCCGGTGATGCGGGCTCCCTTCAGCGGCTGCGCCGCGCCGAATTCCTCGCGCGTCTGCATCAGGCCCGGCATCTCGACCTCGGCGAGCGCGATCTCCTTGCGCCCGAAATCGGCGAGGCCGATGTCGGCAACCTTGTAGTCCTGCGTCGCGGTGCTGCTAGTCATCGAATCAACATCCCTCTGTCGGCGTGCGAGAGCGACATATCCTACGAACGTCGAGAACTGGATGCGGGCGAGGCCCAGCCCGGGGACGAGCGCGAGGCGGTGGTTCGCTTCCTCGCCCTCCTCCCCAGGCCGGGGGCTGCCGGGACCGATCACCCCGCTAACGTGCCCGCCATGCCGAATGGCGGGAAGCGGCGCCTCACCGCCGCCGCCTCGATCGCGACGTCCTGGCTCGCACTCGCCTGCCTGCTCGGCCTGTTCCTCGCCCCGGCGGCGATCGCCAAGGAGCGCCCCCCGAAGGTGAGGGCCGGGAAGGTGCGTCTGGCCTTGCCGGTGCACGGCCGGGCGGCGCTGCTGGTCCCCGTCAACTACCCGATCCAGCTGAGTGGCCGTCGACTCGACCTCACCGTCTCGATCCGCCGGCCGGGGCACGAAGCGATCCGCAGCTGGACCCTTCACCCGCGGGCCAACAGCGGCAAGCCGCGGCTGCCGGAGCGCCGGCGCGGGTTCACCTTCGTGCACCAGATCGATCTCAGCCGTCAGCTGACGCGGTGGGTCCGCAACGGGTGGCAGCCGAGGGTGGTGGTCGACGCGAGCGCCGCGCTCGATGTGAACGGAGACGGCAGGGCGGAGAGCCGCTCCAGCGACCGGGAAGCGCGACGGCTCTCCCCCGCCCATGCCGGCCACCGACTCTGCGCCACCGTCCCGATGCTTCGCACGAAGCCCGGACGGCGGTTGGCGGTGCCGCTGCCGCGCTGCGTGTCGAAGGTTCGCTGGCACGTCACCCGCCGCGCCCACCATGGCCGCGCCAGGATCGCGGCGGATGAGCTGATCTACCGTCCCGCGGCCAATTTCCGCGGGACCGATTCGATCCGCCTCTCCGGCGGGTCATGGGTGCAGATCAAGGTCGGGGCTTCGGAAGGGGTCTCCGTGCGAGCGATGGGAGACTCGGTCACCGCCGGCTTCGGCTACTACGACAACGCCTCGCTGATGCCGATCACCAGGCTGTCCTCCTGCGAGCCGGGCGAAAGGTTCTACGACGACGCCTGCTCGTCGAACTCGGCCAACCGCAGCAACGAGGGCAAGACGGTCAACTACGCCCCCGACTACGGCCTCTCCAACAACGTCTCCTGGGCGGCTCAGTGGGCGAACGAGTACGGGGTGACCAACTACGAGAACCTCGCGGTCAGCGGCTCCGAACCGTCCAACTGGGCGCCGGGTGGCCAGCTCTACTCGACCACCCAGCGGATCGAGTCCGAAGACCCCGACTACATCCTGATGACCGTCGGTGCCAACCCACTGCTCTCGGAAATGCTCTTCGGCGTCGACAACATGGGCTGCGCCGTGGAGTCCGACATCCTCGGCGGCTACCGCGAATGCATCGAAGAAGCGTTCGAAAAGGCGCACCTGCGCGCCAACCTGAAGAGCCTCTACTCCGAGCTGGTCGCCAAGACCAACGCCACCATCTTCCTGATGCAATACCACCTCTCGATCCCCTTCTCGGCGCTCGCCTACAGCGCTAGCCAGATCGCGATGATGGGGGTGTTGCTGAACGAAACGATCAAGTCGGTGGCGGCCGAAGTCAGCGCCAACCGACTCCAGGTCATCGCCCCTCCCCACTTCAACGTCGGCATCGACATCTCGCCGGTCTACCCGTCCAACTACTCCTGCTCCCACCTCGGCTTCCAGGTGGACGGGCCGAGCGTGCAGGCGGACCCGACCCAGGACGAGCTGGAGGTGGACCACCCGCTCTCCTTCTGCTCGGGGCCGGAAGAAGGACCGCCCTGGGTGATCAGCGGCGACACCGGGATCCATCCCAGCGCAGCCGGCTACGCGCAGATGGCCTCCCGGGTCCCGGCGCCCCGGTAGGCCCGGAGCGCGTCGGGATGGGACGCTCTAGGGCATCCGCCGAGCGCGGCAGGCGGGCCGGCGTCCCACGTAGGATCGGGGCTTGGTCGGGCCCCGGCTCACACGCGCCCTGCTCTGCGTCCTTTTCGCCGGCTTGACCGCGGCGGGGATCGCGGCGGCGCGCGGCGGAAGCCGGGATCCGTTCTTCCCTCGCAGCGGCAACCGCGGGTACGACGTCTCCCATTACGACGCCCGCCTCTCCTACCAGCCGAGCGAGGGCTGGCTGCGGGCGACGGCGACGATCGAGGCGACGGCGACGCAGCGGCTGCGGCGCTTCTCCCTCGACCTCGAGGGGCTGCGCGTCACCGCTATCAGCGTCGATGGCGAGCGCGCCGACTTCGGCCGCGGCCGGGGCAAGCTGAAGGTGATCCCAGCGAGCGCCCTCTCCCCGCGGCGGGCGTTCACCGTCGTCGTCCACTACCAGGGCAGGCCCGAAACGGTGATCGACCCGGATGGCTCGGCCGAGGGCTGGTATCGCACCGCCGACGGAGCGATCGCCGTCGGCGAGCCCGTGGGGACGGCGGCCTGGCTGCCCTGCGACAACGCGCTCACCGACAAGGCGAGCTTCGACTTCCACCTCACCGTTCCGAAGCGGTTGAAGGCCGTCGCCAACGGGCGACTGCTCAGCGTCGAGCGCATCGGCCAGCGCAAGACCTACGCGTGGAGCGAGTCGGAGCCGATGGCGCCATATCTGGCCGTGATCGACATCGGCCGCGGCAGGCTGGTGCGCGACCAGGTCGCCGGCCTGCCGAGCTGGACGCTGGTCGATCCGGCGCTGGTGCGGCGATCGCGCCGCGCCCTCGCCCAGCTGCCGGAGATCCTCCGCTTCGAGAGCCGCGCCTTCGGTCCCTACCCGTTCGACTCGGTCGGCTCGATCGTCGACGTGAGCTCGCTCGAATATGCGCTGGAGACCCAGACGCGGCCGATCTACGGCTTCCCGCCCGATCGCACCGTGGTCGTGCACGAGAGCGCGCACCAGTGGTTCGGCGACTCGGTCGGGCTAAAGCGCTGGCCGGAGATCTGGCTCAACGAGGGCTTCGCGACCTGGACCGAGTGGTACTACGCGGAGCACCACGGCGGCCGCAGCGCCCTGCGGACCTTCCGCCGGCTCTATCGCGTCCCGGCCTCCAAGCGCAAGTTCTGGGATCCGCCCTCCGGCCACCCCGGCACGGCAGCCAACCTCTTCGCCACCTCCACCTACGTGCGCGGAGGCATGGCCCTGGAGGCGCTGCGGCTGAAGATCGGGACCAAGAAGATGCTCAAGGTCCTGCGCCGCTGGGCGACCGAGCACCGCTACGGCAGCGCCGGCATCAGGGAATTCATCGCCCTCGCCGAGCAGGTGTCGGGTGGCGATCTCGGCCATCTCTTCCACCGCTGGCTCTACAAGCCCGGCAAGCCCTGAGGGGATCGCCGACCCACCGCACCCGGCACACCACGCTCCTCGTGCTCGCGCTGATCCGGGCCGCCCTGGGAAACTGCCGGGATGCGAGTCCTGGCGATCGTCCACCAAGCCGAAGTCGGCCCCGGTGTATTCGCCGAGGTAATCCGGGCGGGCGGCGACAGGCTCGACGAGTGGGTGCTGCCGGAGCGCCCGGAGCCGCCCGCCGATCCGCTCGGCTACGACGCGGTCCTCACTCTCGGCGGCGCGATGCATGCCGACCAGGAGGAACGCCACCGCTGGCTGGCCGAGGAGCTGGCGCTGCTGAGGGAATTGCTGGAGTGGGAGGTTCCGCTGCTGGGGCTGTGCCTGGGCGGCCAGCTGCTCGCCGCGGCCGCAGGTGCGACGCCGCGACGGGCCGCCCGTCCCGAGATCGGCTGGCATCAGGTCGAGCTGACCGCAGAGGGTCGCGAGGACCCGCTGCTGGGCCCGCTCGCGCCGGGCTTCGAGGCCTTCCAATGGCACAGCTACGAGTTCCCGCTGCCGCCGGGCGCCGCCGCCCTGGCCCGCAGCGAGGTCAGCCTGCAGGGATGCCGCGTCGGCGGGATCGCCTGGGCGCTCCAGTTCCATCCCGAGGTCAGCGCCGCCGACGCGCTGCGCTGGATCGACAACTACCGCTCCGACGAGGACGCGATCAAGATCGGCCTGGACCCGGTGGCGCTGCGAACGGAGACCGAGGCGAAGATCGACGCCTTCAACCAGCTCGGCCGCGACCTCTGCCGTCGCTGGCTCGACGTCTCCGGCGAGCGCCGCTAGGTCCGGCTCAGCTGCCGGCGGCCACGAGCTCGAGCCGCACGCCGGTCATCGCGCCGGCGTAGGCAAGGAGGATGCGTTCGGCCTCGCCGCTGTCGATCGAGGGGTGGCCGATCACGACCTGGAGGCCGAGACCGTCCTCGAGCGCGACGATTCCGCGCGCCACCGCCTCGACCGGAGCGGCGAGGGAGAGCTGGCCGCTCGCGGCGCCGGCGGCGAGGACCGACTCGTAGAGCGCCGCCTGGCGGTCGAAGTAGGAGGTCGTCAGGATCGCGAAAGCGGGGCTGGTCCCGGTCAGGGCATCGAGCTCGTAGAGCAGCCGACTCTCGTCGTCCTCGGGCCCGGTAGGGATGCCGAGGCGAATCGCCAGGCGCAGTTGCGCGAGGGGGTCGTCGAGCTCACGCACGGCGCGGGCGCGGCTGTCGGCGAAGCGGTCGATCGCGGCGCGGGAGACCTCGAGCAGCAGATCCTCGATCGCGGGGTAGTAATAGAGGACAGCGCTGGGTGACATCCCCGCCCGCTCGGCGATGTCCTTGACCCGGATTCCGACCGCCCCCCGCTCCAGCAGAACCCGGCGCGCCGCCGTGGCCAGCTGCTCCCGCCGTTCTCCCTGGTCTTTCCTCCGCATGGCTGAAGGATATTCGACGAAATGGCGGATCTACCACTTGACGTGCGGCTCAGCGCGTGTAGATTTCTTTTAACTTAGTTCAAAGAATGGAGCCGGGAGTGAGTTGGAGGCAATCGAAGCCCGCGGTGCCGCTGCTAGGAGCCCTTGCGGTGCTGGCAGTTCTGCTGGGGGGCTGCGGGGGCTCGGGAATCGAGGCTTCCAGCAACGAAGCGGCCGCTCCACGAGCCGACGCCAGCGGCCCCGTCGAAGGCAGGTTGACGATCTCCCAGTGGCCGCTCTACATCGACCCGGGCAAGCACGGCACGCTCGCCCAGTTCGAAGCCGACAGCGGCGTCGAAGTCAACTGGGTCGAAGACATCAATGACAACGCCGAGTACTTCGGCAAGATGCAGCCGCTCCTGGCGAAGGGCGAATCCGGCGGGCGCAGCATGATCACCGTCAGCGACTGGCTGGCGAACAAGATGTACGGGCTCGGCTACATCGAGAAGCTCGACTACTCGAAGCTGCCGAACGTCAAGGCGAACCTGATTCCGGCGCTGCGCCATCCGGAATCCGACCCCAATCGCGAATTCACGGTCCCGTGGCAGGCCGGAATGACCGGACTGATCGTCCGTACCGACCTGGCGCCGGGAGTCAACTCGATCTGTGATCTCTTCAACCCGAAGTACAAGGGCCGAGTGACGATGCTGAGCGAACTGCGCGACAGCGTGCCGATGACCCTCAAGTGCATGGGCGTCGACCCGGAAAAGGCGACCCGGGACCAGTGGATGGCCGCTGTCGCGAAAATCAAGGCGGCTGCGGAATCGGGGCAGATCCGACGCTTCACCGGCAACGACTACATAAGCGACCTGGTCAAGGGAGACTCGGCGATCTCGCTGGGCTGGTCCGGCGACGCGGTACAGCTTCAGAAAGACAACCCGAACATCAGGTTCGTGATGCCGAAGGAGGGGTGCATGCTGTGGTCGACCAGCATGGAGATCCCGGTCGGCGCCCCCAACCCGGCGGCAGCCGAGGCCTTCATGAACTACGTATACGACCCACGGGTCCAGGCCGACATCGCCGAATACGTCAGCTACGTCACCCCGGTCGAAGGGGTGAAGGAGATCCTCGAAAAGCGCGATCCCGCCCTGGCGAAGAGCCAGTTGATCTTCCCGACCCCCGAATACACGCGCAACTGCAGCTTCGAACCGGTACTCGGGGGCAAGCTCGGCGAAGAAGTGACGCGCGCCTTCGAGAGCGCCCTGCTGGGCTGATGAGCACCCTGTCGATCGCCGCGCTGCAGACGGCGCCGGTCTTCCGCGACCCGGCGGCGACCCTCGGCCAGCTGCGCGGCCGGGTGCTGGGCGCCAAGGCGATCGTTCCCCACGCGCAGCTGCTGCTGTTGCCGGAGCTGCACCTCTCGGCCCAGCCGCGCCCGCTGGAGGAGCAATCGAGCTTTCCCGAGGACGTGGCGGCCCCGATCCCCGGTCCGCTGACCGAGGCGCTCGGCGAGATCGCCCGCGAGAGCGGCCTCTGGCTGGTGCCCGGGACGGTCTTCGAGCGCGCCGCCGACGGGCACATCCACAACACCGCGCTGGCCTTCTCACCGGAGGGCGAGCTGGTCGCCCGCTACCGCAAGGTCTTCCCCTGGCAGCCGCACGAGGAGTGCGTCCCCGGCGATCGTTTCGTGACCTTCGACATCCCCGGAGTCGCCAGGATCGGGCTGGCCATCTGCTACGACGGCAACTTCCCCGAGGTATTCCGCCAGCTCGCCTGGATGGGGGCCGAGGTGGTGCTGCAGCCGACCCTGACGACGACCAGCGACCGCGACGCTGAGCTGGTCCTCGCTCGCGCCAACGCAATCGCCAACCAGCTCTACGTCGTCAACCTCAACGCCGCCGAGCCGGCCGGTCTCGGCCGCAGCCTCGTCGTCGACCCCGAGGGCCTGGTCCGCCGTCAGGCGGGGGAGGCAGAGGAGCTGATCACCGACATCCTCGACATCGACGCAGTCGCGCGCGTGCGGGAACTCGGCACCGCCGGCGTCTCCAGGATGTGGGAGCAGGCTCGGCGCCTGGTGCCGGGCCTGGACCTGCCGATGTACTCGCGCTAGTCGACCTGGATCGGCGTCAGGTAGGCGGCCGAGAGGCCACCGTCGACGAGGAAGGTGCTGGCGGTGATGAAGGAGGAGTCCTCGCCGGCGAGGAAGAGGGCCGCCTTGGCGATCTCCTCTGGCTCGCCGAAGCGGCCCATCGGGATGTGGACCAGGCGCTTGGCGGCGCGCTCGGGGTCCTTGGCGAAGAGCTCCTTCAACAGCGGCGTGTTGACCGGCCCGGGGCAGAGCGCGTTGACCCGCACCCCGCGGTCGGCGAACTCGACCCCGAGCTCGCGGGAGAGCGAGAGCACGGCGCCCTTGGAGGCGGTGTAGGAGATCTGCGAGACGGCGGCGCCCATCGTCGCGACGAAGGAGGCGACGTTGATCACCGAGCCACCGCCGGCGTCGAGCAGGTGGGGGATGCCGTGCTTGCAGCAGAGGAAGACGCTGCGCAGGTTGACGTCCTGAACCCGCTGCCAGGCCTCGAGCGAGGTATCCACGACGGAGCCGTCGTCGGTCGGGTTGATGCCGGCGTTGTTCATCAGCACGTCGATCCGGCCCATCTCCTCGCGGACCCGGGCGTAGGCGGCGCTGACCTGCTCCTCGTCGGAGACGTCGGCCTGGATCGTCAGCTCGCCCTCGGCGGCCGCCTCGAGATCGACCCCGACCACCCGCGCTCCCTCGGCGGCGAAGAGCCGCGCCGAGTCGGCGCCGATCCCGCTCGCGGTTCCGGTGATGACGCAGACCTTGCCCTCCAACTTTCCAGCCATCAACCCTCCGTGGTCGCGTAGTAGACGTTCTTCACATCGGTGTAGTGCTCCAGCGCGTCGGGGCCCAGCTCGCGGCCGACACCCGACTGCTTGAAGCCGCCGAAGGGGGTCGAGACCCGCACCGAGGTGTTCGAGTTGATCGACAGCACGCCGGCCTCGACCCCCCGCGCCACCCGCAGCGCCCGGCCGCCGTCGCCGGTCCAGATCGAGCCCGAGAGCCCGTAGATCGTCTCGTTGGCCAGCGCGATCGCCTCCGCCTCCCCGTCGAAGGGGATCACGCAGGCGACCGGGCCGAAGATCTCCTCCCGCGCCGCCCGCTCGGAGTTGGAGACCGGTCCGAGGACCGTCGGCGGGAACCAGTAGCCGGGACCGTCGGGGGCCTGGCCGCGGATCGCCACCGGGGCGTCGTCGGGCACGTAGCCGGCGACGCTCTGGCGCTGTGCGGCGGAGATCAGCGGACCCATCTCGGTCGATTCATCGAGCGGGTCGCCGACCCGCAGCGACTCGACGTGCGGCGCGAGGGCGGCCATGAAGTCGTCGAGCGCCGAGCGCTCGACGAGGATCCGCGAGCGGGCGCAGCAGTCCTGGCCGGCGTTGCCGAAGACCGCGCCGGGCGCCGCGGCCGCGGCGGCCTTGAGGTCGGCGTCGGCGAAGACGACGTTGGCCGACTTGCCACCCAGCTCCAGGGTGACCCGCTTGATCGTCTCGGCGGCGCCGGCCGCGATCCCGCGGCCGACCTCGGTCGAGCCGGTGAAGGCGATCTTGGCGACGTCGGGGTGCGCGACCAGACGCGCGCCGCAGACGCTTCCCGGGCCGGCGACGACGTTGAGGACACCCTCCGCCAGACCGGCCTCGAGCGCGATCTTCTCCAGCTCGACGGCGGTGAGCGGGGTCAGCTCGGCCGGCTTGAGAACGACCGTGTTGCCGGCGGCGAGGGCCGGCGCGACCTTCCAGGAGGCGATCACCAGCGGGAAGTTCCAGGGCACGATCAGCCCGACGACGCCGAGCGGCTCGCGGAAGGTCATGTCGACGCCCCCGGCGACCGGGATCGTCTGTCCCAGCAGCCGCTCCGGCGCGCCGGCGTAGTAGCGGAAGGTCTCGACCACCATGCCGATCTCGCCGCGGGCGTCGCCGATCGGCTTGCCGGCATTGCGCGCCTCCAGCCGCACCAGCTCCTCGGAGCGCTCGGCGAGCGCGTCGGCGAGCGCGCGCAGGAGCGCGCCGCGCTCCGGTGGCGACACCGCACGCCAGGCCGGGAACGCCGCCTTGGCGCGCGCGACTGCAGCGTCGACCTCCGCCGCGCCGGCGCGCGGCAGCTCGGCCAGCACCCGCTCGGTCGCCGGCTCGATCACCTCGATCATCGCCGCGCCTCCTGCGCGTCGCGGCCGCGAGCGGAGCCGTCCGCGTCTCGCCGGGCAGCCTCGACCAGGGCGGCGATCACCTCGCTGCGGACGTCCTCCTCAGGGTGCCAGACGACCCCCAGGGCGAAGCGCCGATCGGGCAGCTCGATCGCCTCGATCAACTCGTCGCGCACCGCCCAGCCGCTCACCTGCAGCCCCTCGCCCAGCCGGTCGATCCCCTGATGGTGGTGGGACTTCACCGCGACCCGCTCCGACCCCGCGGCCCGGCAGGCGAGCGTGTCCGGGGCCAGCCGCACCTCATGCTCGCCGAAACGACCGGCGATCAGGCGGTGCTCTTCGTGGCCGACCGTCTCCGGCAGGTGCTGGACCAGGGTGCCGCCGCGGGCGATGTTCAGCATCTGCATCCCGCGGCAGATCCCGAGCAGCGGCATGTCGCGCTCGATCGCGCGCCGGGCCAGGGCCAGCTCGAAGCGGTCGCGATCGGGCCAGATCCCGCCGGTCTCGGGATGCGGCTCGGCGCCGTAGGTGGCGGGGTCGATGTCGGAGCCCCCGGCGAGCAGCAGGGCGTCGACCCGGTCCAGGAGCGGATCGGGGTCGACGACCGCCGCCTCGTCAGGCGCCAGCAGCAACGCCAGCCCGCCGGCGCGCTGGACCGCGGTCGCGTATGAGCGCGGCGCCATCGTCACCGTCTCCTCCACCCAGGCGCCCCAGCTGACGCGCTCGAGCGCCGCGCAGATGCCGATCGCTGGAGCGCTCAACGCGAACGTTCCCGTCCAGATCGCCACGGACTCGAGTAACCGCCGGCCACCGTGTCGATTTGAACGCTCACAGCCGCTCGAAGCCCCGGTAGCGCTCCCAGTCGGTGACCGCCGCCTCGAAGGCGTCGATCTCGACGCCGGCCCGGTTGAGGTAGTGCTCGACCACCTCCGAGCCGAAGGCCTCGGCGGCGACCGGGCTGGCCGCGAAGGCGTCGCGGGCGTCGTAGATGTTGTGGGGGACCCGGGGCTTGTCCGACTTGTAGGCGTCCCCCTCGAAGACCGGCTCCAGCGGCAGCTCGCGTTCGACGCCGTGCAGGCCGGCGGCGATCATCGCGCTCAGGGCCAGGTAGGGGTTGACGTCGGCCCCGGGCAACCTGTTCTCCACTCGCAACCCCTCGCCATGGCCGACGACCCGCAGCGAGCAGGTGCGATTGTCCCGTCCCCAGGCGATCGCGGTCGGGGCGAAGGAGCCGGCGGCGAAGCGTTTGTAGGAGTTGACGTGCGGCGCGTAGAGCAGGGTCAGCTCGCGCATACTGGCGATCTGACCGGCGACGAAGTGCTCGAACAGCGCCTCGTCGGCGGCGAAGGCGTTGGACCCGTCCTCGCCGGCCAGCGAGCAGTGGATGTGGCACGAGTTGCCCTCGCGCTCGTTGAACTTGGCCATGAAGGTGATCGAGCACTCCTCCTGGGAGGCGATCTCCTTGGCGCCGTTCTTGTAGATCGCGTGGTTGTCGGCGCTGCGCAGGGCATCCTCGTAGCGAAAGTTGACCGCGTGCTGGCCGAGGTTGCACTCGCCCTTCGAGTTCTCCACCGTCATCCCGGCCCCGGCCATCTCGTTGCGGATGCGGCGGATCAGCGGCTCGACCCGGGCGCTGCCGAGCAGCGAGTAGTCGATGTTGTAGAGGTTGGCCGGCTCGAGATCGCGGAAGCCCTGCTTCCAGGCCTGCTCGTAGGTGTCGCGAAAGACGATGAACTCGAGCTCGGTGGCGGCGTTGGCGCTGAACCCGCGATCGGCCAGGCGCCCGAGCTGGCGCCGCAGGATCTGCCGCGGCGAGGCGAGGACCTCGCGCCCGTCTTCCCACTGCAGGTCGGCCATCACCAACGCCGTCCCGGGTAGCCAGGGCACCGGCCGCAGCGTCTCCAGGTCGGGCTTCATCTCGAAATCCCCGTAGCCGGTGTCCCAGGAGGACATCGCGTAACCGCCGACGGTTTCCATGTCGACGTCGACGGCGAGCAGGTAGTTACAGCCCTCGGCCCCGTGCTCGAGCACGTCGTCGAGGAAGTGCGAGGCGGTCAGGCGCTTGCCCTGGAGCCTCCCCTCCATGTCGGCGATCGCCAGCAGCACGGTATCCACCGTGCCGTCGGCGACACCCTTCCTCAGTTCGTCAAGCGTCACGCCGGGAACGATACGCGGCCGCTGGGCAGGTGGTCGACTACGGCGCCTCCGGGAACGGCGGCGGTGCTCCGATCGCTTCCTCGACGGTGACCTCGCGGATCGGGCCGGTGAACTTGCGCCGCGCGCTGAGCAGCCACCAGAGGCCGACCCCCACGATCACGACGAGCACAGTAAGTGGCGCGTAGTTGAAGTACTTCCAATCGAACGAGGAGTCCCAGGGCACGGCCACCGGCGCCGTGGGCAGGCTGAAGATGATCACGCAGATGATCACCCAGACCACCGCTGCGGGATTCACCCACTTGTACTTCTCGCCAAGCGTCCACGGGCCGGGAACGAAGCTGTCTCCCTGCCGCCAGCGCAGGTACACCGGAATCACGTAGGCGATGTAGAGACCGATCACCGCGATCGAGACGACCGCGACGAAGGCATAGGTGTAGTTGTTCGAGTCACCGACAAGCGCCGGCAGGGTCACGAGCCACGCGACGAAGGCCATGAACAGCACCGAGAAATGTGGGATTCGGTGGTGGTTCAGCCGGGTCCAGAGGCGATGGCCTGGTACGGCCCGGTCGCGCGAGAACGCGTAGTTCATCCGCGAGGCGCTCGTCAGGCACGACATGCCGCAGAAGAACTGGCCGATCGTCGCGATCAGGATCACCATCTTCGCCGCCCACGGGTCGAGCGCGCTGTCGAAGATGGCCAGCGATGAACCGAGGCCAATCCCGTTTTCGGCGTCGTTGACGAACCCGGTGTCGGTCGCCGCGAAGGTGATTGCCAGCAGCACGGCCCAGCCGATAGCCCCCGCCCAGAAGACCGAGCGCCAGACCCCCTTGGCAGCACCGATTGACGCGCCCTTGGTCTCCTCGCTGATGTGCGCGGAGGCGTCATAGCCGGTCTGCGTGTACATGGTCAGCAGGAAGCCGAGGGGAAGCACGTAGAACCAGAACATGCCGTGGCTGAATCCGGTGTTGTTGATCGTGTGGCCGAACACGAAGCTGACGCTCTGGTGGTGAGAGGGAACGAGGATCAGGATCATGATGATCACGGCAACACCGAGGACATGCCAGCCGACCGAGATGTTGTTGAGCCTCGCGACCAGCGGCGACGAATAGATGTTGATCAGCGAGTGGACAATGAGGATCACGGTGAAGAGAGCGAAGGTCTCCAGCAACACATGGCTCCCGTCGCCGAAGTTGACGAAGCCGAGGTCGAGCCCGTAGAGGCTCAGGAGCGCGTAGAGGAACTGAGCGGAGGCATAGACGACTGAGGCGATGATTCCGACCAGGCCGATCAGGTTGAACCATCCGGTGAACCAGCCCCAGGTCTTGCCTCCAAGATGCGAGGACCAGTAGTAGATACCGCCCGCGGTTGGGTACTTGGAGACCAGCTCGGACATCGAGAAGGCGACCAGCAGGATCAGCCCGCAGATGATCGGCCAACCCCAGGAAATGGCGATCGGCCCGCCGCTGTTCCATGCGACGAAGTAGGTCGTGAAACAGCCGGCGAGGACCGAGATGATGGTGAACGAGATCGCGAAGTTCGAGAACCCGCTCCAAGCGCGATTCAGCGACTGTTTGTAACCGAGTTCCGCGAGTCGTTTCTCGTCGTGATCGGCGGGGGGCGAAACGCTGCTCTCCATATGGCCTCTCTTCCCGAGGATCGAACCTTGCGACAAAAGGTGTGGTGAACGGACCTATGGGTTTCCGGGCGAGCCTAGATCCGCCCCAGACGCCTGTCAATGCCGAATTGGAGAAATTTCCCTGGAAGCACTTGGCCCCGCGGGCAGACGGCTGCGACCAACTCGGGTCCCTTGCTTGGGGGGCGCGGCGCGCCCGCCTTGGACCCCAAGGGCGAGCGGCTCAGCGCCTAGGCCCCTACGGTCGACGGGCTGGTTTCCGCAGGAATGGACCGGTCTTCGTCCCGTCGGCGGGCAGGCGGGAAGAGGCCGGCGAGGATGTGCTCGGTGCCCTCGCAGTGCTCGCGGAGGAGGCGGACGGCGCGCGTGGCGTCGCCCTTGCGCAGCAGCTTGACCAGGCGGCGGTGCTGCTCGTTGGAGCTGACCAGGACCTCGGCGGGATGCGGGATCAGCGTGATCAGGTCGGTCATCTGCCCCTGCACGTCGGTCATCGCGCTGACCAGGCGTGGCGAGCCGGCCGCCTCGGCGATGCCGATGTGGAAGCGGACGTCGGCGCGGCGGTAGTCCTCGAAGTCCTCGATCTCCTCGCCCATCCTCTCCACCAGCTCGTCGAGGCGGTAGAACTGCTCGGCGCCAGCCCGCTCGGCGGCCAGCAGCACCGAGCCGCACTCGATCGCGAGCCGGTACTCGAGCACCGCCCAGGCCCCCTGGTCGAGCGGCTCGCCGTGCCCGGCCAGCGGCGGCTGCTCGGAGACGAAGGTCCCGCCCTTGCGCCCGCGCAGCGAGACCAGGAGACCGCTCTGGACCAGAGTCGTCAGCGCCTGGCGCAGGGTCGAGCGCGATATCCGCAGCTTCCCCGCCAGCTCGCGCTCGGGCGGGAGCCGGCTTCCCGGCGGCAGCAGACCGAGCCGGATCGCGGTGCCGAGGCGCTCGACCGTCTCCTCGAAGGTGCTCGGCGGCCGCACCGGCATGAAGACCGCCTCCAGAGCCGCGTCACGTTGCATGCCAGAACCGTACACCTGGCGAGGACCCTGCATCCGTCTCGGCGAGGCCTCAGGTGCGCCCCGGCGGGCGAGTGGCGATGATGCCCGTTCGGCGCATGACGAAACCCAACCCCAGCAGCACGATCACGACGCCGATCACGGCGCTGAGGATCCCGCCCCAGTCGAACACGTCTTCGTCGCCGATTCCGAGCCCGGCCGTGAAGACCAGCCAGCCGAGCGCCGCGCCGACCAATCCGAGGACGATCGAAGCGAGCCAGGAGCGCGGCCCGTGCATCTGCTCGAAGACATCGTTCGGGACGATCGCCCTGCCGAGGGCGCCGGCGACCAATCCGAGTATCAGCGCGCCAATCACTGAGGCCTCCTCTCCTCTTGTGGTTGAGTACCGAAGGTACCCCCGAACTGGGACCGGCAATCAGGCTGCGGGCGCCTCGTCGCTTCCGCCGCTCGGCGTCCTGCTTAGGAAATGGACGCCCTCCAGGCCCTCTAGCGAGAAGCTGTCGGCCGCACCGGGGGCGACGTCGATCGCGAAATATGGGCAACTCCAACGCTCGTACTGGTCGCGGTCGATCAGGAAGGGCGCGCCGGCGATCGTCCCCAGATGTACGTCGTTGGGGCCCGGGGGCAGCTCGGCCTCCTTGAGGCACATCACGGCGCTGCCGTCACAGCAACCGCCGGACTGGTGGAGGACGATCGCGCCGTGCTTCTGGCGAAGCCCTTCGATCGTCTCCACCGCCCCCGGGGTGGCGGAAACCCGGTCCACCTAGAAGAACCCCATCGCCTTGCTGTCGTAGCTGACCAGCAGACACTTGGTCTGCGAGTAGTGGTCGAGCATCATCCGGTGGTTCTCCCGGCCGACACCCGAGATCTTGTAGCCGCCGAAGGCCGCGTGCGCCGGATACTGGTGGTAGCAGTTGGTCCACACCCGACCGGCTTCGATTCCACGGCCCATGCGGAAGGCGCGTGAGCCATCGCGCGTCCAGACCCCGGCGCCGAGTCCATAGAGGGTGTCGTTGGCGATGCTCAGTGCCTCGGGCTCGTCCTTGAAGGTGGTGACCGAGACGACCGGGCCGAAGATCTCCTCCTGGAAGACCCGCATGTCGTTGGTTCCCTTGAGGACGGTCGGCTCGTAGTAGTAGCCGTCGGCGAGATCCTCGTCGAGGTCGGGGCGGCGGCCGCCGGTCAGCACCTCGGCGCCCTCGTCGATGCCGATCTTGATGTAGCCCTCGACCTTCTCCAGCTGCGCCGCGGAGACCTGCGGTCCCATCATCGTCTCCGGGTCGAGCGGGTTGCCCTGCTTGATCGCCCGCACGCGCTCCAGCACCCGCTCCATGAACTCGTCGTAGATCGACTCGTGGATCAGGGCCCGCGAGGGACAGGTGCAGACCTCGCCCTTGTTGAAGGCGTAGAGGACGAAGCCCTCGATCGCCTTGTCGAGGAAGTCGTCGTCGGCTGCCATCACGTCCTCGAAGAAGATGTTCGGCGACTTGCCGCCCAGCTCGGTCGTCGAGGGGATGATGTTCTGGGCCGCGTACTGCATGATCAAGCGGCCGGTGACCGTCTCACCGGTGAAGGCGATCTTGGCGATCCGCTTGCTCGACGCCAGCGCCCTGCCGATCTCGGCGCCTGGGCCGTTGACGACGTTGAGCACCCCGGGCGGCACGACGTCGGCCACCACCTCGGCGAGCTTGAGGATCGACCAGGGGGTCGGGCTGGCCGGCTTGACCACCGTGCAGTTACCGGCGGCGAGCGCCGGGGCGATCTTCCACGCCGCCATCAGCAGCGGGAAATTGAAGGGGATGATCTGCCCGACCACGCCCAGTGGCTCGTGGAAGTGGTAGGCGTAGGTCTTGTCGTCGATCTCCGAGATCCGTCCCTCCTCCGAGCGCACGGCGCCGGCGAAGTAGCGCAGGTGGTCGATCACCAGCGGCAGGTCGGCGGCGAGGGTCTCGCGGACCGGCTTGCCGTTGTCCCAGCTCTCGGCGACCGCGAGCATCTGCAGGTTCTCCTCGATCGCGTCGGCCATCGCGTTGAGCACGGCGGCGCGTTCGGTCGGTGAGGTCGCTGTCCAGGCCGCCCTTGCCTCGTGGGCGGCGTCGAGAGCCAGCTCGACATCGGCCGGGGTCGAGTCGGCGACGCTGCTGAAGGGCTGGCCGGTGGCCGGCGTCAGGTTGGTGCGGTAGCCACCCTCGCTCAGGGCGACCAGCCGCCGCCGATAAGTTGTCGTATCGGTCCTTCAACTGGACCGGGCTGTCGGATCGCCCGGGCCTCGAATACCCGTTGCTTCTCGATCGTCGCCATCGTGCTCCCTCGCTCGCTCCGTCGTCCGGGTGGATGAGTTGAGTCCACCACCGGTCGGCCGCGCTGCCATCCGTACGGAGGCGCACGGTCCATGCGGCGTTCCCCTCGGGCCTAGCCGGCGCTCGCGGCCCAGCCGCTCCAGCGATCCACGTCGACCGCCAGCACCTCGCCGATCGGGCGCATTCGCGGATAGCGGTCGAGCAGGAGGGCGACGGCGCGGTGCGCCTCGGGTTCGGCGGGGTCGAGCACGCGGCCGCTGCCGTCGGCCCGGACCCACCAGAGCGTGCTCCAGTCGTCGCCGTAGCGATCGGCCAGCAGCGCGACGGCCGGGTTCTCGCGCACGTTGGCGAGGCGTCGCAGGGCCGTGGTGCGCTTCGGTTTCGCGTCGACCGCGCTGTAGACGCAGTCGCCGGCCAGCGCGAAGGCGATCGGAACCAGGTGCGGGCGGCCAGACCGGTCGGCGGTGGCGAGCCGCGCGACCCTGGCCGTCGCGAAGCGCTCGCGCGCCTCCTCCGCGGTCACGCGTCGTCGATCCCTAGGTCCACCCTGTCAAACGATAGGGCCTTGTCGACTTCGCCCCCGCGCGTTCGTCCCAGGAGCAACAGGGCTCAGAATCGAGCTGGGCCAACTCGAGGAGGGGAAGGCGCTGCGGTTGATCGACTCCAAGACCGTCGGCGACGGGATCTCGGCGCTCACGTACAAGCGGGCGTGAGGGAGGCAGGGCGTCGCGAACCGCGCGGCTCCTACGGTGCGCCACTCTGTTCGAAGGTGTGCTGGTAGATGGTGGCGGGACCGCTGCCGTAGATCGGTTCGAAGGGAGCCTGCTGGGTGCAGGCAGGGGTGGGCACGGACGCGGTGCTGGACTGTTCGGCGAAGGCGTATTTCTTGATGCGGTTGAAGAGATCTTCGGCTTCCGCGAGTTCTTTTTTCTTGGTCCGTTCCTGGAAGGCCGGGCTTTTCGGGGTTTCGGGATCGAGGGTCGCGGTAATCCCGGAGGCGCACTGGCGCGTGTCGT
>JAXLTB010000018.1:0-46783 GCA_046330295.1 Solirubrobacterales bacterium | reverse complement strand
TGGTCTCAGTCGTGGTGCTCATGGCGGCCTCGCTTCACATAGAAGGTTTCGGGCGGACTGTTGGTCTCGCCAATTCTCGCGTCTACCCTGCAGAAAGTAGAAACGTATCACAGGGCGTCCTGCCTCAAGGCCGGGTTGGCCATCGCTGCCGGGTCGCCAACGCGAAAGCGCCCCGGCGCGAGGCCGGGGCGCTTTCGAACCGCGATCTGGGGGTGGACCTAGCTGGCCGGAGCCGGCGAGGGGGAAGCCGCCGGGCCTGCCGGCAGGTCTTCCGGGTTGTGGGACGGGCCCGAGCCCCAGAGGGCCTCGTCGAGACCTTCGACCTCTTTGTCGTGCTCGATGCGGAGACCGATGGTTTTCTCGAGCGCGAAAATCAGCACCAATCCGGTCACGGCAGCGATGCCGAGCACCACTCCGATGCCGACGATCTGGTGGCCGAGGGTGATACTCGCGTTCTGGAAAGCGAACGAGCCTTCGGTGATTTCGAAGTAACCGCCCGTGGCCTTGCCGGCACCGACCACGCCGGCCGCGAGAGCGGCGTAGATCCCGCCGCCGAGGGTGAGCGGAACGATCTTTTTATCGTCGATCCGCAGCCGCAGCAGCAGCAGGTAGACGCTGTAGACGACCACCGGAGCGATCAAAGCGACCGCGAATATGGCGAGTGGTTTGCCGACGTCAAGCGACGCCCCGGCCCCGATGTAGCCGGCGATCGGGCCGAGCAGCGCCATGATCGGATTCTTGGTCACGTAGGCGATCACCAGGCCGGTCATCGCGCCGCCGAAGAACGCCATGAACACGTTCTCGATCACCACGCCGAAGCCGCTGGTGGTCATCGAGATCCCGAAGTAGCCCGCATCCGGGACCATGTAGCCGCAACCCAGCGCCAGGAACGGAACCGCGACCAGCGCCAGACCGACACCAGTCGCGGTGAGCCCCAGGTTGTGCGGGCGATGGGCGAGGATTCCGGTGCCGGGCACGGTGTGCTTGTCTTGGAACGCCCCGAGGCGAGGCCCGGCCCGCCAAGCGATGATCAGGCTCCAGGTGCCGACGAAAATGTAGAGGGAGTAGATCCCAAGGAAGTCGTGGAGGCCATTCTTGGTCAGCGGGCTGACCGATCCCCAAGTCAGGTAGCCGAGGAGCGGGAGCACGATGGTTCCGGCGACAGCGGCGATGATGTTCATCGGCAGATGCTTGACACGCTCGAGGCCGGCCGAGTGCAGCAGCGCCCCGCAAGTCGCCGCGAAGGCAACCCAGAAGACGACGAAGACCTGGAAGACGTCGTTCTCGAACGCGACTTCCGGGTTGAGGAACTGACTAAACGTCGTCGCGTTCGTCCCGCCTATCCACCACTGGGATATCGCTTCTCCCCAGGGATTGGGAATTTCGAACGCTTCGTAGTACTGGGCCTGCCAGACCGCGACGCCGATCACCGCCATGCCGAGGCCGGCGAGTGATGCCGCAGCCAACTTCCCGATCCAGACGTCGAGCAGGTTCTTACGCTGCACCAGGCCGGCGTCGATCAGCCCGATCGCCGGAACCAACAGGAACAAGAACACCGTGGCTAGGGCGTAGAAGACATCCAGCAGGTAAACGTTGGTTGAGACCTGGTCTTTGAAGAATTCCGCTGCGCCTAGGACGAGCGGGAGATGAACATCCATTGGTTCACTCCTCCGAGTAGTTGATGAGCGAGATGCGCACGCTCCCGTCGCGACTCCCTAGCGAGACCGAAGCGCCGACTGGATTGCCGGCTACCTCAACTGCTTCTCCAGACGGCATGCAGTTGGACAAGCGCCTGGTAGGCCTTCGGGCTGCATTGTCGTTGAGATGAGCGATGCACTAGAAATGATTATGTCCCACATCGTCGGACAGAAGTCAAGCCTTTTCCAAGGTGGATATTTTCCCTCTACGAGGCTGAACCGAACGATTTCTGCATCACAGCGGGAATTCGCTTGCATGCGGAGAAGCAGAAAGTATGGGTCGATCCGATTCAACCGATTCAAGACCTGCGCGAATTGGTCGCCTCGACGCTGACGAGCCCCCACCTGGCGATGTCCACCGGGCTCGGCTGGGGCGAGGCCGACGTCTGCTCAGGCGTCGAGGAAGATGTCCAGCTGCAGGTCGGCTTCCTCGCCGCCGTAGCCGTAGTCCGAGAGGTCCTCGACGCCCTCCTCGGCCAGCACCTCGTCGTCGATGTAGAAATTCCCGGTCGCCTCACGGCTCGGACGCGCGAAGATCGCCGCGGCGGCGTCGGCCATGATCTCGGGTTTGCGCGAATGGGCCATCGCCTCATCCCCGCCGAGCAGGTTCTGCACCGCGGCGGTGGCGATGATCGTGCGCGGCCAGAGCGAGTTTGCGGCGATGCCGTCCTCCTTCAGCTCCTCGGCGAGACCGAGGGTGCAGATGCTCATCCCGTACTTGGCGATCGTGTAGGCGAGGTTGGCGCCGGCCCAGCGCGGATTGAGGTTGATCGGCGGCGAGAGCGTGAGGATGTGGGGGTTCTCGGCCTTTCGCAGGTGCGGGATGCAGTGCTTGCTGAGCAGGAAGGTTCCGCGGCAGTTGATGTCCTGCATCAGGTCGTAGCGCTTCATGTCGATCTGGGTGGTCGGGCGCAGGTCGATCGCGCTGGCGTTGTTGAGACAGATGTCGATCGCGCCGAAAGCCTCGGCCGTCTCGGCGACGGCCGCCTCGACCGCGGCGTCGTCGCGAACGTCGCCGACGATCGGCAGCGCCTTGCCCCCGGCCGCCTCGATCTCCTCCGCGGCGGTGAAGATGGTGCCCGGCAGTTTCGGGTGCGGCTCGGCGGTCTTCGCCAACAGGGCGACGTTTGCTCCTTCGCGCGCGACCCGCACCGCGATCGCCAGGCCGATGCCGCGGCTGCCCCCCGAGACGATCATCGTCCTGCCCCTCAGGTCACCCATGGGACAGGACCCTAGCGGGCGCGGGCGCCAGCTCGCCGACGGCCACACGGCAGCTCGTTCTGGCGGTTTCGAAATGGGACGCAGGCGGCACCCCTCTCCCACCGATCCTCCCCTCGGCTGCGGCCGAGGGAGCCAGTTCTCGGTTACGCCAGTCGTGCGGATTCGCGAGCTCGTCGCTGCAACGAACTCCCTGGCGCGTGCGGACATGCTCCACTACGCTTCGACGGCAGAGGGGCGAGAAAGATGAGCGTCTTGCTGCCCGCGATCTGGTGAAGCCCATCACGAAAGCATCGGCGTTGCTGCTCCTGGCGATCGCGACGGCGGTCGCGACCCTTTCCTACGCCGCCCCCGTCTGGGCGGCGCAGGAACCGGTGACCGCCGCCGCGAACGCGCTGCGCACCGGGTGGTACCCCGACGAGCCGCAGCTGACGCCGCAGCTGCTCAAGGGCGGCGGCTTCGGACTCAACTTCGACACCCCCGTCCAGGGTCAGGTCTACGCCCAGCCGCTGGTTTCCGGCGGCACCCTGCTCGCCGCGACGGAGGACAATTGGGTCTACGGCATCGATCCGCAGAGCGGGGCGACCAAATGGCAGCGCAGCGTCGGCACCCCCTGGAACTCCGAAGGCCTCAGCTGCGCCGACCTCGGGCCCCACGTGGGGATCACCGGCACGCCGGTGATCGATCCCGCCACCGACGTCGCCTACTTCTTCTCCAAGACCTACGCCTCCGGTACCTCGGGCCCGGCGGTTTGGAACATGCACGCCGTCGACCTCTCGAACGGCCTGGAGAAAGAGGGCTTCCCGCTACAGATCTCCGGCAAAGCTCAGAACTTCCCGGAAGTCGAATTCAAACCGGCCCAACAGCTCCAGCGCCCGGCGCTGCTGCTGATGAACGGGGTTGTCTACGCCGCCTTCGGCAGCCACTGTGACAGCCAGCCCTACCAGGGCTGGATCGTCGGCGTCTCCACTTCCGGGCAGATCAAGGCGATGTGGGCTGCTTCCCCGGAAGGGGCCGCGATCTGGCAGGGGGGCGGGGGTTTGGTTTCAGACGGGGAAGGCCAGATCCTCTTCGCGACCGGCAACTCATTCCCTCCACTGCCGCCGGAAGACCTCGGCGAGTCGGTGGTGCGCGTTGTCGTGCAAACCGGAGGCAGCCTGAAAGCGACGGATTCCTTCTCCCCCTTCAATCGTGCCCAGCTCGACGAATGGGACCTCGACCTCGGCTCGGGGGGACCGCTGGGACTGCCCTCCCCATACTTCGGCACCGAAGCCAAACCCCACCTGATGGTCGAGGTCGGCAAGGAGGGCGTCGTCTACCTACTCGACCGGGACGAACTCGGCGGCTTCGCCCAGGGAGCCGAAGGGAAAGACAAAGTCCTGCAGGAGATCTCCGGGGGCCACGGCCTGTGGGGTTCGATGGCAGCCTGGCCCGGCGACGGCGGCTACATCTACATACCCTCGAAAGGCACGCTCGAGGTACTCAAATACGGCACCGAAGCCGGTAGCCCCCACCTGTCTCTGGCGGCGACCTCCCCCGAATTCCTCGCCTTTGGATCGGGCTCGCCCCTGGTCACCTCCAACGGCACCACGGCGGGGTCCGGGATCGTCTGGATCAGCCAGTGCTCGAACCCGCCCGGATGCGAAGGCTCCACGCTCAACGCCTACGGCGCGGTCCCGGTGGAAGGCGTCCCGCAGCTGTTGTGGAGTGGGAAAATCGGCGTCTCGACCAAGTTCGCTCGTCCCGATGCGAGCGGCGGGCGCATCTATGTCGGCACCCGCGATGGCCACCTTCTCGGCTTCGGGGCCACCCACCACACGCTCGCGGTCACGCGCGAAGGGGGAGCCGGCAGCTCGGTCGGCTCCAACATCCCCGGCATCGCGTGCGGCACGATCTGCTCGCAGGCCTTCCCCAACGGCACGCAGGTCAGTCTCACCGCCAGCCCGGCAGACCACTTCGAATTCACCGGCTGGTCGGGCGGAGGCTGCGCCGGAGCCGGTGCCTGCAACGTGGCCATGTACTCGGACATCTCGGTGACGGCGTCGTTCGCCCCGATCACCCACATCCTCACCGTCTCCAAGGCGGGCACGGGCGCCGGCCTGATCACCTCCAAACCCGCCGGAATCAGCTGCCGGGCAACCTGCAGTGCCCGCTTCGACGACGCCGTCAGCGTCACCCTCAAGGCGACACCGAATCACTCCAAGGTCAGATGGCGCGGCTGCTCCAGCGCTGCGGCCAACACCTGTCGCGTGAAGAACCTGGAGAGGGACCGCAAGGTGACGGCGATCTTCGCTCGACTGCCCGAGACAACGATCACCAAGGTGACGATCCAGCCGAAGAAGCGGACGGCGACGTTCAGCTTTCGCGGCATCGGTACCGCCAGGGGCTTTCAATGCGCGCTGATCAAGCCTCGGGGAAAGCATCGCAAGAAGCCGAGAACCGTCTTCTCCAGCTGCGCATCGCCCAAGACCTTCAGCCATCTGGAGCCAGGCCGCTACACCTTCGTGGTGCGGGCAGTCAACTCTGCCGGCCCGGATCCAAAGCCGGCGAGAAGACGGTTCGAGATCTGAACGGCTCTGCGCTCGCCACCTCCCGTAAGGCTAAGACCCGCCGCGTCCTGCTCCCAGCCATGCGTGGACCAGGACGCGGACGCGGGGCTCGTAGGCGGCGGGTTGTGTCTCGGCGGTCCGGTCGAATCCTTGAATTCAGGACGGCGTGATTCCGCCGGCCACGCCGCCCGCGAGATCTGAGCCCGCCCGGATGACGCCCCAGTCTGGGAGCTGACGACGGATCGGAGAGGGGGATTTAGGCTGCGACCTTCGCTTGGCCATCACAGGCGAGAGTAGACTCGCCATGGTGGAGGAAAGGGACGCCCTGGTCGTTGGCGCCCGCTGCGCCGGCTCGACCCTCGCGCTGGCCCTTGCCCAGCGCGACTGGGATGTGCTGCTCATCGATCGCGACACGTTCCCGAGCGAAACGGTTTCCACCCATCTGATATTCCCGAATACGCTCGCGCGTTTTGAGCAGCTCGGGGTCCTCGACAGGCTCCGCACCGACCACGACGTGCCGATGCTCGGATTCCGAATTGTGGGTCTCGGCCATGAGATCGCGGGGCACTTCACCCCAATCGACGGCTTCGACCGGGCCGCCGCCCCACGGCGTAGCGCCCTGGACAAGGCGATCGTCGATGCGGCGCTGGCGGCGGGTGCGGAGGGACGCTTCGGCGAGCGGGTGGTCGACCTGATCGGCACTGGAGCCGGCGATGACCCCGTGACCGGAGTCGTGCTGGAGAGTGGCGAGCAAATTCGCGCCAGATGGGTATTCGGTGCGGACGGGCGTGCATCGACGGTCGCCCGCAGACTCGCCATCGAGAAGGTCCGTCCCATCGGTGGAGAGGTCGGATTCCTATTCGCCTACTGGCACGGCCTCCCGGACGACGGCTACGCGACGTCCGAGATCAGGAAGGACGAGGTCGTGAACAGATGGGCGGCCGAGGACGGACTGCAGCTGCTGATCGGGTGGGGCGATGCGGAGTTCACCCGAGGCTCGAAGGAGGAGCGGCTGCAGAGGTATCTCGGGCTGCTGCGGCGGTTTCCTGAGACCATCGAGCCAGAGGCGCTCGAGCAGGCCGAGATGGCAAGCGAGCTGATCGTCGCACCGGAGTCGCTGATGCGTGGCTACTTCCGCACTCCGGCCGGGCCGGGCTGGGCCCTTGTCGGCGACGCCTGTCACTTCAAGCATCCCGCCACGGCGCAGGGGATCGCAGACGCCGTCGAGCAGGCAATCCACGTCGCCGAGGGAGTCTCCGGACGCGACCCGAAACTCGAGGGCTACGAGGATTGGCGGGACAGGCGCGCATCGGAGCATTACGAGTGGTCCTTTACATGGGGCCGTTTCCCGCGACCCGAGTCCGAGTCCCTATTCAATGGCTGGGCGACCGAGCCCGACGCGGGCCAGGACCTCCGCGACTCGTTCAGCCGCCGGGTGGAGCCCTCCCGGGTGCTAAGCAACGAGAGGCTTGCACGCTGGTTCAGTGCCCAGCCCGGCGCCGAGCGGGCCCGAGGAGTCGGCGCCTGACCTACCCGAAGGTCCCCGGTTCGCCATCCTCGCGAGCGCCGCTGCAGTACTCGGCCATGTCCTGGGACCAGAACTCGACCACGTTGCCGTCCGGGTCGGTGAGGTAGATCGCCCGCCCTGGGCCCAGCTGGATCGGCCCCTCGACCTCACCCGCGCGGTCTTCGACGCGGGATTGAATCTTGTCTATCTCAGCGTCCTCCACGTGGAATGCGAAGTGGACGTGGGCGCCGCCGCGGCCGCCCGCGAGCCCGATCTGCTCCGTCCAGAGGCCGAGCCTGGCGGACTTCCCGACCAGGTACCAGTAGCGCCCCTCGCGCCCCTCGCCGTAGAGCGTCTCCTCGAGGCCGAGTAGGTCGCGGTAGAAGGCCCGGGAAGCCCCCAGGTCGGCGACCTCGAGGACCAGCTCGGAGATGCCGGTCACCGCCGGCGGTTGCGTTTCCACTGCGTCCATCTAACCGCACCGTCGGCGAGCAAGCTCGCCGGCCGATCCCGCATCAGCGGCGGCTCCCGCACAAGCGCGTGTGCCGGCCCGAGGGCCGCTCCGCGGATGTAGGCTCGATTCGCCAAGGTCGAGCGGAGGAGGATGAGATGTTCGCACGAGTCGCCAGGTGGGAAGGCGCCGACGCCGAGACGCTGGAGAAGACCGCCGCCGAAATTCGTGGCCAGGCGGAGGCCGAAGGAGGGCCGCCGCCGGGGCTGCCGGCGAAGCAGTTCCTATTGCTCCACGACACCGCCGGCGGCAAGGCGGTCGCCATCACCTTGTTCGATACCGAGGCCGACTACCGCGAGGGCGATGAGATGCTGAACTCCATGAGCCCTCCCGGCGGAGGGATGGGAGAGCGGGTCTCGGTCGAGAAATTCGAGCTCGTGGCTCATCTCGAGGCGTAGGGCTGAGCAGAGGCCAGAAACCTTGGCGCCCCTCCGGCGTCGAGTGGGGCGACCACGCACCGAAAGTCGAGCGCCGGTCAGTCGACTGAACCGGCTGTGGTTCAGACTTCCTCGCTGGCCCCGTCCTGTGCTGTGCCGGGCTGAGGGCGCCGCGGGGCCGGCCCGCCCAGCTGACGCCGAAGGCCGGCGGCGGCATTGTCCCCGAGCCGCTTGAAGGCGAGGCCGAAGAGCGGGTCGACCATCCGCATGACGCCCTTCAGAGTCAGTCGTGCGTCGTAGACCATCTCGCAGCCGGAGTCGGTCGGCTCGATCGTGATCGTGTCTTCGGAGATCGTGGTCGAGCTCTCGGCCCGCAGCACCAGTCGCTGCGGCCGCTCGTATGCGGTCGTCGTGTAATCGAGCGGGATTTCGCGACCCATCCACTTCACCAGAACCTGGAATCGCGTCCCCTCCCCAGGCTCACCACCGCCGACCGGATGCGCCTCAGTCACGGTCGGGTCCCACTCGGTGACGTTCGAGAACATCGCCATGTAGTCGAACACTTCCTCGGCGCTCTTGGGGCTGGCTATCGTGTCTTCATAGCGGGCGATCTCAGTCTCCTTCGTCGTCGATCCCGTTTGCGGAGGTCACCGCCCGGCCGGGCGGCAACCCGCAGAGGCGCGCTCGCACCCCTCGAATAGCCTGGCCCGCTCCGCGGGGCGCCCATGGGTTCACGGCACCGGTCCTTGGGTCGCGGGTGGCGATCGTGCCAGAACTCGCCGGTGCTCCGCGTCGCCTCGGCTGAGCCGGCATGCCAGACAATCGCTTGGGCGCCAGCCGCCTCCCCCACTCCTCGCTGAGGATCACCTCCAACCGCTTGGCGTGGGCGTAGAAGCGGGTCCCGTCGAAGTCGCGGTTCTCGACCGTCCAGTCCATCGCCTTGTCGAAAGCCCGGAAGAGGATCACCCCATACTCCTCCTTTGCAGCCACGGTGACGCCCGGACCGAATGAGCCCTGCTTGCGGGACCACTCGCGGCACCGCTCACTAATTCTGGTCCAGCTCGGCTTCTTCCTCCATGCGCTTCAGCGCGTGTAGTAGTTCGCCTACTGCTTTCCGGCGATCATCGAGTCGATCTCGAGGCGCGTCTTTCGGCTGGTGTTGACAGGCCGAGTAGCTTTCTCGTGTGCTGGACGCCGGCAAGCTCAAGATTTCAGGACGGGTTGCCACCAGGTCGGACTCGGAATGGGACCAGGCGCGGGCGGCCTGGAACCTGGCCCTGGACCAGAATCCGGAGGCGGTCGCCTACGCCGAGAGCGCCAGCGACGTCCAGGCGATCGTCCGCTTCGCGGCGGAGCGCGGACTCAGAGTCGCGGCCCAGGGAACCGGCCACGGAGCATCGGCGGTCGGCTCCCTGGAGGGCGCGGTGCTCCTGAAGACGGAGCGGATGCGCGGGATCGAAGTCGACTCAGAGGCTGGCACGGCGCGGCTGGAGGCGGGCGTGCTGGCGGCCGAGCTCGGCGCGGCGGCCAACGAGCACGGGTTGAGCTCGCTGCCGGGCTCCTCGCCTGACGTCGGGGTCGTCGGCTACACGGTCGGGGGCGGGCTCAACTGGCTTGGCCGCCGCTACGGCTTCGCCTGCAACCGGGTGCTCGAGATCGAGCTGGTTACCGCCGAGGGCGAGGCGCTGACGGTCGACGCCGAGCGCGAACCCGACCTCTTCTGGGCACTGCGAGGGGGCGGCGGCGGCTTCGCAATCGTCACGGCACTCCGCCTGAGCCTGGTGCCGGTGGACACGCTCTACGCGGGTGCGCTGCTGCTCCCGGCCGCCGTGGGGACCGAGGGCGTGCGGGCCTATCGCGACTGGGTCGCCGGCCTTCCCGACGAGGTCACCTCGATCGTCCGGTTCCTGGCCATCCCCGACATCCCCCAGGCGCCCGAGCCGCTGCGAGGCCAGAAGCTGCTCACGATCGGCGCGGCCTGCATCGGCAGCGAAGAGGAAGGCGAGGCGATCGTCGCTCCACTGCGTGAGATCGGCGAGCCGGTGATGGACACCTTCGCCCAGATCCCCGCGTCCGGGCTCGGCCAGATCCTCATGGATCCGCCCGAGCCGGTGCCTGCCATCGGCGAAGGGCAGTTCATCCGCGATCTGCCCGATGAGGCGATCGATGCCTTCGTCGGCTCGGTCGGGCCGGAATCCGGTTCGCCGCTACTGGTCAGCGAGCTGCGTCACCTCGGTGGCGCCCTCGGACGCTCGGCGAAGGGAGGCGGCGCGCTCGCCAAGCTCGACGCGGGCTTCGCGATGTACAGCGTCGGCATGCCCATGACCCCGGAGCTCGGCGAGGCGATCGGCGGACACCTCGAGCTTCTGAAGGAGAAGATGCGCCCCTGGGCGACCGAGGACGGCTTCCTCAACTTCGTCGAGCGCTGCTGCGACGTCGATGCGATCCTGCCCCCCGAGGTCTGCGCGAGGCTCGCCGAGGTGAAGCGGAACCGCGATCCTGAAGGTCGAATCCTGGCCAACCACGGGGTCACGGTGGAACCCGCCTGAGAAGCCCGGTGCTCGCTTATCCAGCCTGGCCTCTCGAGTCGGAGCCGAGGGGCGGTCAGCCGGTCAGACCTTGTAGCCGCCGTCGACGCTGATCACCTGGCCGGTGATTCCAGCGGCATCGGGGCTGGCAAGGAGCACCGCCATCGGCACCAGCTCATGTGGCTCCAAGACTCGCCCCTGGACGGTCTGGGCCTTGGCCTTGGCCTTGGCCGCCGCGGCACCGTCGCTGCCGCCCCAGCTGAGCAACGCGGTGTCCGTCCACCCCGGACAGAGGCAGTTGACCGTGATCTCAGCCGGCAGCTGATAGACCAGCGCGCGAGTGAAGCCGACGAGACCGTGCTTGGCGGCGCTGTAGGCGATGGTGCCGCCACCGTGGTTGGCGTATCCGGACCCGATGTTGACGACGCGCCCATAGCCGCCCTCGACCATGTGAGGCAAAGCCGCTCGCGAAGCGTAGTAGGCGGTGGTCAGGTTGAGGAAGAGGTTCTGCTCGAACAGGTCGTCGTCGTGATCGAGGGCGGCCAGATCCTCGACCTTGCCGATCAGGCCCCCGACGTTGTTGATGAGGATGTCGAGGCCGCCGAGCCGCGCATGCGCCTCCTCGACGGCCCGTTTCAGCGCCTGGCCGTCCATACAGTCGACGACGAGCGCGAGCCCGTCGCCACCGAGCTCCCGCGCGTCGCCGACGACGGCGGCCAGCTCGTCCTCGCTGCGCGAGATGACAGCCACCGTCGCCCCCTCGGCGGCGAGGCCGAGAGCGATCGCCCGGCCGATCCCCCGACCTCCGCCGGTGACGATCGCGACGCGATCGCCCAGCCTTCCACCCTCGCGGCGCGCGAAGCTCGTCGCCGGTGCCCCTGAAGCCATGTCGAACCTCCTCGTCGGTGACCGCGTCCAACGAGGCGAACGTAGCGCGGGTGGAAATCGCCGAAGGCTCAGCGTTCGAACCAGGCCCGTCGTTTCTCCAACGGCCAGGAGAGATAGTCGCGGAGCGCCGGCGCGGCTTCGGATGATTGCTTCGCCCGGTAGGCACTGTCGAGCTCGAAGTCCAGCGCGACCGAGAGCGGCACCCCCTGGCTCTGGTAGACGATCTTCTTCGCCATCGTGACCCCGGTCCGCGGCAGAGTCGCTATCCATTCGGCGATCTCGGTCGCCATGGCCACCGCGTCTGTCTCGAGCAGCTCGACGAGGCCGGCCTCGTATGCCTCCTCTGGCGTCAGCGCCCTGGCGCCGGCGCCGAGCAGCATCGCCTTTCCCGGGCCGATCATCCGCGCCATCCGGGTCAGGCCGGTGCCGTCCATTCGGCGTCGAGCTGGCGGATGTCCTCGTCGGTGTAGTAGTTCATCGGCGGCCGGTCGAACCGCGCGACGATGACCCCGTCATCTCCCTCGACGACCTTCCACATAGGCAGGAGAGGAGGATATTGCGCCTAGTGGGCGAGGAATGGAGAGCCCGCTTCCGAAGCGGGCCTGCCGCTGAAGGCAAGGAGGCATGGGCACAGCCGCGCGCATCGACGGCATCGGAGCGGAAGAGAGCAGGTGGCTAGCGGGCGCGGACCGCGTCGATCGTTTGCTTCAGCGTCTCGCGCGCGTCGTAGTGTGGCATCCAATGCAGCTTGCGCCGCGCGCGGGAGGTATCCATCAGGACCGGACGACGGACCGCCTCGATCCAGGCGGCCTCGTCGGGCAGAAAGGGCATCAGGGCAACGACCTCGGCGGCGACGCCGACGGCCAGGTGCGGCGCCGGCACAGCGTGCCAGCCCAGCGCGTGGGCGAGGTCGGTGATCGTTAGCTCGCCCGGCCCGGCCAGGTTGTAGACGCCCGGCTCGCCGTGGCCGATGACGGCGGCGCAGAGTGCTGCGGCGACGTCATCGTGGTGGACGAGCTGGAACGGCACGCCAGGATCGGGCAATACGGGACGCAGCTCGGGCACCTTGCCAAGCGCCCAGCGCAGCGGCCCCGGGATCCGCTGCCCGATCGCGAGCAGCGGGATCAGGTCGAGCAGCAGAGTCGCTTCCGGTCCGGCGACGATGCAGGGGCGGAAGACGAAGGACTCGGTCTCGGAGTCGGCCAGGGCCTCGGCCAACTCGGCCTCGACCTCGGCCTTATGCGCCGAGTATGGATGGCGAGCGGTTCCCCGCACCGGCTCTTCCTCGTCGATCAGCTCGGGCATATCGCGGTGGAAGCCGTAGGCGGCCACGGAGGAGGTGTAGACGAGCCGCTTGGCGCCGGCAGCCGCGGCGGCCTCGAAGACGTTGCGCGAGCCGGCCAGGTTGACTTCGCGGCTCTCGCCGGCGGCGACGATTGCGAAGGCGAGGTGGACGACGGCGTCGGCGCCCTCGACGAGGCCCTCGACGGCCTCGCGGTCGAGCACGTCGCCACGCCGGTATTCGGTCTTCTTCCATCCTCGCCCGGCGAGGTCGAAGGGGCGCCGCGCCATCCCGACCACCCGCTCCACCTCGGGCGCCCGCTCCAGCGCCGAGATGAACGCCCTTCCGATCTCCCCGGTGGGGCCGGTAACCGCGACGGTCAGCATGGTTCGATTCTGCCGGTTTTTCCCACTGCCAACCGTCTCTTAGCCGCCGTTGGGTCGTTCGGGATCCATTTCCCCGTCACGATCCGGCCGCCGGGCCTGGTTACCCGGACCATCTCCTTGGCAACGTCGAATGGCATCGGCGCGAACATCGCCCCGAAGATGCTGATCACGAGGTCGAAGCTCTCGAGCGGCTATGAAGACGCGGGTCGTGGACGACCTAGGCGTCGGCGCGGACCTCGGCACCGTCCTGCGCCCAGCGGACATGGAAGGAGCCGTCCTGGTCCACGCGGCGATAGGTGTGCGCGCCGAAGTAGTCGCGCAGGCCCTGAATTAGCGCCGCGGGGCTACGCTCGCGCCGATACCCGTCGTAGTAGGCCAGCGAGGAGGCGAAGGCCGGAACGGCGACACCCGCGTCGGTGGCCCGAACGATCACCCGGCGCCAGGCGTCCTGGGCCTCGGCGAGCGCGTCCCGGAAGTAGGGCACCATCATCAGGTTGACCGTGCCGGGGTCGGCGTCATAGGCCTCGCGAATCCGGTCGAGGAAGCGGGCGCGGATGATGCACCCGCCTCGCCAGATCGTCGCCGCGGCGCCGAGGTCGAGATTCCAGTCATAGGCCTGCGATGCGGCTGTCATCTGCTGGAAGCCCTGAGCGTAGGCGACCACCTTGCTCGCGTAGAGGGCGCGCCGGACGTCATCGACCAGGTCGCCGCTCCCCGAGCCGCCGCTCCCGGGCGCTGGCCCGGCGAGGACGCCGGAGGCGGCGCGGCGCTCCTCGCGGAGGGAGGACAGCGTGCGCGCGAAAACGGCCTCGGTGATGGCGGTGAGCGGGATACCCAGCTCAAGCGCGTCCTGGCTCGTCCAGCGGCCCGTCCCCTTCTGCTCGGCCTGGTCGATGATGGCGTCGAGCAGCGGCCCGCCAGTCTGCGGATCGGCCTTGGCGAGCACCTTGGCGGTGATCTCGATCAGGAAGGACTCGAGGTCGCCGCTGTTCCACTCCTCGAAGGTCGAGGCGATCTCCCCGACCCCGAGGCCGCCGACGTTGCGGAGCAGATCGTAGGCCTCGGCGATTAGCTGGATGTCGGCGTACTCGATGCCGTTGTGGACCATCTTCACGTAATGGCCCGCGCCGTCGGGGCCGATGTAGGTGCAGCAGGGGGTGCCGTCGACCTCAGCGGCGATGCTCTTGAGCACATCCTCCACCTCGGCGTATGCGTCGCGCGGCCCGCCGGGCATGATGCTCGGGCCCAGCAGCGCCCCCTCCTCGCCGCCGGAGACGCCGATGCCGAGGAAGCGCAGCCCCCGCTCCGCGCAGGCCTGGGTGCGGCGGCGGGTATCGGCGAAATGCGAGTTGCCGGCGTCGATGACGATGTCGCCCTCATCGAGCAGCGGCGCCAGATCCTCGAGCACCCCGTCGACCGGCGCCCCGGCCTTGACCATCACGATGATTCGCCGCGGCCGCTCCAGCGCCGCGACGAAGTCCGTCAGCGACTCGGCTGCCGTGAACTCCCCCTCCTCGCCGTGGTCGGCCATGAATTGCTGGGTCCGCGCCGGCGTCCGGTTGTGAACCGCAACCGGCACACCGTGCCGGGCGATGTTGCGCGCCAGGTTGGCGCCCATGACCGCCAGCCCAGTCATCCCGATCTGGCTCGTGCCGTTCACGGCGGCAAGCCTACCGGCCACGGTCGCGCTGGTGTTCCTCGGCGGCGGCTGATGCCAAGGGTTCGCAGCGCCCGCGAACCGGTGATGCCAACCTTGAGCAGCGCCTGGGGACCGCGGACACCTCAACCCCGTTCGTTGTAAGCCTTCGCCCTCTCCCGACTGTTGGGGTCCTGCCGTCGCCGTGCCCAGTAGGAGCCCGGCTTCGCCCACCGAACCGACGCAAAGCCGGCGATCACCGTCCCGACCAGCATCCAGCCGATGATTGCGATCGAGTCCCATCCGGTGCCCACCGCGGAAATCGCTGTCACGGCAAGCACCGCGACGACGGTACCCCACTTCCCCTTCATGCCGCAGACAACCAGCAGGGCGAGGAGGATCGGCGGAAAGATGACGATGCCGATGGGAAAACCACCCTTGTCCGCCTGCTTGGCGGCGATCACGACGATCACGGTCGGCGACACTTGTCGTTCCGATCAGTGGAGGACGTGGAACCGGGGCGAGTTGACCGTCGAGGAGGTTGCTTGCCTTCGGCGAGGCCTCCCCCGATTCCGGAGAGAGTCCATTGTTTATCGCGCTCGGCTCGATCTGGGTGGACCCCAACGGCCGCCGCCACGTGGCCTATCTATCGGGAGACGCCTCCGACCGGACTCTCTACCTATGCGAGTACGACCACGAGTGGGCTCCGGACGATCGGTTCCTCGCCGTCCCGCAAGTAGCACTTGGGCTTCGAATACCGTCTGACCAGCCCCGCAAGTCGGCACGGCGTAGATCTGGCTGCCCTGGTCGATCATCGGCTCAGTTCAGCGCCCGCAATCCCGGCGGCGGCCGCGACAGTGGGGAGATCCAGATCGTCGGAGACAGGACTCGAACCTGCGACCGCTCGACCCCCAGCGGCGGTCGACAAAGGCGGGTGCGCCCAGGCGGAAGAAGAAGAAGAACGCGCCGAAGGTCGATCGGGGTAAGATCGCAAGGGATGCGGAGTAACGGCCGGAAAAGCCTGCTAATCGAAGCTTGGGCGTTCATCGCAGTCGCGGCAGTGGCTTTCGGGGGAGGACTGCTGATCGGTGATCTCGGTGGCTCGCCGAAGACCGAAACCGTTTATGTTTCCACCTCCTCGAACGAAGGCGGAGGAGCTGAAGCGCCGGAAGCGATTGGCGAACCGACGGAAGCCGAAGAAGGCGGGGAATCCGAACAGGCAGGCGCTGCGAACAGCCCCGGCGCCCAGATCTTCACCAGCGCCAGCTGCGGGACCTGCCACACGCTGGCCGCCGCCGGATCGACGGGCGAAGCCGGCCCCAACCTCAACGAATTCCTCGCCCCGGACGACACCACGGAAGCCGTCGAAGAGATGATCGTCGACCCGAACGCCGAGCTCGCCGAGGGGTACCCGTCGAATCTGATGCCCAAGAACTACAGTCAGACTCTGTCGAAGACGGAAGTCCACCAGCTCGCCGAATACCTGGTTGCGAGCACTCCGGCCAAACCTAACCCGGAATCCAAGAGCAGCTCGAGTGCGGCTGAAAAGGGCGCCGGCGAAACCCTCCACCTCGCCGCCAGCGCCACCCAGCTCGCCTTCGACAGCAAAGAACTGACGAGCAAGCCCGGCAAGGTCACGATCGACTTCGTGAATCCGGCTGCGCTCGAACACGACGTCGCGATCAAGCAGAACAGCAAGCTGATCGCCAAATCGCCGTTGATCAGCGAAGGCAAGACCTCGGTGAGCGCCGAACTGAAGCCGGGCACCTACACCTTCTTCTGCACTGTCCCCGGCCATGCCGAAGCCGGCATGGAAGGCACCCTCGTAGTCAAGTAGTCGCGGCACAAACTCGGCCGCCATGAGCGGGAAGCAGCGAGAGGAGCGGAGCCCGCTTCCCAGGCGGGTTCTCGAAGATCGGGGAGACAGGATTTGAACCTGCGACCGCTGGGCCCCCAGCCGCGGAACGTGGGTGCCATATCCGTCCCGACGCGTCCCCTGTGCCCGTGCGTCCCCAGTTCGAGACGCATGGGATATATCGGACGATCCGTCCGGTACCAAGTGGGTACCGCGGCGCGGCGCTGTTCCACTGAGATTCAGGCTCAGCCCTGTGACGTGATGTGGTCGATGACGTGATCGAGCTCGTCCGTGGGGGAGAAGTCAACGTAGTCGACGTCCTCGAGCGCCTCCGGCGCGTGGCCGGCGGCCCAATAGAAGACCTGGCCGGCCTCGAAGTCCTTGGGACCCTCCAGCGTGTGCATGCGGACGCTGCCGGAGAGGATGTAGCCCCAGTGCGGGCATGTGCACAGATCGTCAGGCAGTCCGGCGACGGCGGGCCGCAGGTCCGCACCCTTTGGGAGGTGTACGAAGGAGGCGCTCATGCCCCCGCCGATCTCCTGCTTGCGGAATTCAACTCCGTCGGCTTCGATGGCCATCGGGGTCTCGGTTCGGTTGAAGGCCTTCATGGTGCTCCTCTCGATTGATTTCGTGGGAGCATCGATATCGACCGTTCCCCAATCGTTCCCTGTAGGTCATGAGCCCGAACTCCGCCCATGATGGTGCCGTGCACGTCGACCTGCTTGGCGAGTTCCGCGTGCGAGTCGACGGTCGCGAGTTCCAGGCGGAGGCGTGGCCGACGCGGCGCGCGGCGGAGCTCTTCCAGCTGCTGGCGCTGAGCGATGGGCATCGCCTCCCGCGCGAGCGGGCGATCGAGGCGCTGTGGCCGCACCTGGAAGCCGACGCCGGCGCCGCCAATCTGCGAAAGGCGGCACATTACGCGCGCCGAGCCCTCGACGATCCCGAGGCGATCATTCTGCGCGGCGGTTACGTCCAGCTCTTCCCCGCGCGGCCGCTGGAAACGGATGTCGAGGAGTTCGAGCGCGACGAGGACCTCGCCCTCTATCGCGGCGAGCTGCTGCCGGACGCGCCATACGAGAGCTGGGCGCAGGCTCCCCGCGAGCGCCTGCGTGCTCGGTACCTCGACCTGCTTCGCGACGCCGGTGAGCTCGAGCGAGTGGTCGAAGCCGAGCCGACCGACGAGGCGGCCTACCTGGAGCTGATGCGGCGGGGGCTCGACCGCGGCACCCGGCCGGCTGCGATCCGGTGGTACGGGCTCCTGCGCACAGCGCTTCGTCGTGAATTGGGAGCTGCCCCCAGCGCAGAGGCCGCCGCCCTCTACGACGAGGCCATCTCCGGCCTCTCCCGGGCCGAGGACACCCTGGTCGGGCGCGATCTCGAGCTCGCGCGGGCGACGGCGGTTCTCCGCTCCGATCCATCCGATCTCGGCGTCCTTACCCTGCGGGGACCCGCCGGGATCGGCAAGTCGGCACTGTGCCGACAGGTCGGGCGCCTCGGCGAGGCGGAGGGTTGGACGGTCGTGAGCCTGGCGGCTGCCGAGGCAGCCGCCCCGTATGCCCCGCTGGCGACGGGAGTCGAGCGCCTCGTCGCGGTGGATTCCGCGTTGCTCGAGGCGGTCGGCGGGGAGGCCCGCACAGTGCTGGAGCAGATCACCGCTCCCCCGACAGGGACTGCCGCTGGCTCGCTCACGCGCCACCGCGTGATCGGCGCATTCGGCCGCCTGCTGCTTGAGGCCGCCGAGGGCCGGCCCGTCGCCCTGTGCCTCGACGACGCCCATCTCGCCGACGAAGCGACGATCGACGCGCTTCAGCACCTCGGCGCCCCCGGCACCCGCCCGATCCTGCTCGTGCTCGCCTATCGCCCCGAAGCGGCGCCGACGACTCTGCGGCGCGCCGTCGCACGGCTGGCCCGGGCCGGCCGCGTCGTCGAGATCGACCTCGAGCCACTAGACCACGACGGCGCCGCATCGCTAATCGCCTCCGCCGCCTCCGTGCCCCGCACCGATGAGACCGTCGAGCGAATCATCGAGCTGGCCCAAGGCAACCCGTTCCTCACGCTCGAGCTCGCCCGCAGCGCCGTCGTCGGCGTGCCGGCGCTCGTCCCGAATGTGGGTGATGCCGTCGCCGGCCGCTTCCTCGAGCTCGACGCCGACGCAACGGCTGCGCTGCGTCGGCTCGCCATTGCCGGGGACGAGCTCGACGCCGACGCCGCGGTCGCGCTGACCGCCGTCGGAGAGGCGGAGGCATTCGTCGCGCTCGACGCCGGCCTTCGTGCCGGCATCCTGATCGTCGAGGGAGCTCGCTACCGGTTCCGCCACGAGCTCGTGCGCCAAGCCCTGATCGGGCAGCTTGCGCCACATGAGCGCCTCCGCATCCACCGCGAGACCGCACAGATCCTGATCGAGATCGACGCCGAGCCTGGCCTGATCGCGCGCCACTGGCTTGCCGGGAGGTGCCCCGCCGAGGCTGCGCCGTGGCAACTGCAGGCGGCGCGAAGGGCGGTTGACCTCGGCGCCTACGCAGATGCGCTGGGCAGCCTCATGGGCCCGCTCGAGCAGGACCCCGGCCACCCAGAGGCACTGCGGCTGAGGGCAGAGGCGCTCGATGCGATGGGAGATCCGGCGGCGCCAGCGGCCTACGCCGTCGCGGCGTCCGTCGCCAAGACCAAGGAGGCGCACGAGCTGCGAGCAAAGCAGGCCCTCGCCCAGATCAAGCTCGGTGACCCACCTGGCGGCCTCGAGGTGCTGGCCGGTGTCGCGCCGACGACGCTCGACGGCCGCCTGGCACAGGCGCTGGCTTTCGCCGGAGCGGCGGCGCTCGGCTTCGGCGATCCGGCGGTCGGCTCGGCACACGCGGCGCAGGCGCGCCGTCTGGCCCTGGCCTCCGGAGACCCCGATGCGGTCGCGGTGGCCTCGTGGGCCCAGGCAGCCGCCGCCCACGCCCGCGGCGAGCTGCGCGAGAGCGTTCGCGTCGACCTGCGGGACACCAGCGCGCTCGGAGGAATCGCGGTGAGCACCTTCGACGGACAGCTCTGCATCACCCAGCGCCTGCTCTACGGCGCCCGGCCCTACGACGATGTGATCGCCTTCGCCAATTCGCTTGAGGCGGAGGCCGAGAGGCTCGGTGCCGCTCGTGGCCTCGCCTTCGCCGTCACCATCCGCGGCGAGGCGAAGCTGCTGGCCGGCCGGCTGCAGGCCGCCGACGCCGACCTCCTCGCCGGGGTCGAGCTCCACCGTCGCATCGGCGGCGCCACCGGGGAGGCGTTCGCCCTCCAGCGTCGCGCCGAGGTGGCGCTGCACCGTGGCCACCACGCGGATGCAATGGCGCTGCTGGACGAGGCGCTCATGGTCGCCCGGGAGTCGGCGGTCGGCTATCACCTCTTCGACCGCATCTATGGAACGCTGATCATGGCCGCCCGGGATCCCGATGAGGCACTCGCCGCCCTTGAAGAGGCGGAAATCGCAGTTCGCGGCCCGGTCGAGACGTGCCCCGGCTGCAGGATCACGCTCGCGGTCCCGGCCGCGATCGCCGCTGCCCGTGGCGGGGACGCCCAACGCGCCTCCGAGTGGACCAAGGCCGCCGAATACCTCGCCGAAGTCGTCATGCGACTTCCCGCCTGGGACGCGGCGCTCGAAGAGATCAGGGGCCACCTTGCCGACGACCCGCCCCTCGCGCGCGAGCACTTTCGCAAGGCCGCCGCTGGGTTCCGGGCCGCCGGACAGCCACTCGACGAGACCCGCTGTAACGCGCTGGCCGGCTAGGAGTGGGCGGTCACGCCGAGTTGTGCACGAGCCCGCGTCCCAAGCCGGCTCTCAAATATCGGGGAGACAGGATTTGAACCTGCGACCGCTCGGCCCCCAGCCGAGTGCGCTACCAGACTGCGCCACTCCCCGTGGGGTGAAGCCCATTCTGACGAATCTGCCAGCGGGCGGCTACCCTCCCTTCGTTCCGCGGCGGTAGCTCAACGGTAGAGCCTCAGTCAAGCTGATGACGCGGGTTCGATTCCCGTCCGCCGCTCTCAGAACTGTCCAGATTGGGGCGCTGCGCCTCACATCGCCCAGCTCGCTGCCGATAGGGAAGCACTCGATGCGCCCTTCCCTCGGCGAGAGTCTCCACGCTCGCCTGCACGGCGTTGGCACTAGGCGCGCTGGCCCTCATCGGCTGTGGCGGGTCCACCCCGAAAGCAACGAAACGGGCGAATCGGGCGGGAAGGCGAACCGGCCGACCAGGAGGGTGACCGACTACGTCGCCTGGCCGCTGTTCGGCAGGTTGCCGGAGCGCACTCACTACCTGCCGGCCAGGAACCGGGCGCTCGATCCGCCTCGCGCCAGACTTGGTCGATCGACACCCACGCGCTGATCGAGTTCCCGCTGGCGGTGGCGGGCGGCGTCGCCTCGTCGTCAACAAATACGGCAACGCGAAGGCGGTGCGACTGCGGGATCGCAAGATCCTCTGGCGGTTCGACTCGCCGGGAGCGATCAAGGCCAGTCCCAGGTTCCGCCACGGCCGCCTCTATGTGGCCGACTACGAGAGCTCGATGTTCGCGCTCGACGCCGCCACCGGCAAGCCGGTCTGGCGGACCAACACGAGCAGGGTCCCGCCCTTCGGAGAGGGCGGCTTCTACTCCTCCCCCGCGGTCGCCTTCGGCCACCTCTACGCGGCGCGCGACGACGGCACCGTCTACGCATTCGACGAACGGACCGGCAACGTGGACTGGTCCTTCCCGACCGGCGCCTTCATCTACGGCTCGCCGGCGGCGGCCCGGTTCCCGGCACGGCGGTGGTGATCGAACACACCGTCTATCCTCGAGCTTCGGGACCAAGGACGCGATCGGCATCGACGTCCGCACCCATCGCAAGGTATTTCAACTACGCACGGCCGGCTACACGCCGGTCGTGTCCGACGGCCGGCACCTATACCTTGTCGACTACTTCTCGCCGATCGGACTGAAACCGACCAATCCGTGACCCTGGCCTCTTCTGCGCTCATCGCCCTCCTCAGACGGCCGCCGTTCGCGTCGCCGGCGCTGGCGCTCTGCGCCGTCGCATTGGCGCTCGCCGGCTGTGGCGGGTCCTCTTCGTCCTCCAGCGAAGGCGAGCAGGGCGGCTCGGCGACGAAGTCGAGCGGCTACGTGGCCTGGCCGCTGTTCGGCCGGGTTCCCGAGCGCACCCACTACCTCCCGGCCACCGAGCGCGTGCTCGATCCGCCGTTGAGGCAGGCGTGGTCGATCGACACCCACGCCCTGATCGAGTTCCCGCCGGCGATCGCGAACGGGGTCGCCTACGTCATCAACAAGTACGGGAACGGGAAAGCCGTACGGCTGCGCGACCGCAAGATCCTCTGGGAATTGAACATTCGCCCGAGCAACAAAGGCAAGCCGAACTTCGTCACCGCCCCCGTCTACTACCGGGGTCGCGTCTACGGCGCCTTCCTCGACGGGCACGTCGCCGCGGGCGACGCCAAGACCGGCAAGAAACTCTGGGTGCGCAAGCTCAACGCCCATCTCGAATCGTCCCCCCTGGCGGTCGGCGGGACGCTCTACCTCGGCACCGACACGACCGACGTGGTGGCGCTGCGGGCCTCTGACGGCAAGATCCGCTGGCGGTTCAACTCCCCCGGCGCAATCAAAGCCAGCCCCAGCTACCACGACGGGCACATCTACGTCGCCGACTATCAGAGCTCGATGTTCGCGCTCGACGCCGCCACCGGCAAGCCGGTCTGGCGGACCAACACCTCCAAGGTGCCGCCGTTCGGAGAGGGCGGGTTCTTCTCCTCGCCGGCGATCGCCTTCGGCCGCGTCTACGCCGCCCGCGACGACGGCACCGTCTTCGCCTTCGACGAAAAGACCGGCAAGGTGGATTGGTCCTTCAGCACCGGCGACTCGGTATATGGCTCGCCCGCCGCGGCCCAGGTCCCCGGAACTCCGCCGACGATCTACATCGGATCCGAAAACGGCCGCTTCTTCGCGCTCGACGCGCGCACCGGCAAGCCACGCTGGCACTACGACGTCGGCGGCCCGATCCCCGGCACGGCCACGGTGATCGGGCACACCGTCTACACCTCGAGCTTCCAGACCCAGAAGACAATCGGGCTCGACGTCCTCACCCACAAGAAGACGTTCCAGCTCGACCAGGCCGGCTACACCCCTGTCGTCTCGGACGGCAAGCGGCTTTACCTGATCGGCTACTTCGACCTGATCGGGCTCGACCCGACCAAGCCGTGAACAGCCATGCATGACGCCGCGTATGCTCTGTCTTCTCGCCCGCGGTGCCGGCAGCATGAATAGACCACGGCCCATCTCATCCTGGCTCCTCGCGTTCGCCGTAGCCGCCACGGTCGGGCTCGGCGTCGTCGGCTGCGGAGGCGGCTCCGACAATGCGACCGCCCGGCAAGGGGAATCGGCGGCGACCGAAAGCACCTTCGCCGGGTCCGAAGCGAGGCCGCGGAAGCAGGCCCCGAGGCTCAGGCTCGACGACTCGCTCGGGAAAGCCGTGAACCTCGCCGATTATCGCGGCAAGGCCGTCCTCGTCACCTTCATCTACACCCACTGCCCGGACATCTGCCCGCTGATCGTCAGCCACCTGAAGACGGCGCAGGCCGAGCTTGGGCCGAAGGCCAGGGACCTCCAGATCGTTGCCGTCTCGACCGATCCGAGGGGCGATACCCCGAAGACCGTCGCCGCCTTCCTCAAGGCCCACGGGATGACCGGCCGGATGCAGTACCTGATCGGCACCCGCCCCGAACTCGGCCGCGTCTGGGCCGACTGGAACATCGTCGCCAAACCCTTGAAGGCCGGCCGCGACTTCGTCGAGCACTCGGCGCTCGTCTACGGAGTCGCCGCCGACGGCAAGATCACGACCCTTTACCCGGCAAACTTCGCGCCCTCGCAGATCGTCCACGACGTCCCCCTGCTCGAGCGGCGATAGAGGCGCGATGCGACGCGCCGCCGTCCCCGCCGTCGCCGTCGCGCTGGTGGTCGGCCTGATCGTCTTCGAGCTCGCATCCTCGGGCACCAACGACGGTTCGGGGAAGCCGGCCCCGCCGCTGCCGACCAGCGTCCTCCAGCCGCCCAGGACGACCCTCGCCAGCTTGCGCGGAAAGCCGGCCCTGATCAATTTCTGGGCGAGCTGGTGCGACCCATGCCGAGAGGAGGCGCCCGAAATCGAGCGCCTCGCCCGCTCGCTGCACGGGACCGCGACGGTGGTCGGTGTCGATTACACCGACGAAGAGGCTTCGGCGCGGGCCTTCCTCCGCCGTTACGGTGTGACCTACCCGGTCCTCAGCGATCCCAACGGCACCTTCGGCGCCCGCTACGGCTTCAGCGGCCTGCCCACCACCGTGGTCCTTGACTCCCGCGGCCGGATCGTCCAGACCCTGCGCGGCCCGCAGACGGTCGCGGATCTTCGCCAAGCCTTGGCCTCCGTTTTGCCAAGCATTTAACCGTGATTCGGCAAGGTCTTGGGCCAAGCCAAGCTCCTATTCAGCTTGGTCCGCGCGCCCTCGATCATGCGTAGGACTACGTAATATCGGGTAGGGCGTTCGCGAGGCAAGTTCGGAAAACATCGGAGCAGGAGGCAGATTCCAAGATGTCGTTCACCGCGATCATCCTCATCAACATCGCCGTGGCCTCGACCCTGACGGCGATCCTGGCAGCGGTCATGCTCGCCCCGAGCCGCCTGCAGCGCCATTTCGCCAATGGGCACACCGACCGCCAGAGAGCCGCCCTGAAGGAGCAGCGACGCGCCGAGGCCGAGCAGCGCCACCGTCGCCACCGGACCGAGCGCGAGCGGGTCTGGCGCCCGGTTCAAGACCTCTAGCTCCAGCGGCGAACCTGGAGGCTGCTGCCCCCGGATCTACCCCGGTTCGCTGGCCAGCGAGCCGGGGGCCCTCTCCCCCTCCGCCCGGATCAGGAGTGCCTCCTGCTCGCCACCGCGTAGCCGGCGAGAATGACGATCAGGACGACGAGGGGGAACACGGTCGAGAAGACACCTGAGAAGCTCGTCCAACCCACCTCCGCGGACAGCTGCGGAATCATCTGCATCTCATCCCACTCCTCTCGGCACGGTCTTGGGCTGGGGGCCGGCTCGCCGCCGGCGTGCGTCACGGGGCTCCAGCCATCGGTAGGCGATCACGACGATCGCGATCGTGTAGGAGATCGAGCCCGGCACCCACATCACGCCGGCGGCGAGCTGCTGATCGGTGAAGGCCGAGATGTGACCGGGGCGGCTCGCCTCTTCGGCGTAAGCCGCGTAGAGAGGGGAGCCGGCCAGCGCGAGGACGATCGCAAGCACCCAGCCGACCACCATCGTCGAGCCGAGGTAGATGAGTTTCCCCAGCTCGCCCAGGGGTGAGCGCCACGGCGGCGAATAGACGACCCGGGTCCAGAAGAGGAGCGCGGTCGCGAAGAAGGTGAGGTGCTCGAACGCGTGAACCGGCTGATAACGCAGGGCCGCGTTGTAGAGCACGGGAAGGTGCCAGGCGCAGAAGCTGACGTTGAAGATCAGCCAGGAGGCGGTCGCGCCACCGGCGAGGGCAGCCGCCCGGCGCAGCGGCGCCCAGCGCGGAGCCGCCGTGACCTCGCGAGCGACCGCCCGGCGGAAGGCGATCGGGAATCCTCGCCACATCCGGTTCCAGGGCCGGGCCAGCGCCAGCAGGGGCGGCGCGACCGCGATCAGGAGGACGTGCTGGACCATGTGAACCCAGAACAGCTCATCCGCGAGCCGATCGATCGGGGAGTCGAGCGCGGCGAGGATCGCGACGAGCCCGGCGATGAAGGAGGCGGTGCGCCAGCGATCGGCGGGACGCCGGAGTCCGCGGGGATGGCGCCCGCCGAGCCAGAAGAGAAACGCCGCGCAGAGGACCCAGATCAGCGCCGGGTCGCCGGTCCAGTCCTGGGGCGTGGTGAGCGCCGCCGGCATCTCTCAGACCAGGTAGAGGACTATCCAGGCGAGGACCCCGATGGCCGCCAGCAGGGCCCAGTACATCGCACCCGGTATGAAGCCCTCCGGCACCGCCTCCGCTCGCCCCCGATTGCGAAGACCGGCGGCGAAGACCGTCTCGACCCGGTACAGCGAGATCAGGGTGACGACTACGTAGAGCGCGGTCCAGCCGAAGAAGACGCTGGCGTAGCCGCCGCTTTCGGGGCCGAAGGGGATGTGGGCGTACTCGAACGCCTGCGCCGCGCAGGCGAAGAGGCCGAGTGCCAGGGCGATGCCCGCGGTCGCGACCCAGCCACCGCGTCCCAGTTTGGCGGCGCGGGCGGAGTAGCCGAAGGCGGCGGCGCTGAGGGCCAGCGCGGCGGCGATGGCGATCCCGTAACCGGTGGGGGGTTCGACCCCGGCCGGGCGCCAGAGTTCGTTGTTGTCGAGCGAGCGCAGGTAGAAGTAGGCGAAGACGAAGCCGAGGAAGAACATCACCGTCGCCCCGGCGATCAGCCCGAATCCGACGCGGTCGATCCGCTCGTGGAGCTCCGGGGTCTCGGCATAGCCGTCGGACCGCGTCTGGGTGGGCGAGTCGCTCATCCGCGTCCTATCCCGGGGCCGGCGCCTCGGCCGCCCCAGCCGGCAGCGGCGCCGGCGGTACGCCGTAGTCGTAGGGGTCGGTATCGATCACCGGCGGCCGGTTGAAGTTCTCGACCGGGACCGGGGTCGGCGTCTGCCACTCCAGCGACCGCGAGTCCCAGGGGTTCGCCGGTGCGGGCTTGCGGACGATCACCAGCGAGTAGACGACGTTAGCGAGGAAGACGAGCATCGAGGCCCCCAGCACGAAGGCGGAGACCGAGACCCAGATGTTGAGGGGCTGGAGATGGGACGGGTAGGTCACCACCCGGCGCGGCTGCCCCATAAGCCCGAGGGCGAAGAGCGGCGCGAAGGTCGAGTTGAAGGCGATGAACATGGTCCAGAAGTGGATCTTCCCGAGCCGTTCGCTCAGCGCCACCCCGAACATCTTCGGCACCCAGTAGTAGATCGCCGCGAAGAAGGCGAAGATCAGGCCGCCCATGATCGTGTAGTGGAAGTGGGCCATGACGAAGAAGCTGCCGTGGGTGGCGACGTCGCTCGGCACGTCGGAGAGGAAGACTCCGGACGCTCCCCCGATGAAGAAGTTGAAGAACCAGGCCAGGCAGAACAGCATCGGCACCGTGTAACGGATCTTCGCCCGCCACAGCGTCGCCATGCCGGCAAGGAAGACGAGCCCGGTCGGGACCGAGATCGCCTCGGTGGAGAACATGTAGAACGGTCGCAGCGAGGAGTTGAGGCCGCTGACGAATAGGTGGTGCTGCCAGACGAAGAAGCTGAGCAGGGTGACGCCGAGGATTCCGGCGACGGCGATCCGGTAGCCCCACAGTGGCTTACGCGCGAACACAGGCAGGATCTCGAGGATGATCCCGAACCCGGGCAGGGCTAGGACGTACACCTCCGGGTGGCCGAAGAACCAGAACAGGTTCTGGAACAGGTAGGGGCTGCCGCCGGCGCTGGAGAGGAAGAACGAGGTCTGCACGGCGCGATCGAAGCCCACCATCAGCAGGGCCGCGATCAGCACCGGCGCCGCCAGCACCATCAGGATCGAGGTGCTGATCGCGCCCCAGCAGAAGATCGGCAGCCGACTCCAGGTAAGCCCCGGCGCCCGCATGGTGATGATCGTGGCGATCATGTTCAGCCCCAACAGCATCATCGAGAGCCCGACCAGGGCGAAGAAGAAGATGTAGGAGTCGAAGCCGAAGTTTGCCTGGTCGTTGAGCGGCGCGTAGCCGGTCCAGCCAGTCGGGAAGCCGCCGAAGAAGAGCGTCGTCACCAGGATCGCGCCCGCCGCCATCAGCAGCCAGAAGGTGATCGCCTCGACCCGCGGAAAGGCCATCCGCCGGGCGCCGATCATCAGCGGCACGAAGTAGTTGGCGAACGGGCCGAGCACGCCCGAGGTCATGATCCCCATCATCATCGTGCCGTGGAGGCCGACCAGGGTCAGGTAGTTGCCGGCGCCGAACAGCTGCGGTGATGGCCTCAGCAGCTCGGCCCGGATCAGCATCGCGTTGAGGCCTCCGATGAAGAAGAAGAGGCCGATCCCGCACATGTACTGGACTCCGACCACCTTGTGGTCGGTGCAGAGCCCGAAGTAGCGGCCAACGCCTCCGTGCTCGTTTTCGGTGTGGGAGCGCTCGCGACCCAGCATCCGCGCCAGCGGGTACCTGGCGAAGCCGAGGCCGACCAGGAAGCCGGCCACCGAGAACAGGTAGCCGAGCATCAGCGCGACGTCGTTCTGGTTGGTGTCGTCGATGAAGTCGAGGCTTTCGGCGTGGATCTGGTGCCCCAGCCACCAGCCGAAGTAGAAGCCGACGATCCCCAGCGCGATCCCGCCGAGCAGGTTGAATCCGACCAGGCGCCGCCAGAGCGGCTTGGCGACTGCTTCGCTCATCCACCTCTCCTTTCAGGTTCGGGGAAGTACTGCGTCGAGTACTTCGGCAGGACCTTGGTGGCCGGCGCGAATGCTCGGCGCTGTTCGGCGATCCATTCCGCGAACGCTTCGTCGCTGACCACCTCGCCGGTGTCGAACATGTAGCCGTGCCAGAGGCCGCAGAGCTCGGAGCAGCGAAGGTCGAAGGTAAGTTCTTCCTTCGGCTCGACGTAGGCGACGTTGTCCACCCCCGGGTTCGCGTCGGCCTTGACCCCCAGGCGAGGCGCCCAGAACGAGTGGATCACGTCCAGCGACGTGACATGCAAGGCGATCTGCCGCCCGACCGGCAGCTCGAGGTGTGCGGTCTCGACCCCGCCGTAGGTGGGGTAGCGGTAGGTGAACTCCCACTGCTGGCCGATCACCTGCACCGGCATCGCATCGCCGGAGGGCTTGAACGCGGGGCTCGGCCCCTCACCGCCGCCCGAACCGGCGTCGGCGAGCTCCACCGTGCCGAACACCGCCAGGAAGAGGACGATGACGATCGTCCCCGCCAGCCAGGGTACGTGGACCGCCGGGTTGTCCCGGGTCGCAACGCCTTCCTCCTCAGGATCTCCGCCGCGGCGCCTGAAGACGAACAGCGTGTAGGCGAAGTAGACCACGATCGCGACCGCGATGGGGGTGAGGATCCCGAACAGCACCGTGTTGTCGACGACCTGGCTGGAGGAGGCGGTCGTCGCGTTTCCGGGCGGCAGGGTCGGGGCGATCACCGCGACCACGATCGGGGTCAGGATCGCGCTGAGCACGAACCAGGCGATTGCGATCCTGCGCATGTGGTTCGGCTCGTTCATCCTGGGTCGCTCACGTCACGTGGAGAAAGCCGTCCATGTAGCCGATTGTCTGCATCGGCCCTCCGAAGCCGGCGAGGAAGCCCGCGGCGCAGGGTACGAAGCACTGCCAGCGGTACCGGCCGGGCTTGCCGGTGTGGATCGTGAAGGTGATCGTCTCGTGCGCCTGGCTGAGCGAGCAGGGTCCTTCATCGCACTGGTTTTCGGCTTCTTCCGGAACCCCTTTGAGGGGTACGATGAGGCTGAGCTGAGGCACGGCGAAGGTGTGGGAGGCTTCTTCGGGCGGGATCGAGTCCATCGGCTTGCCGTCGACCAGCATCGTGCCGCCGATGGTGCCCTGGACCTGGGAGAGGAAGGGATTGCGAAGACCGCTGTCGCCGTCGAACTGGTAGACGGTGAATTCCACGTCGGAGTTCGCGGGCAGCTCGAATTCGGTGCTGTGCACCCATTCGCCTTGGTCATTGCGGATCAGATAGGAGACCCACGGCGGGTTGCCGCCCTGAGGGCCGACGGCCGCCTCCGTCTTGAGCGTGACCTGGACGACATGAGACGGGTTTTCGGTCGCGGCCACCGACGGGGGCGAGCCGACGAGGTTGGCGACATAGAGCCCGATCAGGGCCGCCACGACAACCACCGAGACCGCCACCACCGCGATCCTCGTCCCGACCGAGCCCACAACACTCTCCTCTCACGCACCCCAGACGTGCAGATCAGTGTTATTGGCAGCCTAGTTCACGCGGACCGCATATGACAAGCATTCTCTTTGGGGAGCGAACTCGTCGGCTACAGCGCCGTCGGGTAGGTCTCCGGCGGCTCTCCAACTTCCCAGCCGGCGGTGCGCTCCAGCGGCTCGACGGCGCGGGTCTCGTCGACGTGGACGACGGCGTCGAACTGGCCGGCGAGAATGGTGGAGAAGTAGTGGCTGGCCCGCTCGGTCTCGGGCCGGTAGATGACGCCGATGGCCCGCTCCAGGCGCTGGACGCGCATGACCTCCGCCGCGACTCCCGCTGTGAGGTCGACAAGGAATCTGGGCTCGCCGAGCTCGTGGAAGAGCGCCTCGACGCTGCCGGGGAGCGCTGGGCGCACTCGCTTGCGCTCCGCCGGGGCGTCCCAGGCAGAAGCGGCGGTGACCGTGCCGGAGTAGGTCGTGAAGCCGACGAGGATGGCGTCGTCGGGCCGTTGCTGGCGCACCAGCTGGCCCACGTTGTGCTCGCCGCGCCGGCTCATCTCGGTCATCCGCGCGTCGCCGACGTGGGAGTTGTGCTCCCAGACGACGATCCGGGCCGCGTCGCCGCGACTGGAAAGGTGGTCACTGAGGCGCTCCAGCGTCTCCGCCATGTGCCGATCGCGGAGGTTCCAGGAGGTGCCGTGATCGGCGAACATCGAGCGGTAGTACTCCTCGGCGCTGGCCACCAGGCGGGCGTTCTGCTCGGCGTAGAACTGCTCGGCCTCTGCGGCGATGCCGTCCCTGCGCAGGTAGCGGTCGGCCGCCCGTTGCAGCTCCGTCAGCTGCGCAAGGACGCCTCGGCGGCAGGACTCGCTGATCCCGTAGCTGACGGCGCGGCCGTAGGCCTGCTCGCCCCCGAAATGCTCGAAGCAGGCATACCGCCCGCGGGCCACCTCGGCGGCGGCTGGGTCCACCTTCTCCAGGTAGGCGATCACCTCGGCGACCGACGCGTAGAGGCTGTACAGGTCGAGCCCGTAGAAGCCGACGGCGGGGACCCCTCCCCCGCGTTCGTTGTGGAAGCGCAGCCAGCCGACGAAATCGAGCACCTCGGCGTTGCGCCACATCCAGGTCGGGAAGCGGCGGAAGCCGCCCAGCGCCTCCTCGGAGTCGGCATCCTCGGTCGCTCCCCGCACATAGCGGTTGACCCGGTAGGCGTCGGGCCAGTCCGCCTCGACCGCCACCGCCGTGAACCCCTTCTCCTCGATCAGCCGCTTGGTGATCCGCGCCCGCTCGCGGTAGAACTCGTGGGTGCCGTGGGAGGCCTCGCCGAGGAGGACGACGCTCGCCTCGCCGACGATGTCCAGCAGCTGGTCGTAGTCGTGCTCGCCACCGGAGAGCCGGTGTATCTCACCGCGCAGCATCGCGACCGGGTCGCGTGGCACCTTCGCGACCGGCCCGGCCATCGCGCCTACCCTCCGGGGACCGGATCCGCCGCCGGTTCCGATCGGTTGGAGGCGGGCCTCCGCAGGCCACCATCGCCATGAGCGCGCAGCGCCGCGACTACGTCTTCGTCGGGAACCTGCGAGAAGTCCTCGTACCAGCCGCCGACGCCGCGCAGCAGTTCCGAAGGCCTCAAGCAGACGACCTCATCGGCCTCGCCTTCGAGTCGAGCCAAGGCGTCATGGGAGCTGACGGGCACCGCGAGCACGACCCGCCGAGGCTCGAGCTTGCGGACCGCCCGCAGGGCGGCGGTGTCGGTCACGCCGGTCGCGATCCCATCGTCGACGACGATCACCGTCCTCCCCTTCATCTCGAGTCTCGGGCGATCGCCGCGGTAGGCGGCGACCCGCCGGCGCAGCTCGGCGACCTCATCGGCGATGATCGATTCGAGCTTGCCGCCGTTGAGACCGAGGCCGGCAACGGCCTCGGCGTCGACGACGAGGGTCCCCTCCTCCGCCACCGCCCCGATCCCGTACTCGGGATTGTGGGGAGCGCCGAGCTTGCGCACGACGAGGATCTCCAGCGGCGCCCCGAGCGCAGTCGCGATCTCCGTTGCCACCGGGACGCCGCCGCGCGGTAGGGCCACCACCACGGGATGCTCGTCGGCAAGCGACCGCAGGCGCTCGGCCAGCTCCTGCCCGGCGTCGCGCCGGTCCTGGAACGATTCCACGATCTCTCTCCTCAGGGGGCTCATATCAGTCGGGATTGATACTCCGCCACTCTCGCATCCGATCCATCGGTTGCCTGCCCACCTCTTCCCTGTGGTGGACCCCCGATGGTCGCACCCGCGCGGCGACCTAACTTCTGGCGATCGAACCGATCCTGAGCAGACTCAGCGGCGCCTCGATCGCCGTCTTCGCGCCCTCTCCGGTCCTGACCGTCACCGTCGAGACCAGCCCATCCGGGAGCGAGGTTCACTTCCATGCCGGTGGACAGGGATTCTGGGTGGCGCGGATGGCCGCCGGCCTGGGCGCGAAGGTGCTCCTCTGCGCCCCGCTCGGAGGCGAGTCGGGCATCGTGCTGCGCTCGCTGCTGGAAGTCGACGGCGTCACCGTGCTCACCGTGGCAACCAGTGGCGCCAACGCCTCATACCTGCACGACCGCCGCAGTGGGACGCGCAGGAAGATCGTCGAGACCCCGAGCCCCGCGCTGAAACGCCACGAGCTCGACGAGCTGTACGGGGTGGCCGCGACGGCGGGACTGGACGCCGGCACGATGCTCCTGACCGGGCCCCGGCACAAGGGGGTGCTGCCGCCGGACACCTACTCCCGCCTCGCCCGCGACCTGCGCGCCAACGGTCGAAACGTGCTTGCCGACCTGACCGGGGAGCCGTTGAAGGCGGCCCTGCGGGGCGGGATCGACATGCTCAAGCTGAGCCTCGAGGAGCTGATCGGCGCGGGACGTGCACAGAGCGGCGCGCTCGATCAAACGGTCGCGGCGATAAGGCGCCTGCGAGAGGAGGGCGCGTCGAACGTCGTCATCTCGGAGGGGCCCGATCCGGCGCTGGCGCTGATCGGGGACCGGCTGCTCGAAGTGGTGGGCCCGCGATTCGCACCGGTCGACTCGAGCGGCGCCGGAGATTCGATGTTCGCCGCGCTCGGAGTCGGGCTCGCCGCCGGATTGGACCTGGAGGGAGCGCTGTGCCTTGCCGCCGCCGCGGGTGCCCTCAACGTGACCCGCCACGGCCTGGGAAGCGGGCACCCTCCGGAGATCGAGCGCCTCCGCGGGAGGGTTCGCATCCGCGAGCTCGATCTCGCCTCAGTCGCGGGCCCCGAGCGGCCAGGACGCCTCGACCGCGGCGATCGAGTCGTCGACGACGGCGAGTAGGTTGGAGGCGATCCTCGGCACCGAGGCCAGGGTGAAGGCGGAGTGGGGCGAGTAGGGCGAGCCGTCGTAGTCGTAGGCCTCTCCCCCGGCCTCACGCACCAGCAGCACGCCGGCGATCACGTCCCAGGGCAGATTGGAGAGCATCACGGTCGCGTCGAGGCGCCCGGCCGCCAGCCAGGCGAGGTCGAGGGAGGCGGAGCCGTGGACCCGGACCCGAAGGCTGTCACGGGCGAGCCGGCGCATCAGCTCGCGATGGATCCGGTTCTCGGCCGCGGCGTGAGGGCCCACCGCGAAGTCGGCGAAGCCGACAACCGCGTCTTCCAGGGAAGCGACGTCGGAGACGGCGATGCGACGACCGTTGAGGTGGGCGCCGGCGTTCTCCAGCGCCACGTAGCGCTCGCCGAGCAGCGGGAGGTCGACGATCCCGAATACAGGGCGCCCCCCTTCCACCAGGGCCAGCGCGATCGCGCAGAGAGGGCTGGTGCGGCTGAAGTTGACGGTTCCGTCGATCGGGTCCGCCACCCAGACGCGGGGCGCGTCGGCACTGGCTCCCCCCTCCTCCTCGCCGAGGAACGGAATGTCCGGCGTCGCCTCCCCAAGGGTGCGCTTGATCGCCGCCTCGATCTCGAGGTCGACCGCGGTGGCGTAGTCGCGGCCGTCCTTCGGGATCAGGGTGCCCACGTGCGAGCGCCCGCGCCGTAGGAGCGCCGCACCGACGTCGACCGCGCGCTCCGCGGCCAGCAGGACGGTCGCCTCGACCGCCACGTCCGGTCTGCTCTGGTCTCGGTCGCGCGACTCCGCCATGCCTCTCGCGCGGAGCCTATGTGCATCCCCCGCTCCGCCGTCGCGGAAAAGCCGAACAGACTGTGGGGAATACCCCAATGGCCGGCTTCGCCCCCGTCGCGAGACTGGGGACCACTAATGCGAAGCCACATATCGAGAGGAACACAATGAGCGAGCCGCTTGTGTGCCCGCGCTGTCACCGATCGTGCCGATCCCACGCCGCCCACTTCGATGGGCGCCTGTATCGCTGCCCCGAGTGCGATGCCGAGCTGAATGCCGCCCCCGGACCGAGGGAGGCCGAAGTGCGCAGGCACCTCTACGTGCGCAGGTACCTCTACGGCTCTCGCCTGCTTCCGCTGGCGCGCACGTCGGACCGCACCGGGAGTCAGGTCCGATGATTCGCCACCATGACAGCACCGACGACCAGTCTGTGACGGAGCTGCTCGAGGTCGATCAGGGAGAGCTGCGCCGGATCAATGGCATGGGGCACGGGAACGGTCGCGTCCTCAGCCTCTGCCTCGCCCTTGATCGGCCACAGGTCCGCAGTCCCCACTCCGTGGCGGTCGAGATCGAGTCGGGCCTCGACAAGGCCGGAGACCAGCTGCGCGCCTCGGCCCTGGACGCGGACGCTGAGCGGGCGTTGAGCTCCTGCCTGGACCGCGTCCGCGACAGCCTCGAGGGCGCCAACCTGCTGGACCACTCCCTGCACGCCGTCGCCGCCTTCTGCGAGGAGTCCGGCGACCTGCGGACCTACGCGCTGAGGCGCCCGACCGAGGAGGCCATCGCCGCGGCCTTCGGCGAGCGACCGGCGATCGAGCTTCTACTGGGGACGCTCGGCGGCCGATCATGGGCGGTGGCGCTGGTAAGCCGGAAGCATGGGCGGATCTTCCGCGGAACCGAATCGTCGCTGGCCGAGATCGGGGAGGCCGAGGACGAGGTCCACCGCTGGCACTCGCAGGGCGGCTGGTCTCAGGCACGCTTTCAGCGAGGCATCGAAAAGGAAGCCGAGGACCACGTGGAGCACGTCTGCGACCTCCTGTTCGCGCTGCACCGTCGCCAACCGCTCGATCGCCTGGTGGTCGGTGGACCGGCGGAGATCTGGCCCGCCATCGACGCGGGACTGCACCCCTACCTGAGGCGGCGCCTCGCCGGGCATCTCCCGATCGACGTCGACAGCGCCACTCCCGAGAGCGTGCTGGAGCACTTGCAGCCCTTGATCCGAGACGACCGTGAGCAGACCGAACACGCCGCGCTGGAACAACTCGGAGGAGGCCTGGGAACCGGAGATGAGGCCGTTGCCGGCCTGGACGAAGTGCGCAGGGCTCTGGAGGATCGACGGGTGGCGACCCTGCTGGTCAGCGACGTTGGCCTGAACGAGCAGATCGAGTCGGCCATCGGCGCGGCCCTGGATCAGTCGGCGGAGATCATCGTCTTCGAGAACGAGACCCTGGAGCCATTTGGCGGCATCGGCGCCCTGCTGCGCTACTGAGCCATCGCAGGCGCGAAGCCTTGGTCGAGCTCGTCGGGCCAGGTCGGGGGGTCCTCGGGAACACCGAAGCCACCGCCCGGGGATTAACCGGATGACGGCAGCGCTCGCAGCTCGGAGAATCGAGCGCACTGGAGAGCAACCGCAAGGAGATGCGCTGGCCGTGGCAAAGATCCGCAGCCCTCGTCGCGGTTGCGGTTGACTACAGATACCGGCGAAGTTCGACCGGTGCTCGTTAGCCGTCACTGCTCGCGAAGGATCTCTCCGAGGGGCAGGCGTCGCAGGTTTCGAGCGGCCAAGGCGGCGGCCAGCGCGCCGCCGAGGATCGCCGAGAGGCAGAGTCCTCCGAGGAAGAGCCACGGAACAGCGAGATGGTCGGGCGGCGGATCGAAGACGTGCTGCAGCATCGCGACGAGCATCTCGGCGAGGAGCCATCCCAGGAACATCGCCAGGAGCACCGCGGCGCCGAGGATTACGCCCGCCTCACTGCGAACAAAGGCCCCGATGTCGCGAAGGGAAGCGCCGAGGGCGGCCATCGTCGCGAACTCGTGGCGGCGCTCGCTGACGACGAGGCTGACGAATAGCCACATCGCCGCGGCGGCGAGGATGATCGCGAATGCCTCCTCCAGCCGGCTGATCCCGGTGAGATCGACGGTGGTGATCGAGCTGACCGTCTGCACGGCCTGCTGGCGGATGTCTTTCACGATGACCCCGTCGGCCCGGGTCGCGGCGGCGACGCGGGCGGCCACGGCCGCGGGGTCTTCGGAGGTCTTGGCGAAGACGACGTTCGGGCCACCCCCATGATCGGCCTTGCTGAGGTAAGCGAGGTTGGCGACCATGAAGGAATCGCGCGGGGCCGACGGGAACTCCTGCACCGAGCCGACCACGTGGAATGGCACGGTGTGGAAATTGCCGGTGCTGTGGTCGAGTACTCGCAACCGCAGCAGATCGCCGATCTTCAGGGAGTAGTCGGTGATCGTCTCTTTGGAGACCAGGATTCCGTCGCGCCGATGCTGGAGGCGCGACAGCATGGTCTGCGCCCCACCGCCGAGGAAGTAGGAGTCTCGTAGCGTCGTCGCCTTGCCGATATTCCCGGCTTCGATGCCGAAGGTGTCCTGCAGGTCGGGACCGACGTAGGCGTAGGAGTGATCGATTGAGGAGGTCGCCGCCACGCCCGGAACCTGGGCGATCTTGGCAGCGAGGTCCTTCTTCGCGGAGACTCCGGGTGGAGCCGTTGCCGTCACGTCCGCGCCGAGCGTCAGCTGGGCATCGACGCCGGCCTGCTGGTCGTAGGTGGCGGCGAAGACGCCGAGGCTGACCCCGAAGGCCAGCAGCAGGCCGACGAGGATCAGGCCGCGGTTGATCGCGGCGCCACGCCGAGCAGCGCTGGCAAGCAGGAATCCTCTCCGCCCGCTGGGCCGGTTGCCGGCGAGGCGCTTGGCGACCGAGGCGAAGATCCGACCTCGCAGTCGGACCAGAAGCAGGGTCGCTCCGATCCACAGCAACGCCGGAGCGAAGAACATGTAGATCGAGAGGGAGAGAGTCGGGTTGGAATCGGGGTTGACGACGGCCGAGAACCCGGTGCTGGCGGTGAGCCAATAGATCAGACCGCTGATCGCCAGGGCCAGCAGGTCGAGATAGAGCCGCTGCCAGAGCGGGCGACCCTCCCGGCGAGCGCTGCGACGGCCTTCGGAGACGGTGGCGGAGATCGCCCGCAGCGAGGTCGCAAGACGCGCCGCCACGGCGCCCACCATCGCCAGAGCGATGCAAACGACGACGACCGTCGCCGCTCGGGCAGGGGTCAGTCCGACAGACCCTTCGATCAGGATGGCGACCGCGGCGAAGGCGAGGCCGGCGCCCAGAAGCCCGGCGAGCAGTCCGGTGACCCCGGCCTCGGTGGCCGAGAGGGCGAGGAGCTGGCGACGACTCGCGCCGCGAGCCCGGATCAGGGCCAGTTCGCGCCTATCGCGATCGACCGTTCCCAGCGCCGCCAGGTAGGCGAGGCCGAGGGCGAGCAGCGCCCCGGGCACGGCGAGCATGATGAAGAGCGCATCCGCATAGAGAGCGTCGCCGGCAGCCGTTTCGAGCGCTTCGGAGAGATTGTCGACGAACTGGACCTTGCCGGTGAACTTGCGTTCCAGGGAATTGCGGATCTGGCCCGCCCGGGTGAGGGCGTGGCTTGGCGTACCGGATAGTGACGCGGGGTCGACCTGTGCTTGAACTTGCCACTGAACCCCGGCCTGGGCGCCCGGAACCGCGGAGGAGCCGATGTTGGCCCCCGTCAGCGAAGGCAATTGCGGGGCGAGCGTGTGGGCGAAGGTGCCGAGCGGAAGGATGGCGACGTTCGAGGGAGGCTGCGCCGGCGCCGGGCCGAGCTGAGGGTTGAGCGGCTGGAAGAGGAGATCGGACGCCGTCACCAGCGCGACGCCGCTGACCGTGAATCGTTGCGGGCTGCCCGTGCCTCCACTGCGGATGGTGACGCTGTCCCCGATCCGCGCCTGGAGGGTCGCGGCCAGCTGCTGGTCGAGGACGACCTGCCCAGGCCGCAGCGAACCGCGCAGGAAGCGGACGGTGTCGATCTTGCTGAGATAGCCGGGAGGTACGGCCAGAATCGCTCCCGTCCCCGCGCCGGTGATCCCTTCGGCGCCGCGGTGAGTCACTCCCGCGAATGGAGCGGTGGCCGCTGGTGCGCCCTGGCCGACGTCGGGTTGGCGAGCGATTCCCGCGGCCAGGGTGCGGGCCTGCCCGTAGGAGGAGACCGGCCCCTGGAGGTCCAGCGGGACGCTCCGGGTCGCCGATGCCGTCATCGTCCGCAGCGAGTGGCCGACGAAGAGGATCATCGCCCCAAGCAGGGCCACCGCCGCGGCGAGGACGAGAACCTGCGTCGCTGTCTGGGACGGCGATCGCCGCAGCCTGGCGAATGCCAGTCGCAGAGCCGCGCTCACGGCGTACCCTCCCCTACGCAGCGCCCGTCCGCGAGGCGGATGAGGCGTGGGTAACGTGCGGCGACCAGGCGATCGTGGGTGGCGATCGCAAGCCCGAAGCCAAAGCGCTGGCGAAGGGCGTCGATCAGGTCCAAGACGCGCTTGCCGGTATCGGAATCGAGGTGCCCGGTCGGCTCGTCGCAGAGCAGCAGGTCCGGCTCCTGCGCCAGCGCCCGCGCGATCGCGACCCGCTGCCCCTCGCCTCCCGACAACTCAGAGGGAAGCGCGTCAAGCTTCCTCCCCAGGCCGACGAGCTCCAGCAGCTCAGCCGGCTGATGCCGCGGCGGCTCTCCAGCGCGCTCGGCCACCCAGGCCGTGAAGGCGACGTTCTCGTAGGCCGTGAACGTGGGGAGCAGGTTCGATCCCTGGAAGACGTAGGCGATTCCAGCGGCTCGGGCCCTGCCGCGCGCCGCGACATCGAGCGAAGAGAGCGGTTCGCCCCTCCAGCGAACCTCACCGGCACTCGGCACGACCAGCCCCCCGAGCGCGTGCAGCAAGGTCGTCTTGCCCGAGCCGGACGGCCCCCAGAGGGCCACCGCCTCACCCTCACCGATCGTCAACTCGATATCCGCGAGCGCCGTCACCTCGACTCCGCCGCCGCCGTAGGAGACCGATACGTTTCGGCACGTGGCCAACTCCGCCGCTGCGAGGGTCGCCTCGCTCACCGGATCACCATGCCGTCGCGAAGCTCGATCACGCGATGCGCGGCGGAGGCGACCGCGTTGGAGTGGGTGACCACGATCACCGCACAGCCATGCTCCGCGGGCAGGCGACGAAGCGCTCCGAGCACGAGGCGCTCGTTCGCGGCGTCGAGCTCACCGGTCGGCTCGTCGGCGAGGACGAGGGACGCTCGGCGCGCCAACGCGGCGGCGATCGCCACCCGCTGCTGCTCGCCTCCAGACAACGCCGCGACGCGATGCTCGGCTCGCTTTGCCAGCCCGACGGCTTTCAGCGCATCGCCGGCGCGCTCCCGAGCCTGATCGAAGCCCGCCAGCCGCAGAGACATGTCGACGTTCTCGCGGGCGCTGAGGGAAGGCAGGAGGTTTTCGCTCTGGAAGACGATGCCGATCTTGCGGCTTCGATAGTTCGCGAGCTCCGCTTCGTTCAACGTCGCCAGGGAATCCCCAAACGCGCGCACGTCCCCAGCCGAGGGGCGATCCAGCCCTGCCGCAAGCGCCAGCAGCGTGCTCTTGCCACAGCCCGAGGGTCCGAGGATCGCCACGAGTTGTCCTTTCTTGACCTCGAGATCGACACCGCGCAGCGCGACCGTCTCGACTGGCCCGGAGCGGTAGATCTTGAAGACGTCGTGCAGCTCCAGGGCGGGCCACTCGATCGGGCCCGCCCGGTCGGCCTCCGGCTCTCGGTAGAGGCTGTCTACCGCCACTGGAAGCTTTCGCTGATCATCCGGTAGGCATCGACGTTGTCGACGCCCTTCGGGGTGCCGAGGTCGACGATCGCGACCTTGCCACCGTGGGAGTACTCGTAGCGGTCGATCGTCAGCGGCAGGCGCTTGCCGGTAACCGGATCGGGTGCGCTGAGGCGGGTGTAGGTGATCTTGACCACCGGAGCGCCGCCGATCGTCATGACCTGGGCCGCGCTGCCCTGGACGCTCGGATCGCTGCGCTTCAGCTTTTCGACGCCGGCGGTGGCATCGGCGGGAGTCGGCGGGTTGCCCCCTACGACGACGACGTGGATCACGTTCGCCCGGTCTTGGATGGTGACGTCAGAGCCCGAACCCTTCCGTGCCCAGCCCTCGGGATAGCGGATCGAGTAACCGGACCCACGATCGCTGTAGGTGAGGAATGCCTGGTTGTCGGGGATGTCGCCGGTGGCGGCGGACACCGCCTCGCTGGGGACACCAGCTTTCGCCGCCGGTTGCTTCCCGCTGGTTGGAGAGGTCATTTCCGAGGTGCCCTTGGTGGCGGTCGATTCGCCGCTGCCACCACCACATCCAGCGAGCAGCAGGCCGACAAGGGACACTGCCCCCAAGGACCTCGGCAACTTTGCGCTCACGCTCTTCCCCTCTCGCTCGATGACGTTGGAGAACTTGTAGGGGTTGAAGATGAGACTGCGGTGAGAGGCCCCGGGCTTGATCGACGCCGCGGCTCAGGCGCCGGGAGCAGCCTCGACGACGACCCGCCGATCGGCGGTCGGCGCCTCGGCGGCGAGCGGCAGGCTGATCCAGACGTCTGCTCCTCCGAGGGGGCGGTTCGCCGCACCGACCCGACCGCCGTGCAGCTCGGCGATCGTGCGGACAATCGATAGTCCCAGGCCTGCGCCGCCCTCGGTACGCGCCGCATCCGCACGCGAGAAACGCTCCCAGGCGCGGGGCAGGAACTCTGGCGCGAATCCCGGGCCATCGTCCAGCACGTGGAACTCGACGCTCGACCCTCTCAAGCAGGTCGTGAGCTGGACCTCCGTTGCCGCGTGGCGCAGCGCATTGTCGAGCAGGTTGTCGATCGCCTGTCCGACGCGGTCGCGGTCGGCCAGCACGTGCCTCGACACGGCTTGCCCGGCGACCTCAATCGTCAGCTCGCGTGTGAGGCGGCGACGGGCGCGAATGGCGGCCGCTTCGATCAGCTCGGCCGGCGAGAGCGCCGTGCTGCGCAGTTGGAGCTGCTGCTGGTCTGCGCGACTGAGCAGCAGCAGGTCGTCCGCCAGCCGGCCCAGCCTCTCGGTCTCCTCGATCGCCGACCGGGTCGCCGCCTCGAACTCCACGCCGCTTGGCCGGTCGCGTGCCATCAGTTCCAGCTCGGTCCGCAGCATGGCCAGTGGGCTGCGCAGCTCGTGGCTGGCATCGGCGATAAAGGCACGCTCGCGCCGGCGCATCGCCTCGACCGGGCGCAGGGCGGCCCCGGCCAGCACGTAGCCCGCGAGGGAGGAGAGCAGAAGTGCCAGCGGCCCGCCGATGAGCAACACGTTGGTGAGGTCGCCGATCGCCCGGTTGCGCTGGTCCAGCGATTGGCCAACCACCGCGACGAGCTGCTGTCCCTGGGCGCTGATGGGCACCGCGAGCAGGCGCACCGGCTGGCCGCCGGGCAGCGTCAGGTTGACCATCACGCCTCCGTCGCGTCCCCGCGCGAGCGCGGAGGGGGCAAGCAGAGGGCGCCGGGGGGCGCCGGCCGTCGCGTCTATTACTCGCCCGTGCGCACCGATGAGCTGCGCCAACTGCAGATGGTCGCCACCGACCCTGATATGCCTCGCTTCGGCCAGCCCCGTATCCGACTGCTGGGCGAGTGCGGCCAGGCCGCTCGCCTGCGCGTGCAGCGACGCGTTGAGGGCACTGTCCAGGTTGGCCTCGATTCGCCGACTGACGAACAGGCCGGTGGCGGCAAGCACGCACGCCATCACGGCTGCGAACGCCAGGGTCAGCCGCCAGCGAACGGGCAGGCGGCTCACCGCCCACCGTCCTCACGCAACCGGTAGCCGAGACCGCGAACCGTCTCGATGCTCTTCACTGCGAAGGGACGGTCGATCCGCTGGCGCAGGGCGCGCACGTGCTGGTCGACCACGTTGGAGCGATTCTCATATGTGTGGTCCCAGGCGGACTCGAGAAGGGCGAAGCGCGACAGGGTCACGCCTGGTTGGCGCATGAAGGCGTCGAGCAGCGCGAACGGCTTGTCTGGAAGCTCGATCTCGCGGTCGTCGCGCCAGGCGCGGCGGCTCGCCGGGTCCAGGCGCAGTCCACCCACCTGCAGAATCGTCGGCCGCTCGATCGGGTCGCGGCGCACCAACGCCCGCAGGCGCGCTGTCAGCTCCTCGAGCTGGAACGGCTTGGTCATGTAATCGTCGGCCCCGCCGTCCAGGCCGGCGACCCTGTCCTCCAGGCTGCCGAGCGCCGTCAGCATCAGGACAGGCGCCCACTGACCCTGGGCTCGCAGGCGGCGCACGGTGTCGAATCCGTCGATCCCTGGGAGCATCACGTCGAGGACGACGGCGCTGTACTGGGTCGCAGCGGCCATCCAAAGGGCGTCCTCACCGGTGGTCGCGACATCGGCCGCCATCCCCACCCCGCGTAATGCGCGGCGCAGCTGGCTGGCCATCTTGACCTTGTCCTCAACGATCAGGACACGCATCAGCAGTGTGAGTGTTGATCACGGTCGAAGGTTGCCAAATGCAGGGCAAAGCGGAGGCAAAAGAGGCGAGGGGCGCTCCCGAGCCAAGGCCCGGGAGCAACCCTCTGATCACTCGGTGCCCTGGAACTGATGGTCGGCGTTGGCGTTGCCGCCGGCCTCATCCGCGTGACCACCTGGCCCGTCGCTGCCCTGAGCGGACTCGCCCTCAGCGCCAGCCTGCTCGGAGTCTTCCCCCGAGCCGGACTGCTCGCCTTGACCCGTACCGGCGTTGTCCTGGGTGGTCTGGTCGCCTTCCTGGACGTTGTCTCCGTCCGTGCCGCCAACCTGACCCCCCGCAGACTGATCCGCCGCGGCCGCAGAACCCTGCCCCACCGGCGCGTTTGCCTGTCCGGATTGCTGGGCGCCGGCGAATGCCGCGCCGCCTACTGCCAGGGCCGCGAGCGCCGCACCTGTCACGAACAGTTTCTTCAGTCGTCTGGTCATTTTGCTCCTCACTTTCTGGGGTGCTTTCAACTACTGCCAGGCTGGCAGGCAAAGATGTGAGGACGATGAGATCAGCGGCGGGCCGGCGGGCCAGGGAACGTCGGCGGACCCGCGAGTGCTCACCGCCCGCCGACGGGAAGGATCAACCGCACATCCGCCCCCCCGCCCTCTCGATTCGCGATCCTCGCCTCGCCGCGGTGGGCGCGGGCGATCGACGCCACGATCGAAAGTCCGAGACCGCTGCCGCCATCGCGCTTGCTGGAATCGGCGCGGCTGAATCGCTCGAAGGCCCGCTCGAGGAAATCGTCGGCGAAGCCGGAGCCGCGATCGCAGACGTGCAGCTCGACCGAGCCGTTGCGGCCGACCGCCGTGAGGCTGACCGCCCCCGATCCATAGCGAAGGGCGTTGTCAACCAGGTTTCCCAGCGCCTGATCGAGGCGAATCCGGTCACCGGCCACCTCCAGCCCCGCCTCGGCTCTCACCTCGATCGACCGGCCGCTCTCCTCGGCGCGCCGAGAGAAACGGCGGGCGACGCCGCTCATGACCTCGCCGAGGTCGGTCGGTGCGAGCTTGACCGGCAGCTCCCCCTGGTCGGTCTGAGCGATCGTCAGCAGATCCTCGGCAAGCTGGATCAGCCGGTCGGTCTCCTCGGCCCCGGAGGCAATCGCTGCCCGCAGCTCGGCCGGCGAGCGATCTTGGCTGAGGGCGAGATCGAGCTCCGCCTTGAGAATCGCCAGCGGCGTGCGCAGCTCGTGACTGGCGTCGGCTACGAAGCGCCGCTCGTGCGCCAGGGCGTCGCCCAGCCGCCCGAGCATCGCGTTGAGGGTCATTCCGAGGCGGGCGATCTCGTCGTGGGTCGGCGGTACGGGCAGGCGCTGGCCGGGCTCGGCGGAGGAGACCTGCGCCGCCCGGGCACGCATCGCCTCGACCGGTCGCAGGGCCGCGGCGGCCACGCCATAGGCGGCCAGCGAGGCCAGGATCAGCGCGATCGGGCCGCCGAGCAGGAGCAGCTGCAAGAGATCGGCCTGCGACTCGGTGCGGGCCTCGGTCGAGGTTCCAACGACCACGACCAGAGGTCGCCCGCGCGCCTGGACGGGCGTGGCCAACAACCGCGACTCGTCCTGCAGGCCAGGCAGGGGCCCGCGATCGAGGAGGACCGGCCCGAGCTCAGCCCGGCGAAGCTCGGCCGGGCTGAGCAGGACGTGGCTGCCGACCGAGAGGGTCGAATCGAGCACCTTGCCCGAGCGGTCGAGCACCTCGGCGAAGCTCTCCGAGCGCCCGACCAGACCGCCGCGACGCCTCTCGCTCAGACCGGAGTCGGCCTCTTTGACGAGTGCAGCCACGTCGGTGGCGCGGGAGCGAAGCCCGGCGTTGATCGTGCTGTCCAGCTCGGCTCCGAAGCGCAGGTAGAGGAAGACGCCGGTCGCGCCGAGCACGACCGCCATCACCAGGGCGAAGACCAAGGTCACCCGCAGCCGAATCGAGAGCCGCCTCAGTGGCCGCCGTCCCTTCGCATCCGGTAACCCGCACCGCGAATCGTTTCGATCGACTCGACCCCGAAGGGCTTGTCGATCTTCTGGCGCAGATAGCGGATGTAGACCTCGATCACGTTGGAGCGGTGCTCGTAGTCGTATTCCCACGCCTGTTCGAGTAGATGCAGGCGGGAGAGGACGTGGCCCGGCCGGCGCATGAAGGTCTCGAGGACCGCGAACTCCTTTGCCGAGAGGGCGATCTCGCTGTCCCCCCGCCATACCTGCATGGTCGCCGGGTCGAGGCGCAGATCGCCGACCTCGACGATCGCCGGTCGCTCGTTCTGGCCGCGGCGGATCAGGGCGCGCAGCCGCGCCAGCAGCTCCGCAAAGGAGAAAGGCTTGGTCAGGTAGTCGTCGGCACCGCCGTCGAGGCCGGCGACTCGATCCTCGACCCCGCCCCGCGCGGTCAGCATCAGCACCGGTGCCCAGACGCTGTCCTCGCGCAGCCGACGACAGGTGGCAAAGCCGTCGATGCCGGGCAGGATGACGTCGAGCACGATCGCGTCGTACTCAGAGGAGCCGGCCATGACCAGTGCCTGCTCGCCGTCTGAGGCGACATCGGCGGCGAAGCCCTGCTCGATCAGCCCGCGGCGGATCAGGGCGGCCATCTTCACCTCGTCCTCGACCACCAAGACGCGCATAGCCAAGGACGATGACAGGTGAGATTAACGTCAGATGAGAGCGGCGTGAGAGGCGGCGGCCGTTGCTCAGCCGCCGCCGTAGACAACGACGAGGTCGGTGAGAACGCCCACGAAGAAGCCCAGCGACAACAGCCAGAGACCCAGCTCGCGGTGACCGTAGCGCCGCATCCCGTTCCAAACCTCGCCGATCACGTAGAGGATTGCTCCGCCGGAGACTGCGTAGAAGGCAAGCTCCAGCGGCCCGGAGGTCACGCTGTAGCCGAGCATCGAGCCGAGGAAGGTCGGGGCGCCGCCGATCAGCCCGACCATTCCCAGCCACGCCCAGGAGGGGCGCACGTCACCGAGGGGGCCGACGATTCCGAACCCCTCGGTGGCGTTGTGGAGGGCGAAGCCGACAATCAGAACCGTGGCCAGGCTGATGTCCCCGGCGCTGGCCGACACACCGATGGCAAGGCCCTCGGCGAAATTGTGCAGTCCGATCGCGACGGCGATCGCCAGGCCGGTGCGCAGTGCCCTTGTTCGGGAGGCGGCCTCCTCGCGGAGAAGCTCATCGGCGCTCAAGACGTCGACTGCGCCGCCGGCGATCGGGGGTAGCGGTCGCATCGAGCGCAGGCGTCGCTCGATCATCGCGAGGCCCGCCAGGCCGATGGAAAAGCCACCGCCGAGGAGCGTCGCCAGGCCGACCGCGTGGCCGAGGCTGCCGGTTTCGCGCTTGAACCCTTCCACCGCCTCCTCGACGATTCCGAAGGCGTGCCCCATGACGTCGACGAAGATGAAGGCGAGAACTCCGACCGCGAACATCGCGAGGGCGACGCGGGCACTGTCGCCGAGCAGCCGCAGGCGGCCGAAGGGAAGGCCGAGGTAGATGGTGAAGCCCGCCAGGGCTCCGAGTGCTGCGGTTTGGGCGAACGACATAGGCGCTGCCTCCAAAGGCAAGGGATAGCTTAGGGGACCCTAACAACCCTAACGCCTCTCCTGTCTACCGGTGCCGTACCGAGATCAGGGTGTTGCGCTCGTCGCCCCCCTTGACCGTCTGCTCGAGCACCGTGCCGATACCCCTGACATAGATCTTGTGATCGACCACTCCAGGCTCGAGCGGAGTCCACTCCCTGGTCAGGAGCGCCTTGATGATCCAGAAGTAGAAGGTGATCTCCGGGACCTTCTTCAGCACAGCATCTGGCGGCCCACGGAAGGAGCGGTGCGAAGGGTAGTCGCGCCTCTTGGTGGCGCTGCGATCTCGTTCGTGCGGCGGCAGGTTGCGGAGACCTCCTAAACCGACGATGAGAGTTGCCGTCGTGAGGAATCGAACGCCGCCGGCGGCACCCCGGATAAGGAACCTTGACTTGGAATCTGGGCGGGTGTAGGACAACGATCACCGGCCCGCACTAGGGCAAAGGGGTTCTTCGATTGGAGGTCGAGATGAGTCGAGTAATGGCCGACTGCCGCCGGTTCGAGAGCGAGAGCAATTGCACGCTGACGATCGTCGGCGAGGAGGACGAGGTGGTGCTCGCCGCCGCCCAGCACGCCGCGGCCGTCCACGGGCACGAGGACACGGCGGCGCTGCGGGAGCAGATCCGCGGCATGCTCGAGCCGGAGTCGGAATACGTCCGGGGCGAGCGTCGGGCGGAAGCGTTCCCAGGCTAGCGGCACGCATCCCCGAAACGACAGACGGGTGGTGAATATGGCTGTCGGCGTGGTCCTCGAGTTTCCAGGAGGCACTCTGGCCCGGAGGCCTCTTCCACTGGGTAACCGAGACCAACGACGGCGTCCGCGTCACCGACGTCTGGGGGAGCCGGGAGGCTTTCGACGCGTTCGCCGCGGAGAAGATCGGCCCGGTCACCGCGGAGGTTGGCCTGCCGGGTCCGCCGACATCACCTACTACGAGGTCCACAACCACCTCTTTGCGGGATAGCGGGTCGGAGCCCGAGGGGGCGTATTCGAACTCTCGACCTCATCGCCCTGCCTCCGCTGCGGCAGCCACTCGGTTGACGTCGCTCGGCGCCGGCCGGAGAATCAGCACCTCCGCCGGGGCACGCTCCAGCAGCCAGATCAGGTCCTCGCCGGTGAGACCCTCAGTGCCCCTGGACCGAGCGGGGACGACGACGCGATCGAAGCTCTCGCTTTCGAGCAGGCGAGCG
>JAXLTB010000017.1:0-53151 GCA_046330295.1 Solirubrobacterales bacterium | reverse complement strand
CCGCGGCGAGCTGGTCGTCTTCGACATGGGGGCGATGCTGGACGGTTACTGCTCCGACGGTACCCGTACCTACGCCACCGGGGACCCGGGCACGGGGGCGCGCGAGGTCTACGGGGTCGTCCGCGAGGCGCAGCTGGCGGCCCTCGGGGCGATCGAGGCCGGCGCAAAGGGGGAAGACGTCGACGCCGTCGCCCGCCAGGTGATCGAGGTCGCCGGCCACGGCGAGCGCTTCGGTCATGGCCTCGGCCACGGGGTCGGGCTCGAGGTCCACGAGGCCCCGCGCCTCTCGCTGCGCTCCGATGACGTGCTCGAGCCTGGGGAGGTGGTCACGGTCGAGCCGGGGATCTACCTGCCGGGCAAGCTCGGGGTCCGGATCGAGGACCTGGTCGTGGTCACCGAGGACGGGCTTCGCAACCTCAGCTCCCTGCCGAAGGACCTGCAACTGGTCGACTGACGGGGCCTGCCAGCCGCAATGGCTGATCACCTCCATCCAGATTCAAGTCACACCGCCCGGGCGCCGATGTCCGGCTCGTGAACGTGACCACCGAGACGCTTGTTTCGACCCACGACGAAGCCCGCCGCGAACGGCTGCTCGACATGGAGACGCGGATCCGCCCCTACCGCGCCGCCTGCTTCGCGATCCTCGCCGTCGCCCTGGCATTCGGCTGCTCCAACATCGGTTGGTGGTGGGTGCCGCTGGCCCTGGGCATCGCGGGCTTCGCCGTCGCCGATCGCTTCATGCGAAACAGTCCCCACCCGGCCGTCTGGGTCGCCGGCGCCTGGGCCGCACTGGTGGTCCTTCTCGCGGGCGCGGTGCTGGTGACTGGCGAGGCGGGCAGCCCGGTGCTGATCTGGTTCGCGCTGCCGGCGGTGACGCTCGGGTTCCGCTTCGAGCCGCGCGGGATGGTCTTCGGCGCCGGCTTCATCCTGGCGATGTTCGCTGCCAGCACGATCGTCCCCGATCCGGGCGCGGCGCTCGAGCACCGCCAGGCCCTGATCGCCACCGCCGCGCTGATCCTCAGCGTCGTGATCCTCTCCGGCGCCCTGGTCGAGTCCGACCGCGCCCACCGCCGCCGCTCCACCATCGACCCGCTTACGGGCCTCTTCAACCGCAACGCGCTCGAGCAGCGCCTGGCCGAGCTCCACGGGCAGCCCTGCAACCCGGCGGAGGGCCTGTCCCACGCGCTGCTTCTCTGCGACCTCGACCACTTCAAGCGCGTCAACGACCGACTCGGTCACGCCGCCGGGGACGCCGTCCTGCAGGACGTCGCCTACACGATGCGGGCGGCGCTGCGGGCCGGCGACTCGATCTACAGGATCGGTGGCGAGGAGATCCTGGTGATCCTCCCCGGCGCCGATCGCGAGGCGGCGATCGAGATCTCCGAACGTCTGCGCAACGAGGTGCGCGAGCGCCGCCCGGTCGGAGTCCCGGTGACGATCAGCATCGGCGTCGCCGTCGCCGAGCCGGAGCTCGTCGACACCGACGACCTGGTAGCCCGCGCCGACGCGGCTCTCTACGCCGCCAAGGCCGGCGGCCGCGACGCGATCTTCGTCGACAACTGACGGAGCTAGCGGCTGAGGTCGATGTCGCCGCGCAGGCGGGCTGCGAAGGCCGCCAGCAGCTCGACCGTCGCCTCGACGTCGCCCAGGTCGACCATCTCGACCGGCGAGTGCATGTAGCGGAGCGGGATCGAGATCAGACCGGTGGGAATGCCCGAGCGGGAGATCTGCAGAACGTCGGCGTCGGTGCTCGTGCCGCGGCCGCTGGCGCTGATCGAGTGCTCGATGTCCTCCGCCTCGGCGGTCTCGACCAGCAGCTCGAAGAGCTTGGGGGAGAGGGTGGAGCCGCGACCGATCACAGGACCCGAGCCGAGCGGGCTGCTGCCGAGCTCCTTCTCCTCGACGCCGGGGGCGTCGGTCGCGTGGGTGACGTCGACGGCGATCGCGATGTCAGGCCGCACCTCGAAGGCAGCGGTGCGCGCACCGAACAGGCCGATCTCCTCCTGGACCGCGGCGACCGCGGCGAAGGAGCCCTCGCCCGGGCCGCGCCGTTCGTTGCAGCGCCGCAGCGACTCCAGCGCCACGTAGGCGCCGAGGCGGTTGTCCAATGCCCTCGAGACCAGGCGCTCGCCGAGGACCGGGACCGGCTCGGCCGCGATCACGACCGGGTCGCCGACCCGGATCAGCTCGGCCGCCTCGTCGCGGTCGCTTGCCCCGATGTCGATGTGCATGCTCTTCAGCTCGACCACCTTCTTGCGCTGGTCGGCTTCGAGCAGGTGGATCGGCTTGCGACCGACGACGCCGGGCACGAGCCCGTCCTTGCCCCGAACCTCGATCCGCTGGCCGACGAGGATCTGCGGGTCCCAGCCGCCGACCGGGGCGAACCAGAGGAAGCCCTTCTCGTCGATGTGGGTGACGACCAACCCGATCTCGTCGATGTGGCCGACCACGGCGAGCAGCGGGGCGGCGTCCCCGATCCGCGCGATCGAGGACCCGAGTCCGTCGACGCTCAGCTCCGCGAAGGAGGCGGCCTCGCGCCAGACGGCCGCCGCCGGGCCCTCGTAGCCGGAGGGGGCGCCGGCGCGCAGGAGGCTGTCGAGGAGGGACGGGGTGGAGCTCAAGGCTCGGGAGTATGCCTAACTCGAACGTTCGTCCGTCGCGAGCCCTCGGGCCCAGGTGAAATAGCGTGTGCGCATGACCGCGCAGCCGAAGGTCGCCCTGGTCACCGGCGCCTCGACCGGCATCGGCAAGGCGACGGCGGTCCGGCTCTCGCGCGAGCCGGAGACGGAGCTGGTTCTGGTCGCCCGCCGTGAGGAGCTGCTGCGGGACCTGGCCGCCTCGCTTCCCTGCAAGGCGACCTACCTGGCCGTCGACCTCACCGACGCCGACGCGCCGGAGCGGGTCCGGGCCCATGTCGACGCCAACCACGGCCGGCTCGACCTGCTGGTCAACAACGCCGGCGGCGCCTGGCGCGGCGGCTTCGCCGAGAGCGGCTACGCCAACGTCCACCGCCACATGGCGCTCAACTTCGACGCCGTCGTCCGCCTCACCGAGGCGCTGCTGCCGATGCTCCGCGCCTCGGCCCCGAGCGCGATCGTCAACGTCGCCAGCACGGCCGGCCGCGTCTCCCGCGCCCGCACCGGCGCCTACTCGGCCAGCAAGTTCGCCCTGATCGGCTGGACCGACTCCCTCTACGCCGAGGAGCTGCCCCACGGCGTCCACGTCGGCATGGTCCTGCCAGGCTTCGCCGAGACCGAGGGGTTCCCGGCGACCGAGCTGCGCGAGAATCCCATCACCCGCTGGATCGTCTCCAAGCCCGAGAAGGTGGCCGACGCCATCTACGAGGTCGGCCCCGGCGGCAGGCCGAACGCTACGTTCCGCGACCCTACGTCCTCGCCGCGGTCCTCCGCGTCCTCGCCCCGAGCCTGGTTCGGCGCGTGCTCTCCGGAGGCGGCGCCGCCAGCCTGACGACCAGCACCGCGGATGAACGGGAGCCCGGCCCGGCGGCGAGCGAGCGGAGCGAGGCGGGCTAGGCGATGACCGTGACCCGGCGATCACCCGGCCTGAGGAGGGCGGCCTTGGCCGCTGTTGCCTCGGCTCTGCTGGCACTCCTGCTGACCGCGACCGCGCCGGCCTCGCCGACCAGCCGGCAGCCCGGGACGCCGGTCCCGGCGAAGCTCGAGTTCACCGGGCTGAAGCCGGACCTGCACGATGGCACGGCGATCCTGCTGGCGAAGGTCTCCGGCCCGGGGACTCTCACCCTGACCGGCAACAAGATCATCCGCCGGCAGGCCGGCTCGCACGGGGTCGGCGTGGTCAAGCTCAAGGTCGAGGCGAAGGACGGGGCGCGGCGCCGGCTCAACGCGAAGGGCCGGGTCAGAGTCGGCCTCACGGTCGCCTTCGCGCCCGAAGGCGGCTCCCCGGTAACCGTGAGCAAGAAGATCACGCTGAAGAAGCGGCTGCCTCGTCGGGGCAGCCTCTAGGCTTCGCTCGGCCGGCCGCAGGTACCGACCGAAAGAGAATCCGATGATCAGCACCAATCAGTTCAAGAACGGCAACCACATCGAGATCGACGGGACGATCTTCAAGATCATCGAGTTCCAGCACGTCAAGCCGGGGAAGGGCGGGGCGTTCGTCCGGACCAAGCTGCGGCGGATCGAGGACGGCTCGGTGATCGACAAGACCTTCCGCGCCGGGGAGAAGTTCCGACCGGTCCGCACCGAGTCGCGCAAGATGCAGTACCTCTACGAGTCCGGCGACGCGGCGGTCTTCATGGACAGCCGCGACTACGAGCAGATCGAGATCGCGAGCGACGCATTGGGTGACGCGATGAAATGGGTCCTGCCGAATGCCGAGGTCGAGGTGCTCTTCGTCGACGAACGGCCCAGCGACGTCCAGGTGCCGAGCGCGATCGACATGAAGGTGACGCAGACCGATCCCGGCCTCAAAGGCGACACCGTCTCGGGCGGCGGCAACAAGCCTGCCACGCTCGAGTCCGGGGTGACGGTCCAGGTTCCGCTCTTCATCGAGGAGGGCGAAACGATCCGGGTCGACACGCGCACCGGCGAGTACGTCTCACGCGCCTGATCTGAGTACGCGAGAATGAACCGATGCGCAGGTCCGACCAACGCCGCGATGCCGTCTTCGCCAGCTACCAGCGCGACGTAACCGGGCGCCCGCTCGAGGACCTGATCGCCGATTCGAGGCCGCTCACCCGCGAGCTGGCCGAGGGCGTCGACGAGCACCGTGAAGAGCTCGACGAGATCATCTCCGAATACGCGAAGGGGTGGACGGTGGACCGGATCGCGCCGCTCGACATCAACGTGATGCGGGTGGCGCTGTATGAGATCGAATACGGGGACGTCCCCTTCGAGGTGGCTATCGACGAGGCGGTCGAGATCGCCAAGGAGTACTGCGGAGCAGAGGCGCCGAAGTTCATCAACGGGATCCTCGGCGCCGTCGTCCGCGAGCGGGAGCCCGCGAAATGACCCGCCTGCGCGAGATCGCCGAGCGGCTGCGCCAGATCGCGGCGGAGCTGGACGGGAAGGCTCAGCTGGGCGACGAGCGCGCGGCCGAGCTGGCCGCCGAGGCCGCCGAGCTGGCCGCCGAGGCGGTCGAGGAGGCGAACCGCCAGGCGCGCGAGGCGACGAGCGCCGATGATTAGCGCCACGCGCCGCTGATGTATCCCGACGATCTGCGCGCCTTGGTCGACGACGCGCTCGCGCGGCTCCGATTCTCCGCCGCGACGCCCACCGCCGGCCTCGAGGAGGCGATGCGCTACTCGCTGCTGGCCGGCGGCAAGCGGGTGCGGCCGGTGCTGGCGCTGGCCACCGCCCGCGCCATCGGCGCCGAGCCCGAGCGCTTCCTCCCGGTCGCCTGCTCGATCGAGCTGATCCACACCTACTCGCTGATCCACGACGACCTGCCGGCGATGGACGACGACGAGCTGCGGCGCGGCCTGCCCACCTCCCATGTCAGGTTCGGCGAGGACGTCGCGATCCTCGCCGGCGACGGCCTCTTCGCCGAGGCGATCCGCCTCTTCTGCGAGCAGCCGGGCGACCCCTCCCGGGTGCTGGTGGCCCTGCGCGAGCTGGCGGCGGCGACCGGCGTCGACGGCATGGTCGGCGGTCAGTACGTCGACGTGATCGGCGGGGAGAGGGACGCGGAGGGTCTGCGTGCCCTGCACGCCCTGAAGACCGGACGGCTGATCGCCGCGAGCGTCGGCGTCGTACTGAATCTCGAGGGGCTCGGCGAACCTGAGACAATCCCCTTCCGCCGTTTTGCGGACGAGCTGGGCGTCCTCTTCCAGATCGTCGACGACATCCTCGACGTGACCGAGAGCGACGAGCAGCTCGGCAAGCCACATGGAAGCGATGAGCGACATGGCAAACTCACCTACGTCAGCCTCTTCGGCCTCGATCGCGCGCGCGAGCTGGCCGCGGAGTCTCACGCGAAGGCGACCGCGGCGCTTGCCGAGGCACCCGGCGACACGGACGACCTGAAGCGCGTCGCCGACTACATCTTCACGAGGAACGAATGAGCGAGAAGCCCGACACCCAGGGCCACGAAGAGGACGACATGGAGCCCCTGCTGGCCTCGATCGAAGGTCCCGCCGACCTGCACGAGCTCGACGATCGGCAGCTGCAGCAGGTCGCGCAGGAGATGCGCACCTACATCATCGACACGATCGGCGAGATCGGCGGTCACTTCGGCGCCAACCTCGGCACCTGCGAGCTGGCGGTTGCGCTGCACAGCCTGCTCGACTCGCCCCGCGACAAGGTCCTGTGGGACGTCGGCCACCAGTCCTACCCGCACAAGATCCTCACCGGCCGCCGTGACCAGCTGCCGACGATCCGCCAATACGGGGGCCTGGCCCCGTTCTGCTCGATCGCCGAGTCCGAGCACGACATCATGGGCGCGGGCCACGCCTCGACCTCGATCGGCTACGCCGTCGGGCTGAAGGAGGCGATGAGCAAGGGGATCGGCGAGGACGGTCGGGTCGTCGCGGTGATCGGCGACGGCGCCCTCACCGGTGGCGTCGCCTACGAGGCGCTGCACGCGGCCGGCGGCCTGCAGACGCCGATCGTGATCGTCCTCAACGACAACGGGATGTCGATCTCACCCAACGTCGGCGCCCTCTCCCGATACTTCACGCGGATCCGCCTCAACCCGCGCCTCTACCACGCCCGCGAGGGCGTCGAGGACCGGCTGACCAAACTGCCGCTAGGCCTCGGCCGCCGGATCGAGCGGCTCGGCCCGGAGATCAAGGCGGCGATCAAGGCCTACTGGGCGCCGGGCCTCTTCTTCGAGGAGCTCGACCTCGCGTACATGGGGGTTATCGACGGGCACGACGTGCACGCGCTGCGCGAGGCCCTGCGCGAGGCCTTCGAGGCCGAACGTCCGGTCGTCGTCCACATCCACACGGTCAAGGGCAAGGGCTTCGCCCCGGCCGAAGAGGGCGGCCTAGAGTCGATGGAGGAGTGGCACGCCGCCAAGCCCCACTCGATCGTCAACGGCCAGCCGGCCAACGGCAAGCCCCCGGCCGCCGCTGCCGACGGGACGAAGACCCCTGATGGGGATGGGAAATCGGCCGATCGACCGGTGCCGGTGACGGAGACCGATTCGCCGGAGGGCATCGAGCGACTGGAGAAGCCGCCGCAGGCCGGAGCGCCGCCGCAGTACACCAAGGTCTTCGCCGAGGCGATGGTCGCCGAGGCCGAGCGCGACCCGAGGGTGATCGGGATCACCGCGGCGATGGCGGGGGGGACCGGCCTGCAGAAGCTCGCCGATGAGGCCCCGGGCCAGTACTACGACGTCGGCATCGCCGAGCAGAACGCGGTCCTGCTCGCATCGGGGCTGGCGCTGCAGGGGGCCAAGCCGGTCTGCGCGATCTACTCGACCTTCCTCCAGCGCGCCTACGACCAGATCATCCACGACGTCTGCCTGCAGGGCCTCGACGTGACCTTCGCGATGGACCGGGCGGGCCTGGTCGGCGACGACGGACCTACCCACCACGGCGCCTTCGACGTCTCCTACTTCCGGCCGATCCCCGGCGTGGTGGTGATGGCCCCCCGCGACGAGGCGATGCTGGTCCACATGCTGCGCACGGCGATCGCCCACGACGGGCCGGCGGCGCTGCGCTACCCGCGGGGAGCGGGGGAGGGGGTCGAGCTGCCCGCCGAGCCGGAGGCGATCCCGATCGGCACCGGCGAGATCCTCGCCGAGGGCGAGCGGGTGGCCCTGCTCGGATACGGCTACGGCGTCAGCGTCGCCCGCGAGGCCGCCGAGATCCTCTCCGGCCACGGCCTCAAGGCCACCGTCGCCGACGGTCGCTTCGCCAAGCCGATCGACGCCAAGCTGATCGAGCGGCTGGCGCGCGAGCACGACCTGCTGGTCACCATCGAGGAGAACGTGCTTCCTGGCGGCTTTGGCTCGGCGGTGCTGGAGCATCTCGAGGACGCCTTCGCGGAGGCACCGGCGGAGCGGGCGCGGGTGCTGCGGGTCGGCCTCCCGGACCGCTACGTCACCCATGGGAAGCCGGCGTTGCTGCGGGGCGAGGTCGGCCTCACCGGCCAGTCGGTGGCGGAGCGGGTGCTCGCCGCCCAGGCCTCCGCGCAGCCCGTCCTCAGCTAGCGAATATTGAGGATTGCGTCAATCGGCGCAATCGAATAGCCTGCGCTGGCTCTCCGGTGAAGGTGGATGAAGCACAGGACCTGAGTCACGCTTCTGGGGAATCACCAGAGAGGGGAGATGCGTATCTCTATATGCGTAGGTCCGTAAGGGGAACGGACCACTCGCGACCCGCCGCCTAGCGCGGTCCGGGTCGCGAGGCGCGCCCGGGGACGCGCCTCGCCCGGCCCTCAGCCCTCCTCGGCGAGGATCGCGTAGATCCTGCGCCGGGTCTCGTCCAGCAGCTCGCGGACCCGCTTCTGCTGGCCTTCGTCGGCCGCATGGACGACCTGGCCGATCGCCTGGTGGAGCTTGCGGACGGAGTCGCGCAGGTGGAGCTGCTCCGGCGCGGCGCCGGAGCGGATCGCATCCCACGGCGCCTCCTCGCCGGCCTTCTCCTTCTGCTCGGCGGCACCGGCCTCGGTCAGCGTGAAGCGGCGCTTGCCCTCGCTCTCCTCGCCACGGATCAGGCCCTCGTCCTCGAGCAGCTGCAGCGTCGGGTAGATCGAGCCGGCGCTCGGGGTCCAGGCCCCCTGGGTGCGCTCCTCGATCTCCTTGATCATCTCGTAGCCGTGCATCGGCCGCTCGGCGAGCAGGGCCAGCGCCGCCGCCCTGACGTCTCCCCGCCGCGCCCGGGGGCCGCCGCGCCCACGTCCGTAGCGCGGGCCGCGGCTGCGAGCGAATTCCGCGCTGCGGCGGTGACCGGCGTGTCGTGATCGATGTCTGTCGTTCATGAAATTGCCTTTCTATCTTTATCTAACGCGATATATCGTAACAACTCGCATACGTAGGACCGGCCGGATCACTCGAAGCGGGGCCCCGCCGTTTGCCCGGGCGGCCCCGGGGTAGGCTGCCGCCATGAAGATCCTCTTCGCCCCGATCGGCATCGGCGCCGGCCTGATCGCCGGCTTCGCCGCCCAGAAGGCCTTCGAGCGCATCTGGGCCGTGATCGACGACGAGGACCCGCCGGAGCCCGACCACCGCGACGTCCCCACCTTAAAGCTGGTCGCGGCACTCGCGCTCGAGGGAGCGATCTTCCGCGTCGCCAAAGGCTTCGTCGACCACGGCGCGCGCTCGGGCTTCGCCACCCTCACCGGTCGCTGGCCCGGCGAGGAACCCGCGCGCGCCGAGTAGCCCGAACCGCCACAACAGAAAACGCCCCTCCGTTAGGAGGGGCGCTTCTGGGGTTACTACAGGGAGGAGAGATATGTATCTCTATATATGTGGATCGGTGGGAGGTAGGTGAGCCCTGTTGTGCCGAGGGCGCCCATTGTGGGAAGCAGTGGGGGCCATATGTACGGCGCGGGACTCAGCCAAAAAGTCTTTGTACTTCCTCCTTCATCGGTTCCTCTTTCCGAATCCTTGACCAGCGTACGAACATACGTGCGATTTGTGTGTGAGGGCGATCACAGAATCCCCCTGCACGGGGGGGGTGGCCGCTCTTTCTGGCGCTTGTGGCGCGCTATTGGAGCGGCTTGGAGGGCGGGAATGGTCAGAATGATGCTGCACTTCGGTCGCGACGTCGAATAAACGGCCAGATTGGGGTCGTGGCGGTAGCGTTCGGCCGGTGACGGTGAAGAAGTCCCGGATAGACGCGGTCCTCGCTGAGCGTGGGCTGTTCCCGTCGCGGACCGCCGCCGCCAGCGCGGTACGGGCCGGCGAAGTCCGGGTCGGTCGGGACGGTCCCGTGGCGCTGCGACCGAGCCAGCTGGTCGAGCCGGAGGCGCCGCTGATCGTCGACGCCGGGCCGCGCTACGCGTCCCGCGGGGGGATCAAGCTGGAGAACGCCCTCGAGGCCCTCGCGATCGACGTCGCCGGACGCGACTGTCTCGACGTCGGCGCGTCCACTGGCGGCTTCACCGACTGTCTTCTCCAGCGCGGGGCCGCGCGGGTGGCGGCGGTCGACGTCGCCTACGGGCAGATCGACCAGCGACTGCGGGAGGATCCCCGGGTGACCGTGATCGAGCGCCTCAACGCCCGCGCCCTGACGCCGGGGGACCTTCCCTTCGCGCCGGAGCTGGCGACCGTCGACGTCTCCTTCATCTCGCTGGCCAAGGTACTGCCGGCCGTCGCCCGCTGCCTGGCGCCCGGCGGCGAGGTCCTGGCCATGGTCAAGCCCCAGTTCGAGCTCGGCCGCGAGCGGGTCGGGCGAGGCGTCGTCCGCGACGCCGGCGATCGCCGCGAGGCGATCCTCACCGTGGCGAGGGTGGCGCGCGACCTCGGCCTCGCGGTCCGCGGCTTCGCCTCCTCGGGGTTGCCGGGACCGAAGGGCAATCGTGAGACCTTCGTCTGGTGCGGCGGCGACGGGCCGGCGGTCGAGGACCTCGAGGCTGCGATCCTCGCGGCGGAGGAGCGATGAAGACCGCCGCCCTGATCACCCACTCGCACCCGCCGGCCGCCACCGAGGCGGTTCCGCTCGCCGTCGCTGCCGCCCGTGACGCGGGCTGGCGCCTGGTCGGTACGGCCGAGGAGGTCGCCAAGCACGGCGCCGCCGCGGAGGGTATGGAGGTCGCCGGCGACGATCCCCGGCCCGACCTCTGTCTCGTGCTCGGGGGGGACGGCTCGATCCTCCACGCGCTGCGTCGCTTCGCCCACACGGGGGTGCCGGTCTTCGGCGTCAACTTCGGCACCGTCGGCTTCCTCGCCGCAGTCGAGCGGCGGGAGGCCGAGGAGGGCATTCGCCGTGCCCTGGCCGGCGAGCTGGAGACGATCGAGCTGCCGGGCCTCGAGGTCGTGGCCGAGGGCGGCAAGGCGGTCGGCCTCAACGACGTCACCCTCGCCCGCCGCCCGCACGACCGGGTCGCGGAGCTGAGCTACCGAATCGCCGGCGAGGAGGTCGGCCACGTCCGCTGCGACGGCCTCGTCGCCGCCACTCCCGCCGGGTCGACCGGCTACAACCTCGCCAACCAGGGCCCGATCCTGGCCTGGGGGGTGAAGGGGTACGTGGTCAGCTACATCTCGCCGCACTCGCTGACCGCTCGCGCGCTGGTCGTCGCCCCCGGCGACGTCCTCCACGTCGGCAACGCCGCCGGCCGCGAGCCGGTCGACGTCGCGATCGACGGCGTTCAGCTCGTCGAGCTGGCTCCGGGCGCCGGCCTGGAGGTCCGTTTCGTCGAGGGCGTCGGTCGCCTGGCGCAGCTTCCGGGGACCAGCTTCTATCAGCGAATCCGCGAGAAGTTCGGCCACCTGGCCGTCTAGTGCGGCCCGCCGGGCCGAGGTGGGCCGGTCTATAGCCTGGCGCCACCAGTCACGCCCACCGGAGGTCGTATGGAGCGCAAGTGGTGGACTCTCGTCCTGATCTCGACCGCGACGTTCATGTTGCTGCTGGACATCACGGTCGTAAACGTCGCCCTGCCGGATATCCAGCGCGAACTGAACGCCAGCCTCTCCAGCCTGCAGTGGGTCGTCGACGCCTACTCGCTGATGCTCGCCGCCTTCCTGCTCACCGCGGGCTCGCTCGGTGACCGGCTCGGCCGCCGCCGCGTCTTCACGATCGGTTTCGCGCTCTTCACCTTCGCCTCGTTTCTCTGCGGGATCGCGGGCGACCCCACCCTGCTCAACCTCGCCCGCGGCCTGCAGGGGATCGGCGGCGCGGGGATGTTCGCGACCTCGCTGGCGCTGATCGGCCAGGAGTTCCACGGCAAGGACCGGGCGACGGCGTTCGGCGTCTGGGGGGCCACCGTCGGCGGTGCGGTCGCGATCGGGCCGCTGATCGGCGGGGTCATAACCGAGCACCTCGGCTGGGAATGGATCTTCTTCGTCAACATTCCGATCGGCGTTGTCGCGATCATGCTGACCGAGCGAAAGATCGCCAACGTCGTCTCGCCGGACGCGGAGCCGGTCGACCTCCCCGGTCTGATCACCTTCTCCGTCGCGCTGTTCCTCCTCATCTTCGGCCTGATCCGGGGCAACCCGGAGGGCTGGACCAGCGGCCTGATCCTCGCCTGTCTCGGCGGGGCGGTGGTCCTGCTCCTCGCCTTCATCGCGATCGAGGCGCGCAGCAACCACCCGATGCTGGACCTGGCCCTGTTCCGAAAGCCTGCCTTCAACGGCGTCTCGGCAGTCGCCTTCGGCCTCTCCGGGGGGATGTTCGCGATGTTCCTCTACATGACGATCTACATGCAGGGGGTGCTCGACTACTCGCCGCTGGAGGCGGGCCTGCGCTTCCTGCCGCTGACCGTCCTCTCCTTCATCGCCTCGCCGATCGCGGGCTCGCTCTCTCACCGGGTCCCGATCCGTGTCCTGCTCGGCTCGGGGCTGGGCCTTGTCGGCGTCGGCCTCCTGCTGATGCACGGGGTGACGCCCGGTTCGGCGTGGACGACGCTGCTCGCGGGCTTCCTGGTTGCCGGCGTCGGCATCGGCATCGCCAACCCCGGCATCGGCCAAGCGGCGATCGCCGTCGTGCCGGTGGAGAAATCGGGGATGGGCTCGGGGATCAACTCGACCTTTCGCCAGGTCGGGATCGCGACCGGCGTCGCCGCGCTCGGGGCCGTCTTCCAGTCGCGCATCGATTCGAAACTGGCCCAGCTGCTGCCGCACGCCCCCAGCGGCCTCGGCGAACTGGTCTCCTCGGGAGGCTCGCGCGCCGCGGCCGAAGCCGTTCCGGCCGCGCTCAGGCCCCGGGTCTCCCAAGCCGCCGACATCGCCTTCGTCGGCGGCTTCAACGAGATCATCCTGATCGCCGCCGTTCTCTCCTTCGTCGGCGCCGGGCTCGGGTTCGCCCTCGTTCGCTCTCGCGACTTCGTGCAGCCGACGGAGGGCCCGCGGAGCCCACCGCAGGACGGCGGTCCGGCTCCTGATCCCCGCATCTAGCGCCGAAACCGGAAGAGTCGATCCGGCGCCGTTGCTACACACAATCCGTGCTTCGCGAGCTGCGGATCGAGAACCTTCTGCTGATCGAGAGAGCCGAGCTGCGTCTCGGTGGGGGGCTGAACGCGATCACCGGGGAGACGGGAGCGGGGAAGACCGTGCTCGCCCACTCGCTCGACCTGCTGATGGGCGGGAAGGCGCGGGCGCAGGTCGTGCGGCCGGGGGCGGAGGAGGCCTGGGTCGAGGGCGTCTTCGACCTCCCCGAGGGACTGCTGGAAGAGCCCGAGATGGCGGAGCTGGCGGAGCGGCTGCCCGAGAGCGCGGAGGAGATCGTCCTCGGGCGACGGGTCTCCTCCGCCGGACGGACCAGCGCCTTCGTCGCCGGGCGGGCGGCGACGGTGGCCGACCTGAAGCTGCTCGGCGGACGGCTGCTCGCCTTCTTCGGTCAGCATGAGCACCGCAAGCTGACGATCTCCTCGGCCCAGCTGGAGATCCTCGACGGCTTCGCCGGCGCCGAGCACCTGGAGCTGCGCCGGCAATACCGCGAGGCGCACAGGGAGTGCGGGCGCATCGCCGCCGAGCTGGCCGAGCTGCGGGAGCGCGAGGGCTCGCGGGAGCGCGATCTCGACCTCTACCGCTACGAGCTCTCCGAGATCGAGGAGGTGGCACCCGAGCCAGGGGAGCGGGCCGGGATGGCGGCCGAGCGCGAGCGGCTCCGCCACGCCGAGGGGCTGCGCGAAGCCGCCGCGGGGGCCCACGCCGTTCTCGCCGGGACCGACGAGGACGGCGGCGGTGCCGCGGCGGCGCTGGCCCAGGCCGAATCGCTCCTGCATGCGGCGGCGGGGCTCGACGCCGGCCTCGATGCGATCGCCGAGCGGGTGGCCGCCCTCGCGGTCGAGCTCGGCGACGTCGGCTCGGAGCTGCGCGGCTACGCGGAGGGGCTCGAGGCCGACCCGGTGACCCTGCTGGCGATCGAGGAACGGCTGCAGGCGATCGACCGCCTCGAGCGCAAGCACGGCGGCAGCGTCGAGACGGTGCTCGAGCACGCCGAGCGCTGCCGGGCGGAGATCGAGCGGCTCGAGGGAGCCGAGGAACGCGGCGCCGAGCTCGTGGCGGCGCTGGCCGAGGCGGAGGCCCGCCGCGGGGACCTAGGCGAGCGCCTGAGCGCGGGCCGCGCGGCCGCCACCGGGCCGCTGGAGGAGCGGGTCGCGGCCGAGCTGGAGCGGCTCTCGATGGCCGGCGCCACGCTCGAGGTCGTGCTCGAGCCGCATCCGGACGGTCACGGGCCGAGCGGGCGCGAGACGGTCGAGCTGCGGGTCGCGCCCAATCCCGGCATCGAGGCGGCGCCCCTGCGCGACGCCGCCTCGGGCGGGGAGCTCTCGCGGGTGATGCTGGCGCTGAGCGGGCTCGGGCGGGCGGCGAGCGCCGGGACCCTGGTCTTCGACGAGATCGACGCCGGCATCGGCGGCAACACGGCAAGGGTCGTCGGCGAGCGCCTGCGGGCGTTGGGCGAGGGCCGCCAGGTCCTCTGCATCACCCATCTGCCGCAGGTCGCCTCCCTCGCCGAGGCGCATTTCCGGATCGAGAAGGCCGTCGCCGAGGGGCAATCCCTCGCCTCGGTGCAGCGGCTGGACGGCGAGGGCGTGGTCGAGGAGATCCGCCGGATGCTCGGCGGCGAGCGCTCCGACGAGGCGGCTACCCGCCACGCGCGCGAGCTGCTCGCGGCCGCCTGAGGCCCCGGCGGGCCCGAAGCCTTGCCGGCCGCCGGCCGCTTCGCCTAGTCTGAGCGGATGGCCACCGCCAGTCGCCGTCGCCTTCCTGCTCTGCTCGGGCGTCGCAACGGGGCGCGGCCGGACGCGCCGATCGAAGGCACGGCCCGGCTCGGCGAGCGGACCAAGCACCTCGTCAAGCGCCTGCGCCCCGGCGACATCGCCGTGATCGACCACGTCAACATCGACCGGATCGCCGCCGAGGAGCTGATCGAGGCCGGGGTGGCGGCGGTGCTGAACGCCTCCCCCTCCTCCAACGGGCGCTATCCGAACGCGGGGCCGCTGATGTTGGCGCGGGCCGGGGTCCGCCTCGTCGACGCCCCCGGGGCTGGCCTCTTCGAGCTGCTGCACGACGGCGACCGGATCGTGGTCGACGGCGGCACGGTCAGGGTCGCCGGTCAGGAGGTGGCGCGGGGGCGGATCCTGGGCGTCGTCGAGCTGGAAAGCCAGCTGCAGGAGCAGCGTGAGCGGATCGATGAGGCGCTGGCCGAGTTCGCCGAGAACACGGTCGCCCACGTCCGCCAGGAGACCGACCTGCTGACCGGCAGCGTCGACTTCCCCTCGACCAAGGCCTCCTTCCGTGACCGCCACGTGCTGATCGTCGTTCGCGGCGACCGTCACCGCCGTGACCTCAAAGCCCTGCGCGCCTACATCCGCGACGTGCGGCCGCTGATCGTCGCCGTCGACGGCGGCGCCGACGGGGTGCTGGAGGCGGGGCTGAAGCCCGACGTGATCCTCGGAGACATGGATTCCGCCAGCGACGCGGCGCTGTCCTGCGGGGCCGAGCTGATCGTCCACGCCTATCCAGACGGCCGCGCCCCCGGATGCGAGCGCCTGGACGCGGCCGGCCTCGCCCACACGATCGTTCCCGCCGCCGGCACCAGCGAGGACGTCGCGATGCTGATGGCCTACGAGAAGGGGGCGGCCCTGATCGTCAGCGTCGGCGCCCATTTCAACCTGATCGAGTTCCTCGACCGCAAGCGCGGCGGCATGTCCTCGACCTTCCTCACCCGGCTGCGGATCGGCGAGCGCCTGGTCGACGCAAAGGGGGTGAGCAGGCTCTACAACCCCAGCTCCGCCCTCGCCCCGGTCGCCCTCTTCGGGGTCGCCTTCGTGATCCTGCTGACGATCCTCGTCATCACCTCGCCGGCCCTCAACGACGTCTTCCAGCTGATCTGGCTGAAGATCAGGATCTGGCTCGGGATCTAGGGCGCCGGGCTGACCATCTAGCCTTCGGCCGCTGATGGGTTACAGCGCGCGCTACCACGCCACCTCCCTGATCGCGGTCTTCCTCGCGCTCGCGATCGGAATCCTGATCGGTGCCGAGTTCGGCGGCGAAGCTCTCACCAGCACCCGCAAGAACCTCGAGAAGAGCCTCGTCGGCAACCTCCAGGACGCCCGCTCCCGCGCTGACGAACTGAGCGGCGAACTGGGCCGCTCGAACGAGTTCGCCGATCGGGTCTACCCGGTCCTAACTCGCAACCGGCTCGAGGGCCAGCGGATCGCGATCATCGCCCTCGGGGGGCTGCCCAGCGAAGACACCGAAGCGGTCGAGAGCGCGCTCGGACCGACCGGCGCCAAGCTCGTGGGGGTGGGGGTCGTGCGCGAGCCGGTCGACGTCAACGGCCTCGCCGGGGATCTCTCGAAGACCCGCTTCTTCGACCTGCGCACCAATCCCGAGGCGCTGACGACGCTGGGGAAGGGGCTGGGGCGGCAGCTGGTCATCGGCGGCACCCTGCCCGAAGTCGTCCGCGGGCACCTCTTCTCGCGCGCCAGCGGCACCTTCGGCGCCCTCGACGGAGTGCTGGTCGTCCGCGATCAGCCACAGGACATGGGCCCGGTCCAGCGGGCCAAGGCCGGCCAGTTCGAGTCGGCCCTGCTGAGCGGGATCACGGGGACCCGGACGCGGGCGGTCGGGATCGAGACCAGCAGGACCGAACCCTCCTCGATCTCCTTCTTCCAGGGCAACGACCTCTCCAGCGTCGATGACGTCGAGAGCACCGCAGGCAAGCTGGCGATGGTCTTCGCGATCCTCGGGGCCGAGGGCAGCTTCGGCGTCAAGAACGGCGCCGACCGGCTGCTGCCCGACCTGCTGACCCAGGGGGGCTGAAGGGTCCACTGGGTCGGCTTCCCGCTCGCGATCGCGCTGGGGGCGCTGCTGCTCCCGGCCGGAGCGCGCGGCCTGCGCGACGCCGGCCTCGTGCGGGAGAACTACCGCGGGGCCCTGCTGGCCTTCCCGCTCGGCGCGGTGCTGGCGACGGTGGCGCTGGTGGCGCTGGCCCCGCTCGCGTTCCTCAACGACCGCGCCGACCTCGACCTGCTCGACCCCGAACTGCGACGCTGGCTTCCGTACCTGCTCGGGATCGCCTTCCTCGGCTTCCTCGACGACGCCCTCGGCCAGAGCGGGGCGGCGGCGACTCCGCGGGGCTGGCGCGGGCACTGGCGGGCGCTGCGCGAAGGCAGCCTCTCGACCGGGGCGATCAAGGCGATCGGGGCGCTGGCGCTGGCCGCCTACGTCGTCTCCGGTCGCGGACTCGAATCCTGGCGCTACGTCGCCGACATCGCGCTGCTGGTCCTCGCCACCAACCTCTTCAACCTGCTCGACCTGCGGCCCGGCCGGGCGGAGAAGGGCCTGGCGCTGCTGGGCGCGGGGCTCTGCCTCGGCGCCTGGACCCTGGCGCCGATCGAGCTGCTGGGGATCTTCGTCGGCCCGGTCGCCGTCGGCGCCTGGCTCACCCTGGGCGAGCGGGCGATGCTGGGGGACACCGGCTCCAACCTGATCGGGGCGATCGCCGGCGTCTGGCTTCTGACCATCTTGGGCGGAAACGCGCGCCTGGTCGCCCTTGTGGTCGTCGCAGGACTGACGATTTACGGCGAGTTGCGATCTATCTCGGCGACCATCGACTCGGTTCCGCCACTGCGCTGGCTAGACTCGCTCGGCAGAGCATGAGTCCGGCTAACAAAGGCGACACGAGGTTCATCTTCGTCACTGGCGGAGTGGTCTCGGCCCTCGGAAAGGGCATCGCCGCCTCCTCGATCGGCCGCCTCCTCGTCTCCCGCGGCTTCCGGGTCCAGCTGCAGAAGTTCGATCCGTACATCAACGTCGACCCGGGGACGATGAGCCCGTTCCAGCACGGTGAGGTGTTCGTCACCGAGGACGGGGCGGAGACCGACCTCGACCTCGGCCACTACGAGCGCTTCACCGACTCCAACACCTCGCGCGCCTCCAACGTCACCGCCGGCGCGGTCTACAACTCGGTGATCCGGCGCGAGCGGCGCGGAGACTACCTCGGCGCCACCGTGCAGGTGATTCCGCACATCACCAACGAGATCAAGCAGCGGATCCTGATCGTCGCCGAGTCGCAGTCGGTTGACTTCGTGATCACCGAGATCGGCGGCACCGTCGGCGACATCGAGTCGCTGCCGTTCCTCGAGTCGATTCGCCAGCTCTACACCGACCTGGGGCCGAAGCGCAGCATGTTCGTCCACCTGACCCTGGTGCCATACGTCGGGCACGCGGGCGAGCTGAAGACGAAGCCGACCCAGCACTCGGTCAACGAGCTGCGCCGGATCGGGATCCAGCCGCACGCGCTGATCTGCCGCTCCGAGGGCCGCCTCGACCGCGAGATCCGTGCCAAGATCGCCCTCTTCGCCAGCCTCCCCGTCGACAGCGTCATCTCCGCCCACGACGTCGACAACATCTACAAGGTGCCACTCGCGTTCCGCGCCGAAGGCGTCGACGACATCGTCCTCGACCATTTCGGAATGGAGGCGCCTTCGCCCGACCTGGCCGAGTGGGAGGCGATGGTGCGACGCGCCGACTCCGCCACCGGCGAGGTTCGGATCGCGATCGTCGGCAAGTACGTGCAGCTGGCTGACGCCTACAAGTCGGTGATCGAGGCGCTCGAGCACGGCGGCTTCCACCACGGGGTGGGGGTCAAGGTCGAGCTGGTCGACTCGGAGAACCTCGACCCCGAGAAGCTCGAGGGCTGCGACGGGATCCTGATCCCGGGCGGGTTCGGCGAGCGCGGGATCGAGGGCAAGATCCAGGCGGCGCGGATTGCCCGCGAAGGCTCGATCCCCTACCTGGGGATCTGCCTGGGGATGCAGATCGCCGTTGTCGAGTTCGCCCGCTCGGTGGTCGGGATGGAGGGGGCCAACTCGGCCGAGTTCGATCCCGAGACGCCCTACCCGGTGGTCGACCTGTTGCCGGAGCAGAAGGAGGTCTCCGAGATGGGCGGCACGATGCGCCTCGGCGCCGACCCGGTGAAGCTCCACGAGGGGACCAAAGCGCGCGAGATCTTCGGCGAGGCGGTCATCTACAAGCGGCACAGGCATCGTTACGAGGTCAACAACCAGCTGCGCCGGCGGCTCGAAGACGAGGGCCTGGTCTGCGGCGGCACCTCCCCGGACGAGCGCCTGGTCGAGATGATCGAGCTGCCCGACCACCCCTTCTTCATCGCCTCCCAGTTCCACCCCGAGTTCAACTCGCGCCCCAACCGGCCCGAGCCGCTGTTCCGGGAGTTCGTCGGCGCCGCCGCCACCCACGCCGGCGAACGGCCCGCCGACGGCGGCGCCCCGGAGCCCGCCGAGGACGCCGAGGAGAGCGACGTCGGCGTTCGCCGCGCCAGCTGAGTCGCCCGGTCGGGTTGGCTCCGGCTAGCCTTCGCGGGGTGGAGGCAACGAGGCTGTACGAGACGTTCATGCGTCTCTGCGAGATACGGAGCCCGACCGGGGAGGAGCGCGAGGTGGCGGACACCCTCGCGGCGGAGCTGCGGGCCCTGGGGCTCGAGGTGAGCGAGGACGACGCCGCCGGCCCCGCCGAAGCGGGCGCTGGCAACCTGCTCGCTCGGCTGCCGGGGGCCGGGGAGGGGTGGGTGATGTTCTGCGCCCACCTCGACACCGTCCCGCACCGGGGCCAGGTCGAGGTGGTCAACGACGAAGGCGTCTTCCGCAGCCGCGGCGACACCATCCTCGGCGCCGACAACAAGGCGGCGGTCGCGGTCTTCATGGAGCTGGTCGCCCGCCACGCGGAGGAGCCTCCACCGGTCGGGATCGAGCTGGTGCTGACCGTCGCCGAGGAGCAGGGGCTGCGCGGCGCGAAGGCCTTCGACGCCTCGGCGCTGCGCTCGCGGGCGGGGTTCGTCCTCGACCATGCGGGGCCCGTCGGCGAGGTGATCGTCACCACCCCGACCCAGCAGAAGATCCTCGCCGACTTCGTCGGGGTCGAGGCGCACGCCGGGATCCGGCCCGAGGACGGCAGCAGCGCGATCGCCGCCGCGGCGGCGGCGATCTCCCGCATGCGGCTGGGCCGGCTGGACGAGTGCACCACCGCCAACGTCGGGCTGATCTCCGGCGGCACCTCCGGCAACGTCGTCCCAGGCCATTGCGGGATCCACGCCGAGGCGCGCAGCCTCGACACGGCGCGGGCGGCCGAGGTCGCCGGGGAGATCGCCGACGCCTGCGCATGGGGCGCCAGCGAGCACGGCTGCGACGTCGACGTGCGGATCGAAGAGCTCTTCCGCGGCTATGAGTTGCCGCCCTCCTCCCCGGCCCTCGCCCTCGCCGAGGCCGGCCTGCGCAGCGCCGGCCTGGAGCCGGTCCGGGTCGCGATCGGCGGCGGCAGCGACGCCAACGTCCTGCGCCGGCAGGGATTCGACTGCGTCCTGCTCTCGAACGGGACCGACGCGGTCCATACCGCGGAGGAGATGGTCCCCGCCCGCAATCTCGACAGGATGCTCGAGGTCTGCGAGGGAATCGTCGCCGCGTCTGCCGCCGAGCGCGGCGAAGGTCCGGGCGGCCCGGCCGAGGCGTGAGCGGCCGGCTCGAACTGCGCCGCGGGGTCGTCGTCTCCGCCGAGCCGCTGATCGTCGAGGTCGGGGGCGAGCACAGGGCGGCCTGGGGGGATCGGGCGCTGCTGGGCGAGATGCGCGAGGGCGACGAGGTGGTCGTCAACGTCGCCGCGCTCGAGCTCGGGCTCGGCTCCGGTGGCTTCGACGTGGTCCACGTCAACCTGTCCCGCGGGCTGGAGGGCGGGGGAGGGAGCGGCGAGCACGTGATGAAGCTGAACTACACCTCGTTGCAGCACCCGGTCGAGCCGATCGAGGGCGCAGAGCCGCAACGGGAGGGGTCGCCGATCCCGGTCCTGGTGCTGCCGCTGCACGGGCACCTCGCGCCCGCCGCCTGGGCGGCGGCACAGGCGTCCCCGGGCCTGAAGGTCGGCTACGTGCAGACGGCGGGCGGGGCGCTGCCGGGGTCGCTCTCCCGCGACGTCGCGGAGCTGCGTGAGCGCGACCTGCTGCGCGGCCACATCAGCGCCGGCGCGGCCTACGGCGGCCAGCACGAGGCGCTCAGCACCCTCGGCGCGCTCGACGCCGCGGCCCGGCTCGGCTGGGAGGCGGTCCTGGTCGGCCCCGGCCCCGGCATCATCGGCTCGGACAGCGCCTACGGCCACGGCGGCATGGCCGCGCTCGACAACGCCCACGCGGCGCTCTCCCTGCGCCTCCCGACGCTGGTCTCTCCGCGCCTCTCCAGCCTCGATCCGAGAGAGCGCCATCGCGGCCTCAGCCACCACACCCGCACCGTCCTCGAGCTCCTCCTGGCGCCGGTGGACATCGCGGTCCCCGAGGGCGAGGACGATGTGTTGGCGGCCCTGCAAGACGCCCGCGGAGACCGCCACCGCCTGCGGATCGCGCCCGCCGATCTCGACGCCTACGCCACCTCCGGTCTCCCGACCACCACCATGGGCCGCACGCTCGAGCAGGACCCGCTCTTCTTCGCGGCCCCTCTGGCGGCCGGCCACCTGCTGACCGAGTAACCGGCGCCGGCCCAGCGGCGTTCCCTGGGCCGCTCGTTGCGCCGAGAGGTTTGCCGCTCGTGGCCGAGAAACCCGCGTCATGGCGATCGCGATCAAGCCGGCGGCACCGGCAGCACCCGCCAGCGACGGCGCCGATGCCCGCTTCGAGGGCCTGGTCCTCGACTTCCTCTCATACCTCGAGCTGGAGCGGGGTCTCGCCCGCAACACCCTCAACGCCTACCGCACCGACCTGCTCCAGTACGGGGAATACCTCTCCGCCCACGATTGCGACGCGCTTCACGCGCGGCCTGCCGACGTCGCCGACTTCCTCGCCGAGCTGGCCACCGGCGAGGGCCGGCCGGCCTGCTCGGCCTCGACGATCCACCGCAAGGCTGCCTGCCTGCGCTCGTTCTACAAGCACCTGCGCCGCGACGAGCTGATCGGCGACGACCCGACGGCGGCGCTGAGCGCGCCGCGGCGCTCGAAGAAGCTGCCTCAGGTCCTCAACTACTCGGAGGTGCAGAAGCTGCTGGCATCCCCGCGCGGCAGCGAGCCGACGGCGCTGCGCGACCGGGCGCTGCTGGAGGTGATGTACGCGTGCGGGCTGCGGGCCTCGGAGACGATCGGGCTCGAGCTCGGCGACATCGATATGCGCGAGGGCTTCCTTCGCGCCCGCGGCAAGGGCTCCAAGGAGCGGCTGGTGCCGCTTGGGCGCCAGGCGATCGTCGCGATCGTCGCCTACCTGCGCGGCGGTCGGCCGAAGCTGGTCGGCGAGCGCCACGAGGCGAAGCTGTTCGTCAACTTTCGCGGCGGGCCACTGACCCGCCAGGGCCTCTACAAGATCGTTCAGCGCCATGCCCGCGACGCCGGGCTGGCCGGGCAGATGAGCCCGCACACCCTGCGCCACAGCTTCGCCACCCACCTGCTGGCCGGCGGCTGCGACCTGCGCGCGGTGCAGGAGATGCTCGGCCACGCCGACATCTCCACCACCCAGATGTACACGCATCTCTCCGGCGACCGCCTCAAGGAGGTCTACTTCAGCGCCCATCCCCGCGCCAGCGAGAACTGAGCCTTCCGGCCAGCGACGACGGGACCCGATTTCACGTCGCGTGTTTGTCGCCGTCATGCGGAAATGACCGCGACCTCGATTCGGTAGAACTGGGGGATGCCCGAGCTGCCCGAGGTCGAGACCGTCTGCCGGCAGCTGGAGCCGGAGATCGAAGGGCGGCGAGTCGAGCTACTGGAGGTGCTGGACGAGCGCTGGTCGCGGCCGGTCCCACCGGCCGAGCTGGGCGCCGCGGTCGCCGGCGCCACGATCGAGGGGCTGGGACGGCGCGGCAAGTACCTGTTGCTGGCGCTCGACGGCGAGCGGACGCTGGTGATGCACCTGCGGATGACCGGGAACCTGATCCTGGTCGAGGGGGAGGAGATGCTCGACCCCTCCGAGGGGCGGCGCCTGTATGAGGCCGAGCGCTCGACCTCGGCCCGCCACCTGCGCGCCCGCTTCGTCCTCGATGACGGCCGCGAGCTCTGGTTCACCGACCCGCGGCGCTTCGGCGAGGCCTTCCTGATCGACGACGCGGACCTCGATCGACGCTTCCAACGGCTCGGCGTCGAGCCGCTCTCGGCGGAGTTCACCGCCGAGGCCCTCGGGACGATGGCGGCCGGGCGCACGGCGCCGCTGAAGTCGTTCCTGCTCGATCAGTCCGGAGTCGCCGGGGTCGGCAACATCTATGCCGACGAGGCGCTCTTCCGGGCACGCCTGCACCCGCTCTCGCCGGCCGGCTCGATGAAGGCCGAGCACCTCGAGGCGCTGCGCGACGGGGTCGTCGCCGCGCTGGAGGCGGGGATCGATGGCGGCGGTGCCTCGATCGACGACTACCGCGACGCGCGCGGCGAGAAGGGGTCGATGCAGGACGAGTTCCTCGTCCACACCCGCGCGGGGGAGCCCTGCCCGTCCTGCGGCGGGGAGATCGTCCGCATCGCCGTCGGCGGCCGCTCCACCTACTTCTGTCCGAGCTGCCAGGTGAGGCTGCGCCGCCGCCCACGCCGCCGCCGTCCGGTCCGTAGGTCAACTTAGGAGGTCGTGCCCGGAACCACGGTCAAGACCGAGGCGATCGTCCTGCGCAGCATTCGCTACGGGGAGGCGGATCGCATCCTCCACCTCTACTCGAACACGCGCGGGCGCTTCGGCGCGATCGCCAAGGGGGCGCGCAAGCCCAAATCGCGCTTCGGCGGCCGCCTGGAGCCGTTCTTCCGGCTCGACCTGATCCTCCACGAAGGTCGCGGCGACCTGCTGACGGTGACGAACGTTTCCACCGTGGATGGCTATCCACGGCTGCGCTCCTCCGGCCCCGCCCTCACCGCCGGCGCCCGCGCCTGCGACGCGGTGCTGCGGCTGCTCGACTCGGCCGAGCCCAACCAGCCCGCCTACAACCTGCTCTGCCGCTACCTCTCGCTGCTCGACGACCCGGACCAGCCGCGCGCCGCCGAGCTGGAGGCGGCTCTCTCCTTCCGGCTGAAGCTGGCGCTGGTGGCGGGATTCGCGCCCGAACTGGCCTCCTGCACCCGCTGCGGCGAGGCCGACCACCTGGCCGGGTTCTCGGGCGCCGCCGGGGGCGTCGTCTGCGCCAGCTGCGAGGCCGGCTCCTTCGAGCTCTCCGAGGAAGCGCACCGCTTCATGGTCGAGGCGCTGGCGAAGCCGCTCAGCGAGGCGCCGCCGGCGGAGCCGCGGGCGCTGCGCCAGGTCGAACGCGCGGTCGGGGAGACGCTCGAGCACCACGCCCACGTGCAGCTGCGCGCCGCCGCTTAGGGCACTCGCCCTCCTCGCCTTATGATCGATCGGTGCCCGCCATCGCGACCTTCGAGGATCGGATCCAGGCTTTGGAGGACGAGTTCCTCTCCGAGCACGCGACCCGCTCCTACCCGGCGCGCCGCGCGGTTCCGGAGCCCGACAGCCCGCTGCGGACGCCGTTTCAGCGCGACCGCGACCGCATCGTCCACTCCAAGTCCTTCCGCCGCCTCAAGCACAAGACGCAGGTCTTCGTCGCCCCCGAGGGCGACCACTACCGCACTCGCCTCACCCATACGCTGGAGGCGTGCGGGATCGCCCGCACGGTGGCGCGGGCGCTGGGCCTCAACGAGGACCTGACCGAGGCCATCGGGCTCGGGCACGACCTCGGCCACCCGCCGTTCGGCCACGCCGGCGAGGCGACGCTCGACGCGGCACTGCGCGAGCGCTGCGGCACCGGCTTCAAGCACAACGAGCACTCGCTGCGGGTGGTCGAGGTGCTGGAGCGCGACGGCCAGGGCCTCAACCTGACCGAGCAGGTCCGCGACGGGATCCTCAACCACACCGGTCCCGACAAGCCGGCAACGCTGGAGGGGCGGATCGTGAAGCTGGTCGACCGCGTCGCCTACATCAACCACGACATCGACGACGCCCTGCGGGCTGGGATCCTGCGCCCCGATGACCTGCCGGCGGAGGAGATCGAGCTGCTGGGACCGACCGGATCGCAGCGGATCGACACCCTGGTCCGTGACATCGTCGAGCGCTCCCGCGAGGCCGGCGACATCGTCCAGGGCCGGGAGATCGGCACCGCGATGCTGCGCCTGCGCAAGTTCATGTTCGACCGCGTCTACCTGGGACCGGAGGCGCGGCGCGAGCACGATCGGGTCGAACGGGCGATGCGCGGCCTGCTCGACCACTACCTCGAGAACCCCGACGAGGTGCCGCGCCGGGATCCCGCCGCCGGCGACTGCCAGCGGGTCACCGACTACATCGCCGGCATGACCGACCGCTACTGCATCGCCAAGTTCACCGAGCTGACGATCCCCGAGGAGTCGCGCTTCTGATGGCGCTGATCTCCCCCGAGAGCCTGGAACGGGTGAAGCAGACGGCGGACATCGTCGAGGTGATCTCCGCCCACACAGACCTGCGCCGCCAGGGGGCCCGCTGGGTCGGCCTCTGCCCCTTCCACGAGGAGCGCACGCCCTCGTTCTCGGTCGAGCCGCAGGAGAAGCTCTACCACTGCTTCGGCTGCGGGGTCGGCGGCGACGTGATCAAGTTCGTCGAGGAGAAGGAGGGGCTCGGCTTCGCCGAGGCGGTCGAGCTGCTGGCCGACCGCTACGGGGTCGAGCTGGAGCGCGAGCGTGAGGACCCCCGGACGGAGGCCAAGCGACAGCGCCGGCGCCGCCTCGAGCAGCTGCTGGAGCGCGCCGCCGCTTACTACGCCAGCTACCTCTGGGAGTCGAAAGAGGCGGGGAAGGCGCGCGATTACCTGGGCGAACGGGGCCTGGGGGAGGAGGTGCTGCGGGCTTTCGGCGTCGGCTTCGCCCCCAGCGCCTGGGACAAGATCCTGGTTCGCGGCCAGCAGGCCGGGTTCAGCGTCGAGGAGCTGCGCGGGGTGGGCCTGGTCCAGCGGGGCCGAAGCGGCGGCGAGTACGACCGCTTCCGCTCCCGGATCATGTTCCCGATCCGCGACCGCCGTGGCCGCACGCTCGGCTTCGGCGGCCGGGCGATGCGCTCCGACCAGGGCGCCAAGTACGTCAACACCGCCGAGACGGACTTCTTCCACAAGAGCCAGATGCTCTACGGCGTCGACCGCGCCAAAGGCGCGATCGCCAAGGCGGCCCGGGCGGTCGTGGTCGAGGGATACACCGACGTCCTCGCCCTGCACCAGGCCGGGATCGAAGAGGCGGTGGGGGTGATGGGGACTGCGATCACCGGCGAGCAGGTGGCGACCCTCTCCGGCATGGTCGAGGAGGTGGTGCTGGCTCTCGACGCCGACTCGGCCGGCCAGGAGGCGATGCTGCGGGCCCAGCGCGTCGCCGCCGGGCGCAAGATGCGGCTGCGGGTCGCGGCGATGCCGGCGGGCGAGGATCCGGCGGAGATGATGGCCGAGCCGGCAGGGGCAGAGCGCTTCCGCGCTCTCCTCGACGCCGCAGCCGAGCTGACCGCCTTCCAGGTCGGGCTGGTGCTGGACGGCACCGACGTCGCCTCGCCGAGCGAACGCGACCGGGCCTTGACCGAGGTGGCGCCGGTGCTGGCCGCGATGGGGGAGACGGCGAGCCGCGACGACCTCGTTCGCCGCGTCGCCGAGCGGCTGGACCTGGAGCCGGCGATGGTGATGGGAAGAGTCGTGGCGGCGCGGCCGCCCAGCGGCGGGACCGAACCCGCGTCGGCTCGCGGTGACCTGGCCCCGCAGCAACCGCGGCGGCCGGTGGAGCTGACCTCGCGCGAGCGCCGCGAGCGGGCCCTGCTGGCGATGTGCATCGCCCTGCCCGCGGAGGGCAAGGAGTACCTCGAGCGGCTCAGGGACGCTCATCTCTCGCCCACCGGCCTGCGCGCCGCCGCCTGGCTGCGCGAGCACCCGGGCGACCCCGCCTCCAACCTCCCCCACGACGATGACGAGCTGGCCGGGCTGATCACGGAGCTGGTGATGCTCTCCCACGAGGAGCCCGCCTCCCACGAGTCGATGGAGCTCAACTTCCTCTTGCTGGAGCAGCGCCGTTTCGAGGACGAGATCGCCGCCGCCGGCGAGCGCGGCGACTACGAGCGCCGCGCCGCCCTCAGCCGCGAACGCGCCGCCTTGGTCGAACGGATCGCCCGCACCCAGCGGGTCGAGAGCTGAGTCGGTAAATTCCGAGCGGTCCGGGAGCCGCTTCCGGATGCCGCGTTCCGGGGTAGCTCAATCGGCAGAGCATTCGACTGTTAATCGAAGGGTTGTGGGTTCGAGTCCCACCCCCGGAGCCTCGATGCCCGCGAATCGCGCCCCGACGGCGGCGTGACTTCTGGGCGACCAACGGGCTGCTGATCCTCGGGTCACGCCTCGGCTACTCAGACGTGGACCCCGCCACCCCGCTTCGCCAGGGCTAGCCCTTCGACCAACTCGGCGCCACGCTCGGCGCCGTCGTGCGCGCGGCCCCAGGCAGCGATCTCGGCCGCCCGAGCGGTGAAGGCGGGATCGCCGAGGAGGCGCCGGGCGGCCCAGCGCAGCGGCGCCGGCCGGCACAGGCGCCAGGGCAGGGAAAGACCGGTCTTGGCCCAGGCCACCCGCATCGCCGTCTCCCTCATGTCGCCGGTGATCGGGCAGACCAGGACCGGGGTGCCGGCGCCGAGGGCGCGGGCGACGGTCCCGTGTCCGCCGTGGGAGACGACCAGCGAGGCCGCCGGCATCAGCTGGCTGTAGCTGAGCCAATCGACCAGGACGGCGTTGGCCGGGACGTCGATCGGCCGCTGGGGGACCACGCGGTTGGTCGTCGCCACGACCCGCACCGGCTCCCCCGCGAGGGCCACCAGCGCGGTGCGGACGAGGTGGTTGCCGGAGTCATGTGCCGTGCTCGGGGCGACCAGGACGAGGGGGCGGTCGCCCGGCGGCAACTCGATCTCGGGGTGGGGGAGCTCGAAGGTCATCGGCCCGGTCACCTCGACCCCGGGCGGCCACCGGCGCGGGTACTCGAGCTGCGGAAAGGTCGCCACCAGCGCCAGGTCGGTGCTGATGCCGCCGTGAAAGCGCTCGACGGGGGGGAGTCCGAGGCGCGCGCGCTGCAGGTTCAGCTCGCGGCGCCCCTGCTCCAGCCCGACCTTCAACGCCCGCTGCCCGGCCCTCCACCCGGCCCGCCCCAGCGGCGTCCGCGGCGCTCGCAGGCCGATCGCGAAGAAGGGGAGACCGGGGTCGACGACCGGGTAGATGTGCGGGATCAGCGTCGCCAGCGGGACGCCGGCCCGCTCGGCGGCCAGGGCCGGGGCCAGCGTGAGGATGTCGCTGACGGCGACGTGGGGGCGCATCTCCTCCAGCAGCGGCAGCAGCGCCCGCGCCGCCGCGGCGGCGTGCTGGCCGTCGGCGGAATCGGGCTCGGGCGGAGGGAACATCCGGTATTCCTCGGCGGCGGCGAAGCCGAGCCCGGCACCCTCGACGGCGCCCCGCCGCTCCTCCCAGGTCTCGACCACGACCTCGTGCCCGCGCCCCGCCAGCGCCCGCCCCAGCGAGATCGCCGGGAAGACGTGCCCGGGGTCGCCGAAGGCGGCGAGGAGGATGCGCAGGCGCCGGTCGGCTCCCCCCGCTCGCGGCTCGGCGCTATGGGGTGTCGAGACCCTCACCTGGCCGGGTGAATACGATCTCCGGGACGTAGCAGCTCGGTGACGTGTGGAGCAGGAAGCGGACGGCCTCGCCGATATCTGAGGGTTGGATCATGTCCGCGGCCGGAACCTGTCCCTTGATGAACTCGGTCATCGCGGTGTCGACGAATCCGGGTGCCAGCGCCGTGCACTGGATCCCGTCGTTGGCGACCTCGATCTGGGTCGATTGGGTGAAGTTGATCACGGCGGCCTTGGTTGCGGCGTAGACCGACAGCCAGGCCTGTCCGCCCTTGCCGGCGATCGAGGCGGTGTTGAGGAGGAGCGCCTTGCGATGCTTGGCACCGGCCTCGCGCAGCAGCGGCAGCCCCTCGCGAGTGCCGAGGATCAGCGCCCGCAGGTTGATCCCCAGCTGCATGTCGAGGTGCTTGGTCTGGATCTCCGCCATCGGCGCGCCGATCCCCACCCCGGCGTTGTTGGCGAGGGCGTCGAGACGCCCGTACCTTTCCTTGTGGGCGGCGAAGAGGGAGAGGACATCGTCCTCCTCGGTCATGTTGGCGGCGACGGTCTGGACTTCGAAGCCGTCCGCGCGCAGCCCCGAGACGGCCTCCTCGAGTTTCTCCGGCCGCCGCGCCGACATCGTCAGGGCGTAGCCCTCTTCGCCGAGGGTGCGGGCGATCGCCAGCCCGATCCCTCCCGATCCTCCCGTCACCAGCGCCGCCCGCTCAGCCATTCCCTCTCCTCTCGTTTCGAGGCCGCCGCCACCCTACAGCCCGATTCGCGGCCGCGCCACGGCTGCGGGCGGCGCGGCGACTCCGAATAACATGGCGCCGATGCGCGCCGCCCGCCTCGCCCTGGCTCTCGCCTGCCTGCTCACCGCGGGAGCGCTCCTCGGCGGCTGCGGCGGCGGTTCGGGCTCGACCGGGTCGACCTCCTCGGAGAGCGCGCAGAGCCGCCCGGCGCCGCCGAAGAGCGATTTCCCGAGCCCTGAAGGGCGGACCCTCGGTCAGCTGATCGAATCGACCGACGCGCCCAGCGAACTGGTGGTCTCGCCGGCGGCGATGGTCTACTACAAGGGCGAGAACCGTTACCCGTTTGGCGTCTTCGAACGCGACCGCACCCAGGTCCCGGGAGCCAAAGTGGCGCTCTACTTCGCCAAGGTCCCAACTCCGAAGCCGGGCGCGAAGTCGAAATCCGGCACCAAAGGACCGGTGGCGAAGGCCCAGCTGCAGGCGCTCAACCAGCCCGCCATCGGCCCCTTCCCGGCGAAGATCGAAAGCCTCGCCACCAAGCCGGCCTTCAGGGCGAAGACGACGGTCGACGACCCCGATTCCGCGAGCGTCGTCTACTCGACCCGGATCGACTTCCCCAGCGAGGGCGAGTGGCGGATCGCGGCCGTGATCAAGGAAGGCGGCGAACTGAAATCGACGCTGCTGCCGAGCGCGGTCGTCGGCGAATTCACCGGTATCCCGACGGTTGGCGAGAGGGCGCCGAAGATCCACACCCCGACCCCGGGCGACGTGGGTGGAGACGTCTCGAAGATCACGACGCGGATCCCGCCAGACACGCAGAACAAGGTGGACTACGCGGACGCGCTCGGAAAAGAACCGATCTTGCTCTTGTTTGCGACCCCCCAGTTCTGCCAGAGTCGGGTCTGCGGGCCCGTCGTCGACGTGGCCGAGCAGGCCAAGCAGGAATTCGGAGACAAGGCGGCTTTCATCCACATGGAGATCTACAACGACAACGATCCGAGCAAGGGCGTCCGCCCGCAGGTGCGCGCCTTCCACCTGCCGAGCGAGCCGTGGCTCTTCGCGATCAACCGCGAAGGCGTCGTCAGCTCGGCCGTGGAGGGGGCCTTCGGGCTGGAACTGATGGATGAAGTGGTGGAAAAGGCGGTGGCCGAATGAGCGACAAAGCCGCTGCCGAGGCCGAGCTGCTGGAGTCCTTCGCCGAGGAGGCGCGGCGCCGCTGCGACGTGATCGCCGCCGGCCTCGCCACCGAGACGACCGACTTCGAGACGATGCGGGCCGAAGCCCACGCCCTGCGCGGGACCGCCGGGGTCGTCGGCCTGCGCCGCCTCGCCGAGCTGGCCGGCCTGATGGAGTCCGACCTGGCCGAAGCGAAGACGACCGGCATCATCCGCGGCGGCCGCGACCACCAGATCGCCGACGCGGCCAAGGCCCTCGCCGAGGGAGCGGCGGCGGCGGCCGAAGGCAAGGAAGAGCCGCCGGACGTCGGCCGCTCCCTGGCCCAGCTGTTCAGCGCCTAGGGCGGAGGGAGTTCAGGGCGCGGATCGGTGCCGTGGCGAGGCGGAATGCCGCGGCCGCGGCAGCAGGGTCGGACGCGAGCTGAACCCCGGGCACTGGCTGCGCCCGTAGGGAGTCAGGGACACCCGTTCTTCGAAGCTGACGTAGTAGCGTCCCGAGATCAGATTGGCCCGGTCGGCTTTCCATAGCAGCCGTCCCGATTCCGGCCTCGCTTCGACGGCCCCCGTCCATTCCCCCAGAAGCGCCTTGTCGGCGCCCGGGCGAACCCGGAACACATTCACCTTGCGTGGCGCATCGGGAAAATGCCGGTTGCCATAGAGACAGGCGAATTCTTCGCTGTCTGCCTTCGGCGGCATCGTCGCCACTCCGTACAGGAACTGCTTCTTGCGGTTGTAGCCGATGGTGGCGAACCCCTTATAGGGGCCCGTCAGCCCCTCGCAGGCGACTCCGTTGTGATCGCCGTCGAGGCTACCGACATGCCTCCTCGGGCTGCCCCCCTGTTCGAGGAAGTAGTCCTGAGCGTCGGCTTGGGCCTTGAAGGAGGCGCACGAACGAGCCGCCGCGCCACTGTGGCCGGCGAGAACACCGATGCCCAGGACCCCCAGAGCAGCCCCGAGCACGAGCACTCGCGCGTTTCGACGTATCTCGCGTCCCATCGCGCGATCGTAGCGTGCCCCCGTCCTGGCTTCGCGGTTCCAGGCTCCCATCTAGAGTTCCAGACGTACGTTGCGCTTCCCGGGGCGGTAGCTCAGTTGGTCAGAGCAGCGGACTCATAATCCGTCGGTCGCTGGTTCGAGTCCAGCCCGCCCCACTAGAGATATAGAGCCAAATGAGCCGGGGTCCGGGGCGGTTTTTGGTCGGGTGGCAACTAAAGTGGCAACTCCCCGGCGCTGGAACGGGCCACACGCCCTCCTGCCACCAGGCGAAGGTGGTCGAGCCCTGGACGCTGACCCGAAACAGAAACACCTGCTGAAGTCCATCGACTGGCTCGACGAACGTGACGGCAACGCCCGCAACACCGAGCTGGTGACCATCGGTGTTTCCGGCCCCGCGCGCTCGTAGTCGAGGCCGGTCCAGCGTAGCCATTTCTACGCTTTGTGATCGCTTCAGTCGCCTCCGACCCGGGCGCCCCATCCGGCCTCGGGTCGGGGAAGCTCGCGGCCAGTTCGGGGTGATCTGAAGCCAGCTCTGACTTGACTCGCCTCGCGTCGCTGTGGGAGTGTCCGGCGGTCCTTGACGATCGACGAGGAGGCGCGTTTCATGGCCGACGGCCTGATTCTTGAGTTCGAGGGGATCGGAGTTGAGAAGTACAAGGAGGTAAGTGATGCTCTCGGCGTCAACATGGAGACGGGCGAGGGCGCGCCGGAGGGACAGCTCTTCCACGGCGCCGGCGCCAAGGAGGGAGGCTTGGTCGTGTTCGAGATCTGGCGCTCCAAAGAGGATCAAGCGCGCTTCATGGAGGAGAGACTCGGAAAGGCCCTGCAGGAGTCCGGAGTGACCGGGCCCCCGAGTCGGATGGAGTGGCTCGATCTGACCGCCTACTTCAACCTGGGGTAGGGCCTCTCGGTAGAGCCGACGCGCGACGCCCCCGATGAACTCGGCCCGCGCGTCCGAGGGGGGAGGCGAGCTCTTCAGGATTCCCCTTCGTCGCGAGTCGCCGCGACGGTTCCCGATGTCGAACGCGCCGACCCGAAACTGTGCTCTTGGGCCGTAGCTTCCCGGCCTCGGCGGCGTTAGTTTCTGACTTCATCCCGATCTAAGGAGCACGAACATGAAGATGATTCGGCTTTCGATCCTGCTTGTCGCGGCTGCTGCGGCGGTCTCGGTCGGATTCGTCGCCACGGCCTCCGGCAGCGCCAGGGCCTCGAAGTCGCAGGCGATACACGTGGTCGAGCGAGCGACCACCGACGCCATCACGAACGGAGACGCGAAGACCGACAAGGCGGGCAACGTGCTCACCTTCGCGAACAAGGTCTACGACAGCGCCAACAAGCGTCAGGTGGGCTCCGACGAGGGCTACTGCGTCCGGATCGTCGTCGGCAAGACCTGGGAGTGCGCCTGGACGACGTTCCTCAAGTCCGGCTCCCTCACCGTGCAGGGCCCATTCTCAGACACCGGCAACACAGTGCTCGCCATCACCGGCGGTACCGGCGCCTATGCCTCCGCCCGCGGCGAGATGAACCTGAACTATCACAACAAGCAGGGCACCGCGTTCGATTTCATATTCCACGTCAAGTAGCCGCCCGAGCGCCCACCCCCGCCAAGGGGCCGTCCCGTCCCAGGGCCTAAGACCCCGTGACGAGCGGCTCCGGCTGGTCACCTGTCCGGCCGGGGCCGCTTCGCTCTGCCGCTGGCCTTGACGCCGACTTCGCGAGAGGTCCGCTCGCTCAGGGGGCATGTCGCGTCTGATCGAGCGGGCACCATTCGGATGCCGTTCGACGAGCGAACTTCGAGTGGAGAGGGGAGCATGGCCACAGGAAAGACGAGCAGGCTGGCGACGCTGGCGATCAAGCATCCGCTCCGCGTTGAAATTCTGAACGCGCTCAGTGACGGCGCGGAGATCGGTCCGGTCGCCTACGCAACCGAGCACGCCCTGCCGGTCGGGAACGTCCGCTATCACTTCGGCGCCCTACGCGATGCCGACGCGATCACGCTTGTCGACGAAAGGGCCCGGATAACCGAGCAGGGCCAAAGCCTGCGGAAGCTGGCAGCACGACCCGAGCGGAGGTCGCGTGAGCGGCGAAGCCGCCCTACGCGGCGAAGCGGCCCCTGACCGTTGTCGCCAAGCGTCGTAGGAGGGGGGCTCACTCTTCGCTCTGCGCCTCGCGCTCGATCGCTTCGAGCCCCGCCGGTCGACCCGCGCCGATCCAGCGCCAGTAGAGGCCTGCGAGCTAGCTGAGGAACACGGCGACCGCGCAGACCAACACGAGCGAATGCGAGGAGGAGCATCGGCCTCGCGGAAAAGTGGCGCCTGGCGCTGATAACGGATGTCGCGAGCGTGGCCATGATCGGTCCTCGCCGACCAGTCTTCCCGGCACACCTGGCGTGAGGCTAGCTCGCGGTGGGAGCCACTTTGCGCCACGCGAGCGGATCTTTACGAGATCCGTAGGTCCTCTCGCTGAGGCCCGTTGGATTAGAGACGCGGACCGGGACTGGCGCCGCATGCCCTCGAGTTGTCGGGCAGTTGCGCGTGCCCTGACTGGATGGGATGCTCATGCAGAGCCGCACTACCCGGAAGGAGACCGCCATGCCCAAGTACCTGTTCGAGGCGTCGTATTCGCCTCAAGGCGTTGAAGGCATCAGCCGCAAGGGCGGGAGTAGCAGGCGCGACGCGATCGCCGATATGGCCGAGGGCCTCGGTGGCAGGCTCGAGAGCTTCTACTTCGCGTTCGGTGACGTCGATGCGTATGTGACGGTGGAGCTCCCTGACAACGAGGCCGCCACGACCTGCGCTCTTGCCGTAAACGGATCGGGCGGTGCCACGGTCAAGACGGTCCAACTGCTGACGCCCGAGGAGGTTGACGCGGCCGCGAAGCGCTCCGCTGACTATCGGCCGCCGGGCGACTGAGGCGCCGGCAGCGCCTTTCCAGAGAGCTAACGCCGAGGTCCCGGCGTCAGCCGCCGCCCATTGCCGCTTGGGCCTCGACGAGCTTTGCCCGAATCGTGTCAGTTCCCTCCTTGAAATCGAGCAACGGGCGGACCTCCCAGGTGACGAGTCCGAATAGCGGGTATTCCGCCATCAGCTCCAGGGCGTCGCGATGAGAGTCGACGTTCGCGACGCTGAAACCTCCCCCCTCCAGGAACCCGAAGATGCAGTCGAACGTTCCGTCATCAACCTTTTTTTCGAGCCACTCAAAGGCTGCGTCGAACTGTGCGGGGGCCGGAGGCATCGGCCCAGGCATGGCGCTGATGAAGTACTTCATGTCAACTCCTCCTGATAGGCCTGCCTGCCCGAGTATCTCATCGCGGCGGCCTTAATCAAGGGTTGGCCAGGGGCGGGAAATGGCCGACGCCCCTGTCGGAGTCAGCCCCGCGACGCTATGCTTCCGGCTGGGTGAGGAAGGGTTCTACAGCGATCGCCGGCGTCACGGCTGTCTTGGCCGTGACATGCCTAGCGCCGCCCGTGGCGGCGATAACGCTTGGGTTGGCAGCCCTCATCGTCCGCAGCATCACCGGATTGGCGGAGGCTGCCGAGGCCTAGCGCGTCTGGGTGCGGCGGCAGCGTTCCCGGCTGCCTCACGCGGGTGCTGGGGCGCCTGGCCGTCGACCGCCGGCACCTCCGCCTTATCTCCTCTTCGGATCCCAGGATCTTGCGGGCGCAAGGGGAGCCGGCTAGGCTCGGCGTAACCAAGACGAAGGGATATCCATGCGAGCCAGGATCTGGGATCACATGCGCTCGAATCTTGTCGCCTACTGCGCGCTTTTCATAACTTTGGGTGGAAGTGCCTACGCCGCGAGCCACATCAACGGCAAGTCGATCAGCAAGGGCTCCATTCCCGGTAATCGACTCAAGAAGCACACGGTCACCGGTAATCGTCTCAAGAAGAACACGATCACCGGCATTCAGGTGAAGGAGTCAACGTTGGCGAGGGTCCCGAGCGCACAGAACGCCGCCAATGCCACCAACGCCGCCAATGCCAAGAACGCGAACGCGCTCGGCAACACGCCGCCTCGCGGATTCGGCCAGGGCATCATCAATGGAGGCATCGACTCTGCGCCAAATGGCGGCTCTTTCCGCACTCCCTACGGGGTCACGACGAAAGGCGCTGTTGGCGCGGGCCTGGAGGCGATCGCTCCGGTGGCGATCAAACTGCGCGACTTTGAGGCTCGTTGGATCACGAACTTCGATTCCGATGACACGCTCACCTTCGCGGTGCAGATCAACAACGGAAGTTCGCTGACAAGCGTGCCTCTCTGCACGATCGTTGGGACTGCGGCGCAGTTGGACTGCCGGGCTGCTGGCCCGATTTCGATCGCCCGGGGAGATCTCTACAAGCTCGAACTGACCGGCACCGGCCTGGAGGAAAACGAGCAGGCCAGCTTCGCCTACCGTGCCCCCGCAGGCTGAGCAGCCGCGGCACCTGGCCACAGAGTTGTCTCAAGACGAAGCGCAGGCCTGGCGCTGGAGCTCGGCAATCGCCTTGCGGAGCCCGGCGCCGCGCAATAGGATCGCCGGAAGGAGGCCAGCGAGCGGATCGGAGAAGGGGTGAGAACCAGGCCGCGCGGGAGGCTGTCCTATGCGAAGGCCATTGCGTCGCTGGCGGTATCCATGGCGCTGGGATGCGTTGTACTTGCCCCATCTGCCCCTGCCAGCTCCACCCACCCGCCGTCCGGACCGGCGTCGATCCAGACCTGTGGGGACGCCGTGTGCGCGGATGGACGATGCACTACTGGCCGAAGATTCCGCTCGGGACCAGCGGGCGCGTCTCGAAGTGGAAGATCCCGCTGAAATACCTTCCCAAGAGGTCCTTCCAGTGGTGCGCCTACGTCAGCGACGCCGACCACTACCGGGACAAAGCTCCCAACGAGGGCTACCTGACCTTCGTTGTGAAATAGAGCCTCGCACCGTCATGGGGAGAGCCAGCGAATCTTCACAGGATCTGTATGAGGACGGGCTCGTTGTTCACGTCTTCTTGACGGTGGTGAGTCGACCATGGGGGTTGACCCCCGATGGCAGAGCTGAAAGTACGCGGGCTGCGGAAGACGGTTGGTGTGCCGGGGCTCTTCGCGACCGCCTACGGCAACGTCGGTTCCTCGATCTACTACGCGCTGGGCCTGGTCGCGGCCCATGCCCTGGGGCTGACGCCGCTGGTCTTCCTCTTCGCCGGAGGGTTGTTCGCGCTGACGGCAAAGACCTACGCCGAGGGCGCGGCAATGTTCCCGGAGGCCGGCGGCTCGTCCTCCTTCGCGCGTCACGCCTTCAACGAGGTTGTCTCGTTCATCGCCGGCTGGGGGCTCTCGCTCGACTACATCCTCACGATCGCGATCAGCGCCTTCTTCGTTCCGCACTACCTCGGCGCCTTCTTCCCCGAGCTTAAGCACCCTCCCGGGGACATCTTCGGCGGGATCGCGGTCATCGGCCTTCTCGCCCTGGTCAACATCCGCGGCCTCGGGGAGTCGGCGAAGCTCAACATCGGCCTTGCGGTCCTCGACCTCTTCACCCAGCTTGGGCTGGTGGTGCTCGGTGCGGTTCTAGTCCTGCATCCCTCGGTACTGATCGACCAGGTCCACCTCGGCGTCGCGCCGAGCTTCTCGCAGCTGATCTTCGCGGTCTCGATCTCGATGCTCGCCTACACCGGGATCGAGACCGTCTCCAACATGGCCGAGGAGGCGCGCGACCCCGGCGAGCAGGTGCCCAAAGCCGTGAACCTCGTCCTCATCGCGGTCCTGGGCATCTACGCCGGGATCTCGATCATCGCCCTATCGGCCCTTCCCGTCACCCAGAACGCGGCCGGCCACTTCACGACGGAACTCGGCACCACCTACAGCAACGATCCGGTCTTGGGGATCGTCTCCGCCCTCGGGCTGCACGGGACGACCGCGACCGTCGCGAACTACTACGTGGGGGCGCTCGCGGCAACGATCCTGCTGATCGCGACGAACGCCGGGATGATCGGAATCTCCCGCCTCTCCTGGTCGCTGGCGGAGCACCGTCAGCTTCCAGGAGTCTTCGCCAAGCTGCACCCCCGCTTCCACACGCCCTGGTTCACGATCCTCTTCTTCTCGGCGATCGCGGTGCTCCTCCTGCTGCCCGGCAACACGACGTTCCTCGGCAACCTCTACAGCTTCGGGGCGATGCTCTCCTTCACCATCGCCCACGTCTCGATCATCGCGCTGCGTCGCCGCCAGCCCGATCGCGACCGTCCGTACCGGGCGCCGTGGAACGTGCGTTGGCGAGACAGCGAGGTTCCGCTGACCGCGGTGTTCGGTGCCCTCGGCACGGGGGCCGCGTTCGTCTCGGTGATCGTCCTCCACCCCGAGGCACGGATCATCGGCACGGCCTGGCTCGGCATCGGGCTCGTCGGCTACCTGCTCTACCGCCGCCACCTCGGCGTCGACCCACGCGAGCTGCGGCAGGTGCGCAGACGTGAACGGCCCCTCGGCTTCCTCGACATCTCCTACAAATCCGCCCTGGTGCCGATCTTCGGCACCAACATCGACGCCGACGCGATGCACCGAGCGGCTGCGGTGGTCGACCCCGATGCCAGCGTCGAGGCCCTCTACGTGCTCAAAGTGCCTCCCGAGCATGCGCTTCCCGACAGCGACTTCGAGGGGCAGGAATACGAGGCGCGGCGCGCACTGGAGGTCGCGCGGCTGCAGGCCCGCGCCCGCGGCCTGAAGGTGCGGACCAGGCTGATACGCACCCGCAACCCCGGGCGAGCGATCGTCGAAGAGGCCCTGGAGCGAGGCTCAGATCTGATCTACGTAAGCACCGAACACGCACCCAGCGACGAGCGATTGCTCGGCCCTACGACCCGCTACCTCCTCGCCAAGCGCCCCTGCCGGGTGATCGTGGAGGGCGGCGGGGCGGAGGCCGCGCGGAAACCGCCGTCGAGAGCCGCAGTCCCGGCTCGGGTTCCGTGAGGGCAAGCCGGCGTCTCCGTCCGGTGCGCTGCACCGCCTGGCTCGGCATACGCTTGGGGCATGCGGATTCGTCGTTTGCACGTGGGTTTGAGCGCCGAGCCACCGCCCGCGGGGCTGGGCGTGCTTGCCACGCTTGCCATGGTCGCGGTCAGCACGACCCTGGTCTATCCGCTCAAGTCGGTGGCGCCGGCGGTCTCCCTCGGCGTCGTCTACATCCCCGGCATACTCCTGATCGCGACGGTTTGGGGATGGGGCCTCGGTTTGCTGTCGGCGGTGGCCAGCGCCCTCGCGTTCAACTGGTTCCACATTCCGCCCACGGGCCGCTTCGACATCGCCGCCGACAGAGACGTCGTCGCCCTGGTCATCTTCGTGATCGTCGCGATCGCCAGCAGCACGCTTGCCGAGATCGCGCGCGCCCGCGCCGCCGAGGCGGAGCGGCGCCGCGAGGAGACCGGTCGGGTTCTCGGCGAGCTGCGGCGGATGTCCAAAGAGCGAGACCGCATGGAGGCCGAGGCGATCGAGGCCGGTGCGCTGCGACGTAGCGACGAGCTGAAGACTGCACTGCTGCGCTCTGTCTCCCATGACCTGCGGACGCCGCTTACCTCGATCATCGCGGCGGGGGCTGCTTTGGACTCGCCGAACGTGACGCCACAGGAGCGCCACGAGTTGAGCGAGGCGGTGGTCGAAGGGGGGCACCGCCTCTCGCGTCTGGTCGAGAACCTGCTCGACGTATCGCGGCTAGAGTCGGGCAATGCGGAACCTCGGCGCGAGCCGGTTGATCTCGCCGGGCTGCTGGAGGCGGCGCGGGAGTCGGTCGGGGCGAGCGCCGATGAGGTGAAGCTCGGAGTAGCCCCCGAGCTGCCGGCACTCGTGGCGGACGCGGTGCAGCTCGAGCGTGCCTTCGCCAACCTCTTCGAGAACGCCATCCGCCATGGCGAAGGCCGGCCGGTCCTGGTCCGCTCTCGGCAAATCGGTGGGCGGCTGGTGATCCGTGTGACCGACCAGGGGCCGGGGATACCGGAGCACGAGAGGGAGCGGATCTTCGAGCCCTTCTACCGGCGCCAGGATTCCAATCACGGCTTCGGCCTCGGTCTGGCGATCGCCAGGGGGTTCGTCGACGCAAACGGTGGCGAGATCGCGGTCGAGTCCGTCCCGGGGCAGGGCAGCACCTTCGTGGTCTCCTTCCCCGTGACGGGAGGGGCTGGATGAGCGATCTGCCGCGCATCCTCGTCTGCGACGACGAGCCGCAGATCGTCCGAGCGCTTCGGGTGATCCTGCGCGACGCCGGCTACGAGGCGGTGCCGGCGCGCACCGGGGAAGAGGCTCTGGACCTTGCTGCCGTCCACCCGCCGGAGGCGGCGATCCTCGACCTGATGCTGCCCGACATCGATGGGGTGGAGGTGACCCGCAGGCTGCGCGAGTGGAGCGAGATCCCGATCCTCGTGCTCTCCGCTGTTGGCGAGGAGGACCGCAAGGTCGAGGCACTCGCCGCCGGGGCAGACGACTACGTGACCAAGCCCTTCGGACCTCGCGAGCTGGTTGCGCGGCTGGAAGCGGTGCTGCGGCGGGCGCGGCCGGAGACGGGAGAGCCGGCGATCTCGGTCGACGGGCTGGAGATCGACCTCGCCGCCAGAGCGGTGCGGCGAGACGGTGTCGACATCCACCTGACGCCCACCGAGTTCGAGTTGCTACGGGTCCTGGTCCGGAACCGCGGTCGGCTGCTGACGCACCGGACGCTACTGGTCGAGGTATGGGGCGTCGAGTATGAAAACGACCTTCAGGTGCTTCGTGCCCACATCGCCAACCTCCGGCGTAAGGTCGAGCCGTCGGGCGAGCACGTATTCATCCGCACCGACCCTGGCGTCGGATACCGCTTCGCCGGCTAGGGCTCCACCTTCACGAGGCCTGTTTGCGGGAGCTCACACTTCTGGCCTGAGGGGTCTGGTCAGGCGCCGCTGGGCGCGCTCCAGACCTCCTCGAGGAACGCCGAGAGCCGCGTGTCCAGGCGCCTCGGTTTGAGCCGCCACTCGAGGATCGAGTTGGCTTCGACCAGGGTCGCGTTCGGCAGCTCTTCGGCGAGCATGCCGGAGTCGCTGAAGGGATGGAGGGGATCGCGAGGGTGGCCGACGATCAGGGTCGGCTGGGTGATCTTCCGTCGCTCTTCGCGGTGAGGCGCGGTCTCGCCGAGCAGCAGTCCCTCGAGCACGGCCAGCGAGGGTCCGGGGCGCTGGCGGACCCAGTCGAGGCCGATGTCGACCAGGTAGTTGGTCCGGGGTATCGCCGAGGTGAGCCGGGAGACGACCTCGAGCACCGGTCGGCCCAGGCGCAGGCCGAGCATGACCGGAGCGAAGGTCGCGGCCACGCCCGCCAACGCGTTGTCCAGCACGGGCATCTCGATGAACAGGCCCCTGGCTCGGTCGGGCTCGCGGGTCGCCAGCTCGAGCCCGACGTTGGCGCCGAGGGATGTGCCGCCGACGACCGCCGAATCGAGGCCCAGATGGTCGAGCAGCGCCGCCACCTGGCGTGCGAAGAGCGGCATCGAGTAGAGGCGCAGGTCCTCGGGGCGGTCGGAGCGGCCGTGGCCGAGCAAGTCCACGCAAATCGCCCGGTGGCCGCGCGCGGCCAGAGCCGGTCCAAGCCGCTCGTACATGCGACGGTTCATCAACAGGCCGTGGACCAGGACGACGACGCGATCGCCCTCGCCGTAGGTGTCGTACTCGACCCGGTGGCCCTCGTAGTGGAACTGGCCCATCGGGGCAGGTTAGGGCCCGAGCGCCAGCCGGAGGCGATATCCGCTGGAGGCGGTTCGACCCCCGGCGGCGGTCCCGCGCAATCGCCGGTCCATGGTCATCACCAGCGGCGGTCGCGCCGAACAGCTCCTGGGCAAAGCCGGCCACGGACACCGGCGACATGAACAGCTGGTAGGTCAGCAGGTAGCCGATGAACCCGAGCCGGTTCTGCCTCACAGGGCCGAACCTGGGATTGGCCTGGCCGCCGTGCCGTTCGGGGACCATGGGGAGATGCTCGCCACCGGAATCCTCTGCGGGATCGCCGCTTCGCTGCTGTTCAACGTCGGCATCGCGCTACAGGCGATCGAGGCGCGCACGGCACCGCCGGAGGAGGGCCTGCGGTTCTCGCTGCTCGAGCGGCTGGCGAGGCGGCCGCGATGGCTGCTGGGGCTGCTGCTCGGCGGCCTCGGCGTCCCTCTGGAGGTGGCCGCTTTTGCCAACGCCCCGTTCGTCGTCATCGAGCCGATCCTGGCCTCGGGACTGCTGGCCCTGCTGGCAATCGGCACGCGGATGCTCGGCGAGCGCCCCGGCCCCGACGTGGTCCTGGGGGTTGTCGCGATCATCGCCGGCACCGCCCTAGTCGCCTGGGGCGCGCCTCCGCACAGCGAGCAGCACCGCGGGCCGGTTGCGGTCGTGGTGGTGATGGCGGCGGTGGTCGGCATCTCGCTCGTGCCGTTCTTCGTCAGGGGAACCCGGTTCGACACCGCGCTGGTGCCGAACCTCGGCTCTGCTTGCGGCTTCGCGGCGACGAACGTGGCAACCAAGCTGATGGCCGACGACCTCGGCGGCGATCACTACATGGAGGCGGTCGGCTGGCTGGCGGTGGCCGCGTTCGCCGGCGTCGCCGCGACCGTGAGCAGCATGACGGCGCTGCAACGGCGCCCGGCAACAACCGTGGTCCCGATCTCCACGGCCGTCCAGACCTTCCTGCCGATCGCGCTCGAGCCACTCTTTCTCACCGAGAGCTGGCGCGCGGCCGAACTCGGCGGGGCGATGCTCCTTGCCGGCATCGTGGTGATGGGAATCGGGACCGTGGTGATCGCCCGGACAAACGTCGTCAGCGCCCTCGCCGCGGGTTAGGGCCTCCTGGCCTACGGCGTGAGCCGCACCGGCAGCGTCTTCAGCTGGTTGAGAAAGGCCGATTCGACGAACTCGGGCTTGCCCTCCAGCCGCATGTCCGGGTAGCGGGCGAGCGTCTCCTCGAAGAGGATCCGCAGCTCCAGCCGGGCCAGGGCGGTGCCGAGGCAGAAATGACGGCCCCCGGCACCGAAGGCCTGGTGCTCGGGGTTGCGGAGGACATCGAAGCGATCGGCGTCCTCGTAGCGGGTCTCGTCGCGGTTCGACGACGCGTACCACATCACCACCTTCTCGCCCTCACGGATCCTCTGTCCGTGGAGCTCGGTGTCGCGGGTCGCCGTGCGACGGAAGTGGGCGAAAGCGGGGAACATCCGCAGCGACTCCTCGACCGCGCCCGGGATCAGGGACGGGTCGTCGAGGAGCAGCTGGCGCTGGTCGGGGTGTTCGATCAGTGCCCGCATGCCGCTGCAATAGGTCGCCTTGGTGCTGTCGTTGCCGGCGGCGACGAGTAGGAAGAAGCCCATCACGATCTCGTGCTCCTCGAGCTTCTCACCGTTGATCTCAGCGTGGACGAGGACGCTCGTCAGGTCGTCGGTGGGGTTCTCTCGCCGCGCCGCGATCATCTTGCCGCAGCGCTCGAAGATCTCCGGGACGGTCTTTTCGATCGCGCCCTCGACGCCGTCAGGATTGAGGTCGGGATCGCTGGCGCCCAAGGTCGCGTTCATCAGCTCGGCCCACATCGCGTCGTCCTCCGGCGGGATTCCCATGAAGCTGCCGATCACCCGCGAGACGGCGGGCTGGGCGACGTCGGTGACGAGTTCGCAGGTATCGCGCCCCTCGAGGCGGTCGATGGTGTCGACGACGATTCTGCGGATCTCATCCTCGTGGGCGGCGATGCGCTTCGGGGTGAAGCCGGCCTGGAACAGGGCCTTGATCCGGTCGTGCTTGGGCGGATCCATGCCGATGAACATCGCCCTCATCAGCTCGAGTGGAAAGCTCGCGGTGACCGCGACGATGCCGCCCCGTTCGGAGGAGTAGGCCTGCCAGTCGCGGCTCACCTCGTGAACGTCGTCGGCGCTGGTGACCGACCAGAAGCCGGCGGATTCCGGGAACTCGGGAACGCGGGCGGTCCAGTGGACCGGGCACTCGTGGCGCATCCGCTTGAACAGGGCGTGGGGCGGTCCGTCCGGCCACAGCCCGCGGTCGATCACGAGCACGTCTTTGAGCTCTCCGTCGCTCTCGCTCATCTCAATCTCCTCACGGTCAGGTCCGCGGCGGATACTATCTGGCTGGCTGGCCAGCTTTCAGGGCGGGCTCGCGGCTCGCGCCGGCGCCGTCAGCCGGCCTTTGCCCGCTTGCGTCTCTCCTTCATCTCCCGGCTCTTCAGCTTCGCGTCCACATAGGAGGACTCGACCAGCTGCTTGCCGCCGGTCCAGCCGAAGACCCAGGAGACCACGATGACCGCGAAGAGGACGTCCCAGGCGGAGATCACGAGCTGCTGGCCGATCGAGTAGGCGGTCGCCGTGGAGGCGTCGGTGGAGCCGGAGAGGGCGGCCGAGTTCATCGCCTGGGTGACGCCGACCCCGCCGGGGGTGGCGGAGACGCTGTTGGAGATCGAGTTGGAGGCGGTGACGGTGGCGACGTTGTGGAAGCTGACCGGGATCCCGTAGGCGCCGAGGAAGACGGCGACGATGGCGAGGCGGGCGGCGTAGCTGCCGAGCTCGGGCAGGAAGAGCTCCGTGAAGGCCCTGCGCGGGCTGCGCAGAATCGCGCCGCCGCTGGCGATCTGCGCGCGAAGCTCGGCCAGCCGCTTCCAGAAGATCCGCCCCAGCACCCCCAGCAGGACGATCGCTCCGATCCCGATCAGAACCACCAGGCCCGTGTGGTCGGCGAGGAAGCCGAGCTTGATCGAGAAGGAGCCGCTGACCGAGAGGAAGAGGTAGAGGTAGAGGCCGACGTTGAAGATCGAAAACGGGATCTTCTCGACGACCAGTCCGGAGAGGACCGTCGCGAAGGTCGCGCCGGCGAGCAGCGTCGTGAACATCAGCAGCATCACCCAGGTGCCGAGGTTCGCCGGAAGGAAGCTGTTGAGTGCGACCGCCGCAGCGTAGGAGGCGAGGACGAGGCGGTAGGAGACCTTGGCGCGGGGGAGGGCCGCGCGCAGGATGCCGAACCATGCCAGCGCCGCCAGCGAGGTCTGGGCGGTCTCCAGCAGCACGCCGGCGGCGATCGCCCACGGCGGGATGCCGGCGATCTCGCGAAAGAGCTCGCGGATCCAATCCCCGGCGGGCACCCCGAGCAGGTCGAGGACGAAGACCAAGAGAGCGAGGCCGCCGACCCAGATTCCGATCCGCGCCAGGCGCCTCACCAGGGACTGAGATGGCTTCGGTCCGGCGGCCACGGGCACGGCGCTCACGCCGCCAGCCTAGTCAACCCATCGACCTCCTCGAGCCGGTAGCGCCGTGCGCCGATCGGCGAGGTCAGGGGTGAGGTCCCGGCGGTGGGATAGCTTGCGCCGATGAGGGCCAGTCGTCTCTCCCTGCCCTTGGCGCTTGCGCTCGTCGCCGCGTTTCCGGCGGGGGCGAGCGCGGCTCCCAAGCTCCGCGACTGCAACCTCGGCCTCCCGCGCCCGTTTCGATGCGGCCACATCCAGGTGCCGATGCGGCGCGCCGATCCGTCCCTCGGAATGACCGGGGTCGCCTTCGCCGTGCGCACCCGCTCGGACTCCGATCGGCCCTCGCTCGGCACGATCATGGCGATGGACGGGGGGCCTGGATACGCCTCGACCGCTGCCCCGTTCGCGCGTTCCCTGGTCGCCGCGCTGGCGCCGTTGCTGCGCCGTCGGGACCTGGTGCTCTTCGACGAGCGCGGCACCGGGCGCTCGGACGTGGTCGACTGCCCGGCGCTGCAGAAGGGGCTGATCCAGGAACCGATCGCGATCGGCGAGTGCGCGAACCAGCTGGGACCGCGTTTCGCCGGCTACACGAGCGCCGAAGCCGCCGCCGACCTGGACGCGGTCCGCCGCTCGCTGGGCCTCGGCCGGGTGTTCTTCTACGGCGACTCCTACGGGACCCTGTTCGGCCAGGCTTTCGCGGCCCGTTACCCGGAATCGCTGCGCGGTCTCATCCTCGACTCCGCCTATCCGGCCGACGACCCCTACTACCGCACGCTCTACCCGGCGGGGCTGCATGGCTTGCGCATCGCCTGCCGGCGCTCGCCGGACTGTTCCGGTGATCCGGTCGCCCGCTTCACCAAGGTCGTGCGCCGCTTTCACGCCGCCGAACGCTCGACCGAGGGGCTGCTCGCGTTCCTGCTCCAGGCCGGCACCCTGGCGCCGCGCTCCTACCTGAGCCTCGACGACGGCGATCGCCGCTTCCTCGCCGGCGATCCGCGCCGCCTCAACCGGCTGATCGCCCCGGGGCCGGCCGGTCACGGCGAGCTGGGCGAATTCTCCTACGGCTTGGAGATCACCGTGGAGTGCAACGACTACCCGCTGCTATGGGACCCGGCGGCGGCGATCGACGAGCGCATCCGCCAGCTCTCGGCGGCGGTGACGCGCCTGCCGCGCGGCTACTTCGCGCCGTTCGGCCGTCGCGAGTACCTGCTCTCCTCGGCGGCCCACCTGACCAACTGCCTCAACTGGCCGGCCCCGCCCCCGGGTGGGCTCGAACCGCCGGTGCCGGCCGCTTGGCGGGCTCCCGGAACCTTCCCGACCCTGATCCTCGCCGGCCAGGTCGACGACGTCACCTCCGTCGCCGAGGCCCGCCAGGTCAAGCGCCGGTTCCCGCGCTCACGGCTGTATGTGGTGCCGGACCGCGGCCACGTCTCGAGTCTCTACTTTCCCTTCCGCTCTCCCGCGGTGGGCGTGATCCGGCGCTTCATCGCCTCCAACTGACGCGACCTCGCGCCCCGGGGGGCTCCCTCAGGGCAGGTACTTTTCGGCCTGTTCCTTTGCTTCTTCGATGCCCTTTTCAGCCTGCTCCTTGCCTTCTTCTAGGCCCTTTTCAGCCTTCTTGGTCCCTTCTTCGATGCCCTTCTTGGCGCTGCCCTTGCTCTTTTCGAGCTGTTCCTTCGCTTCTTCTAGGCCCTTTTCAGCCTGCTTGGTCCCTTCCTTGAGGCCTTCTTCGGCCTTCTTGGTCCCGGCTTCGACTTCCTGCTTCGCCTTGGCGGTGCTTTCGCTGGTGCTATTGCTCCCGCAGCCCGACCAGACGACACCGCCGGCGACGATCGCCGCGACGGCGAAGGCCGAGCCGGCGGCGCGCAGCTTCGTGCCCCTGAACGACTGACCGTCTCTCATATGCGTGTTCCCCCGATCGGTTCCTGGATAACGTTGGGCCAGTGAATCAGACGGAGCCGGATGACTTCGAGTCGCTGGTCGCGGACGCAATCGACGCCCTGCCGGAGGAATTCCAGAAGGTTCTCGAGAGCGTCGCGGTCGTCGTCTCCGATCTCGGCGGTGAAGAGCACGCCTACGGCCAGTACTTCGGCGACGGCGTCGCGCGCGATCGCTATGAGGACCGGATCGTGATCTACCGCGACACACTGGAACGTGATTTCGGCCACGACCGGCAGCTGCTCGCCCGCCAGGTCGAGCGGACCCTGCGTCACGAGCTCGCCCATCACCTCGGCTGGGACGAGCACGGTGTCGGCGGCCTCGGGCTCTGACCTCGGCGCCGCCGCCGCATCTCGCCGCACACCGACGCGGGCTGGCTAACGGACGTGACAGTCGCGGGTGAGGGTGATCTGCAGTTGCCGCGAATCGGCGAAGTAGAAGCTGCCGCGGGCGAATGAGAAGACGGCGCCGGGGAGCGGCGCAGCTGGCACTGAGGAAGCTGAGGTGGCGGCCACGGTAGGTGTAGTCGCGACCGATCTTGAGGCGGATGTCGGTGATCGATCCAACGCCGCCGGCGAGCTCGGGATCGGCGCCGAGAGGATCGTCCCGAACTGGGCCTCGGGGTGGTGGGAGATCGTCAGCGCAAGGACGAAGGTCACCCGGACCGGAACGGTTCCGTAGAGATGGAGCAGCAACGCCGGCTTGCCGTCGAACTCGCCGTTGAAGACGAGGATCCTGCCGCTGGCCGGGACCGGGGAGCGTTCCGACGCGACCTTGGCGGCAAAGCTGCCGCGCCCCACCAGCGCCGGGCGGCACCGTTCCAGCGCCCGCTGCGTCGTCGTCGACTGGAGCAGGGGGGCGGTGCATGCGGGCAGCCCCCACGTGGACAGCGTGCCATTGCGGTTGAGGGCGATTTCGAGCCGGCGCAGCGCCGGCGGATGGGTGCCGTCGGTGGTCGCGATCGAACCCTCGACGCTGACCGTCACCGGCGCCGGGTGGTCCCGCGGCAGCGAGCGCGGGGCGAAGCTGGCGTCGAAGCTGATCCGCAGGTTCCCGCTCTGGCTGAGCTCGGCGCTCGCGGCGGCGGCGGCGGCCAGGATCGCCAGGGTCAGGAGCAGGGGTATGGCAAGCCGTCCGCGCACAGTCTCGGATCCAGTCTAGGTCGAGGATTCTGCGGCTAGGGTTGAGTCATGGTTGAGGGTGGAGGCTGGACCGGGCTTTCCGAGGGCGACGAGTTCGCCGGCTACCGGATCGAGCGCCGGCTGGGACGCGGCGGGATGGGGATCCTCTACCTCGCGGTCGAGCCGGGCCTGGACCGCAGGGTGGCGCTGAAGCTGATCGCCCCCGAGGCGACCGCCGACGAGGTCTTCGCCAAGCGCTTCGCCGAGGAGTCGCGGATCGCCGCCTCGATCGAGCATCCCAACGTGGTGCCGATCTACGCCGCCGGCGAGGAGGCCGGCGTCCCCTACATCGCGATGCGCTTCGTCGCCGGCTCGGACCTGGGGCGGAGGATCGCCCGCGAGGGCCGCCTGGATCCCGAGCTCGCGGTGGCGCTGATCGCCCAGGTCGGCAACGGCCTCGACGCGATCCACGCCGCCGGCCTGGTGCATCGCGATGTCAAGCCGGCCAACGTCCTTCTCAGCGGCGAGGAGGGCGCCGAGCACGCCTACATCACCGACTTCGGCGTCGCCCGCAACGTCGCGACCCAGTCGGGGCTGACCCAGACCGGACGGGTCGTCGGCACCCTCGACTACGTCGCCCCCGAGCAGATCTCCGGCGGCGCGATCGACGCCAGGGTCGACGTCTATGCGCTCGGGTGCCTGCTGTTCAAGCTGCTCACCGGCGAGGTCCCCTTCCCGCGTGAGGGGGAGGCGGCGCGCCTCTACGCCCACCTCAACGACCCGCCGCCGGCACCGTCGCTCTACGTGCCGGCGGTGCCGATGGCGCTCGACGACGTCGTGATCAGGGCGATGTCGAAGCAGCCGCAGGACCGCTATCCCTCTGCCGGCGACCTCGGCCGAGCCGCGGTGGCGGCCCCCGAGCGGACGGCGGCCCTCGATCCCGGAGCGGACGGTGGCGACCGGGGCCGCGGCGGCCCGCGAACCGGAGACGATCGCTCCCACCGTCGAGTCGCCGAGCGCGGCGGCGCCCAGCGCCACGAGGCCCTCTCAACAGCGCCCGGCGACCGGGCCCACACGCCGCCTCGACCCCGAGCCCGAGCCCGGGCGCTCGGGCCGCGCTGCGGGGCGGCGCCGCGTCTTTCTCGCCGGCGGCTTGCTCGCGGTCGCCGCGATCGTCGTCGCCGCCATCGTCCTCGGCTCTGGCGGTGGTGATGGCGGCGAACCCGGCACGGCGGCGGGACAGACGACGTCGTCCAAGGACCACCGCGAATCGAGCGGACAGGCGAAGCAGGCGCAGACCAAGCCCGGCCCGAAGCCACTGACCAGGCCGAAGCTGATCGAGAGGGGCGACGCGATCTGCACCGAAAGCCAGGAGAGCTTCAAGACCTACAGCGAACGCTTCCCGACCGGGGAGGAAGAACCTGACGCGATCTACTCGCGCCTTCTGGTCGGGATCTCCAGCAAGGCGGTGAGGCAGTTCAACGAGCTGGAGCCGCCGGCACCGCTGAGGAAGCCGTACGCGAAGTACGTCGCGTCGCAAGAAGAAGTTGCGCAATGGGATCGAGACGCACTGCGGGCGGCCGAAAACGGAGACGCGACGGCGTACCTGACGGCGCGGGAAGATCGCAACGCAACCCAGGAAGCCCGGCGTCAGCTTGCCGAAGCCGTGGGATTCCGCGTTTGCAGCGGCAGCGAACTCTGAGGGGAGCATGACGATGTCGACCATGGACGGGACGCGCTGAGGATCGGTCAAGATGGCCGGGTGGAGAACCTGGCGATGCCGCTGGAGGTTGAGCGCGCCAACCTCGAGCGCCGTCTCGGGGCCGACCCTTGATCGGGCTGATCGCCCTCAACCTGGTCCGCAACCGTGGCCGCACGGCGCTGACGGCGGCCGGGATCGCGATCGGCGTCGCCACGATCGTCGCCCTGCTCGCGCTCACGCAGGGCCTGAAGCAGAGCGTCGGCGGTCTCAGCAACCTCGGCGGCGCGAACTTCGGGGTGTTCCAGAGCGGCGTCGCCGATCCCACCGCCTCGGTCCTGCCCGAATCGATGGTGGAGCGGGTGCGCCAGCAGCCCGGTGTCCTCGAAGCGTCCGCGATCTCGCTCGTGACCGACGCGCTGCCGGCGTCCCCGTCGGCGATCGTGTTCGGCGTCGAACCCGGGAGCTTCGTCGCGAACCGCCTCGTGATCAGCGCCGGCCGACGACCGCGCGGGGAAGAAGCGATCGTGGGGGACGGGCTGGCCGCCAACCTCGATCTCGGGCCGGGCGACCAGGTGCTCCTCAAGGGGGAGCGCTTCCGGGTCGCCGGTATCTACCACGCGGGGGCCGGGTTCGAGGACGCGGGAGTCGTCGTCTCGCCGGCGGCCGCGGCGCGGCTGGCCGGCGCGCGGCTCGGGGTGACGACGATCGCGGTGACGCTGAAGCCCGATGCCTCCGAGGAAGCCGTCAGCGCCGCGCTGCGGCGGACCTTCCCCGGCACGACGACGATCTCCAACCCGGGTGAGGCGGCTCGGGCCAACCCGGGCTTCGAGATCGTCACCAAGGCGGTCCTCGTGATCGCCGTCCTCGCCCTGGTTCTGGGGGCGATCGCCGTCACCAACACGATGGCGATGGCGGTGCTCGAGCGACAGCGCGAGCTGGCGCTGCTCTCGGCGATCGGCTGGAGCCCCGGGCAGGTGGCTGCGATCGTCGTGGGGGAGGGGGCGGGTGTCGGCCTGATCGGCGCCACTGTCGGCGTGGCGGCCGGCGTCGCCCTCAGCCAGCTGATCGTCAGCCTGCTCGGGGCGGGCAATTTCGTCTCCCCGGTCCTGACCCCGTGGGGGCTGGGGCGGGGCCTGCTGATCGGGCTCGCAATCGGAGTCCTCGGCGGCATCTATCCCGCCTGGAGGGTCGGGCGGCGGCCCCCGGCCGAACTGCTCGGTCGCTTCTAGGCTCGGGCCTCGCCCTCGATCGCGCCGTCGACCATGCGCAACACCCGGTCGGCGCGATCCCCCAGCAGGGGATCGTGGCTGGCGATCAGCAGGGTCATCCCACGGCGGGCACGGGCGTTGTCGAGCACTCCGAGGACCATGCGGCCGCTCTCGGTGTCGAGCGACCCGGTCGGCTCGTCGGCCAGCAGCAGGCGCGGCTCGTTGATCAGCGCCCGCGCCACCGCGACCCGCTGGCGCTCGCCGCCCGAGAGGGTTGCCGGCCTCTCCTCGGCGCGCTCTCTCAGGCCCACCTCGGTGAGCAACTGCTCGGCGCGCCGGTGGCGCTCGGGCCGTGAGACGCCGGCCGCGATCAGCGGCAGCTCGACGTTGGCCCGCGCTGTCAGCATCGGCAGCAGGTGGTGCAGCTGGAAGACGAAGCCGATCGTGTCGCGGCGGAAGGGGGCAGGGTTCCTCATCTCGGTTATCGACTCGCCGTCGATCGAGACCTGGCCGGAGTCGGGCGTCGATGGCGGCGATCACGTTCAGCAGCGCGTGCTCTTGCCGCAACCGGACGGCCGGTGATCGCATGACCACTTCGCCGGGCTCGACCCGCAGCGAGACGTCGCGCAGGGCCCGGATCCGCCCGCCGAAGGTCTTCGAGACGCCTTCGACCTCCACCCTGGCGCCGGTCGGGGGGCGGAGCGGGCCGGACGGTTTCGCGCCGGTGCTCACGGCAGGACCCGCACCGGGTAGTCGAGCCGCTCGTCGCCGATCGGAGTGCTCACCACCGCCCGGAAAGTGAGCGGGTAGCCGACGCATCCGCCGGCCAGCGGAAGGTGTCGTGGAAGGTCCCCCGGAACCGGTAGCGGGAGCGGCGGGCGACGACGGCGCCGCCGAACAGGTACTGGTAGCGGACTTCGGCTTGCAGTGGGCTTCCGGCGGGGCCGTAGGCGCGGATCGTGATCGGCCACGGCGCGCCGGCGACCGGCCGGTGGGTGGTCGCGGTGAGGGTCAGCGTCGGCCTCGGCTTCTGATGCTGCGCGGCCTTCCCGGTGTCGGTCGAGCCGGAGCCCCCGCCGCAGGCCCCGAGGGACATGCACAGAGCCAGCGCCGCTGAGATACCCGCCGATCGCACGGTGGGATCGTCGCATCTCGTCTCCTAGAATCTGTACCTCGTCCAACGGAAGGAGCTCGATGGAGCGCTGGACCCGCGCGGTTATCGCCAACCGCAAGAAGGTCATAGCCGCTTGGCTCGTCCTCTTCGTCCTTGGCGGCTACGCGGCATCCCAGCTCGGGGATCTGCTCAGCAATCGCTTCAGCGTGCCCGGTTCGGACGCCGAGCGCGGACTCGACCTGGCCAAGGAACGCTTCAACGAGCGTGGCGACGGCGCCTTCACGCTCGTCTTCCAAACGGAAAGGCCGATCGCCGCAACGCCCGCCTTCCGCGCCGAAGCCGCGGCGGCCATGGCGAAGGCCGCCTCCGTCGTCAAGGGCGCCCAGCCCGGTCCCGTCTTGCCGGCCTCGCCCCATGTCGCCTACGCGCAGATCAACACGCCGCTGGAAAACCAGGACGCGTCCAAGGAAACACCCGACATCCGCGCCGCGATTCCCACTCTCCCGGATACCACCACGTATCTGTCGGGCTTTCCCGCGATCAACCACGACACCCAGAAGATCTACAACGAAGACCTGACCAAGGGCGAGGCGATCGCGGTCCCGATCGCGCTCGTGGTGATGCTCTTCATGTTCGGGACGCTGGGCGGGATCGTCGTGCCGTTCGCCTTCGCCGCGGTGACCATCCCCTCGACCCTCGGGGCCGTCTTCATCTTCGCCCACTTCATGGACATGGCGATCTACGTGACCAACATCGTCACCCTGATCGGGTTCGCGATCGCCGTCGACTACTCGATGCTCGTCGTCTTCAGGTATCGCGAAGAGCTGGCAAAACAAGAGGATCCGCGCGAGGCGCTGGTCGAAACGATGAAGACCGCCGGCCGGGCGACGCTCTTCTCCGGCGGCGTCGTCGCCGTCGGTCTCGCCCTTCTCGTCTTCATGCCGCTGCCGTTCATGCGCTCGATGGGGGTCGGCGGGCTGCTGGTGCCGCTGTTCTCGATCGCCGCTTCGGCGACCTTCCTGCCGGCGCTGCTCGGGATGATGGGGACCAGGGTGAACCGCTTCCGGGTGATCCCGCGGCGGATCATCGAGAACCGCGCCTCGGGCAGGCCGGGCGCCTGGAGCCGGCTGGCGCGCTCGATCATGCGCCGCCCGGTGCTCTATCTCGTCGTCGCCGGCGGGCTGATGATCGGCTTGGCCCTGCCCGCCCTGAACCTGCAGCTGACCAGCGGCGACAACCGCGGTGTGCCGCTGAACCGCGAGTCGACCCGTGGCTACGCGCTGCTGCGGGACACGCTCGGGCCGGGGGCGCTGGCCCCGAACCAGATCCTGATCA
>JAXLTB010000016.1:0-55219 GCA_046330295.1 Solirubrobacterales bacterium | reverse complement strand
CGACGGTGATCGTCCCGGAGGCGCTCGCGGCGTTGCCGAGGGCGTCGGTGCCGGTGACCGTGACGGTGTAGGAGCCGGCTTTGGCGTAGGTGTGGCTGGGCGCGGTCCCGCTTCCGGTGGCACCGTCCCCGAAGTTCCAGCTGGTCGTCACCCCCGACCAGATGTCAAGCGGCGAGACCGAGAAGGAGACCGGCGTCCCGGCGGTGCCGGTGGTCGGGATCGAGAGCGACTGGAGACGAAGTGCGAAGAGCGACGAGGCCTGGGCGACTTTGTTGGCTCCATCCGTACGCCACACTACGACCGCGTTGCCTTTTCCATCAATGGCTACATCCGGCTCCACCGCGTCCTGTCCGACCGCCGAGAGATCCTCGGGCGCCGTCCAGCTGCCGCCCGGCGCGAGCTCGGCCCCTTGGACGATCTTGTTGGAGCCGTTGGAGCGCCGCCAGGCCGCCACCGCATCGCCAAGAGGGTCGATCGCGAGCCCTGGCTCTCTGACTTCCTGGCCCCCGGCCGAGACGTTGACCGGCGCCGACCAGGTGCTCCCGGAGCGCACCGAGCTCTGGACGGTGTCGCCAGATGGACCCTGCAGCCGCCAGATCGCGACGGCGCCGCCGGCGGAGTCGACCGCGATCTGGGGTTCGAACGCGTCGAAGGAGCCGGTGGGGGCGTAGACCGTTTGCGGGGCCGGCCATTCGGTCATGGCGGCCGGGAGCACCGAGCTCTCGACGCGGTAGTTGCTCATGGAGGTGTGGCTGTGCCAGATGGCGGTCGCGTTGCCGGCGCCGTCGAAGGCGACCTGGGGTTCGCCCGCTTCGCGGGCCGGTTCGGAGAGCATGTCCGCCGTCCAGGTTGTTCCCGGATTCGGCAGCTTCGCCGCGTGGATATCGAGTGCCACCGGTTCCGAGTCCTCCCATACGACCACGGCGTTGCCGTTGGCGTCGATGGCGGTCTGCAGTTTGACGGCGTTTTCGGTTCCGCTGGAGACCGTCACGGGCATTGTCCAGGTACCGCCACGGCGCACGGAGGCTTTGACCACGTATTTGCCTTTGTTTTCGAAGCAGGGAATGATTTCCCCTGTGTAGCAGTGCTGCCAGACCGCCACCGCTTCACCTTTGGCGTTGGCCGCAACCCGCGGGAAGTACTCGCTTTCTTCGCCAGGGTCGGTGACGTTCACGGGACTGGACCAGCCGCCGCCCGAGTGCACCGCGCTTTCGATCCGCGATTCGGTCGCGCCGTCGAACTGCCAGACGGCGATGGCGAAGGCGCCCGCGGCGGAGATGTCCGGCCGCATCCCCCCTTCTTCTTTGGGCAGGACCTGGGGGCTCGACCAGCCGGCGCCGAACGGGCGCGAGGAGGCCTGGACGACTTCGCCGCTTCCTTCCGACCCGAACCAGAGCGCCTGCGCTTCTCCACCCGAGTCGATTCCACCTGCGGCCCGAAGGCGCCGAGGGCCGGCGCGGACAGGTTCACCGGCGACCCCCAGTTCGGCGCCGCGCTGGCCGGCGCCGCCGCCACCAGCCCCACCGCCAGCAGGCCCAGAGCGACCGCCGTGCCTGCCCGCCGTGCAGTCCTTGACATATCTCTCATTAGTTCCACGAAAGTTCGAGTCTAAACACAAACGTTCGTCGACAGTAGTCGCACATTCGTCCGCCGCCGCGGGTTCCGAGGGCGATCGCATCGGGGGGGCCGGGCACTGCGATCGGGGATCATGCGGGCCATGCAGCCAGGTCCAGCCGAGCGCATCGCACTCGTTTTCCAGGGAGATTCGAGCCTCCCGAGCTCGTGGTCCGGGGTGCCCGCCGGCCTCGCGGCCGGCCTCGCGGCGGCGGGAGCGAGACCGGTCCCCCTCGACGCCAGGGCGCCGGGGTCGGCGCGGATCGCTCGCGCCCTGCGGATGCCCTGGACGGCCCAGACCACCAATCCGCTGCTCGCGGCAGCCGGGGGCGCCCGGGCCTCGGTGGCGATCAGGCGCGGTCACTTCGACGGCGCCGTGACGATCGGCAGCGGATACGAGCTGCGCTCGCCGGTGCCGACGGTCAGCTTCGACGACATGACCGTTGCCCAGGCGCTGGCCCAGCCGGGCTCCGAGTATGGATCGATCGGTGCGCGCGCCGCCCATCGCTGGCTCGCGCGGCAACGGCGCGCCTACGAGAGATGCCGGGCCTGCTGCCTCGCCAGCGAGTGGGCCGCCCGGTCGGTGATCGACGACTACGGGATCGACCCGGCCAGGGTCCACGTGGTCGGGTTCGGCCGCAACGCGCCGCAACAGGTCGTCGAGCGCGACTGGCGCCAGCCACGCTTCCTCTTCATCGGGATCGACTGGGAGCGCAAGCGCGGCCAGGCGGTGGTCGACGCGTTCGCCAAGGTTCGGGCTCGCCACCCCACGGCCAGCCTCGATCTCGTCGGCGGGCACCCGGCGATCGAGGCGGCCGGGGTCACCGGGCACGGCGTGCTCTCGCTCGCCAGCCCGGAGGGTCAGGCACGTCAGGCGACCCTGCTCGCCCGCTCGACCTGCCTGGTGCTGCCGTCGAGCTTCGAGCCCTTCGGGATCGCCTACGTGGACGCCGCCGCCTCGGGAGTGCCCAGCATCGGCACGACGCGGGGCGGCGCTGCGACCGCCATCGGCGACGGCGGCCTGCTCGTCGACCCCGAGGCCGAGGACGAGCTGGTCGACGCGATGCTGGCCATGTGCGATCCGGAGACGGCGAGGCGATTCGGAGACCGATCCTTTGCGCACTCTGCCGGGTTTACGTGGAAGGCCGTGGGCGAACGGGTACTCGTGGCGCTGAGCGGTCGTCCTCCTCCGTTGGAGAGGGAATAAATTCCATTTTCGCCTGAGTATGCTCGCCAACGTGCCACACGACGCCTTCCACTGACTCGATTGCAGTCCTCCCACTCGATCTCAAGCTCCGAGGAGTTGCTGCCGAGAGAGATAGCGGCAGCCATGGAAAGCATCGCCTACGACACTCCGGTAGCGCAAAGGGAAGGCTATGTGCGCAAGCAGCGCTCTCGGGCCAGCCAGCGCTCCTCGTTCCTGCGACGGCTGCTGCTCGTCGCCGACCTCCTGGCAGCCGCCATCAGCGGCCTGCTGGCCTCCCTCATCTTCTCCGTCCCGCTCGGCCCGGCGGCCGCGGTGACCGCGGCGCTGATCGCCGGCTGGACCCTTCTCGCCTTCGTCTGCGGCCTCTACAGCGCCAGCGACCTGCAGGCCTGGGCAAGCGGGCTCTCCGATGCGCCGCGCACCGTGATGGTGGCGTTGCTGCTGTCCTGGCCGATCCTGATGGTGGCGGAACTCGCGCACATCAGCCGACCCGGCTTCTTCGCCCTGATCGCGACCTTCGCGACGGTCAGCATCGACAGTGTCGCCCGGGCGAGCGGCCGCGGCTGGGCACATCGGGTCGCCCCCCTGCGCCAGCGCACCGTCGTCGTCGGCTCGGGGCTGGTCGCCGACCGCCTGGCCGACCGGCTCGACAAGCACGAGGAGTTCGGCCTCGAGGCGATCGGACTCGTCGACGACGACGTCCACACCCTGAACGGCACCCAGCGCCTGCCGAAGCTCGGCTCGCTCGAGCAGCTCGACGAGGTCCTGGACGAATGCGAGGTCGACCGGGTGATCATCGCCTTCTCGCGGGCCAGCCACCAGCAGCTGCTGAGCTGCATTCGCACCTGCCGCGAGCACCGCGTGGCGGTCGACGTCGTGCCGCGCCTGTTCGAGCTGCTCGACGGTGCCCAGTCGATGAGCCAGATCGGTGGCCTGCCGGTGATCTCGATCGGCGCGCCACCGCTGACGCACGTCTCTCGAGTCGCCAAGCGCGCTCTCGACATCGTCGGCTCGGCCCTCCTGCTGCTGCTCTTCAGCCCGATCCTGATCGCGATCGCGATCGCGATCAAGATCGACTCGCGGGGCCCCGTGTTCTTCCGGCAGGAGCGCGCCGGGCGTGGCCAGACGACGTTCCAACTGATCAAGTTCCGCTCCATGTACAGGGACGCGGACAGGCGCAAGAGGGATTTCGAGGCCGCCAACGAGGCCACCGACGGGGTGATGTTCAAGATCAAGCGCGACCCCCGCATGACCACGGTCGGGCGCTTCCTTCGCCGCAGCTCGCTCGACGAGCTTCCCCAGCTGATCAACGTCCTGCTCGGCGACATGAGCCTGGTCGGGCCACGGCCGCTGATCCTCAGCGAGTCCAAGCACGCCGCCCAGACCTGGCACGCCCGCCGGCTCGACCTGCGACCTGGCATCACCGGCCTCTGGCAGGTCTCCGGTCGCTCGGACCTGCCCTTCCAGGAGATGATCAGGTTCGACTACCAGTACGTGTCGGGCTGGTCGCTCGCGCGTGACATCGAGATCCTGCTGGCGACCATCCCCGTAGTGATCTCGGGCCGCGGCGCCTACTGAGCGCCTGCGCCGGATGGTCCGGCGGCTTCAGCCTTAAGCTGCGGCGATGGCATCCCGGGGCAATTCGGCCAAGGCCGCGATCAAGGCGAGCCCGCTCGGCCCCACCCTGGGCCGCCTCAAGCGCGGGACGGCGGCCCCGCGCGACGGGCTCTCGCTGCTCTTGATGATGGGGGTCGGCCAACTGCCGTCCCGCCGGCTGCGCACCGCCATCGCCCGTCGATGGCTCGGCCTGAGGATCGATCGCGACTCGATCCTCTATCGCTGGCGGGACCTGCGCAATCCCCCCGGCATCGAGATCGGGGCGGGCACGGTCGTCGGCTTCTGGGCGACCCTGGACGGCCGGCAGGGGATCAGGATCGGCGAAAACGTCAACCTCTCCAGCGAGGTCGCCCTCTGGACGCTGCAGCACGACCCGGACGATCGCGAGTTCGGGGTCCGCGGCGGTCCGATCGTGGTCGAGGATTTCGCCTGGATCAGCTTCCGGGCGACGATCCTTCCCGGCGTGCGGATCGGCCGCGGAGCCGTGGTCGCGGCCAACTCGGTGGTGACCAAGGACGTCGAGGACTTCACGATCGTCGGCGGGGTGCCGGCGAAGGCGATCGGCCGGCGGCGCGAGGACCTCAGCTACAGGCTGACGGCCGGCCCCGCCCCCTGGTTCGTCTAGCCGCGGAACCGGCTGCCCGAGCGCAGGGCCCGAACTCCGCGGCGGGCTGCCCGAGCGACCCGCGAGAGGTGGACCCGGCGCCCCCACGGGGAGAGTTTGCCCGCCAGGCGTCGACCATCGTCACGGTAGTCGACGTTGACGCGGGGGATCGAGAGTGGCGTCGCCGACCGTTGACCGTTCGTGGTGGGGAGGCTGAAGGCGAAGCGATAGCCACAGTCGGCGGCGGCGGCGGCGACCGCCGGGCTCCAGTGCCCGAACGGATAGGCGAGCGTGTCGCATCCCCCCAACCGCTCCTTGATTCGGGCCCGGGACTCCCAGAGCTCGTTCCGCAGCGCCTCGCCGTCGAGCGCCGGCAGGTGCGGATGCGTGAGGGTGTGGCTGCCGACATCGAAGGCCGACTCCTTCATCTCTTCGAGCATCGACCAGGTGAGCGAAAGCATCGTCGACGGATAGCGACGGGCATCCTCGGCGACCTCGGGCCAGACGAGCGGCGCGCCCTCCTCCACCAACGGCGGCAGGACGAAGACGAACGCCCGCATGCCACGCTCCCGCAGCAGCGGTAGGACCGTGCGGTAGTTGTCGATGAACCCGTCGTCGAATGTCAGGAAGGCCGAGGGAGCCACCTGGCGGCCGGCGGCGATCGCCTCGAGGGTCGCGAGGTCGCCGGTGCGAAGGCCGCGCTCCGAGAGCGCCCGCAGCTGCCGCTCGAACAGCTCCGGAGACACGGTGAGGAACTCGGGACCCTCGTCGGCGACCGAGTGGTAGGCGAGGAAGGCCGCCTGATTGCTGCGGTTTCGCAAGCGGGGGTCCGGCACGAGCGGTGAGTCTATGTTCCGTCTACAGTTGCCGCGCATGTCCGTCCGTCGCCAACTGCGCCGCGTGATCCCGGACCCGCTGCGCCAGCGACTCTACGACTGGAGCCCGTCGCGGCGGCGCCGGTGGCGCGAGGTGCCGGGAATCGAACGGGTGCCAGCGGAGGCCGGGGTCGCGCTCACGTTCGATGACGGACCCGACCCCCGCTTCACCCCGACCCTGCTCGACGTTCTCGACGAGCTCGGGGCGAGGGCCACCTTCTTCGTCGTCGGCGAACGGATCGCGGGCAGCGAGGAGCTGCTGCGCGAGATGGAGTCGCGAGGTCACGAGATCGCCCTGCACGGAATGACGCACCGGCGCCACGACCGGCTCTCACACGCCGAGGCACGGGCGGAGCTGAGCGAGGGGCTGGCGGCGATCGAGAGCGCCGCCGTGGCTCGACCACGCTGGTACCGGCCGCCCTACGGAGGCTCCTCCCCGACACTTGCGCGACTCTGCGGGGAGCTCGGTCTCGGTCTCGCCTACTGGAGCTCCTGGGGCCAGGACTGGGACCCGATCCCCGCCACCCGGATCGCCGGCCTGGTCGTGCGCGACCTCGCCCCCGGCGCCGTGATCCTCCTCCACGACTCCCCCCTCTACGCCGAACGCGAGGAGGCGGGGCCGACCATCGAAGCGATGCCGATCATCGCCGGCACCGCGCGGGAGCGCGGCCTTCCCCTCATCTCCCTCGGCGAGGCGATCGAGAGCCCGACCGGCTGAGCCTCAGCTCGCCAGCAGCTCCCGATAGATCCCGTCGATCCGTTCGGCCACCTGGTCCGCGCCCATTCGGGAGGCGCGCTCCCGCGCCGCTCGCCCCAGCCGATCGCGCAGGCCATCGTCCTCGGCGAGCCGCCGGATGGCGGCGGCGAGGGCATCGGGATCTCCCGGGGCGATGACCAGCGCCTCGACTCCGTCGTCGACGACGTCGGGAACGCCGCCTACCCCGGTCGCCGCGATCGCGAGGCCCCGTGCCATCGCCTCCAACAGCGCCATCGGCAGGCCCTCCGAGGTGGAGGCGAGGACGAATATCGAGGCGGACCCCATCAGCTCCTCCCTCGCCTCCGCATCCAACCAGCCCCGCCACTGGATGTCTGGCCTGGCGTCGATCAGCCGGCGACCCATTGGCGGCAGCTCCCCCGGCCCGGCCAGCGCGACGCGCAGCTCCCCGGGCTCCATCCGGCTCAGGGCCTCGAGCATGACCGTGCCGCCCTTGACCGGATTCGCGAAGCCGCCCAGGTAAACCGCTGTCAGGGCCGCCTGCCCGGAAACGGCGGCCATCGGCGAGACCGGCGGCGCCGCGTTCGGGACGACCTGGATGGCGGACAGGCCGAAGGCGCCTTCCAGCTCCGCCGCGCTCGCCGAGGAGACGGCGAGCACGACATCGGCGCGGCGCAGAGAGAATCGCAGCAGGGCGCCGCTGAAGGCGCCGATTCCCGCGCGAAACGAGGCGACGTCGCCGGGCCCCGAGTGGATATGCAGGACGACCCGCCTGCGCAGAGCGCTGGCGAGCAGAACGCAAAGCGCCTTGCGGTACATGCTGCCGCGAACCGTGGAGTGGATGTGGACGATCCGTCCGCGGCCCCGGATGGTCCACCAGGTCAGGCGCAGAAGTGCCAGGAAGTACACGATCAGCCGACGGGCCGGACCCGGGCCGCGATGAGTGGGGACGATGTCGAGCCGGTAGCGGTCCGCGAGCGGCGAGGCGAGCAGGCCGCGCATCACCGTCGTCATCCCCCCGGGAACCTCGGGTCCGAGATGGAGGACGTGCGGGCGCTCCTCTGGTGCCGCCGGATTCACCCCACCTCCGTGGGAGCGGTGTTTCTGAGGTCGCCGGCGCCGGGGAGGTCGGGCGGCGGTGGACCCCAGCGCCCGCGCATGAAGTCGGCCATCCCTCGCATCGTTCCCACCGCGATCGCCCAGGGCTCCCGTGGCGAGCCCTGGCGCAGCGACGTCGCGCGCGCCAGGGTCCGAACCAGTTCGTAGAGCGCGATGAACACGCTACGGCCAGCCAGGAGCGCCAGCCCGCGCGCTCCCGCCGAGCGGCGTGCGTAGGCAAGGCCGTTCCGGGTCATCAGGTAGGCCCACGGCCCGAGGCGCTTGGTGCCGCCAGGGTCCTGGTCGGCGCGGGCGGCGGGGACCACTCCCACCCCGAAGCCGGCGCGCCGGATCCGCAGGCAGAGGTCGGCGTCCTCGGCGTAGCCCCAGAAACGCTCGTCGAAGCCCCCGACCTGGCGAAGCGCGGCGGCCCGAATCAGCATCGTCCCCCCGTCGACCCAGTCGCATGGCGCGATGCCCTCCGAGATCTGCGGCAGCGTTTTCCTGTGGCCGACGCCGCCGTTCCCGCTGTTGACCCCGCCATAGGAGAAGGGGGACTCGGTGCCGCTCAGGAGCAGCACGGGCCCGAGGACACCGAAGCGCGCATTCGCCCTCCCCGCCTCCAGGAGCAGCTCGAGCGAGCCGGCCCGCAGGCGCGCGTCGTGGGTCAGCACGAGCAGGAACTCGCAATCGCGTCCGAGCTGGCGCTCGATCCCCAGGTTCATCCCCGCCGCGTATCCGAGGTTGTGGCCACTGGCGAGCACCTCACATCCGCCCAGGTCGGAGGGCGCGCCCTCGCCGGGCACCGAGGGATTGTGGACGACGAGGATGGTCTCCGGCTTCAGGCCCTCGGCGAGGAGGCCGTCCAGCAGCGACCGGTACTCGCCCCCCGTTCCGTAGCTGAGCACGACGACACGGAGACCGGCGCTGTTCACGATCGCCCCCCCGCCCCGGCGATCCGGGCAAGCGGCCGGCGCAGCCAGGGCGGCAGCGCTTCCGCCGTCCTGGCCAGGCGGACGCCGGCGACGACCACGATCCTGGCCGGGTGGCGCCGGCGGGCGAACAGCCACGTGGACGCGTAGCGCCTCCCGGTCTCGAAGCGGCGCTTGTAGGCCTCCTCGCCCCACATCATGTCGTACACGCGCGCCCCCTCCGCGGCCGCCTGCTCGATCGTGTGCGCGAGCAGGACCGAGCCGAGGTTGAGTCGCTCGAACTCTCCGTCCAGGCCGGCCAGGGCGTAGCAGTAGCGGTGGCCGATCCTCCAGCCGTACCACGACGCGGCGGCCACCCCGTCGGCTTCCGCGGTCCACAGCCGCAGCCAGCCCCGCTCGAGCGCGGCCTGCGCGAAGAGGCGCAGGTGCTCTCGCGTCTGTGGGTCGCCGGAGGAGGAGCCGCCCCGCTTGCTCCAGCGCTCGTCGTGGAGCCTGAAGAAATCGTCGAGGTCGTCGGCAAGCTCCTCGGGTGAGGCGGTCATCCGAAAGGCGAGGCCGTGATCGCGTTCGAGGCGCCGGCGCCGGCGCCCGAGCTGGCTGCGGAAGTTGCGGCTGCGATCGGCGAGATAGCCGTCGTAGCCCCGCTGGTCGAACTCCACGTAGGGCAGCACGTCACGCCTCCTGCGCGGAGCGACCGCGATCGTGTTCGGCCCCCGGCCGCGGAGCGCTTCCGGCCAGGCTGAATCCTCGTCGAGGCGATCGATCCGAAGCACGTGCCAGCTCCGCTCGCGGTCGAGGAAGGCGGCGCAGGCGCGCGCCATCTCCCCTTCGTCCCCAGGCCGGCACGCCGGCGTCACCCAATCGGCGCGCCGCGCCCCCGCGAATCGGAGGATCTTCAGCGGCCCCTTCGATGCCCGGACCAGCGGCAGGACGCCACGCAGCTCACCGTTGCGGCGCCAGGCGAGGGCGAACTCCGACTCCGATGGATGGCTCCGCAGCCAGGCGAACATCCACTCCGGGGTGATGAAGGGATTCGAGCGCGCTTCGGCCAGCTCGCGCCACGTCTGGACCAGCGCCGCCGAGCGCAGCTCATCCTGGCCGATCAGCGAGACCTCGCCTGGGGGATCGCTCACCGTGCCGGCATGGGGCGGCGCCCGATCGAGTGACGATCGCGTCCAATGCGCCGTTTCAGGGCCGTCTCGTTGCCTCGGCTCTCCCGATCGGTCACCGGCCGCAGTCTAGTCGCGACCGGGGCTGCAAGGCGATGTTCGACCAGGCGCTGCAGATGCAAGTCGGCTGGACGGTTGTTTGAGCGGGCGGCGCGCCGCTTGATTGCCCGCCTCAGCCGTCGAGGGATGGATATGCCCACCTCGACCAGGCTAGCCAAGCGCAGCGCGATCCTCGCGCTCGTCCTCTCGTTCCTGCTGGCCGGCGCGGTGACCAGCGCCCCGGCATACGGCGCGCCGGCCAAGGGGAAGTTCCATGTCGCCCTCAGTCGGCACCATCGGGCCCTGGCCCCCAAGCATCGATCGAAGCGGCACAACAGGGTCTCGAGGAACACCGCGCAAAGCGCCGCCGCACCCCTTCCCGAAGGCCTCCTCTTCAAGGCCACCCACCTGAGCGACTTCTGGCTGCGGCAGGCGGCGCCGGGGGCGCTCAGCGAAGTCCCCGACCCGGCCGGCAGCGGCGAAACGGTCTTCAAGCTGACCGTCGGCGACAGCGACATGCTGAATATCACCCCGAACCCCCGGGCGGAGATGCTCTCGCCCTCGACGATCAAAGCCGGCGATGAACTCTGGTGGAGCGCGAAATTCTTCCTCCCGGCCGACTTCCCCGCCTCGGTCCCGGGCTGGCTGAACCTGCTGCAGGGCCCCTACGGCTCCCCCTTCGCCGGCTCGCCGCCCTGGCACGTCGAAGTCAACGGCGACCACATCCAGTGGGCCCGCAACAGCACCTACAGGTGGGACGTGCCCTGGCAGATGCCGCTGGTCCGAAACAGCTGGGTCAGCGTGATGGTGCACGAGCGCTTCGCCTCCGACGGCTTCGTGGAGATGTGGGTCAACGGGCAGCCGATCACCTTCTTTGGCTCCGGCACCTACAACCCCAACCACGTCGCCCCGACCCAGCATCTGGCGATGGCGACGATGGACTCCTCCAACAACGGCGCCACCAACTCGATCTACCTGCAGAGCTACCGCAAGGCGGGGATGTTCCCCTCCCTCACCGTCTACCAGGGCCCGCTGGCGATCGGCACGACGCGGGCCTCGGTGGGTGGGTGAGGCGCGGTTAGCTCAGAGCAGGTGAGCGCGGTAGGCGGCGACTGTCTTGGCCGCAACGCTGCCCCAGTCCAACTGGTCGCCGGACCCCGCCGCGGCCCGTCCCATCTCCTCGGCCAGTCCCGGGGTGTCCACCACCTCGAGAATCGCTTCCGCCAGCGCCTCGGGATCCTCGGGCGCCACCAGCCGTCCCCAGTCCGGGGTGACGAGCTCGGGCAAGCCGCCGACCCGGGTCGCCACGACCGCCCGGCCGTGCTCGCGGGCAAGCGACCCGACCCCGCTCTGGCTGGCTTGGCGATAGGGAAGGACGACGCAGGTGGCGGCGGCGAAGAGGGCCGGAATCGACTCCTCCGGTACGTGTTCCGCGCGGTATGCGACACGCGGGTCCGAGAGCAGGGAGTGGTCGGGAGCCCCGCCCTCACCCTCGCCCGCCACGGTCAGCGTCATCTCGGGGTGCGCCTGCCAGATCCGCGGCATCGCGTCGAGCAGCACGTCCAAGCCCTTGTAGTGGGAGATGCGGCCGAAGAACAGCAGTGACTTTCGCGCCGGCAGCGGCGCCGGTGCCGCTGCGCCCACCCCGTGCGGCACGACCTCGATCGGCGCCCTGGTGCCACCGGTCGCCGTCAACTCGGCCCGCAGCTCCTCGGAGTGAACGAAGACGAGCCCCGCCGCTCGCCTCAGGACCCGCCTCGAAAGGCGAGTGGTGAGCGGCGGCGTCGCGTCGCCGGGATGGGGAACCGGGTCGTGCACGGTGAGCGCGTAGCTGCGCGGTGGCAGGCCCGAGGCCAGGGCCAACCGAAAATCGTTGGCCAGGGAATCCTGGACGTGAACGACGTCGGGGCCCCAGCGCCGACAGGCACGGCGGGTCGTGAGCACGGCGCCGATCGCCCGCGGGTCGCTCACCCGTCCGCCCAGCTCCAGGTGCCGCACCCTTCCATCGAGCCGAGCCGAGACGAAGGACCTCATCGCGCCCGGCTCGCCGCCGAACTCCTGGTCATGGTCGCGGGTGAGCAAGGTCACCTCGCAACCGACCTCGGTCAGCCCCTCGGCGAGGCCCACGACGTACTTGACGAACCAGTCGCAGGCCAGCCAGACGCGAAGCGGTCGCGACTTCTCGCTCATGCCCCTAGACGGGGAACGGGGGCCCTCTCGATCGCGGCCTCGAACACCTGCTCGTAGCGCCCCACCATCAACGGCGCGTCGAACTGCTCCACCTTTTCCGCCGCGGCGGCGCGCAGCCGCGTCCGAAGCTCCGCGTCACCGAGGACCTTGGCGCATGCCTCGCCGAAGGCGGCCTCGTCCCCGGGCTCGACGCAGACCCCCGCCCCGGTGGTCTCGATCAGCCAGCGGACATCACCGACGTCGGTCCCGATCACCGGGGTCCCGATCGCGATCGCCTCGATCAACGACATCGGCAGACCCTCGCCGGTCGACGGCAGGACCGAGACGTCCGCCAGCCGGATCAGGCCCGGGACGTCCTGGCGACGACCGAGGAAGGTCGCCCAGTCGGCGTTCAGCCGCTGGGCTTCCCGCTTCACCTCGGCTTCGGTGGCTCCGTCTCCGACGAATATCACCCTGACGTCGCCCAGCTCCTCGCGCAAGGCGGCGGCGATCCGCAGCACGGCGTCCTGACCCTTCTGCGGCGCGAAGCGGGCCACCTCGATGACGACGAGCGAGTCATCGGGGAGGCCCAGCGAGGCCCTCCCGGGCCCTTCCTCGGCGCGTCGGCGCAGCTCCCCGACCGGCACCGCGTTGGGGATGTGGACGATCGACTCGCCGCGAACGCCTTCGTCTTCCAGCAGGGCACGCTGCCACGCACCGACCACGATGGTCGCGTAGGTGACCCGGCCCAGCATCCTGTTGTGGAGGGCGATCGCGCGCTCCCGCGATGCTCCGGTCGGAGAGACCTGGTACTCGCGGCCCGGCGTGTGCTCGGTGATCACCACCGGACGCCTGGCGAGGACGGCGCCCAGTCGGCCCCAGAGCGTGGCGTCCCAGCCGGTGCAGTGGACCAGGTCCGCCCGCCGAGCAAAGCGCGCCAATCTGAACGGGACCAGCAGCTTCCCCCAGCGGCTGCGGACATTGAGGCCGACGACCTCGACTCCGGCGGCCTCGAGCTCGTCGGTTCCGCTGATGAGCGCTCCGGTCGCGAGCAGCGTCACCGAGTGCCCGGCTTTGCTCAGGCCGATCGCCAGATATGCAAGCTGGGTCTCCGCGCCTGCCCAGCTGATCCAGTTGGTGACCAGCAGGAAGCGGTGTCTGCGCTGGCTACCGGCCATTCGCCGCGAGTCTATCCGGGGACCTTCTGCGCTCTGCCGAAGCGACGCCAGAGCCATTCCGCGCTCAACTTCTCCGGCAGCAGCCCGCGCCGGCTCTCGACCAGCCAGCAGGCGATCGCGTAGACGCCACCGGTGGCCAGCGCACCGATCAGCGCCGGAAGCCGGCTGTCGGGAATCGTGCCCGCAAGCACGTACCAGAGCACGAAGGGGATCGCTGCCACCAGCGTCACCGCGAGCGGCTCGGCGACGGCCTCCCAGAAGGCGGAGGCGCCAAGTGAGTAACGCCGGTGGAACCTGATGAGGAAGATCGCGCTGGCCACGATCTCGGCGGCGACGGTCGCGATCAGCACGCCCCAGAGCCCGAAGAGCGGCGCCGCCGCGATCGTCGCGGCGAGGTTGAGCACGACGACGAGGGTCGCGGTCTGGGCGACGAGCCCCGGGTGCCCGTCGCTGACGACGAGCGTCATCGCGACGCCGGTGCCCATGCTGACCGAGAAGGCGACCGAGAGAAGGATCACGATCTCGACCGAGTTGGGCGGGGTCTCCCCCAGCCAGGCCACGAGCAGGTAGGGCACGCTCACGCAGAGGGCGCCGAACATCGGCAGCGCGATCGCGAGGGAGCGGATCGTGTAGCGGTTGAAGTACTCGGCGATCACCTGCCTGCCCCGCTTGACGAGGTCGGCCGTCGCGGTGGGGATCAGGGCGGAGAGGGTCAGCAGCCCGAGAGAGAGAACCCCCTGCACCATCCGGTTGCCGATGTCGTAGGCACCGGCGGTCCGCGGCCCCAGCATCGCGGCGATGATCAACTTGTCGGTCTGGACGTTGACCAGGTTCGCCAGGGTGACCAGTTGGCTCTTGACGCCAAAGGAGAGGATGCTCCGGGCGCGCACGAACGTGGGGCGCTTCAGATACGGGCGCGGCCAGACCCAGATCAGCGAGACGATCGCGAAGACGAAGCCGATCACGGCGGCGCCCAGGTTCGCGATTGCGTAGGTGGTCAACTCGGTGCTGAGCAGGAGCGCGACCAGGCTGAAGATGAAATTCGCCAAGTTGCCGCCGGTGGCGGCGACGTTAGGCGGGCCCATCCGGCGCAACCCGACCGGAACCGCGGAGACGACGGCGCTCAGCAGGTAGGCCACCGTGACGCCGGCGGAGCAGACCAGGACCAAGCGCATTTCGTCGGCGTTCAGCACGCCCACGACATCGCTGACGAGCGGAGCCGCGGCGATCGCCGCGGCCACCATCAAAACGCCGACGGCACTGGCAGCGATCAGCCCGATGCCGACGGTCTCCTCGATCGCGCGCCGGTTGCCCTCGGCGTCGTAGAGCGCGACGAAGCGGGAGAGCGAGTTGGTGATGCCGAGATCGAGCAGGCGCGCGTACTGGGCAAGCGCTCCGGTCACCGCCCAGACGCCGAACTGGGCAAGGCCCAGCCTGCTGAGCATGATCGGCGCCAGCACGAAGCTGAAGACGAACGTCGTGATCACCGGCGCCGACTGGGCGACCGTGTTGCGGAAGAGTTTCTGGGTTTCGTTCACTTCTCCGGATCCTTCGGCGCCCCAGCTTCCAGCACCCGCTCGAACTCGAGCGTCGAACGCGCCCAGGTGAAGGTCCCGACCAGCTCGCGCCCGGCGCGAACCAGCGCCAACCGCAGCTCCCGGTCGCGGCTCAGCTCAACCACGGCGTCGGCCAGGCCCTCGGGGCCGCCGTCGCCAACGACCAGCGCCGTGCGGCGATCGATCGCGTACTCGCGCGAGCCGCCGTTCTCATAGGTGACGAGGGCGCAGCCGCAGACCATCGCCTCGGTCGCGGGCAACCCCCAACCCTCGCTGCGACTGGCCTGGAGGAAGATCGAGCATGAGTTATAGAGAGCTCGGAGCGCCTCCGGGCTGGGCAGCCGGACGTACTCGACCCAATCGGGAAGGCTGTCCATGCGCGGTCGCACCCCGTAGGTGCGGGCGCTCAGTCCGGGGACCCTCTCCCGAGCGCTTTCGAGTGCCGCGACGACGTCCCCTGCGCCTTTGTAGGGGCTGATCAGTGCACCGACGCGAGGCTCCCTCCGCGGCGGCGGGACGTCGACGCCGAAGTGCTCGAAATCGAGGCCGTTCGGGACCCAGGTGGTCCGCTCCCCCTCCCCCATCTCAATCGCCATCTCCTGAAGCCAGTGAGCGATGACGACCTTGTGCAGCGGCAGCCTCCAGGTGGCGCGCACGGTCTCGGGCTCGTCCCAGCTCTCGAAATGCTGAATCAGGTAGAAGCCCCGGCCGTTTCCGCCGGTCGCCGCGGCGACCGGGGCGGCGGTCTGCCACGCCGTCGCGACGGTCGCGTCGGCCACCGGCAGCTCGGCCGGCCCCGGCCAGGCGAGGAGCGGCAGCTCGACCCGCTCGTCGAGCTCGAACCAGGGTGCGATCTCCCCGCGATCGCGCCGCAGCCGCGAGATCCAGCGGCGCGCCCGCAGCCGCTCGAGCCAGGAGGCCGGTCGCTCGCAGCTCCACGGGTGCACGACGCTGACACGATGACCGCGGTCGGCGAGCTGGTTGGCGTACTCGTAGACGACCTTGAAGCCGCCGACGGGAGCGGGGCTGCGGCCCGGCAACACGAAGACGATCCTCACCCGTGATCCGCCTTCGCCGGTCCAAGCTCTCGCATGGTGGCAGCCAAGCACATGCGGCGGCCGGTAGCTCACGGCTGGGCTCTAAGCTTCCGCCGATGAGGCCGGCTTCGCTCACGGAGAGGCTCGCGCCCCAGGGCGGCGGTCTGGCGGGCGTCGCTTCCTCTCCATCCACGTCGATACCGTTGGCCGTGCTGCTGGGCGGCTTCTTCGGCATCGCGATCGTCGCGAAACCGACACTGGTGATGGCGCTCGTCGCTGTGATCCTCGTCCTGATCGGGCTCGCGGTCGCCTTTGTGCGCCCCGATCTCGCGTTCGGGGGCCTGGTGGCGATGCTGGCGCTGATCCCGACATATGCCTCGCCGTCGGTGGGACCGATCCTGTTCATCCCGGCGGCGGCGGCCGCGTGGGCCATCGGCATCGCCCTGATGTGGCGCAACCTGTTCACCGACGGCTTCCTGTTCCGCGCCAACTACGTCGACTACGCCGTCCTCGCCTTCTTCGGCCTGATGGCGGTCTCGGTCAGCTTCTCGGCACGAGCCGAACTCACCGACTACGTCCACAACATCTTCCTCTGGGCGGGACCGTGGCTCGGGGCTCGTCTGCTGGTCTCGCAGGTGAGATCCCCGGTCAAGGTGATCGCGATCTCCTTCGCCGTCGTCACGCTGATCCTGGCGCCGCTGGCGGTATCCGAATCCCTCGGCGGCTCCAACCCGTTCTTCAACCTCAACTTCAACTCGGGCGAGTTCTCGATCTGGGCCAGTCAGATCAACCGCTTCGGCGCGATCAGGGCGGTTACCTCGTTCGGCCACCCGATTGCCTTCTCGATGTTCCTCGCCGCCTCGGCACTTCTCTCGATCGCGATGGGAATCGGGAGCGAGAGAGCCAAGCCCCGCTATGCCTGGTACGCGATCGCCAGCGTCGCGATCGGGACGATGGCCCTGGCCCTCTCGCGAACCGGCTGGCTGATGCTCGCGGTCGGCGTCGTGCTGATGGCGCTGGTCAGCGTGCGCGGACCGATCCGCAAGCGCCTCTTCACCCTGTTCGCGATCGTGGTCGGGGTGGTCCTGGTCACCTCGGTCGTGATGCCTCACGAGCTGCAGGTCCTCCCCGGCTTAGGGCACTCGAACGAACGCAACTACCAGTCCAGCGGGCTCTATCGCGAAGCGCTGCTCAACCGGGCGCTTCAGCCGGGCGTCCTGCACCTCTGGGGCAACGCGCACAACGAGGTCACGCCGGCGGTCAACTTCGGCACCGCCACCGACAACGCCTACATCATCCTCGCCGACACCTGGGGCCTGATCCCCACCTTCGCCCTGTTCGCCGTCGCGGCCTCGACGCTGATCGTCCTCGCCCGCTCCTACGGCCAGCAGACGGAACCGATCGCCATCCTCCCGATCGTCGCCTTCACCTGCCTCGTCGCGATCTTCTTCGTCGCCTTCATCACCCAGCAGCAGGCGATGATCTGGCTGATGATCGGTGCCTCCGGCGCGGGCGCGGAGCGGGTTATCGCGAACCGCAGGAAACTGGCCCGCGCTCAGCGGCGCAGCAGCGTACGCGGCTGGCGGTAGTAGGCGTACTGGCCGCGACTCGCCGGAGTCAGGGTGGCGATCAGGCCGAGTGGTTTGTTCCCCGTCAGGGCGAGTTGGTCGACGAAGCGCCTGGCCCCCTCCCGCGTCGTCTTTCCGATTCCGCCGACGGCGAGGATCGCCGAGACGAGCGGCACCAGCGCCATTGCGTCGCTGACGACGCCGATCGCGGGACTGTCGATTACGACCAAGTCGAAGCGCTCGCCGAGCTCGGCCAGGACCGCCCGCATCTGCTCGCTCTCCAGCAGCTCCGATGGATTCGGGGGGATCGGGCCGCTGGGGAGGACGGTCATCGACCGCACCTGCTTGGGGCCATGGGCGGAGATCGAGACCTGCATCAGAGCAGAGTCGAGCCGGGCCCCGGCGAGGACGCTCGAGAGCCCCACCGGGACGTAGGAGGACTCGTAGCGAAAGGCGCTCTGCTTATGCAGATCGGCCTCTACGAGGACGACGTTGTCCCCCATCTCGACCATCGCTCCCGCGAGGCCGCGGGCCACCGTCGACTTACCGTCGTTGGGCTCCGGGCTGGCGATCAGGATCGAGCTGAGCTCTCGGTTCACGTTGAGGTATCGGAGGTTGGTTCGCAGGGTCCGGAATGCCTCCGCCTCCGCTGCCCGCAGCATCGATTCGACGCTCGCGTTCTTGAACTCCTTCGTCTTCGGAATGCGGGCGATGATCGGCAGGCCGAACAGTTCCTCCAGTTCTTCCACCGAGCGGACGTGGCGATCCAGGCGCTCGACCAGGGCGGCCAGGCCGAGTCCCAGAACCACGCCGAACACCAGCCCGATCAGGACGTTGCGGCTGGTCTTCGGCTTCGATGGGCTTGCCGGCGGTCCAGCTTCCTGGACCAATGAGGTGCTCCCGGTCTGCAGGGCTTCTTCGATTTCGAGCTGGTTGAGGCGTTCGGCCAGAAGTACGCCTTTCGGGCCCGTCTTTTCTTCCGGGGAGAGACCGGCCAGGCGGCCTTCGATCACGGCGATCTGAGATTTCAGCTGCTGGCGGTCGGATTCGCGCCGGAATTCGATGTACGCGCGACTGTAGGCATTGGCGATTTCCGCCGCGCGTTCGGGCGATTCATTGGTCGCCGAGATCATCGTGATGTTCGCCATTTCGTTGGCGGAGCTGACTTCGACGCTGCCGAGTACTTCGTTGATGTTCACGCTGGAGCCGAGCGTCTTCGCCGCCCGGGCTGCGACCTGCGGCAGCGCCGCCAGGGCTTCGTTGGTCGCAGCTTCGCGCGAGGCTTCGGTCAGACCGGCTTCGGTGTTGCTTTCGAACAGCAGCGTCGCGCTCGCCGTGTATTCCTTCGTCTGTGCCGAGGAGTAGAGGAACGCGAACAATGGCACGCTGATCAGCGCCGCCAGAATGACGAACTTCCGGCGCCGCAACACACGCAGCGCGTACTCGAGCGCCCCATCGTTATCCCTCATTCGCGTCCCATTCGACGGGGCGGATCATATGCCTGCGGCCACCCGCATCCAGAGCGCGGCAGCCGTTGATATGAGGGCCTGATCGTCAGCTTCCGGGTTCCCGGCGAGGGACCAGCACGAGGCGCTTGAACTCGGCCACCAGCAGGCCCTCCTGGTTCAGCACCCGCGTATGGACCTTGACGACGCCACGGTCGGGCTTCGACTGCGACGGCTTCACGTCGAGCACCTCGGTCTCGCAGAACAGCGTGTCGCCGTGGAAGACCGGGTTCGGGTGCCTGAGCTCTTCGGTGGCCAGGTTGGCGATCGCCTTCCCGGAGACGTCGGAGACCGACATACCCAGGGCCAGCGAGTAGACCAACGGCCCGACGACGACGTTGCGGCCCTGCTGCGATTGCTTCGCGTAGACGTCGTTGAGGTGAAGCGGGTGGTGGTTCATCGTGATCAGGCAGAACAGGTGGTCGTCCGACTCGGTCACGGTCTTGGCCGGCCAGTGCTTGTAGACAGCGCCGACCTCGAACTCCTCGAGATAGCGCCCGTAGCTGTGCGCGCCGGATGCCTCGCGCTCGGCTTGGTCGGTTGTCAGCTCGTACATCTCGCTCATTCTCGGTTTCGTCTCCTCTTTGTTTCGCGGCGCGGGGTGCTATCTGTCGTCCCCGTCCGGCGCGGCTATCTAGACTCGCCCGATGCAAGTTGGGATCATCGGCCTCGGCTACGTCGGCCTACCCCTCGCGGTGGCTTTCGCCGAGTGGGCACGAAGTGGTGGGGCTCGACGTCGATCCGGCCAAGGTCGACGCCCTCAACGCCGGTCGCAGCTATATCGAGGACGTCCCGGACGCGGTCCTGGCACCGCTGAGCGGGAACCTGAGGGCGACCGCCGAGTACACCGAGCTGGCCAGCTGCGACGCGGTGATCATCTGCGTGCCGACGCCGCTCAGCGACTCGCGGGAGCCGGACCTGACCTACCTGCTCGACTCCGCCACCGCCCTCTCGGAGGTGCTGGTCCGCGGCCAGCTGGTGGTGCTCGAGTCGACGACCTACCCCGGCACGACCCGCGAGCGGCTGCTGCCGATCCTCGAGCGCTCCGGCCTCTCGGTCGGCCGCGACTTCCACCTCGCCTTCTCGCCGGAGCGGATCGACCCCGGGCGCACCGACTTCACCGTCCGCACGACCCCGAAGCTGGTGGGAGGCATGACCGATGCCTGTGCCGAGCGGGCAAACGAGGTGTACGGCCTGGTCTGCGAGCGCGTGGTCGTGCTGTCGACGCCGGAGACGGCGGAGCTCTCGAAGCTGCTCGAGAACATCTTCCGCTCGGTCAACATCGCCCTCGTCAACGAGCTGGCCCAGCTCTGCGACCGGCTCGGCATCGACGTCTGGGAGGTGATCGACGCGGCGGCCACCAAGCCGTTCGGCTTCATGCGCTTCGAGCCCGGGCCGGGCATGGGAGGCCACTGCCTTCCGGTCGATCCCTTCTACCTCGCCTTCAAGGCCCGGCAGCACGACTTCTACCCCGAGTTCATCGAGCTCGCCGGAAAAGTGAACCAGGCCCAGCCCGGCTTCTGCGTCGAACGTATCGAGCGCGTCCTCAACCGGACGGCCAAGCCGGTCAACGGCTCCCGCATCCTGATCCTCGGCGCCAGCTACAAGGGCGGCGTCGGCGACACGCGCGAATCGCCCGCGCTGAAGATCATCGGCCGCCTTCAGGACCTCGGCGGCGCCGTCTCCTACCACGACCCCTACGTTCCCGAGCTTCCCGGCCATGGCCTCAGGTCCGTCGACCTCGACGAGGCCCTGACGACCGCGGACCTGGCGGCGATCGTCACCGCCCATCCGGGCATCGACTACGAGAAGGTGGTCGCGACGGCCGCCCAGGTCGTCGACTTCCGCGGCGTCACCCGAGGCATCGCCTCCGACAACCTGGTCCGGCTCTAGCCGCCCGGCCTCAGTGGACTTTCCTCAGCTTCGCCCGTTCCTCCTGGCGTTCCACCACCTGCACGATCAGCTTGAGGACGTTGGAGTCCCCCGAGGCCTTGATGTGGCCGGTCTCGACCGCCTTGCGGTAGCTCTTCAAGGTGCCCCGCGCGGCCAGCTCGTTGAACTGGGGGCGATCGATGTCGACCAGCACCCTCTCATCCTGGGCGAGGTCCTTGCTGATCTTCGGCCCCGGCAGCTCGACTCGGTAAAGCTGGACGTCGTGCTTGGCTTTGAGCTCGAGTCCGATGATCAGCTTCAGATTCGCCAGCGCCGGGACTTCGGCCTGAAAGCGCTCGACGGCGGTGCGGATCAGGTCGGCGGTCGACGGCATTCGCCTAGGCGCGTCCCATCTAGATCTTGTGCCTTTGCAGGAGCTTCTTGCCGATCACCATGCGCTGGATCTCCGAGGTCCCCTCGCCGATCAAGAGCAGCGGCGCGTCGCGATAGAGGCGCTCGATCTCGTACTCCTTCGAGTAGCCGTAGCCGCCGTGAATGCGGAAGCACTCCTCGACGCACTCCTTGCCGGTCTCCGAGGCCAGGAGCTTCGCCATCCCCGCCTCGAGGTCGGAGCGCTCGCCGGCGTCCTTCATCCGCGCCGCTTTGCGGGTGACCAGCCGGGCGGCCTCGATCTTGGTCGCCATGTCGGCGAGCTTGAACTGGATCGCCTGGTGCTGGGCGATCGGCTTGCCGAAGGCCTTGCGCTCCTGGCTGTAGCGAAGGGCCAGCTCCAGGGCCCGCTGGGCGATGCCGACGCCGCGGGCCGCGACGTTGACCCGGCCGACCTCGAGCGCGTCCATCATCTGCACGAAGCCCTCGCCCACCCCCGCCTCCTCACCGCCGAGCACGCGCTCGGGCGGACAGCGATAGCCGTCGTAGACCAGCTCGGTCGACTCGACCCCCTTGTAGCCCATCTTCTTGATCTTGGGCGGGACGTCGAGGCCCTTGAAGTCACCGGTGTTCGCTTCGACCCAGGGCTCCTTCTCGGTGATGAAGCAGGTCATCCCCTTGTAGGCGGGCTCGGCCTTCGTGTCGGTCTTCATCAGCACGAAGACGACACCGGAGCCGAGCCCGTTGGTGACCCACATCTTCTGGCCGTTCAGCTCCCAGTTGCCGTCCTCGCCCTTCTTGGCGGTGGACTTGATCCCCTGGACGTCAGAGCCGACCTCGGGCTCCGAGAGCGAGAAGGCGGCGCGAATCTCTCCCGTCGCCATCTTCGGCAGGAAGTAGTCCTTCTGCTCGTCGGTGCCGAACTTCATCAGCAGGTAGGAGCCGATGAAGTGGGTGTTGACGACGCCGGAGATCGAGATCCAGCCGCGCGAGAGCTCTTCGACGATCATCGCGTAGGTCGTCAGGTCGAGCCCCATGCCGCCGTACTGCTCGGGGATCGTCACCCCGAACAGACCGAGCTCCTTCATTTCCTCGACGATCGGCTCCGGGAAGGAGTCCTCGTGGTCGTAGTGCTCGGCGTTGGGAATGATCTTCTCGTCGGCGAACTGGCGGACCATCGCGGTGATGTCGCGCTGAAGGTCGGTCTGCTCGCTGTATGCGGCGGTCTCTACGGCCATTTCTCCTACTTCTTCGCTTGACGGACTTGCCCTTGGGCAGCGGATTGCCTTCCCGCCCCAAGGAGGATATCGGCGGCGGCCGGGCGCAAGCTATGCGGAGACGGCCTCGAAGACCGTCTGCGGGTCGACCCGCGGATCGATCGCCTGCATCGGCGCGCGTCCCTTGAGGAGGATCTCCTGGTACTCGTCCTCCGCGTCGGACTGCATCACGATCGCCCCGCCGACACCGATCGTCGTGGTCTCGCCATCCATCACGATAGTGCGGATGACGATGTTGAGATCGCAGCCGCCGCTGAGCCCGAGGTAGCCGATCGCGCCCGAGTAGACGCCCCGGGCCTCGCCCTCGAGGCCGTCGATCAGCTCCATCGTCCGCTTCTTCGGCGCGCCGGTCATCGAGCCGCCGGGGAAGCAGGCGCGGATGCAGTCGGGGGGCTCCAACTCCTCGCGCAGCAGGCCACGCACGGTCGAGACGAGCTGGTGGACGGTCTCGTAGCTCTCGACGTGCATCAGATATGGGACGTGCACGGTGCCGATCTCGCAGACGACGCCCAGATCGTTGCGCAGGAGGTCGGTGATCATCAGGTTCTCGGCGCAGCAGTTCTTCTCGTCGGTGCCGGGCCTCTCGGCCAACCGCACGTCCCGCCCAGCTCCTTCGCCCTGGTGGTACCCTTGATCGGCTTCGCCTCGGCCCAGCGATCGCGGCCGATCGAGAGGAAACCGCTCAGGTGAGGGACTGAGCACCGCTGCATCCCCCATCCGCAGGTAGGCCGAGAAGGGGGCCGGATTGATGCGGCGCAGCGTCCTGTAGAGCGGGAACGGATCCGGGCTGATGTCGGCCGTGATCTTGTTGGTCAGGCAGATCTCATAGGTCTCGCCGTCGACGAGGTAGCGCTTGCAGGCGTCGATGTCGTCGAGGTAGCGTTGATGCGAGCGAAGGCCTGAACTCGACCGGCTCGCGCTCGGTCTTGCCTCGCCTCCGGCGCCGCGACGATCGGCGGCGGCCAGGGCGAGCCTGAGGCTGGTCTCGGCGATCCGGCGATCAGTCTCCTCGGTCAGCCCCCGCTCGGCGGTCGAGCACGTAGGTGCACCGCTCGACGTGGTCGAAGGCGATCATCCGGTCGGCGAAGACGAAATGTGCGTCGATCAGCGTGGAGCGATGCGCCTGGCTGCCTCCGCTGTCGGCCTTGAGCTCGTACCCGAAGTAGCCGGCGAAGCCGCGGTTGAAGTCGAATGGCAGGTCGTCGGAGAGGTAGCGCAGGCGCCGCATCACGCGCCGGGTAGTCGAAGATCGACTCCTCGAGGACCCGGGTCTCGCCGTTCGCCTCGACCCGCAGCCGCTGCTGACGGCGTCGTAGTCGATGGTCGACGCCATCGGTCCGCTCGCGTCGCCCATGAAGGAGAACCGGGTTCGCTCGTCCAGCATGCTGCTGTCGAGCCAGAAGGCATCGCCGCTCGACCCGTAGAGGTGGGCGAAGGCCCGCTCAGGATCGTAGATGGAGTCGAGCCGCTTGATCCTCAGCTCGAGCCCGGAGCCCCGGCCGCCCGCGCTTCGTCAGCCTTGCGTCCGGCACGACCGACCCCGTTGCGGCGACCGGGTGCTCGATCGTCAGGTCGCGGAAGCGGGCGAGGAGGTCGCGCCCGTGCTTTCGGTGCAGATCGACTCGGGGTGGAACTGGACTCCCCACTGGGGCCTGGTTCGGTGGGCGACCGCCATCAGGATGCCGTCGCCTCGTCCAGGCGGTCGGCTCGAGCTCCTCCGGCGGTGGCTGCTCGACGCAGAGCGAGTGGTAGCGGACGACCTGGAACTCGCGTGGCAGGCCGGAGAACAGCGAGGAGTCCTCGTGGATCACCGCGCAAAGGCGTCCGTGCACTCGCCTCGGGCGCGTGCACCACCTTGGCGCCGTGCTGGAGCGGAGGCCCTGGTGGCCGAGGCAGACCCCGAGCAGTGGCACCTCGGAGTGGCGGATGGCGTCCGCGCAGACGCCGAAATCGCCCTCCCCGGTCAGGATTTCCCGGCCCCGGCGAGATGACGACGTTGTCGAAGTCCCGGCTGCTCGCGATCTCCTCCCAGGAGAGCTCGTGCGAACGACGATCCGGCTCTTCGCCGTTGGCCTCGAGCAGCTGGTAGAGGTTGTAGGTGAAGGAATCGTAGTTGTCGATCAGCAGGGTCTTCATCGACGCTCTTCCACCTTCTCAAACAGGGTATTTACGAAGCTTCTTCCCGAGGGGCTCTTCCGGATCTCTCCCGGAATTCCACGCTCTAGGGGGACATGATTGGCCAGCCTCTCGCGGCAATAGGCGTCAGCTCGCTCTCCTCACCGCCGTCCGCCGTTGCGGACAGCGACCGCCCTTCACCCGCTGCTCGCCGGCCGATCGGTGTCGACGCCGACGACCACCGACTCCGCCACGGCGGGGTGGGAGTCGATCACGCTCTCCACCTCGATCAGGTCGACCTTGAAGCCACCGTCTCGATCAGCAGCTTCTTGCGACCGACGAGGGCCAGCATCCCGTCCTCGTCGACGCAGCAGAGTCTCCAGCTCGACGACGCCCATCCCGGAAGGCGACCCGGTTCAGCTCCGCCGGGTCGCCGTATCCGCCGTGGTAGCAGGCTGGTGACGATGGCCTCGACCTCGCCGGAGGCAGCGGCGCGCCGTCCGTCGTCGACGATGTCGATGGCGACCGCCTGACCAGCGCCCCGACCGACTCGAAGGTCGAGACCGGATCGGAGCTCATGTTCGCCGTGATCATCCCGGTCTCGGTGCCGTAGAGCTGTCGACGAGGAGGCCGAAGCGCTCGCCGAACGCCTCGAACGTCTCCCGCGGCATCGCCATCCCGGCGGTGAAGCAGAGCCACCAGCGAGGAGAGGTCCGCGTCCGTCGAGTTCGGCCATCAGGCGATAGTTGAAGGGCACAGGGCGTGACGCTCGCGCTCGATCAGCTCGAGCGCGCGATGGCGCGCGAGCAGAGCAGATGCGGTCCTCGAGGATGACCAGGTCGCCCCGAGACGGCGCTGCCGAACAGGCAGAGCTGCCCATTCCCCAGGTGTGGAAAGAGCGGCACCACGGCGAGATGCGATCCTCCGGCCCGAGCCCGAGCCCGAGTAGCTCTCAGCCTCAGCGACGCATTGGCTACGTGGGTGCAGTCCGGGCGCTTCGGGCGCCCGGTCGAGCCGGACGAGAACTGCCCGGCGAGCGGCTCCTCGGCGGCCCGGGGCCGAGCCTCCTCGGCGAGCCCTCCTCGACGAGGCGGTCGAGTGAGGGACTGGCCGTGACCGGCGCCCGATCCGATCACCTGGGCCGGAGGGTCGAAGCCGGCGACGATCGCGCTCACCGCGGGAACCCCGGCCGTGCGCTCATCGCTGATCACCGCCCGGGCAGGTACTGCAGGACCAGAAGTCCAGCTCCGCCTGCTTGAACGCCAGGTTCGCGGGGACGACAGCGCCGAGCGCGCTGACCGCGTGGAAGGCGGCCACGAACCAGGACCGTCGCGCAGGGACCAGACCGACCGCGTCCCCGGGTTCGGTCCCGTCCGCGAGACGCTTGCGAGCCGCTCGATCCGCTCTGACCAGTTGGGCGAAGCTCAGGCGCTCGTCGCGATGGGCAACCGCCGCCTGGTCGGGATGGGCCTCCGCCCGCGCGTAGAGGGTCCATCAGCACCGCGACTTCAACCCCCTTTAGAGCGACGAACGCGGCGATGCTGTCGACGCTGCGGAAGTTCTCGGGGGTCAGGTCTTCGTCGGCGACGCTGATGCGAATTGCCCTCGAGGAAACCGACCAGCTCGGTGATGCAGGAGTCGATCAGGTCGGCGGCGAGGAGGTCTTCGTCGTGGAAGCGACCCCGCCCCGACCTCTCCAGTTATCTCGTTGACGATGAACTCTTCTATGACTTTGGCGTGGTCATCCATGAACTCTGATCCCTGCACTTGTGGCACCGGGCTCATTCTACGAATAAAGAGCAGCTTGCGGCTCTCGACATCCCTGATCGGCAGATAGCCCCGAGAGCTGTAGAGCCAGCGCGCCTGCCGGTTGCGAAGTCGGCCTTGGCCACCCAGATCCGCTTGAAACCGCGTTCGCGCAGCGGGGTCTCGACGTGGAAGAGGAATTCGTTCGCGGCGCCGCCCCGCGGTGCGCCGGAAGGATGTAGAAGTCGGAGCCAGCGGGCGTCGTCTTGCTGGAGATCCACCGCGGACCCGAGTACGCCGAGTCGGGTACGCACCTGCCGCGGCCGCGTCGATCCACCAGTAGTAGCCGACGGCGATCTCTCCGTCGCGCAGGCCGACGAAGCCGTGAAGGCCGCGGGCGGGTTGCCCAGGAAACGCCCATCGACCCACCGCCGACCACGCTTGCAGTTCCAGCTCGAGGAGGCCGCCGAGGTGGCCCCGCTCCATGTCCTCGACACCGAGGCCCGCGGGTCGAGACGGCTCGACGATCGAGGTGAGGTCCTTGATCAGGATCGTCATCCTCGCTTCACCCGAAGACCGCATCCCGCAGCCGCGAGAGCAGCGCGCGCGTTGCTCGCAGCCCGTGCTGGCGAGCGTATTGGCGAAGGCGACCTATCATCGGCGACAAGATGCCACAAGCGGCAGCGCAGAAACCCCGGCCGGATCAGCGTCATGGAGTGATCGAGACGCTGCTCCTCGTCGACGACCTCCCGATCGAGCTCGACGCCCACCGGAGCGCCTTGCGGAGAGCGTCGAGCCGTGTTGGCGAAGACCCGCCCGATACCCGCGACCTCTCCTCGCCGGCGCCCGCGAGGTCGAGCTCGGCCGCCTTCGGCTGACCGTCGCGCCGCGCCCGCAGAAGCTTCGAGACGAGCCCGTCGTGGTGGCCGCGGTCGACCCGGCAAACGTGTTCCCGACCGGCGAGCTCGCCGCGACCCTCTCGACGATGACGGTCGATCCCGCGCCGGTCTCGGAAACCTGAAGTGGGCGAGACCCGCGCGGGCGATCCTCGGACAGGCCGAGGCCGCGGGCCGCCGGGGTCAGTTCCACTACTGTCACCGAGGACGGCAGCGTGCTCGAGGCCTCTCGGGGCAACGTCTTCACAGTCCGGGGCAGGCCTCCTGACGCCGCCCCTGGACGGGCGCATCTCCGGCATCGCCGTGCCCGAGGTGATCGAGATCGCCCGCAAAGCCGGAATCGAGGTCACTGAGGCTCCCACCTCTCCGTGCCGGCTGCTCCTCGGAGGAGGATATTTCGTCCGAGCTCGATCAGAGGCGTAGAGCCGGTGGCGGCGCTCGACGAGGAGAGGCCCTGCCGCGAGGAGGACGGATCACCTCGACGCTGATCGCCGCCGCGCGCCGGTGGCTGCCGTCCTAGCGGCGCTGGAGCCGACCAGCCTCGCACCGAGCCGATCGGCCCGGCGGGCGAAGCCGACCAACCTCTCATCCGCGGCGATACCATCCGGTCGCCATGCCCCCGGCCGGCGCCATGGACGACTGCGCTGGCCCGCTCGGCCAGCTCGGCCGCTCATGGCGCCTGCCGCGCACTCTCCAGGGCTGCGTCGGCCCCGGTCATCGCCGCCGCTTCGGAGGCTCGGGCGATGGCGATTGCCTCATCGATCCGCCGCTCGACCACAGCGACCGTCGACGAGGTCGCTCGATCGAGAGGAGCCGATCATCCGTGCTGTCGCGGCCGCCGTCTCCATCGTCGCCCTGAATGTAAGGCGAGCTCAGGCGGGAAAGGTGGGGCAGGCGCACCCAGGCCCCTCGCTGGGCTTGGCTAGATTTCCATGCCGGCCGACGAATGCGAACCGACCCAAGGAGCAGCTTGAAAACCCCAGAGACTTCTTCCATCCACTGGCCATGGGCGCACCCGAGGCCGCTGCGCGGATCCCGGTCCGGCCCGCACGGATGATCCACTTCCTGGACTTCTCGAACGCGAGAAGATGGTCGCCAAGGCGGCCGACATCGCCGAGAAGACCGACATCCTGCTCGGCAATCTCGAGGACGCGATCCCGGCCGACCGCGAGCCGCCCGCCAGGGCCTGATCAAGGCCACCGCGAAGATCTCCGACTTCGGCCAGACGGCGCTGTGGACCCGGGTCAATTCCCTGGAGAGCCCCTGGGTGCTCGACGATCTGACCACCCTGGTGGGAGAGATCGAGGACCAGCTCGAAGTCGTGATGGTTTCCAAGGTCGAGGACCTGGACATCGCATCGACCGGCGCTGTATGGCCAGCCGGGCAGGCGGCGGTCGACGCCGATCCTGACCGCCATCCTCTGAGTTGCCGCGGCCATGCGGGTCAACTGGAAGAGATCGCCGCGTAATTGCAGCCTCGAAGACGAAACGGTCGCCGACTCGCGCCGCAGCAGGATGAAGTCACCGCGTCAACGGCCGGGCATCAGCTTCCGCGTGGACTGGAGGACCCGCCGACCCGGAGACCCGCAAGCCGACCGGGTCGGCGCCAGCAGGATCTGGCACTACTCGATCGGCCGCATGGTCGACGCCTGCACATCGGTTGGGATCCTGCCCTTCTACGGCCCGTTCGGGGACATCAAGGACACGGCCGGATGCGAGGGACAGTTTCGCGCGGCCTTCCTGATGGGGTGCGTCGGCGCCTGGTCTGCACCCGGTTCAGATCGACATCGCCAAGAAGGTCTTCAGCCCGCCGCCGGACGAGGTCATGTTCGCGAAGAAGGTCCTGGAGGCGATCCCCGACGGTCGCGGAGTCCACATGATCGACGGCAAGATGCCGAGGACGACGCGACCTGGAAGCAGTGCAAGGTCATGGTCGAGCTGGCGGAGATGCTCGCGGAGAAGGACCCCGAGCTGGCGCAGGCCTACGGGCTGTAGGCGGTCGCCCTGGCTCAAGGTGAGGTCGAAGGCGGGCGGCTCGGCGGGATTTCCCCATCACCGGCACCGCGAGCAGGTCCGCGAGCGTCAGCTCATCGGCGTCGACGGCGAGCGCCAGGCCACGAGCGGACAGCTGCTCGGCGATCTGCACCTGGTGATCGTCGACGGCCTCGCCGTGCACCTGCAGCCGGGGCGCCAGCACCGGACACTTGCCGACCTCCAGAGCCGCGAGCGCCGTCCCGACACCGGCGTGCGTCACGACGACGTCGGCCTCGCGCATCGCCTCGCTCAGCTCCCGTTCGGGCATCGCGTGAAGACCCTCGATCCCGAGCGAGGCGACGTCGGTGGCACCCGTCTGCCAGAGCACCTCGGCCTCGGGGGCAGGATCTCCAGCAGCCGCCGGACCAGCCGCAGGAACGGAGTGCCCTTGTAGGTGCCGAGCGTGACGACGACCTGCTGATCGAGGCTCGGGGCGTGCCGCTCGGGCGCTCCCCGCTCGCAGAAGGAGTCCCGAAGACCGAGCCGCGGAAGCTCCAGCGCGCCTGACCAGGTCCGGTACTGGGCGTAGGCGGGACGCCGGGGATCTTCGAGACCAGCCTGCCGGTCAGCGACAGGCCGTCGAGCCGGGCCGCGCTCTCGATGTAGTGACAGCGCAATCCCGCCGCGCGACGGCGAAGAAGGGGCGATGGCCAGGCCGGTGCCGACCAGCGCTGTCGACGTCGCCCTGTCGCAGGATCCGGTTCGCGTGCGGCAGGTTGCGGATCACGTTTCGCGGATCTCCACGTCACCCCGATGAATGGGACGAAGTCGACCCTCTCGCCTTCAAGCAGCGACCTGCTCTGGGGGGTATCGAACGTCGCCCACCGAACGAGCGGGACACCCCTCGAAGCTACCGCTAAGGCGATGGGCACTTCAGGTGCCCACCGTTGGAGGCGGCGAGCAGGGTCGTCACGAGGCCAATGCCGATCAAACCAACTCCAGCAGTTGCTGCGGATGTTGCGCTCGCTCGAGGCTCCGAAGACGATCGAGTGCAATTTGGGATGCGCGCACACCCACTCGATCGCCTCCTCGGCCAGGATCGCCCCGGGCGAACACGGACATCGCGACGGCTTGGAACTCCCGCTCTCTGAGCGCCGTCGTAGGCCTCCGAGCCCCGCATCCGGAATCCGATCTTGATGTTCGAGCAGACGATCGGGTTCTCGATCCCGACCTCGTCAACCTGGCGAGGGTGTCGAGCAGCATCAACGGTTCATCGTGATGAACCCGGGCTCGGCGCCGTAGCGCTTCCTGATGTGCTCGGCGAAGATCCTGAAGGCGTCCTTGAAGCCAAGCCCGAGAAGCAGGTCGACGATCAGGTTCTGGAGGAAGATCACCGGGGTCTGCAGACCGTGGAACATCTTCATCTCCGCGTCGATAAGCAGCGTGGTCATCCCCTCGACATCTTCGTCGCCAGAGATCTTCCTTGTCCCGCCGCGTCCATCAGTCCCTCGTCCGGCAGGAAGCGTTTGACGGCGCCGAGCATCCGGCCTCTCGGTCACCGCGTTGGCGTACTTGTGCGCGCGGGAGCATGCAGGATAGAAGACGAAGTCCCGGTAGCGGTCAGCTCAGCCCTGGCAGCTGGTCGCAGATCAGCGAGATGCGGTCGTGTGTCGTGCACATGAAGGTCCGAATTCCCTGAGCACCGGCAGCGTCGAGGACGTCGATCACCGCCCCTATGTCCTGGAACCACAGTGCTTGTGCGCGCGCCTTTTCCTCCGACATGTGGTTGATGCCGAACGGTTGTCGCCGAAGGGCAGCCCGGTCCACTCGCTCAGACCGCCCCGCGCCTAAGAAGCCGCCACCGCGGCCGCCGCTTCCGTATTACCGGGGCCGCCGCACCCGGTGGTCGACGCTCCCCCACCTGCGAGTCGGCGACCATCAGGCCGATCGTCCTGTCGGTGGGGCCGCGGCGGCGAAGCTGTTGAGGTCGTCGGGAGTCCCAGCCTGTACCTGGGACACGAAGGATTCGATCTGGCTGCTGTACTCCTCGCCCGCGGGCTGGAACCAGACCGGCTCGGTCAAGGTCGGTGGTGTAGCGGACGTTCCAGCCCTCCTCGTAGCCCGCCGGGATCGGTGCCGTGCCCCTCAGGTAGGCCTGGCATTCCTGGCGGTCGGCGAAATCCGCCCGGCGGTCCCCAGATCGTGATCCGGGTCGTCATCTTGCGGTAGGACTCGTCGGACCAGTAGACCGAGATCTGGCCCGTCTTCCCTCGAAGAGTAGAAGTGCTGAGCGGCGTCGTCCGTGCTCGCCGAGAAGACGCGCGGCAAGACGGTGCCCCAACTATCGGCTCGCCCATGTACCAGTTGATCAGGTTGATGACGTGGGCAGCGTAGTCATAGAGGCTGCCGCCTCCCTTCCAAGGTCTTGGGTGCTTCCCTTCTGCTTGAGGACGACGGGAGCCCGTAGGCCTCGCCCAGCGCGTGATGACCTCGATCAACGCCGGCGTCGAGCGGCGGCCTAACCTCTCGGAAATACCGCGACGAAGCGGTTGCCTTGGTGGCAACCTGGGTGACGAGGCCCCGCTCACCTGCCAACTCGCAGAGCTGGTCAGTGTCGTCGGGGCTCAGCGTCAGCGGCTTCTCGCAGAACACGTGCAGGCCCTTGTCGAAGGCGGCGCGGACCATGCCGGCGTGCGCGCGAGACGGGGTCGCGACCACCACCGCGCGTCCAGCCCGGCGTCGGCGAGCATCGCCTCGTAGTCGCCGTAGGTAGAGACGTCTGTGTTCTTCTGCAGGACGCCGAGGACGTATCTGGAGGAGTCGCGGGCAACGACCTCGACGTCGGGGTGGGCATGCAGGAGCGCGTGATGGGACAACCCCATCTTGCCGAGGCCGACCACGCCCACCTTGATCATGCTTCGGGCTCCCCGCCATTGGCCCGCTCAAAAGCCGGCTGGCCCAGCCCAAGCGCGTTTCGGGGGCTTCCAGCTGGGCGGAGATCTCCGCCGGCAGCTTGTCGCCGAACTTCTCCAGGTGCTCCCTCACTTGCGGCAGCTGCTGCTTGACGTGCTCCTCGTCCACCGAGGTCAGTTCGGCCACCATCGCCTGCTCGGAGATGTCGAGGCCCTCGGTGTTGATCGCGCCCTCGGCGAGCAGCGAGCCGATCGGCGTCTCGACGGCCTCGGCCTTGCCCTCGCAGCGACGAAGACCCACTCCAGGACGCGGCTGTTCTCGCCGAACCCGGGCCAGAGGAACTTGCCGTCGGCGTCTTTGCCGGAACCAGTTGGCCTTGAGGGGAACCCGCGGCAGCTCGACCACCTTCGCGCTTGCCGAGCTGGAGCCAGTGAGCGAAGTAGTCGGCCATGTTGTGGCCCAGCCCGCAGAACGGCAACATCGCCATCAGGTCAAGCGCAGCTGCCCGACCGCGCCGGCCGCGGCCGCCGTCGTCTCCGAGGACATAGTCACTTCCCCATGAAGACGGCGGCATGCTCCCAGTCGAACGCCTCCTGGACCAGCGGCACCACGGTCGCCCGCCGGCCGCCGAAGAGGAAGGCGTCGATCAGCACCCGGCCGGAGTCCTCCCACTCGGGAGCGATCGAGGGGCACTGCGCGGCGGGGGCCGTGAAGCGGGCATTGGGGTGTGCGGCGGGCGCGTCGGACTCGGGCGTCAGTCCTCGCCGTGCCAGTCGATCAGCGTGGGCCGGCGGCTCGCCGGTCATCCCCTCCCACCGAGATGTCGCCGTCGTCCGTTTTGGCGCAGTTGGTGAGGATCAGGTGCGCTCGATCGTCTCCATCGCGTTGGGGTTGGTTTTGTGGCTCGTGTTGGGGGCGACGCCGAGGAGGCCCGCCTCGGGGTTGACCGCGTAGAGGCGGCCGTCCTCGTGGACCTTCATCCAGGCGATGTCGTCGCCGATCGTCTCGACCTTCCAGTCGGGCAGGTCAGGGATCATCATCGACAGGTTGGTCTTGCCGCAGGCCGGGGGAACGCCCCGGTGACGTACTTGACCGACCCCTCCGGAGAGGTGAGCTTGAGGATCAGCATGTGCTCGGCCATCCAACCCTCGTCGCGGGCCATCACCGAAGCGATCCGCAGCGCGAAGCACTTCTTGCCCAGCAGTGCATTGCCGCCGTAGCCGGAGCCGAACGACCAGATCTCCCTCGTCTCTCCAGGTAGTGGACGATGTACTTGTTGTCCTCGTTGCGGGGCCAGGGGACGTCTTCGACCCCCTCCTTGAGCGCATCGACCGAGTGCACGCAAGGGACGAACTCGCCGTCGGTGCCAAGCGCGTCGAGCGCCCCTTGCCCATCCGCGTCGCGGTCACTTCCTCGCTTGGCAACGTAGGCGGAGTCGGTCAGCTGCACCCGATTTCGGAGATGTGCGAGCCGATCGGACCCATCGAGAACAGCACCACGTACATCGGCCGGCCCTTCATGCAGCCGCTGAAGAGGCCGTTGAGGGTCTTCCGCATCTCGGCCGGGGCGCGCCAGTTGTTGGTCAGGCCGGCGTCGGCCTCCTCCTCGGAGCAGATGAAAGTGCGGTCCTCGACCCACAGCGACGTCGGCCGGGTCGGAGAGGGCGAGGTAGAGTTGACCGCTTGGCCTCGAAGGCGCTCGAACGTACCCGCGTCGATCAGTGTCTGCGCCAGGGCGTCGTACTCCTCCGCGGATCCGTCGCACCAGTGGACGGAGTCGGGCTGGGTCAGTGCTGCGATCTCGCTTACCCATTCAGCGAGCAGCTTGGCGTGGGTGGTCAGCGCGGGGCGGTGGTCAGGTCGCTCATTCGCCTCTATTTGTTCGGTTTGAGGCCGACGAGACCCCGGCGTCGGCGTTCTTGTTGAGGATCTTCAAGTCGCGGTTGCCTGCGCCGCGCCGTTGGGAAGTTCACCGTGCAAGTGAAGGTCTTGCCCGCTTCGACCTTCTGGTTCGAGGGCAAGTCGACAGCGGTGATCTTTTCATGAAGTGACTTTTTCGAGGAGTTCGCCTGGATCGCGTCCTCGGCCTTCGCTCTCGTCGATCACGGTTTTCCCCGCAGCCATGTGCGCATGCGGCCCGGACGAGGACCTGGCGGCACCAGGCGCGTCTTGATCCGCCGCACCGGACCCGGGGCTCACCCTGGGTATTCCAAGGCCCGCGGAACATGCGAACGCGTGCCGCGGCCGTTGGATAGGGTTGCGCGCCGCTGATGAGATTCTACGAGTACGAGGCCCGGAAGATCGGCCAGAGCTGGCGGGATTCCCGTCACCAAGTACGGCTTCTGCACCAGCGCGGAGCAGGCGCGCCAGGTAGCCGAGGAGATCAGCGGGCCGTGCGTGATCAAGTCCCAGGTCCTGAGCGGCGGCCGGATGAAGGCCGGAGGCGTCAAGTTCGCCGATACGCCCGAGGAGGCCGCGGCCACGCCGAGGACATCCTCCCGACTCGAGATCAACGACCACATGCCGCGCGGAGTCCTCGTCGGCCACAAGGCCGGAGGTCAAGCAGGAGTACTACGCGAGCATCGTCTGGGACAGGACCGCGAAGCGGCCCGCTGATGCTGTTCAGCGACATGGGCGAGATCGACATCAAGGAAGATCGCCAGAACCCACATCGAGCCGCGGCAGGCCGCAGCCGCATCGCCGGCCTGATGCCGATCCCGGACTTCGAAGGCCAAGAAGCAAGACGATCGCCGCCGCGACCGGGGTGACCGGCTCCAGCTCAACCGCGCGACGCCGATCCTCGCCAAGCTGGCCCGCCTCTTCCGCGACTGAAGCATGACGCTGGCCGAGATCAACCCGCTGGCGGAGCTCGGCGACAGCAGCTTCGTCGCCCTCGATGCCCATGGAGATGGAAGACAGGGCGGTCGGGCGCCAGGAGAAGAAGGTACCAGGGCAGTTGGGGATCGCCGAGGGCGACACCGCGAGACCTATGGGCCACTCGCCTTCGAGCGCAACGTCACCAAGCGCGATCGACCCAGACCGACCACCTGGCCGTGATCCAGGGCCAGGACCACGGCTTCTCCGGCAACCTCGGCCTCGTGATCGGCGCCGGCAGCGGCTCCCCGAGCGGCCGACGCGGTCCACCGGCCAGGGCAAACCGGCCAACTACTCGAGATCGGCCTTGATCATCCGTCGCCAGGCCTGCGGCCTGGCCGAGAAGTGCTCGAGGACGGCGTCGAGAAGATCGCCGTGATGATGTCGATCGTCTCCAACACTCGCCCCGCGTGGACATCGTCGACCGCAGCGTCATCAAGGCCACCTGCTGGAGCTGGGTCGGGACCCCAGGAGACGATCGCGATCTTCCGCATCCCGGGCGCCTGGGAGGACGAGGGCTTCAAGATCCTCGAGCGCTACGGCGTCGAGTACTGCGACCGCTCCGTCTCTCGATGTGGGAGGCGGCTGGCCGCGCCGTCATGAATCCAGGGGAACCCGCATGGGCATCCTGCTGAACCGCGACACCACCTTCATCGTCCAGGGGATCACCGGCCGCGAGGCCGTCAACCTGACCCGGGAGTGCCTCGACTACGGCTCCAAGATCGTCGGCGGCGTGACGCCGGGGCGCAAGGGCCGCGAAGTCCACGGCGTCCCCGCGATCGTGGCCTACCGTCGCCGGACGTCCGTTTCTACGGCGGGCAGATCGACGGCTCGGTCGTGCGTCTCCACCGTTGCCGGACGCGGTCTTCGAGGCGATCCTGAATGGGATCAAGCTGGTCGTCGTCGTCACCGAGCGGATCCCGCGCGGCGACGTCGCCCAGATGGTCGAGCTCGCCAACAGCGAGGGGGCGCGGATCATCGGCCCCAACTGCCTCGGCCTGATCGTGCCGGAGGTCTGCAAGATGGGCGGCATCGGCGGCCCCGCCAGGGACGCGGCCAAGGCCTACCAGCCCGGCCCGGTCGGGGTGATGAGCCGCTCCGGCGGGATGACCACCGAGATCTCCTCGTCGCTCACCCAGGCCGGCCTCGGCGTCTCCACCGCGGTCTCGATCGGCGGCGACGCGATCATCGGCTCCACCTACGCCGAGCTGATGCCCTACTTCGAGGCCGACGAGGAGACGAAGGCGATCGTCATCTACACCGAGCCCGGCGGCCGCATGGAGGCCCAGCTCTCCGAGTGGGTCGCCGACAACGACAGCCGCCTGCCGATCGTCGCCTTCATGGCCGGCAAATTCATGGACGACGACGAGATGAAGGGGATGAGCTTCGGCCACGCCGGCACGATCGTCGAGGGCAAGGAGGACACGGCGACCGAGAAGATCGCCCGCCTCGAAGCCGCCGGCATTCGCGTCGTCGAGCGGATCGACGAGATCCCCGCCGTCGTCAAGGAGACGCTCGGGGTGACCGCCTGATGGCCGAGCGGCTGGACAAGGTCTTCATCGACGTCGAGGTCGACGCCTCGGTCGCCGCGGACGCGGCGCTGGCCGCGAAGCTGGAGGAGGTCTGCCCGGTCGACATCTACAAGCAGGCCGGCGGCCGCGTCGAGGTCGTCGACCGGAACCTCGACGAGTGCGTCCTCTGTCGCCTCTGCATCGAAGCGGCACCCGCGGGCACGGTCCACGTCCGCAAGCTCTACGACGGCACCGAGCTCACCTAGCCGGGACTCAGCCACTCGGCGAGGAACGGCTTGCGGGCCCGTCGGCGGGCAGTTGCGGCAGACTGCGCGGCCGTGAACCTGATCGAGGATCTGATGGAGCGCTCGCCGGCGTCGCGACTCGGGATCGTCGCTATCGATCCCGAGGGCAACCGGCGCGACTGGCACTTCGGCGAACTGATCGCCTGCTCGGCCGGCCTGTCCGGCGCCTTCGCCGCGCGCGGAGTCGGCCGCGGCGACGTCGTGATGACCCTGGTCGGGAACCGGATCGAGTGGGTGCTGGCCCTGCTCGCCTGCTGGCGCATGGGCGCGGTGGCGCTGCCCTGCAGCACGCAGCTGCGACCCCACGACCTCGAGCCGCGAATCGGCGCCGCGGCGCCGAAGCTGTGCCTCGGCGAGGAGGACTTGCTCGCGAGCCTCCCGGCCGGGGTCCCGACGATGAGCATGGCGGAGGTCGCCGAGACGCTGGACGAGGACCGCCCGCAGGAGACCCCCGCCTCGGTCGAGGAGATGGACCCCGAGGACCCGGCCCTGATCGTCTTCACCTCGGGCACCACCGACCAGCCGCGGGGCGTCGTCCACGCCTACCGCTACCTGCTCGGGCAGCGCGTCCAGGCCGAGCACTGGCTGGGCTCTCGCAAGGGCGACCTGGTCTGGTGCACGACCGCCACGGGCTGGTCGAAGTCCGCCCGCAACGTCTTCCTGGCGCCGTGGCTCACCGGCGCCGCCGCGGTCATCCACGACGGTCGCTTCGACCCGGCCGAGCGGCTCGACCTCGCCGAGGCGCTGGGCGTGAACGTGCTCTGCCAGGCGCCGACGGAGTACCGGATGCTGGCCCGGCGGACCGGCCTCCGCCCGCTTCCTGCGCTGCACCGGTTGGTCTCGGCGGGCGAGCCCCTGGACCCGGAGACGATCGCCGCCTTCCGCGCCGCAACGAACCTCGAGCCCGCCGACGGCTACGGCCAGACCGAGACCGGCCACGTCAGCGGCAACCTCGCCGGCGAGCCGATCCGCGACGGCTCGATGGGCAGGCCCCTGCCGGGGATCGAGACCCGCATCGTCGAGGGAGAGCTGCAGCTGCGCGCCGCCTCCTCCCCCACCTTCTTCTCCCACTATCTCGACGGCGAGCGCTTCGAGGGCGAGTGGTGGGCGACGGGCGACCTGGTCCGGACCGACGAGGACGGCTACCTCTACTTCGAAGGACGCGGCGACGACATCATCATCTCCTCCGGATACCGGATCGGGCCGACGGAGGTCGAGGCGGCGCTGCTCTCCCATCCGGCGGTCGCCGAGGCCGCAGCGGTCGCCGCCCCCGACCCAGAACGCGGCAGCGTCGTGCGGGCGATCGTCGTCCTCCGCGACCGCGAACCCGGCGAGGAGCTCGCGCGCGAGCTTCAGGAGCACTGCAAGCGCGAGACCGCCCCCTACAAGTTCCCCCGCGTCGTCGACTTCGTAGCGGAGCTGCCGAAGACCACCAGCGGCAAGGTCAAGCGGGCGCAGCTGCGGCAGGGGTGAACCGCGATGGAGGCGCCCGGCGCGGATAGGCTGGCGACCGTGGAGTCGATCGACCGCAAGCGGATCGCAGCCCTGACCGAGGCCCAGCAGGAGCGCTTCCGCAACCGCACCGGCGCCTCGGCGGAGACCTTCGCCCGGGCGCTGAAGGTGATGCCCAACGGCGTCCCCTCCTCGTTCCAGAAGAACGACCCATGGCCCGTGTACCTGAAGCGCGGGCACGGCAGCCGCGTCTGGGACGTCGACGGCAACGAATACGTCGACTTCCACAACGGCTTCGGAGTCATGTGCATCGGGCACGCCAATCCCGAGGTCGGCGCCGCGGTCAAGGCCCGAGTCGACGAAGGCACCCACTTCGCCGCCCCGACCGACGGCTCGATCGCCGTCGCCACCGAGCTCAAGCGCCGTTTCGGGCTACCGCAGTGGCGCTTCACCAACTCCGGCACCGAGTCGACGATGGATGCCGTTCACATCGCTCGCGGCGCCACCGGCCGCGACACGATCCTCAAGATCGAGGGCTCCTACCATGGCCACCACGACACCGTGATGGTCTCCGTCTACCCGCCCCTAGAGGCGCTGGGAGCCCGCGACGACCCGGTCAGCGTCCCCTACGGCGGCGGCATCCCCGAGGCGATGACCGAACTGACCCGGGCCGTTCCCTTCAACGACGCCGAGGCGCTGGCGAGCGTCTTGGACAAGATCGGCGACCAGGTTGCCGGCCTGATCATGGAGCCGGCGATGATGAACATCAACATCATCCCGCCCCGCAAGGGCTACCTCGACCGGGTCCGGGAGCTGACGGCCGAGCACGGCGTGAAGCTGATCTTCGACGAGGTCAAGACCGGCTGCACGATCTCCCCCGGCGGCGCCACGGCACGATTCGGCGTGGTGCCCGACATGATCACGCTGGCTAAGGCCAGCTGCGGCGGCTACCCGGGTGGCGCGATCGGGATGAGCGCGGAGATGGCGGCCATCGTCGCCGACGGAACCGTCAGCCAGTACGGCACCTTCAACGGAAACCCACTGGTGATGGCGGCGGCCGAGGCGACCCTGACCCGGGTCCTCACCGACGACGTCTACGAGCGCTTCGAGGCGACCAACCGCCGCCTGCTCGACGGCTGCCAGCAGATCGTCGACGCCCACGGCCTTCCCGCCTATACCGAGGGTCTGGGTGCCAAGGGCTGCGTCGTCTTCTCAGCCGAGCGGCTCTATGAGTACCGCGACTACCTGACCAAGGTCGACGAGGAGCTCTCCAGGCTTGCCTGGCTCTACCACATGAATCACGGTATCTTCATGACCCCGGGCACCGAGGAGGAGTGGACCCTCTCGATCGCCCATGTCGACGAGGACCTACAGCGCTACCTCGACGCCTTCGAGGCGTTCGCCGTCGACCTGACGAAGGGCTAGGCGGCCGCCAGGGCCTCGGCGGCGGCAACCGGGCGCCCGAGGTGGAAGCCCTGGGCCATGTCAACGCCGTAATCGCGCAGCATCCGGGTCGTGTCGTCGTCCTGGACGAACTCGGCAATCGTCGTCTTGCCGAGGCCGCGGGCGATCTGGACGATCGCCTGGACGGTGAGCTGGTCGGCGTCGTTGCGCGGCATGTCGCGGATGAAGGAGCCGTCGATCTTGATCACGTCGAAGGGCATCTGCTTCAGGTAATGGAACGGGCCGAAGCCGGCGCCGTAGTCGTCGATCGCGACTTCGCAGCCGAACTCGGTTAGGCGGTCGGCGAACCCGGCCGCCGTCTGGTAGTCCTCGACCTGGGCCGTCTGGGTTATCTCGAAGGTGCAGCGCCCCGGGTCGGCCTCGCCCTCGTCGAGGCGGCGTTCGATGAACTCGAGGACCGAGATGTCGGTCAGAGACGCTCCGGAGAGGTTGACGTGCAGCGAGACCGGCTCGCCGGCTCGCTCCCGCGCGGCCAGGATCTCCAGCGCCTGGCCGACCACCCAGCGGTCGAGCTCCTGGACCATCCCGGAGCGCTCGGCAACCTCGATGAAGGAGGCCGCCGGCAGCAGCTCGCCGCTATCGCCGGTCATCCGCAGCAGCAGCTCGTAGCGCTCGATGCCCCCGGAGGCGAGGCTGCGGATCGGTTGGGTGGCCAGGCTGAGGCGATCCTGGGTTAACGCATCGCGGATCCTGGCGCTGATCGTCTGTGTCCGGCGGTCGACTCGGTCGCGTTCGTCGGGGCCCTCGAAGAGAGCGATTCGGTTGCGCCCCTGTTCCTTTGCCCGGTACATCGCCTGGTCGGCGGCGACCAGCACGGCCTCGGCCCCGGCGCCCCGCTTGCCACCGAACATCGTGATCCCGACGCTAATCGTCGCTCCCCCGAGGTCGGTGCTGGCGGGGAATCCCTCGGCGACCTGCGCGCGCAGATCCTCGCCGAGCTGGAGCGCTCCGGCGGTGTCCGTCTGCGGCATCAGAACCGCGAACTCATCGCCGGAGAGCCGCGCGACGAGGTCGGTGGCACGCACCCTTTCCCGCAGCACCCCGGAGATGCGGCGGATCAGGTTGTCCCCGGGCTGGTGCCCGAGCCGGTCATTGACCTCCTTGAGGCCGTCGATGTCGATGATCATCACCGCGCCCTGGCCGCCGTAGCGGGCTGTGAAGGCCACGTGCTGGTCAAGCTCGGCGCGGAAGCGCCGCCGGTTCAACAGGCCCGTGAGGGAGTCGTGCTCGGCCAGGTAGCGCAGCTCGGCCTCGGTCTTCTGGGCTCTGGCCAGGGCCCCCTCGAGGACCTCGCGGTCCTGTGGGTCGAGCTTGTCGAGCACCGTGTCGACAGCTGGATCTCGCTTATTGCAACCGCGTGCGTTCATCACCAACTGTGACGGTAGTGACTGCGGGCCGCACTGGCGGTGCAAAGGGCCAGATTCGGCCATGGGACTCGAAAATCGGCGATCGGGGCCGGCGAATAATTAGCCTTGGAAGCCCGCGGGTAGGGTGAGGGCGATGCCCAACCGACTCGCCCACGAGACCAGTCCCTACCTCCTCCAGCACCGCGACAATCCCGTCGACTGGTACCCGTGGGGAGATGAGGCCCTGGAGCGCGCTCGCGAAGAGGACCGACCGATCCTGCTCTCGGTCGGCTACTCCGCCTGCCACTGGTGCCACGTGATGGAGCGCGAGTCCTTCGAGGACCCCGAGACCGCCGCCTACATGAACGAGCACTTCGTCAACGTCAAGGTCGACCGCGAGGAGCGGCCCGACGTCGACGCGATCTACATGGAGGCGGTGCAGGCGATAAGCGGCCAGGGCGGCTGGCCGATGACCGTCTTCCTCGACCCTGAGGGGGTTCCGTTCTACGGCGGCACCTACTTCCCGCCCGAGGAGGGCCGCGGCATGCCGAGCTTCCGGATGGTGATGGAAGCGGTCATCGAGGCCTTCGAGGGAAAACGCGAGGAGATCCGCGAGCGCGCCGCCGGTACCCGGGCCCGCCTCGGCGCGATCGGCGCTGTCGAGCCGAGCCCCGAGATGCCGGCGGCGGCCGAGCTGGAGCGGGCCGTGGCGGCCCTGATCGCCGCTGCCGACCGCGAGCACGGCGGCTTCGGCCGGGCGCCGAAGTTCCCCCCGGCCTGCTCGCTGGAGTTGCTGCTCGCCCGCGGCGAGACCGCCGTCGCCGAGCGGACCCTCGACGCCATGCTGGCCGGCGGCATCTACGACCAGATCGGCGGCGGCTTCGCCCGCTACTCGGTCGATGCCGTTTGGCTCGTCCCCCACTTCGAGAAGATGCTCTACGACAACGCCCTGCTGGCCCGCGTCTACCTGCACGGGTGGCAGGCTCTCGGCCACGAGCGCCACCGCCGCGTCTGCGAGGAGACGCTGGACTGGATGCTGCGGGAGATGCGCGGCCCCGAGGGCGGCTTCTACTCGGCCATGGACGCCGATTCGGAGGGGGTCGAGGGGCGGTTCTACGTTTGGACCCCAGAGCAGATCCGTGGCCTCCTCGGCGACGCCGCGGAGGACGTGATCGCCTTCTACGGCGTCAGCGAGCGCGGCAACTTCGAGGGCGCCAACATCCTCCACCTCGCCGCCGGCGCCACGGCACCGGCCCCGGCGGGCCTCGACGATGCCCGGCGGACGCTGTATGAGGCGCGGTCGAAGCGGGCCTGGCCCGGGCTCGACGACAAGCGGCTCGCGTCCTGGAACTCGCTGGCGATCGCCGCTCTGGCCGAGGCCGGCGCGGTGCTGGGCCGCGACGACTACCTGAACGCGGCCCGCGACTGCGCCGAATTCCTCCTCTCCTCCATGCGCGACCGCGAGGGCCGGCTCCTTCGCACCTACAAGGACGGCGACGCCCGTCTCAACGCCTACCTCGAGGACCACGCGTTCGCGCTGGAGGCCCTCCTCACGCTCTACGAATCGAGCTTCGAGGCCGGTTGGTTCGAGGCGGCCCGGGAGCTGGCCGAGACCATGATCGAGCGCTTCGGCGACCCCGAGCGCGGCGGCTTCTACTCGACCTCCGGCGACCACGAGGAGCTGATCGCCCGCCGCAAGGAGATCGGCGACCACCCGATCCCCTCGGGCAACAGCTCGGCGGCGATGGGGCTCCTGCGCCTGGCGGGGCTGACCGGCGAGCGCGACTACGAGCGCGAGGCCGAAGGCGTCTTCAGCCTCTTCGGCAAGCCGGCGATCCAGCATCCCGAGGCGTTCGCCCACCTGCTCAGGGCACTCGACTTGCACCTCTCCCCCACGCGGGAGGTGGCCCTAGTCGGCGATGACCTCGGCGAGCTCTCGGCGGTCGTCCGCTCGACCCTCCGCCCTCACCTCGTCCTCGCCGGCGGCCCCGAGAGCAGCGACGAACCGCCCCTGCTCCGGGGCCGAACGATGGTCGACGGCCGTCCGGCAGCCTACGTCTGCGAGAACTTCGCCTGCCAGGCCCCGGTCACCGACCCCTCAGCCCTGGACGTCCTCCTCCAGCGTCAGTAGCGTCGGGGATCGCGGGCGGAGGCGGAGAACGAATGCCTCGCCCGCAGGCCTCTGCCGGCGACAGGCCCGGCGCTCCTGGCCCTAGAGGATCGGCAGGAAGTTTTCGATCTCGAAGGGGGTGACCTGGACCCGGTAGTCCTCCCATTCCTGCCGCTTGATCTCGACGAAGCGGCGGAAGGTGTGCTCACCGAGGGTGCGCAAGACCAGCTCGGAGTCGGCGGCCACCTCGATCGCCTCACCCAAGGTCGCGGGCAACTGCTCGATGCCCTGGTGGGAGAGCTCCTCCTGGGAGAGGTGATAGAGGTTCTGCTCCATCGGCTCGGGCAGCTCGTAGCCCTTCTCGATCCCTTCCAGGCCCGCCTGGAGCATGCCGGCGAAGCACAGATAGGGGTTGCAGGACGGGTCGGGACAGCGCAGCTCGGCGCGGGTCGCGGTCTCCTTGCCCGGGTGGTAGAGCGGCACCCGGATCAGGGCCGAGCGGTTGCGGCGCGACCAGGCGAGGTAGACGGGTGCCTCGTAACCGGGGACGAGTCGCTTGTAGGAGTTGACCCACTGGGCGAAGAGCGGCGAGATCTCGCGCGCGTGCTTGAGCTGGCCGGCGATGAACGACTTCGCCACCGGCGAGAGGTAGTAGGGGTCATCGGGGTCATAGAAGGCGTTCTTGCCGTCCTTGCTCAGCGACTGGTGGACGTGCATCCCGGAGCCGTTCTCGCCGAACAGCGGCTTCGGCATGAAGGTCGCGTGCCAGCCGTATTTCATCGCGTACTCTTTGACCACGATGCGGTAGGTCATGCAGTCGTCGGCCATCTCGAGCGCGTTCTTGTAGCGCATGTCGACCTCGTGCTGGGAGGGACCGACCTCGTGGTGCGTGTACTCGACGTGGATCCCCATTTTCTCCAGCGCCAGGACCGTCTCGCGGCGCAGGTCGGAGCCGGCGTCGAGAGTGGTCAGGTCGAAGTAGCCGCCCTCGTCGAGCACCTCCGGAATGCCGCCCTCGGGCTTCGCCGAGCGGAAGTAGAAGTACTCCAGCTCCGGCCCGATGTTGTAGGCGTCGAAGCCCAACTCCTCGGCACGCTTCAGCGCCCGCTGCAGGATCCAGCGCGGGTCACCCTCGTAGGGCCCGCCACCGGGGACGCGGATGTCGCAGAACATACGGGCGACGGCGTTGCCTTCGTCCGGGCGCCAGGGGATCAGGGCAAAGGTCGAGGGGTCGGGCATGGCGATCATGTCCGACTCCTCGATCGGGTTGAAGCCGGTGATGGAGGAGCCGTCGAACCCCATGCCGCCGTCGAAAGCGTCCTCGAGTTCGGCGGCGTTGATCGAGAAGCTCTTGAGCTGGCCGAGCACGTCGGTGAACCAGAGGCGGACGAAACGGACATCGCTCTGCCGGACGATCTCGGCGACGTCAGCGGCACTTCGGGGTTGCTCTGCCATTCCGGCCTCCTTGGCTTGTGCGCGAGAAGGCCGCAACGATAGGCGAATGAACCGCGAAGGTGCAGAACGCCGTATAGCGGGTAGTGAACCGGCAACCGGGGCAGCTTGCAACGGAGGTGAAAAGAGGGTATAACTTACTCCTTGTAAGTTATCGGCTCAAAGTAAAGTAAAGGCCACGTAAAGGCTCTGTCAGGCGAAATATCGCCTTCAGCAGAACCAGAGACGAGAAGCGACGTGACGGTAAAAACCGCAGTAAGCAGATTCCAGATCCACGATGAGCTGACGGCGCCCGACGAGAGCGCTCCGCTGATCAAGACCATTCAGGCGACCGGCGGTGCGGTCACCAAGTTCGTCGGCGTGCTCGCCGGCGCCCCAGCGGTGCTCCGGGCCTACACCCGGATGCGTTCCGAGCTCCGCGGCGGCGTCCTCCCCCAGGCGACCCGCGAGCGGATCGCGCTGGCGGTAGCCGAGCATCGTGAGGACAACTACAGCATCGCCCAGCACGCCAAGTCGGCGCGGCGCGCCGGCCTTGGACTCGACGAGGTCTCCCGGGCCCGCAGCTTCAGCTCCGCCGACCCGAAGGAGGCCGCCCTCCTCCTCTACCTGAAGGAGGCGCTCGACGCCGACGGACCTCCCCCACTCCACCTGCACGAGGAGGCACGGGAGATGGGCTGGAGCGACGAGGAGATCCTCGAGGCGGTTGGGCACCTGGCGTTGAACGAGTTCCAGAGCCTGATCGCGAGCGCGGCGGCTCTGCCCAAGGACCAGGCCACCCCGCGCGTCCTGCCCTCAGCGGCTTAGGCGCGCGCGGGTCCTGTCCCGGTTCAGAGGGGCCTGCGGGGCGAGGTTTTCCGGCCCCACCCGCGCGAGAAGCAGCGCTTGCCGGTCGACGCTCGAGTGAGCCTGCAGCTGCTTACCCGCCCTCGACGAGGGTGGCGGTGTAGAGCAGGCGGGCGGTGGTGTAGCGGCAGCCGTAGGTGGCCCGCTTGCCGACCTGCTGCTGCGGTTCGCCCTGGCGGATGTCGGTCGAGTTGGTGCAGGTGCCGGGAGCGCGGCTGGCCCGCCAGACGTTGTCAGACGGCAGGCCCTGGGCGAAGGTCGGGGCCCAGGTCGGCACGGTGATGCCGACGATGTCGTTCTTTTTGACCTTCAGGTTGGAGCCGAACCTGACAGTCTGGCCGAGGTATGGGGAGAGGACCTTGATGGCCCCCTGCCTGCGCAGGTTGTAGCGCGGCGGGTTGGTCCCCGGGACCCGGCGCAGGATCGCCAGGCGCGCCTCGGGGGGAGTGCCGAAGAAGCCGTTGAAGAAGGAGCGCTGGCTGTTGGTCGGCTGGGCCAGCGTCAAGGTCCAGGCCTTGATCGTCCCGTCGTGAGGGACGACGAAGGGGAGCTTGGTCTGCCCGTTGTTCACCTGGAAGCCGGTGACGCTGCCGACCGCTTGGCAGGGCAACTCCGGGCAGGAGGGGTCGGGCATCGTCGAGGTGCTTCCGAGGACCACGGAGGTCTTTTCGATCGCGGCGGCGCTGCTGCCGGTGGCAATGGCGGCCAGGCTCGCGAGGGAGCACGCCGTCATCGCCAGCGCAAGCCAACCACCCCTCCGCGACCTGACCGCGCTAAGTACTCCGTGCGACGACCTCGACATATGTGCTGCTCCTCTCGTGATTTGGCACTGCCTAAACACGGCAGACTAGCCTTCGGAGCGGCCGAAACGGGTGCTGCCCGGCAGCGTCCGAATTCCGTCGCGGCTCAGCGCCCGACGCCGGGTCGAGCGAGGTTTTCCGCGATCGCGAAGCGGACCCGGCCCACCCCTTCGAAGCCGAGAGCTTCGCTGGCGGCGGCGGTGAAGTCCCATGAACGCCCCTTGACATAGGGGCCGCGGTCGATCACCTGGGTGATCAGCGCGTGTCCGTGGTAGACGAACTTCACGGTGGTCCCGCACGGGAGCGTCTTGTGGGCGACCCCGAGCGTGTGCGGGCGGAGGGTCTGGCCACAGGCGGTCGTACGGCCCCAGAGACCGGGGCCGTACCAGCTGGCGCCGGCGCTGCGCAGCGGGCTGAAGACGATTTCCTGCCCTTGCGGCGAGCTGCCCCCGTACGCCGCGTAGCTGGAGGCGCCACCGGTCGCGGCCTGGGCAGCCGGAATGCCGCCGATGGCGATCAGCACCAGCAAGGCCAGGGAGACGGCCCAACTAAGCCGTCCGGTAGGCCGCCACCCGATCGCGAGCGCCCGTCGTGAGCCTTCTTTCCGCCCATGGCGGTCTATGCCTTGTCGCATTTCTCTTTCCAAGCGCTTACGGGGTTAGCTGTCGGGCTCGCGCTGAAAGAGCTGCGCTACGCGGCAACCTGCCGCGACTCGCCCCAACTAATTGGGTCCCCCGCTCCCCGCGATATGTAGGCGGAGATTCAGCGGAAGTTGGCGGCAGATTAGCAAAAGCTAAGACAGGAAGTTTTCCGTGCGTGTCGAAGCGACATGTCACGCTGATCTATGTCGACGCCGCCGCGCTGCCGAGCGACGTCTGCACGACGCTGCCCGCGGGCATAGAAAGGGCCCTCTTTCGAGGGCCCTTCCCTTAGCGGGCCTGTAAGCCGGATCCTGTCGTGAGCGGCCATCTATCTATGCGGCCCACCTGGACCTCGCCGAGCCGGGTCGACGGTCCTGCTTGGCCTTGCACCGGGCGGGGTTTACCTGGCCGCCGCGTCACCGCGACGCCGGTGCGCTCTTACCGCACCATTTCACCTTTGCCTGTACGCGACTCACGTGTGGCCGCGCCATCGGCCGTGTATTTCTGTGGCACTATCCCGCGGGTTTCCCCGGGTGGGCGTTACCCACCGCCCTGCCCTTTGGTGTCCGGACTTTCCTCGAGGGGTTTTCTCTCCCCCCGCGATCCGCTCGGCCCGCCCATCGATAGTAGCCCTCGAGCGCCATTCGGCCAAGCGGGGGCGGGATACGGTGGCGAGGATGCGAACGGCTGTCGTCACCCGAGCGGGTGGAGGGCTCGGTCGGGCAACCGCGATCGGCGGAATCGGCGGGCGTCGACGTCTCGGCGATCTGCCCCGACGGGATCTGGACGCCGATGCTCGAAGACAAGCTCGACGACCGGAGGCCGCCGGCTCCTTCTCCGGCCACCCGCTGACGCCGGCGCAGGTGGCGCAGGAGATCGGGGAGCTGACGGAGCGGCCGCGGCCGGTCATCGTCCTGGCGCGGCCCCTCCTACGCTCCTTCGATCCCTTCCCGAGTCTGACGATCCGACTGCTGCCGCTGGTGATGGCCGACGCGAGGCGTCGACGGCGGCGCTACAAACGACTCATCCAGGCTGGTCGCTGGCCCGGATAAGCGAAAGTCAGACTTTTCGGAAGACCCCGACGACCCGGCCCAGGACACGGGCCTCGGTGGTGAGGATCGGGTCCATTTCCTCGTTCTCGGGCTGAAGCCTGATGTGGTCCTTGTCGCGGTAGATCCGCTTCACCGTGGCCTCCTCGCCGATCAGGGCGACGACGATCTCGCCGTCGATCGCGTCGTCGGCCGGGCGCACGACCACGTAGTCGCCCTGGAGAATGCCGGCGTTCTTCATGCTCTCGCCGCGAATCTGGAGGATGTAGTCGCCGTCCTCGCCTCCGATCACGTCGGGGATCTCGAGGTACTCCTCGATGTTCTCCTCGGCGAGGATCGGCTCACCGGCGGCGACCTGGCCCACCAGCGGCAGCCCGCTGCCCGGGCGGATCGTCCGTTTGGCCTTGTCGAACAGCAACTCGATCGCGCGCGGCTTCGAGGGATCGCGGCGCAGCAGGCCGATCTTCTCCAGGTTCGCCAGGTGCGCGTGGACGGTTGAAGAGGAGTGCAGACCGACCGCTTTGCCGATCTCTCGGACGGTTGGCGGATACCCGGTCTTGGCCGCGTACTTGCGGATGAAGTCGAAGATCTCCTTCTGCCGCTTGGTCAGGTCGAGGTCAACCATCAATGGCACCGTTTCCCTCCGCTTGCCGGGTGTGATTGCGTGCCGAACACCTGTTCGTAATCTACCGCCTGGGTCGGATGGGCGCAAGGCGACCACTCGCAACGGCCCCGAACATCTAGAATCGACCGCGCTCGAGCGGCCGTGGCGGAACTGGTAGACGCGCAAGGTTGAGGGCCTTGTGTCCCTAACGGGACGTGATGGTTCGACTCCATTCGGCCGCATCGAAAGCCCCCGCAAGTCGGGGGTTTTCGCGTTCCGGGGGCTCAATCGAGCATCGGTAGGGACCCTCTGGCGGCGAGCTCGACCCGCTTTGGGAGAGGAGAGGCCCCGTTTCCCGTGTTGGAGCCGTCGTCCTCGACGAAGAGCGGGTTAGGATTGCATTGTGTCCCTCGCCGCAGCCACGACCCCTAGCTTTGCGGCTCCGCAAGTTGCCGTTGGACTCGCCTTCGCGGGGATTGCGATTGCGCTTGCGCTGACGTTCACGCTGATAGCCCGTAGCTCTTTCCGGGACATACCATTGGAGAGGGTTCGGAAAGGTGCTTATCGGTTGCGCCGCCTCTGGCTCGCATTTCTGGTCGTCCTGCTTGGCGGGGTGGTCGGTTGGTCGCTCTTCCTCCTCCCATATTCGGCCGGCAAGGGGGCAAAGGCCACCGTGAAGGTGAGCGGGGGCCAGTTCTATTGGTCCCTAAGCCCGCTAACGGTGCCAGCAGGAAGCGATGTCACCTTCGACGTCACCTCGGTGGACGTCAACCACGGGTTTGGCGTCTACGACCCTGATGGCCATCTGCTCGGCAGCGTGCAGGCCATGCCCGGATATCACAACCAACTCGAGCTCGATCTCTCTCAGCCGGGCACCTATCTGATCTCCTGCCTCGAGTTCTGCGGTTTCAAGCACACCGACATGACCCGCGAGTTCAAGGTCTCGGCGGCGGCGCAATGAGCGCGACGGCAACGGGCGTTGCTGCCGCGGCGGCGAGCATCGCCCATCCCGACGGCATCGATCTTCATCCCGAGCCCGATCGACAGCAGCGCCTGGTCGGCTGGCTCTTCGCTGGAGCCGGCCTGATCCTGTTCGCGGTCATGGGCCTGCTCGGCCTCACGATGCGACTCACCCAGGCTGGCGCGCTCGATATCTCCCCCGCCTGGTTCTACCGGCTGATGACCCTGCACGGCGCGGGGATGCTCGCCGCGGCCATGCTGGCGATGATGGGCGGCCTTTGGTACGTGATCCGGGCGAGCGTGCCGCTGAGCCTGGGGCGGATGCTCGTCAGCCTCGGCTCGATTCTCACCGGCGCCGTCGCGATCGTCGTCGCGATCATCATCGGCGGCTTCGCGGCCGGCTGGACCTTCCTCTCGCCCCTCCCATTCGACTCGGCGGGCCAGTGGGGCACCTGGGCAACGGCGACGTTCCTCTCCGGCATGGTGTTGGTCGGCGTTGGCTTCTTCATCTACTGCATCGACGTCCTGGCCGGGGCGACCGCCGCCTACGGCGGACTCTCCAGGGCTTTGGGGATCCCGTTCCTGCGCGGCCGCGATCCGGATCCCCCGCCTCCGCAGGTGATCGCAGCCACGGTCGTCTCGACGCAGGGCCTGCTGGCATCCACCGTCGGCACCACGATCCTGATGGCACTGCTGGGAAAGACGATCGACGGAGGAGTCGCCCTCGACGCCCTCTGGGCCAAGAACCTGACCTACTTCTTCGGCCACTCGTTCGCCAACCTGATCATCTACCTCGGGGCGGGCATGGTGTACGTGCTGCTGCCCCGCTACGCGGGCCGGCCGTGGAAGACGACCAAGCCGATCGTGATCGGCTGGCTGGCCACCCTGCTGCTGGTGACCATCGCCTACTCCCACCATCTCTACATGGACTTCGTCCAGCCGGAGGCGGCGCAGGTGATCTCTACCGCAGCCTCCTCCGCGGCCGCGCTGCCGGTCGCGGTGGTGACGATCTACACGGGAATGATGCTCGTCTGGGGATCGCGTTACCGGTGGACGCTCGCGTCGGTCCTGATCTATCTCGGCTTTGCGGGCTGGGCCATCGGAGGCACGGGCGCGGTTATCGACTCGTTGATCCCGGTCAACCTCCGCTTCCACAACACGCTCTGGGTGCCAGCCCACTTCCACACCTACCTGATGCTCGGCGTGATCCTCTGGATCATGGCCTTCGCCGCCTATCTGCTCGAGCGGGCCGCCGCACGGCCCGCTTCACGTTGGGTGACGTTCTTCGCCCCCTCGGCGATGGCGCTGGGGGGCTACGGCCTGGTCGGCGTCTGGTACGTCTCCGGGGCCCTCGGCATCCCGCGGCGCATGGCCGTCCATCCCCCTGGCACCGACGGCTACAGCGTGGTGGCCAGCATCTTCGTGTTCATCTTCGCGGTCGGCTTTCTGGCGCTGCTCGCCGAGTTCACGTCGATGGGGCGCGACGCTCTCCGCCGCCGCCGGGAGTTTCCCCCACTGGGAGTGCCTCGCATCGCCGGTGCCGCGCCGGAGGTGGATCGGGCGCTTTCGTTTCCCCTGGCGACACCGGGTCAGATCGGCATTGCCGTTGGGGTGGCGGTCGCCTCAGTGTTCGTGTTCCTGCCGGAAATCAACGATGCCGCCGAGGCCGGCGCGCAGTTCCACCACCTGCAGCACTCCGTTCAGTTCCTGATGGGACTGGCTTTGGCGGCGGCGGTCGTTTCGAGTCTGCCTCGCCTCGGCGGCCTGGGAGCCGGTTGGCGAAACGCGGCCCTGGCGGCGGCCATCGTCGCCCCGGCGGTGATGCTCCTGCTGATGATCCCCGGAATCTACGGCGGCCTCGACGACAACCCGCCGTGGCACGCGACTTATCACGGGCTGATCGTGCTGCTCGGGGTGATCGCAGGGGCGGGCGCCAGCCTCCAGGGTCGCACCGTCGGTCGCCTCCTCCTCTTCCTTTCGCTGGGAATGTCGCTTCTCTATACGGCTGGCGTGACTGGAGGCTGAACTACGTGAACGAGCAACGCGATACGAACGAGCAACTCGACGAAGAGCGGCGAACCGCGATCGCATCAGCCTGGCTGCTGGGCTTTGGAGTTGGCGCGGTCGTGCTCGGGCTTCTCGCCGTTACCTACCTGATCGGCTTCAACCATGGCAAGGGCGAGGGGGCCGGCAAGACCCAGGCGACGCGCTCCCGGCGTGGCGAAGGCGCGGCGAAGCCCGCACCGGCTGGGCCGGGCAAGGCACTGTTCGCCCAGAACTGCGGTGGCTGCCATACGCTCGCCGATGCCGGGACCAGCGGGGCCGTCGGTCCCAACCTGGACGATCTGCAGCCCGATGAAGCGCAGGTGATCGCGGCGATCGAGAACGGTGGCGCCGGTTCCGGGACCATGCCCCCGGGCTTGGTTCAGGGCGGCGACGCGCAGGCCGTGGCGGCCTACGTGGCGGGGTCCGCAGGGAAATGACGCGTGGCGACCCAAACCAGCCGCGATCGACTTCTGGGCCAGCTGCTACGCAGCTTTTGTTGGCAGGCAATGTAATCGCGGGCATTGGCCGACCCCGCATCCGCGATGGGGTCATCGCCGCATGAAGGGCGATCTCTTCTATGTACTGGGCATCAGCCTGGTGGCATTCGCGATGCTCACCAGCTTGGTCGGGGTGCGGGTGTCCCGTTTCCCCGCCTCAGGTGCCGTGATGGCGGCGACGATCGCGATCTTCGTCGCCCTCGTGGCCGGAACCACGACCTTCGCCGTACTTCAGGCCGAGGACGAGCAGAGGGCGAGAGCCGAAGAGCTGACAGGCGCGGGCCATGCTCTCACCGAAGGGGAACCTTCCCCCGTTGGCGGTGGCAAGGCCGAAGGCGCCGATAGGTCGCTGCCCTCGGCAAATGGCCCCGGGGGCTCCTTGAAGGTGGCGGCGGATCCGACCCAAATCGCCTTCGACACGACGAAGCTTTCCACCAAGCCGGGCAAGGTAACGGTCGACTTCGATAATCCGGCACCGATCGAACACGACGTGGCGATCGAGAAGGACGGCGAACAGATCGCGGTCTCCACGAGGATCGCCAACGGCAAGGCCTCGGTAAGCGCTGACCTCGCCCCCGGCACGTACACCTTTCTCTGCACGGTGCCCGGCCATGCCGAGGCCGGCATGGAAGGCACTCTAGTAGTCAAGTAGCGCCGCCACCCGCTGCCTCACCTCGCTGCCCCACCTCCTCGTCGCCCGGCTCCGGCAACCGTGCCGGGCCAGAGACGCAGTCGATAGGCAGCGGCCGAGCGCCCTCAGGCGCGGATCATGTCCTCGAGCACCTCGGACATCCGCCGATTCACCTTCGGCTCGCAGAGCACGGCCTCGTCGGGACCCCGTCGTACGATTCCCTGAAGCGCGGAACAGGTCGCACATTCCCCGATGGGTCGCAATTCGCACGCCGATGGGCAAAGCACGCTGTCCTCCATGACGTTCAAGCGAGCTTTCAGCCTCATAGCAGCCTCCATTCGATGTCTGGGCTATTTGAGATCTTCGCCCCGACAGCGCCTGCGGGGCATCCGTAATCGCCACGTCTCGTTGCGCGGGAAACTACGCGAAGTTGCGTGAGGCCGGATGGCGTCGGGCGCGACGATCGGCGATGCTTCGCCGGATGGAGGACACGGTGCTCTTCTTCCACCTGCTCGGCGTCCTGCTGTTCATCTCCGGGATCGTCGTCGCCGGGATCGCCTTCGAGGCGGCGCGGCGGCGTGCGCGGGCGGCGGAGGTCGCGCTGCTCTTGGGCCTGACCCGGTCCGGGGTCGCTTTGGTCGGCCTCGGCAGCGTGCTGCTGTTCGCCTGCGGGCTGTGGCTGGTCGGGCTCGAGGACATCGGCTACGGCACCGGTTGGGTGACCGGCGCGATCACCCTCTTCGTCGTCTCCCTCGCCCTCGGTGGCTACGGCGGGCAGCGTCCGAAGCAGGCCCGCACGCTGGCGACCCGGCTGGCGGAGCAGGGTGAGGAGACCAGCCCCGAGCTGCGCGCCCTCCTCGACGACCCGATCTCACGGGCGGCGAACTACGCCTCCGCCGTCCTGATCCTGGCCGTACTCGCGCTGATGGTCTTCAAGCCCTAGCCAGGGCTTCGCCGAGACGGCCCGCAGGCGGGAGGAGGCGCTACCCGCTCGCGCCTCCCGCACCGCGGAGCGGAGCGATCCCGCGGACAGCGCGGGTGGAACCCGGGTCGCGGCCGTGGTTTCTGCGGTTTGCCGGCGGCGTGGACCCGCCTACGGTTCGCCCCCCTTGCCCAGCGCCAACGCCCTCCGCCGCTTTCGCCTGTCCGTCTACGGGGCCCTCGTCGTCGCCTTCCTCCTCGTCGTCATCGGAGGCGTGGTGCGAGTGAGCGACTCCGGACTCGGCTGCGGGCCGGGCGGGAGCGGGCTGCACGGGTGGCCGCTCTGCCAGGGCCGCTTCGTGCCCGCCGCTCGAGCGCACACGATCATCGAGTACACGCACCGCTTCCTGGCCGCCTCGGTGGTGGTCCTGCTGGCCGCGATCCTCTGGCAGGCCCTGCGCCGCTTTCGCGACCGGCGGGCGCTTCTGGGAGCGGCAGTCCTCGCGATGCTGCTCGTGTGCGCCCAGGCCCTGCTCGGCGCCCTGACCGTCGAGCACGGCCTCGGAACGGCCCTGGTGGCCGCGCATCTCGGCACGGCGATGCTGCTGCTCGGGGTGCTCGTCGTGCTCGCGGTGGCGGTCCGCGACCGCTCCCCCACAGGCTCCACCGCGCCGGCACTGCGCGGCGTGGCGGTGCTGTCGTGCGCGCTCCTCTTCGCCACGATCGTCGCCGGTGGCGTCGTCGCCGGCAGCGAGGGGCACGGAACGCCCGGGGGCGAGCGATCCGACGGTGCCCACCTCGCCTGTGGCCGCGAGTTCCCGTCCTGCAACGGAGCCTTCCTCCCCTACGGCGAAAGCGAACCTGTGGACATCCAGCTGGCCCACCGCACGGCGATGTTCCTGGCGGTGGCGGCGATCGTCGCCCTGGCACTGCTGCTGCGCCGTCACCGCCGCGGGAAGCTGGCGCTGGCGATCTCCCTGGTGCTGGCCACGCAGGTCTTCCTGGGCGGGTTGAACGTGTGGGCCGGAGAGTCCGCGGCACTCGTCGTCGCGCACCTCGCCGTGGCGACGCTGCTGTGGCTGCTCGTCGCCACCGCCGTGGCATCGACGCGCCCCCTGGCCGCGCCCGTGGCGGGCCGCAGGTGGAGGCCGGCGTCACCCGGGCCACTTCCGCATGGCCCCAGTCGCGGGGCTCCCCCGCGACCTGAGCGGGCGCAGCACGGATAGCACGGCACCCTCCTGGGTCCAGGATGGGAGGCCATGCTTAGCGTCAGCCGGCTGCTCAACGGCCAGGTGGGCCCACAGGACGCGCTCCGTTACGGGCGTCGCTCCGGCGCGGGCCCCGCACACCTGCTGCACTACTCGCGCGACAAGAAGCCCGTGGTGGTGTGGAACGTGACGCGCCGCTGCAACCTTCACTGCGGCCACTGCTATGCGGACTCCCACGATCGCGAGTACCCCGGCGAGCTCAGCACCGAGGATGGGAAGCGGCTGCTCGGCGAACTGGCGCAGTTCGGCGTGCCCACGGTGCTCTTCTCCGGCGGCGAGCCGCTGCTGCGACCCGACCTGCTCGAGCTCGCGGCCCACGCGCACCGGCTCGACATGCGGACGGTGCTCTCGACCAACGGGACGCGGATCGACGCGTCGGTC
>JAXLTB010000015.1:0-57330 GCA_046330295.1 Solirubrobacterales bacterium | reverse complement strand
CCGGCCTCCACCTCAGCCTCGAGCGCCGGCAGGCCGTCGATGCTGAGTGCGTTCTTCTCGGCCTTGTAGCTCTCGATCGCCTCGGGGCCGCGGGTGCGGAGGAGCTTCGCGACCCAGGCCTCCAGGTGCGGGCGCTCGCCCTCGTAGCTCATCAGCGGCACCCCGTAGCCGCAGGAGTCGGCGATCCGCTCGACGTCGACGACGATCACCGCCCGGCGCGACTGGTCGGCCGCGGGCGTCTCGAAATCCGCCCGCTCCAGCAGCTCGTCGAACTCCGGATCGCCGGTCGCCACGATCCGTCCCCGGCCATGCAGCCGGAGGATCCGCGGCGGTCCCTCGAAGGCGCAGAGCATGACCACGACGCGGCCGTTCTCGCGCAGGTGGGCGATCGTCTCGGCGCCGCTGCCGACCATGTCGAGGTAGGCGACGGTGTGGTCGTCGAGAACCCGCAGCGTCCCGATCGGCCCCTTCGGGGAGACGTTGAGGTGACCGCCGCCGTCGAGTGGCGCCGAGCCGACGAAAAAGAGGTGCTGGCTGGCGATCCACTCGCGCAGGTGCTCGTCGATGCGCGCGAAGTTCTTCGACATCGTGCGGTTCAGCCTAGAGCCCGGCCCGGAGCCGGGAACAGTTGTCTCAGGCCACGGTTTCGGCGCGCTGCGCCAGCGAGCGCCAGGCGCTCTCGGCGTCGCCGAGCTCGACGGTGAGGCTGCGGTCCCCGGCGGCGATCTCGATCGTGGTGCCGCCGACCGCACCGATCACGATGGCCCCGAGCTTCTCCAGCGCCGAGCCATCGCCGCTGAGCAGGAAGCCGCCGCTGCCCTCGCCGAAGAGCGCCTCCTCGGGCGAGCAACCGCGTTCGCGCAGGGGCTGGAGCTCAACGCTGCAGCCGAGCCCACCGCCGATCGCCGACTCGGCCAGGGCGCAGGCGAGGCCGCCGTCGCTGATGTCGTGGGCCGAGGCGAGGTGACCGGAGCGGACCGCGCCGCGGACGATCGCGCAGGCGGTCGCAACCGCGGCGACGTCGGGCCGCGGCAGGCCGGCGTTCAGCTCGCCCCGTTGCTTGGTCAGCTCCGAGCCGGCCATGGTCGGGGCGAAGGGGCCGAGCAGGGCGATCGCGTCGCCCGCCGCGGCGAAGACGCTGCCGGCAACCCGCGCCGGATCGGGCAGTTCGCCGACCATCGCGACCACTGGGGTCGGGTAGATCGGGCCTTCCGGGCCCTCGTTGTAGAGGGAGACGTTGCCCCCGACGACGGGAACGCCGAGCGCGTTGCAGGCGTCGGCGAGGCCGCTGACGGAGCGGTCGAGCTGCCAGGCGGTCCCCGGCTTCTCGGGGTTGCCGAAGTTGAGGCAGTTGGTCAGCCCGAGGGGCTCGGCGCCAACGCAGGCGAGGTTCTGGGCGCACTCGAGCACCGCCTCGATCGTCCCCGCGTACGGGTCGCAGGCGACGCGGCGGCCGTTGCCGTCGATCGAGACGGCAATCGCGTTGCCGGACTCGGGCAGCTGCAGGACGGCGGCGTCGGCGGACTCGGGCCGGCGAACCGTGCGCGACCCGACCACCGAGTCGTACTGCTCGAAGGCCCAGCGCTTGGAGGCGATGCTGGGGGCGGCGAGCAGCGCCAGCCGGCACTCGTCCTCGGCCGAGGCCCCGGCTGGGAGGCTGGCGCAGTTGCCGTAGATCCAGCCCTCCGGCTCGGCCGGGCTGAGGTCGTAGAGGGGGCAGCCGTCGACCAGCGCCTCGACCGGCATGTCGCCGACGACGTCGGCGCCGCGCAGGATCCGCACCCGGCCGCTGTCGGTGACGACGCCGATCTCCGCCGACCCGGTCTGCCATTTCTCGCAGATCGCCACCACACTCGCCACCCGCTCCGGCTCGACCACCGCCAGCATCCGCTCCTGGGACTCGGAGACCATGATCTCGAAGGGCTCCATGTCAGCCTCGCGCAGCGGCACTCGGGAGACGTCGATGTCGATCCCGACGCCGCCGCCCGAGGCCATCTCGGCCGCCGAGGAGGGTGAGGCCGGCGGCGCCGCTGAGGTCCTGGAGGAGACCAACAGCCCCTCTCCAGCAGCTCGAGACAGCACTCGAGCACCTTGGACTCCTCGAGGGGTCGCCGATCTGAACCGTCGGGCGCTTCGCCTCGTCGCCCTCCCCCAGCTCGGCCGAGGCCAGGACCGAGGCGCCGCCGATCCCGTCGCGGCCGGTCGAGGCGCCCATCAGCACGACGGCGTTGCCGACACCGGCCGCCGCCGAGCCGGATGTCCTCGGTCTTCGCCAGCCCCAGGCATCGCGTTGACCAGGCAGTTGTGCTCGTAGGGGTCCTCGAAGTAGATCTCCCCGCCGACCGTCGCCACCCCGATCGAGTTGCCGTAGTGGCCGATCCCCCGCACCGCCCCGTCGAGCAGGTGGCGCGAGCGCACCGAGTCGAGCTCGCCGAAGCGCAGCGAGTCGAGGATCGCGATCGGCCGTGCGCCGATCGCGAAGACGTCGCGGAGGATGCCGCCGACCCCGGTGGCAGCCCCTGGAAGGGCTCGACCGCGCTCGGGTAGTTGTGGGACTCGACGAGAAGGCGACCGCGTAGCCGTTGCCGACGTCGACCACCCGCGTTCCTCGCCCGGTCCCATCACCACTCGCTCGCCCTCGGTCGGCAGGCGGCGCAGCGGCTTGCGCGAGTGCTTGTAGGCGCGGTGCTCGGACCAGAGCAGGCTGAACATCGCCAGCTCGACCGCGTTGGGCTCGCGCTCGAGCTTCTCCAGGATCAGCTCGTACTCGGAGTCGGTCAGCCCCAGCTCGCGGTGCTTGGCGGTCCCGACGGTCACCTTGAGCGAACCCGGCCATCGATTCGAAGACCCGCAAGCCGTCGGTGGATCCGGTCAACGGATCGACGGCGTGCTCGGGATGGGGCATCAGCCCGAGCACGTTGCCGGCCTCGCTCCTCACTCCGGCGATGTCCCGCGCCGACCCGTTCGGGTTCTGCCCCGGCGCGTAGCGGTAGGCCACCTGCCCGTTCTCCTCGAGCCGGTCGAGCATCTCCTCCGGCGCGTAATACCGCCCTTCCCCATGCTTGGCCGGAATCGACAGCCGCTCCCCCCGTCGAGGGGCCGAGGACCGGTCCATATCACCGGATTCCGGCCGCTCGACCACGAGATCGAGCTGACGGCAGACGAAGCGGAGGTTCTCGTTGACCAGCAGCGCTCCCGGCAGCAGCCCCGCCTCGCAGAGGACCTGGAAGCCGTTGCAGATGCCCAGCACCGGGCCGCCGGCCGCGGCCAGCTCGGCGACGGCCTCCATCGCCGGCGAGAAGCGGGCGATCGCGCCGGCCCGCAGGTAGTCGCCATAGGAGAAGCCGCCGGGGACGACGACGCCTTCGACCCCGGCGAGGTCGTGGCTCTCGTGCCAGATCAGTCTCGCCTCGCCGGTCAGCGAGCAGGCGTGCAGGGCGTCGCGCTCGTCACAGGATCCGGGGAACTGGAGGACGCCCCAGATCACAGGGTCTGGATCTCGTAGTCCTCGATAAGGGGGTTGGCGAGGAGCTTCTCGCAGAGCTCCGCCAGCCGCTCGGGGTCCTCGACCTCGAGCTCGACCATGCGGCCGACCCGGACGTGCTCCACGCCCTCGAAGCCGAGCGCCGGCAGCGCTCGCTCGACCGCCTTGCCCTGCGGGTCGAGGATCCCCTCCTTCGGCCGGATCAGGACGCGGGCCTTCGCCATCAGGACGCGATCCCCGCGGTCCGCCGGCCCATCAGAAGGTCGTCCCCGTGATCCGCTCGAAGGCCTCGACGTATTTGGCGCGGGTCTGCTCGATCACGTCGGGCGGCAGCTCCGGCGCCGGCGGCGTGTGGTCCCAGCCGGCGTCGTTGGCCCAGTCGCGGACGAACTGCTTGTCGAAGGAGGGTGGGGTGGCGCCGGGCTGGTAGCGGTCGGCCGGCCAGAAGCGGGAGGAGTCGGGGGTCAGCACCTCGTCGCCGAGGACGATCTCGGCACCGGCGTGGCGGCCGAACTCGAACTTGGTGTCGGCGAGGATGATCCCGCGCTCGGCGGCATGCTCGGCGCCGGCGCGGTAGACGTCGATCGAGATGCGGCGCAGCTCCTCCATCAGCGCCCGGTCGCCGACGATCTCCGCAGCTCGCTCGAAGTCGACGTTCTCGTCGTGATCGCCGATCTCGGCCTTCGTCGCGGGCGTGAAGATCGGCACCGGCAGCTTGTCGGACTCGAGCAGGCCGGAGGGCAGCTCGATCCCGCAGACCGCGCCGGTTTCACGATATTCCTTCCAGCCCGAGCCCGAGAGGTAGCCGCGGACGACGCACTCGACCGGGTACATCTCCAGCCGCCGCACCCGCATCGCCCGCTCGGCGACCTCCTCGGGCACGTCCTCGGAGATGAAGTGGTTGGGGACGATGTCCTCGGTCAGACCGAACCAGAAGACCGACATCCGGTTCAGCACCTTGCCCTTGTCGGGGACCGGCGTCGGCATCACCACGTCGTAGATCGAGATCGATCGGAGGCGACCATCAGCAGGTCCTGGTCCCACTCGTAGATCTCGCGCACCTTCCCGGAGGAGTGGAGCTTGAGGTCCGCGAGAGTCGCCATTAAGTCGATGCTAACCATTGCGGAAGCGGACCACGTCGCGGTGCCTCTCTGCGATCCTTGCCCGGTGGTCCTGCCGCCCGAACCGAGGAGTAGCTCGCTGGTGCAGACGCTGCGCTGGACCTTCCGGCCGCTCCCCTTCATGCAGGAGTGCCGGGAGCGCTACGGGGACTCGTTCAGCGTCCGCTTCCTCGGCTTCGAGCGCCCGATGGTGCTGATCTCCGACCCGGCCGCGATCAAGACCCTCTACACGGAGCGCCGCCACGGGCTCCCGCCCGGCCGCAACATCATCCTCGAACCGATCCTCGGCCCGCGCTCGTTGCTGCTGCAGGAAGGCGCCGAGCACCTGGCCCGCCGCAAGCTGATGCTGCCCGCCTTCCACGGCGAGCGGATGCGCTCCTATGAATCGGTGGTCGAGGAGATCGTCGGCGCCGAGATCGACTCCTGGCCGCTGGACGCGGAGTTCCCGATCCACCCGCGGATGCAGGCGGTGACCCTGGAGGTGATCCTGCGGGCCGTCTTCGGCGTCACCGAGGGCCCGCGGCTGGAGCGCCAGCGCGGGATGCTGTCCACTGTGCTGACCGAAACCGCCTCGCCCCGGGCGCAGCTGGTCGGCCTCGCCAGCCGCCGCTTCGGCGGCCGGGGCCCCTGGGCCAGGTTCGAGGGACAGCTGCGGGCGGTCGACGAGCTGCTCTACGCCGAGATCGCCGAGCACCGTCGCCGGCCCGACCTCGAGCAGCGCGAGGACATCCTCTCGATGCTGATGGTCGCCCGCTTCGAGGACGGCAGCCGGATGGAGGACGCCGAGCTGCGCGACCAGCTGATGACCCTGCTGCTGGCCGGTCACGAGACGACGGCTACGGCGCTGGCCTGGACCTTCGACCTGGTGCTGCGCCACGCGACCGTCCTGCGGCGGTTGCGCGAGTCGCTCGCGGCGGGGGAAGACGACTACCTGCGGGCGACGATCACCGAGTCGCTGCGACTGCGCCCGGTGATCCCGCTTGCCGGTCGCCGCCTCGCCACCGAGCTCTCGGTCGACGGCCTGACTCTGCCGCCGGGAACCGACGTCACCCCGGCGATCTGGCTCACCCACACCCGCGCCGACCTCTACCCGGAGCCCTTCGCCTTCCGGCCCGAGCGCTTCCTCGAGGAGGGCCCGGACACCTACGGCTGGATCCCCTTCGGGGGCGGCATCCGCCGCTGTCTCGGCGCATCCTTCGCCGAGTTCGAGATGCGGATCGTCCTGCGCGAGGTGCTGACCCGCTGCGACCTGCGCAAGGCCAGCCCGGCGGCGGAGAAGACCGGTCGCCGCAACATCACCCTCTCACCGCGCGACGGCACCCCCGTCGTTCTCGACGCTCGCCGCCCGGCGCGCGAGCCGGACCTCGCCTCGACGATCTAGCGCGAGTCGGGGTGCTCCTTGGCCCAGTGCGCGATGGCACCGGAGCCGGAGATCACCTGGCCGCCGTCGAGGACGAGGATCGGCACCTCGTTGGTGCCGCTCAGCTTCTTCACCTCGGCTCGGTCCCTCTTGCGGCTGCCCCAGGTCCAGGGCATCAGCCGGTAGCCGCCGACGGTCTTCAGCTCGTACTCGTAGCCGGCGTCGTCGAGCGCCTTGCCGGCTTTCGCGCAGGGATGGGCGAAGGCCGGTCCGTGCGTCTTCTGGCCACAGGTGTAAAGGATCATCTGGCCAGCCTAGTGGAACACCTGGGCCCGCTCGATGAAGCGCTCTGGCCGCGCGCGCGGGCTCAGGCCCGCAGGGCTTCGAGTCGCGCGAAGATCTCGGGGAGGTGGGTGAGGTAGGCGCCGTAGTCGAAGACTGCGTCGAGATCGAGGTCGGGGGCGGCCTCGGCGAGCAGGTCGCGGAACTCAGTGCGGGTGTCCCAGGCCCGCTGCGCGTTCTCCTGGACCACCCTGTAGGCGTCGTCGCGGCTCATCCCGGACTCGACCAGCGCGGTCAGCGCCCGCTGGCTGAAGAGGGCGCCGTAGGTGAGGCCGAGGTTCTCGCGCATGCGCTCCGTTCGGACGGTCATGCCGGCGGCGACCTTGGTTGCCAGGTCCTGCATGTAGTCGAGCAGGATCGTCGCGTCCGGCAGGATCACCCGCTCGGCGCCCGAGTGGGAGATGTCGCGCTCATGCCAGAGGGCGACGTTCTCGATACCCGTCTGGGCGTAGCCGCGCAGGACGCGGGCGAGGCCGGTGATCCGCTCGGTGCGGATCGGGTTGCGCTTGTGCGGCATCGCCGAGGAACCCTTCTGGCCAGCCGCGAAGGGCTCTTCGACCTCGCCCACCTCGGTCCGCTGCAGGTTTCGACCTCGGTCGCGAAGCGCTCCCCGGCTCCGGCGATCGCGATCGCCGAGGTGAGGACGGCGTGGCGGTCCCGCGGCACGACCTGGGTGGCGACGTCCTCGCGCCCGAGCCCGAGCCGCTCCATCACCCGCGCCTCGACCGCCGGTGGGATCGAGGCGTAGGTGCCGACCGCGCCCGAGAGCTTGCCGAAGGCCAGCTGGTCGAAGGCGGCCGCGAGGCGCTCGGCGTTGCGGTCGGCCTCGAAGGCGAAGCCGGCCAGCCGCAGACCGAAGGTGGTGGGCTCGGCGTGGACGCCATGGGTGCGGCCGACGCAGAGGGTGTCGCGGTGCTCCAGCGCCCGCTCGACGAGGGCGTCGCGGTAGGCGCGGGCGCCGGCGACGACGATCTCCCCGGCCCGGCGCAGCTGCAGCGCCAGCGCCGTGTCGAGCACGTCGGAGGAGGTGAGGCCGTAATGGATCCAGCGCCCGTGCTCGCCGACCGCGGCCGCGACGACGTCGACGAAGGCGGCGACGTCGTGGTCGGTGACCCGCTCGCGCTCCTCCACTGCCTCGACCGTGAACGCCGCCTTCGCCCGTACCGCCGCGGCGGCCTCACGCGGGACGACGCCCTCCTCGGCCCAGGCCTCGGTCGCCGCCAGCTCGACCTCGAGCCAGGTTTCCAGCTTGGCCTGGGCGGCCCAGATCTCACCCAGCTCAGGGCGGGTGTAGCGCGGGATCATCGACGGGCCGATTGCGGCACTAGCAGTTGATTATCCGAGCGGCGAGGACGCCGGCGTTCTTGGCGCCGTCGATCGCCACGCAGGCGACCGGGATCCCGGGCGGCATCTGCACCGCCGAGAGCAGGGCATCGAGGCCGCCGAGCGCCTTGCCGAGGATCGGCACGCCGATCACCGGCAGGTCGGTGTGGGCGGCGGCGACCCCCGGCAGGGCGGCCGACATCCCGGCCCCGGCGATGATCACCTTCAGACCCCTCATCCTGGCGTTCGTGCAGTACTCGCGGACCGCCTCGGGATCGCGGTGGGCGCTCATCACCCGCACCTCGTAGCGGATGCCGGCGTCGTGAAGCGCGGCGCCGGCGGGCTGCATCTTCGGCTTGTCGTTCTTCGAGCCCATGATGATCCCGACCAGGGGCTCGTCGACGGCGATTTCCTCGAAGGCCTCCTCGACCGCCGGCATCGTCGTCGGTTGGACCGAGCCGGCCGATTCGGTCGGTTGCGGCTCCTCTGAGATCTCGCTCACTTGGCTTTCCTTTCTGTAGTCATCTCAGCTGGGGACCCGTTCGACGGCGCGGGCGGCGATGTCGGTGCGGATCTGCATTCCCTCGAAGGAGATCCGGCTGGCCGCATCGTACGCCCGATCGCGCGCCTCGGCCGGGGTCGGCGCCAGGCCGGTCACGTTGAGGACGCGGCCGCCGGCGGTGACGATCTCGCCGTCGCGCCTGGCGGTCCCGGCGTGCGTCACCTCGGCGATCTCGGCGGCCTCGGCAAGGCCACTGATGACGTCGCCCTTGGAGGACGTCTCCGGATACCCAGCGGAGGCCAGGACCACGGTCACCGCCCAGTTGGGGTCGAACTCGGCCGACATCCCGGCCAGGCCGCCCGGCTCGCGGGCGGCGAGGAAGAGGTTGACGAGGTCGGAGCGCATCCGCGGCAGCACCGCCTGCGTCTCGGGGTCGCCGAAACGGGCGTTGAACTCCAGCACCTTGGGGCCGTCGGCGCCGATCATCAGACCGGCGTAGAGGACGCCGTGGAAGGGCCGCCCGCGCCGCGCCATCGCGGCGACGGTCGGCCGGTGGACGAGGTCGACGATCTCCTCGATGTCGGCCTGCTCGAAGCCTGGCACGGGCGAGTAGCTGCCCATGCCGCCGGTGTTGGGTCCGCGGTCGCCGTCGAAGATCCGCTTGTAGTCCTGAGCCGGCGCCAGCGGCACCACGTTCTCGCCGTCGCAGATCGCCAGCAGCGACAGCTCCTCGCCCTCGAGGAACTCCTCGAGCACGACCGTGGTCTGGCCGAAGCGCCGCTCGGTGAAGAAGACGTCGACCGCCCCCCGGGCCTCGGCTTCGGTCGGGCAGATGATCACGCCCTTGCCGGCGGCGAGCCCGTCGGCCTTGAGCACGGTCGGGTAGGAGGCGCAGGCGAGGTGTGCGATCGCCTCCTCGCGGCTGCGCATGACGGCGTGGGCGGCGGTCGGCACCCCGGCCTCCTTCATCAGCTCCTTCGCGAACGCCTTCGACCCCTCCAACTCGGCGGCGGCTGTGCTGGGACCGAAGGCCGGCACTCCCGCCTCCTCGAGCGCGTCGACCGCGCCGGCGACGAGCGCCACCTCCGGCCCGATCGCGACCAGGTCGACCCGGCGCTCCCTGGCCGCAGCGACGATCGCCGCGACGTCGTCGGCGGCGATGTCCGGCAGGCACTCGGCATCGTCGGCGATGCCGGCGTTGCCGGGGGCGCAGAGGACCTCGGGAGCGTGGGCGGAGCGCCGCAGCGCCCGCACCATCGCGTGCTCGCGGCCTCCCCCGCCGACGACGAGTGCCTTCAACGGACGGGCTGCTACAGCGACCCGGCCAGATCCTCGGCCGGCATCGCGGTCAGTGTCTGGGAGGTCATCGTCCCGCGCGAGCCCAGCTCGACGGAGACCTTGGCCATCGTCTTCTCGTCTGGCGCTTCGATCACGGTGACGAAGTCGTACTGGCCGAGCGTCGCGTACTGGGCCAGCACCTTGACGCCGATCTGCTCGACCTCCTTGTTCACCTCGGCGACCCTGCCGGGGTTGTTCTTCAGGGTCCGCACGCCCTCGGCGGTCAGATTGGTCAACATCAAGTAGGTAGGCATCTCCCGCTCCTCTCGAAGGTTCGGGATAAGACTAGTAGCCAGCCGGGTGGCGTACGACGAAGCCTTCCGGGTAGGGAGGCTCGGCGTGCCAGCGCGGTCCGGTGCCCTGGGCGTCGCCGACGGTGTCCCAGCGCAGGCCGGCGATCACGGCGTAGGTGTGGGTGGCGCTGGCGTAGATCGTGATCCACCTGCCCGGCCCCGGTTCGCCGTAGCTCTCCAGGGCGCCGGAGGTGAGCGGGGTGTCGAGCAGGCCGGCGCCGTAGAGGGCGAAGCTGACCGCTCCGGAGCAGTCGTAGCCGTAGGAGTACCAGGAGCCGTGTCCGCCCCCCCAGACGTAGGGAGTGGTGGAGATCGAGTTGGCGGCCTCGATTGCCGCCTTGACCGCGGGCGGGGCGCCGCGCGGGGCGCTGGCGAGACCGTTGACCAGGACGGCGTCCGGGCCCGGGGTCTGGAAGCCGGTGGCCAGCGGCGCCACCCTCCAGTCGACGTAGCTGACCTTGCAGTCGCCTTCGATCTGTTCGGCTTCTCGCAGCACCTCCTGCACGTACCACTCGGCCTGGTTGTGGGTGAAGATGCCGGCGCTGAGGCTGCCGCGGGACCAGATCAACCGCGCCAGCGTCGCCGCCGAGTCGGCCGGGTCGCTGTGGCGGATTCGGCCGTCGTCGTTGCCGTCGACCGCGTACTTGCTCCACTCGGTGGGGTCGAGGCCCAGCGGCCCTTCGGTGCGAAGCTGCTTCTCGGTCATGCCGCGGCCGAAGTTCGACTCGAGCCGGGCGACGGCGGCCAGCGCCCAGACGCCGCGCTTGCCGAGTTCGTAGCGGGCGGCCGCGTTCTCAAAGGCGCTCAGGTAGGCGTCGGGGATTTCGTTCTTCCAGTCCGGGGCGGCGCTGCAGCGCAGCACTTCGATCTGCGGGCCGAGGCCGGCGGCGGTGAAGGCGGAGCCGCCGACTTCGTTGGCGTAGCAGCCTGCGTTGGCGAGGACCTCGCTGACGTACCAGTCGGCGTGGTTGTAGGCGAAGATCGCGCCGTAGGTGTCCGCCGGCATGCCGGCGGCGCTGAGGTAGGCGGCGGCGGCGAAGATCGCGTCTTCGGGGTTGTTGGGGTCCTTGACCCCGTCGCCGTTTGCGTCCACTCCATAGCTTTCCCAGCTCGACGGCATGAACTGCATCCAGCCGACGGCGCCGGCCGAGGAGGGCCCGAGGTTGGTCCCGAACCCGGTCTCGACGGCGTTGATGCCGGCCAGGACCGCCGGTCCCTGCGGACCGAGGCTGTACTTCGCGGCGGCTTGCTGGTAGATCGGGACCAGCACCGGCGGCACGCCGGTCGCGGCGCAGGTCGAGCCGGGCAGCGAGGGGATCGCCAGGGCGGTCGACGGGTGGGGGACAGTAAGCGCGCCTTCGGACCCTTCCTGCGCGGATTCTTCTTCGGCTTTGCCGGTCTTGTCCCCGGCACCGGCGGAGACTCCGCCGCTAGCGGCGGGAGCGGACGGCGTCGTGGTCGCCGGGGGCGCCAGGGTCGCGCCCTGGCGCACCGGGCCGGGCGCCGGAGTCGTGCTCGCCGGTTCTTCCAGCGAGGCACCGGGGATGGCGGGGTCGACGGCCTCGGCCCTCGCCACGGCGACCGGGACAACGAGCGCGACGGTCGCGGCCGCGATCGCTGCGACCGCGCGGATCTTGCGAGCCGGTTCCGCCATCAGCCCAGCACGTTGGTGACTCGCCAGCGGTTGTTCTTCAGCTGTTCCATGTCGAGCCGCAGCTCGCTGGTGACGCCCACCCGCAGAAGCGAGACGCTGACCGTGTAGACGGGTCCGTGCGAGGGCGCGGCGACGACGTTGACCACCTTGGCCCTCGGCACCTTGACGTTGGCCGGCTGGCGGGGCGGACGGCGCAGCAGCGACCGGGTCAGCTCCTGGGTCGCCGTCGCCGTGAAGGTCTTGCGCACCGCGGACTTCTCGCCGCCGGTCTCATAGACGACGAAGGCACCGGCGAATTCGCGAGCGACGGCGATCGCGGCCGGGCCGGCCGGCGGCCCCTCGACGGCCGAGGTCGAGGCTTGCGCCGAGGAGGACGAAGGGGAGGGGGAGGAGGAGATCTTGTCGGTCGCCGCCGAGGAGGGGGCGGCGGTGGACGTGGACCCGGAGGGGTGGCTCGGCGAGGACTTGATCGGCTTGGCTCCGTCGACCCCGGAGGAACCCTTCCCGGTCGTCGGCGCGAAGACCGGAGCGGCGCCGTGGAGGGTCGGAGCCGGCGGGGCCTTGGGCGGAGGAGCCGAAGTGTCGGCGAGGGGCTTGGACGGCGCTGCGGCCCGCGTTGCCGCCGGGCTGCCGGAACTCCCCGAGGCCACCCAGAGCAGGCCCGCGACCCCGGCCGCGGCGGCCGCCACGACGACGGCGCCGACGGCGAGGACCTGTCCGCGGCCGCTGAGCAGCGGAGCGCGATCCTGAACCGGCCAGATCAACCAGCGCCGGATCGCGAAGCCGATCGCCTCCAAGCACCCTCCGAGGAAGTCGACCAGCGCCCTGATCGCATCGCCTCCTCGCCAGATCACGTGCTCTTCGAATGCCAGCCGCGCGCCCTCGCCCGCTCCACGCAGCGCGCGGGTGTGTGGGGGTCGGCTGTCGATGGGGGTCTGCTGGCTGTCCATGCCTCGTGAAGGTCCTGTCTAGCTTAGGGCGGATCGGAATTGCGCATTAACTCGATCGGGAATATTCATCAAGCCTCGTTGACCATTATTCCGCCCAGCCTCGAAGACACCTTGCGGTGCTGATGTCTCGGCAGGATCGGCCGCCGATATGAGCGCTGAATCCGCCTCTGCGGGCGACCTGATCCGCCGCTAGGCCGCGGCCGCGGCCGGCGCCGAGGCCCGCTCGAAGACCAGGGCCCCGTCGGCGGCGTCGACCCGAACCATGTCACCTTCGCCGAACTCACCCTCGAGGATCTTCAGCGCCAGCTTGTCGACGAGTTGTTTCTGGATCACCCGCTTCAGCGGCCGGGCGCCGTAGGTCGGGTCGTATCCGAGGTTGCCGAGCAGGGTGCGGGCGTCCTCGGAGAGCTCGATCTCGATGCCGCGCTCGTGCACCCGTCCGACCAGCTGGTTCACCTGCAGCTCGACGATCCGCCCGATGTCCTCCTTCGAGAGTCGGTGGAAGATCACCGTGTCGTCGATCCGGTTGAGGAACTCCGGCTTGAAGGTGGTCGCCAGCACCTCCTCGATCTGCTCCCGGATCCGCTCGTCGACCGACTCGCCGACGATGCGGTCGCTGCCGACGTTCGAGGTCATGATCAGGACCGTGTTGGTGAAGCTGACGGTTCGGCCCTGGCCGTCGGTGAGGCGGCCGTCGTCCATTATCTGCAGCAGGGTGTTGAAGACGTCGGGGTGGGCCTTCTCGATCTCGTCCAGCAGTACCACCGCGTAGGGGCGTCGCCGTACCGCCTCTGTCAGCTGGCCGCCCTCCTCGTAGCCGACGTACCCGGGCGGAGCGCCGATCAGCCGCGCCACCGTGTGCTTCTCCATGTACTCGGACATGTCGAGGCGGACGATCGCCTGCTCGGAATCGAACATGAACTCGGCCAGCGCCTTCGCCAGCTCGGTCTTGCCGACGCCGGTCGGGCCGAGGAAGAGGAAGGAGCCGATCGGCCGGTGGGGATCCGAGAGCCCGGCGCGGGAGCGCCGCAGGGCGTTGGAGACAGCGGCGATCGCCTCGTCCTGCCCGATCACCCTGTCGTGCAGCCGCTCCTCCATCTGGATCAGCTTCTGAACCTCGCCCTCCATCAGCCGGCTGACCGGGATCCCGGTCCACTTGCCGACGACCTCGGCGACGTCCTCCTCGGTCACCTCCTCGGTCAGCATCGTGCCGCCCGAGGCGTGCAGCTGGGCCAGCCGCTCCTCCTGCTCGCCCACGGTCTTCTCCAGCTCGGGGATTTCCCCGTAGCGCAGCTTCGCGGCGCGCTCGAGGTCGGCTTCGCGCTCGGCCCGCTCGGCCTCGCGGCCGGCCTCCTCCAGCCGCGCCTTCGCCGCCTTGATCGAGTCGATCGCCTCCTTCTCGTTCTGCCAGCGCGCCTTCATCTCGCTCGAGCGCTCGCGCAACTCCGCCAGCTCTGCTTCGAGCGCGTCGAGCCGCGCCTTCGATGCCTCGTCGGTCTCTTTCTTCATCGCCTCGCGCTCGATCTCGAGCTGCTGAATGCGCCGCTCGACCTCGTCGATCTCGGTCGGCATCGAGTCGATCTCGATCTTCAGCCGCGAGGCGGCCTCGTCGATCAGGTCGATTGCCTTGTCGGGCAGGAAGCGGTCGGCGATGTAGCGCTCCGAGAGGGTGGCCGCGGCGACGATCGCCGAGTCGGCGATCCGGACGCCGTGGTGGACCTCGTAGCGCTCCTTCAGCCCGCGCAGGATCGCGATCGTGTCGTTGATGTCGGGCTCGCCGACGAGGACCGGCTGGAAGCGCCGCTCCAGCGCCGCGTCCTTCTCGATGTGCTTGCGGTACTCGTCGAGGGTGGTGGCGCCTACGGCGCGCAGCTCGCCGCGGGCGAGCATCGGCTTCAGCAGGTTGGCGGCGTCGACGGCGCCCTCGGCGGCGCCGGCGCCGACGATCGTGTGGAGCTCGTCGAGGAAGAGGACGATCTGGCCCTCGGCCTCCTGCACCTCCGAGAGCACCGCTTTCAGCCTCTCCTCGAACTCGCCCCTGTATTTGGAGCCGGCCAGCAGCGAGCCGATGTCGAGCGCGATCACGCGGCGGTCGCGCAGGCTCTCCGGGACGTCGCCGTTGACGATCCGCTGCGCCAGGCCCTCGACGATCGCGGTCTTGCCGACCCCGGGCTCACCGATCAGCACCGGGTTGTTCTTGGTCCGTCGGGAGAGGACCTGGATCACGCGGCGGATCTCCTCGTCGCGCCCGATCACCGGGTCGAGCTTGCCCTGAGCCGCGTCGGCGGTCAGGTCGCGGCCGAATTTCTCCAGCGCCTGGACGCTGTCCTCCGGGTTGGGGGAGGTGACCCGATGCGGTCCCCGCACCTCGGCGATCGCCTTCTCCAGCCCTCCGCGGTCGGGGAGGATCTCGGCGACTTCGGAGCTGGAGTCGGTCAGCGCCAGCAGGATGTGCTCGGTGGAGATGTACTCGTCGCCGAGCTTCGCCATCTCCGTCTCCGCCCGCCGCAGCGCCTGCGCCAGCTGCGAGGACATGCGCGGCTCCTCGCCGGCGCCGCTCAGTTTCGGCAGCCCCTCGATCAGCTCCTGGGCCCGATCGCCGATCGCCGCCGGGTCGTCGCCGAGCTTCTGCAGGATCGGCGCGACCAGCCCATCCTCCTGGACCAGCAGGGCGACCAGCAGGTGTACCGGCGCCACCTCCGGGTTGCGCTGCGCCGCCGCCAGCTGCTGCGCCGCCGCGACCGCTTCCTGGGACTTGACCGTGAATCGATCCGCTTGCATCAGTTCCGCTCCCCCTTCCGGGCCCGTTCGAGCTCCTTCGCCCGCTGCCGCATACGCTCCAGTTCGCTGCGCATCTTCTCCACCCGTTCTTCGAGGGCCAGCACCGTCTCCACGCCGGCCAGGTTCAGCCCCTCCTCGGTGGTCATGCGCTGGATCCGGCGCAGGCGTTCGACGTCGCGCTGCGAGTACAGGCGCGTGTTCTTCGGCGAGCGCTTCGGGGCTATCAGCCCGCGCGCCTCATACATCCGCAGGGTCTGGGGGTGCATCTCGGCCAGCTCGGCGGCAACCGAGATCATGAAGACGCCGCGCTCCTCGTCCAGGGTCGCCTTGACCCGGCGCCGGTAGGTGGCCATCAGCTCGCCGCCTTCCGCAGCAGCTCCGCACGCGGGTCGGAGCCGTTGAACGCCTCGGCCAGCTTGTCCGCCGCCTCACGCTGCTCGTCGCTCAGGTCGGTCGGGATCTCGATCTCGAGCCGGTAGCGGATGTCGCCGCGGCCCTTGCCCTTCGGCTTCGGCGGGCCCTCGCCGCGCAGCCGCTGGACCGCCCCGTGCCTGGTCCCGGGCGCGACCTTGATCTTCTTCGTCCCCTCCAGCGTCGGCACCTCGATCGTGCCGCCGCGCAGGGCCTCGGGGATCGAGATCGGAACCGTCACCTCGAGGTTGCCGTCATCGAGCCGTTTGAAGATCGGGGAGGGGGTGACCCTGGTGGTCACGTAGAGGTCGCCGGGGGGCCCGCCGCGCGGTCCCGCCTCGCCCTTGCCGGCGAGCCGGATCCGGGTCCCGTTCTTGACCCCCGCCGGGACGTTGACTTTGTAGCGTTTGGTCTGCTGTGTCAGCCCGGAGCCGCCGCAGGTGGGACAGGGGTCCTCGATGATCTGGCCGGCGCCGCCGCACTGCGGACAGGGCTGGCTGATCGAGAAGAAGCCCTGACTCTGAGCGTCGATGCCGCGGCCTTCGCAGCGCGGGCAGGTGACCGGCGCGGTGCCCGGTTTGGCGCCGCTTCCGTGGCAGGTCGGGCAGCGCCCGGCCTTCGGCACGGTGACGCTGATCTGAGCCCCGTTGACCGCCTGGTCGAAGCTGAGCGGGACTTCGGTCTCGAGGTCGCGGCCACGCACCTGCTGGGCCCGCGCCCGGCCACCGCCGCCACCGCGGCTGAAGATCGAGGAGAAGATGTCGCCGAGGTCGCCGCCGGCGAACGGGCCGGCCTGGCCGCCGCCCGGGCCGAACGGCCCCTGGCCGCCGCCGAACTGGGCGAACGGCCCGCCGGAGTCGTACTCCTTGCGCTTCTCCGGGTCCGAGAGCGTGTCGTAGGCGGCCGAGATCTCCTTGAATTTCTCCTCCGCCGCGGGGTCGTCGGGGTTGCGATCCGGGTGGTATTTGCGCGCCAGCTTCCGGTAGGCCTTCTTGATCTCCTCGTCGGAGGCCTTCTTGGAGACGCCCAGCGTCTTGTAGAGCTCGTCGGCCAATCGTCCCCCTACTCGCTGACGACCACCCGGGCCGGCCGGATCAGCTGGTCCTCGAAGCGGTAGCCCTTCTGCATGACCTCGACCACGGTTCCCGGCTCGGTCCCCTCGACCGGCAGCGTCGAGAGCGCCTCGTGCTGGTTGGGGTCGAACTTCTCCCCCTTCGGGTCCACCGCCTGGATGCCGTTGCGGGTCAACGTCTCCCGCAAGCCTCGGAAGACGAGCAGCACGCCATGCGCCAGCCCATCCTCGGAGTCTCCCTCCGGATCGAGCCCCGCCGCCTGAATCGCCCGCTCCAGATCGTCGAGCACCGGCACCACGTCGTGCACCATCTGAGCCTTCCCGCGCAGCGCCGCCGCCTGGACCTCAGCCGCCATGCGCTTGCGGAAGTTCTCGAAGTCGGCCTGGGTCCGCTTGGCGAGTTCGAGGTACTCGTCTCTCTTCGACTCGGCCTCTGCGAGCAGTGCTTCGATGTCCCGCTCGACCGCCTCACCCGTGGGTGCCTCCGGTGATGGTGGCGCCGAGGACGACCCCGCCCGCAGCGCCCCCCCGTCACCGGGGGCAGGACCCGCGGGCGGGCGCTCGACCGCCTCGTCGGAATGGTGCTCGCTCATTTGCCGTCCTCGTCGACCACCTCGGCGTCCACGACCTCCTCCTCGTCGGCTGACTCGGCACCCTCGGCGGAGGCGCCGTCGGCGGATGAGGAGGCCTCCTCCTGGGCGGCGTAGATCTGCTCGGAGACTTTCGTCATCGCTGCGGTCAGGGCTTCGGTCTTGGAGTTGATCTCCTCGACGCTGTCGGAGCCCAGCGAGTCGCGGACCCCCTTGATCGCCGCCTCGATCTCCTCCTTGTTGGAGGCGTCCACTTTGTCGCCCAGCTCCTCGAGCTGTTTCTCGGATTGGTAGGCGGCGTTCTCGGCGAGGTTGCGGGCCTCGGCCAGCTCGCGCTGCTTGCGGTCCTCCTCGGCGTGCGCCTCGGCGTCGCTGACCATGCTCTGGATCTCCTCGTCGGAGAGGCCGGAGCCGGATTTGATCTCGATCTTCTGCTCTTTGCCGGTTCCCAGGTCTTTCGCGGTGACGTGGAGGATGCCGTTGGCGTCGATGTCGAAGGTAACCTCGATCTGTGGCATCCCGCGCGGCGCCGGAGGGATCCCGGTGAGCTGGAATTTGCCCAGGCTCTTGTTGCCGCTCGCCATCTCGCGCTCGCCCTGGAGGACGTGAATCTCCACCGAGGGCTGGTTGTCGTCGGCGGTCGAGAAGGTCTCCGACTTCTTCGTCGGGATCGTCGTGTTGCGCTCGATCAGCTTCGTCATCACGCCGCCTTTGGTCTCGATCCCGAGCGTCAGCGGAGTGACGTCGAGCAGCAGCACGTCCTTGACGTCGCCGGCCAGCACGCCGGCCTGGATCCCGGCGCCGACCGCGACCACCTCATCGGGGTTGACCCCCTGGTGCGGGTCCTTGCCGGTCAGCTCCTTGACCCGGTCGCGAACGGCTGGCATCCGGGTCATGCCGCCGACCAGGACTACATGGTCGATCGACGTGTCGGCGTCCTCCAGCGCCCGTTTGACCGGGCCGACGATCCGCTCCAGCAGGTCGCCGGTAAGCTCGTTCAGCTTCGAGCGGCTCAGCTTGAGGTCGAGGTGCTTGGGCTGGCCCTCGACCGCGGTGATGAAGGGCAGGTTGATCTGCGTCTCCTGCGTCGAGGAGAGCTCGATCTTCGCCTTCTCCGCGGCCTCGTAGAGGCGCTGCAGGGAGTTCTTGTCCTGCGAGAGGTCGACGCCCTGGTCGCGTTTGAACTCGGCGACCAGCCACTCGACTATCGCTTTGTCCCAGTTGTCGCCGCGAGGAGCACTTCGCGGTCGACTTCACCTCGAAGACGCCGTCGCCGATTTCGCGTAGCACCGAGACGTCGAAGGTGCCGCTGCCGAGGTCGAAGACGAGGATCGTCTGGTCGATTTCTTTGTCGAGGCCGTAGGCGAGCGAAGCCGCGGTCGGCTCGTTGATGATCCGCTTGACGTCGAGGCCGGCGATTTTGCCAGCGTCCTTGGTCGCCTGGCGCTGATCGTCGTTGAAGTAGGCGGGGACGGTGATGACGGCGCTGTCGACCGTTTCGCCCAGCTTCTGCTTCGGCGTCGGTCTTCAGCTTCTGCAGGATCATCGCGCTGATCTCCGGCGGGCTGTACTTGCCGCGCACGTCGACGCGCACGTCTGTTGGGGCCGAAGGACGACCTTGTAGGGGACGATCGTCTCCTCCTCTTGACCTCCGCCTCCTTGCGGCCCATGAACCGCTTGATCGAGAAGATCGTGTTCTCCGGGTTCATCACCGCCTGTCGCTTGGCGACGGTGCCGACCAGCCGCTCACCGCTCTCGGTGAAGGCGACCACGGATGGGGTCGTACGGCCGCCCTCCGCGTTCTCGAGGACGGTCGGCTCACCCCCCTCCATCACCGCTACACAGGAGTTGGTCGTAAAGCAAGGTCGATCCCGATCGTCTTTCCCACTTTTACGCATACCTCCAGGGGTTTCGTTGTCCAAGCCTAAGAAATCTAAGTGCCAGTATGGCAGATTCACAGAGGATTGCAAACAACTGAGGAGGGAGGGCGCTCGGGGTGGCGCCCTCCCCCGTCGGAATCCCCGGCGCGGGGCTAGCGCGGGAAGCCGAGCGAGCTGAACAGGCCCGCGTGGTCGGAGTCCCAGTATCCGTTGCTCTTGCTCCGACCGGTTACCGCCGAGGAGATCAACTTGATCTGCTTCAAGCGTTGGTGAGGATGTGGTCGACCTTGTGGTTGAACTCCGACTTGGTGCCGGTCTTGAGGTCGTGTAGGAGCTGTCGATGCAGCACCTGTTCGGCTTGATCGCCGAAGCGCTCGCGGAAGCCGGCCTTGGTGATCACTCGGTAGGCCTTGCCCGTCGCCGGGCTTGACTTCGGTCTTGACGTCGGAGTTGAGGTCGCCGACCAGGACCACCGGCAGCTTGCCAGCAGGGCGGCCCGCCCGGAGCGACCAGCTCCGACGCCTGCTGCGCCCGCACGCCGGGTATTCGGCCTCGTTGTCGAAGGCCTCCAGGTGAGTGTTCACGAAGTGGAACGGCTCGCTGCCCTGACCTTCGCATCGATGCTGGTCCAGCCGCGGGTGACGGCGATTTCCTTGTTGCCGGCGACTTTCTCGATCAGCAGGTGACTGAAGTTGCCGCTCTTCGGATTGGAGGTGGTTACGCCCGAACCAAGACGGTGCGCGAGGATCACGTCGCGCATCGTCAGGCGGCCGTTGACCTCGGTGTTTTCCAGCAGGCCCGGAACGCTGGGACCGTCGCCCGGGATGCCGTTGGCGTTGGCGGGGGCCTCGAAGTCGAACTCGTTCTGGACCACGACCGGCTTGTAGAGCTTGCCCTTGTTCAGCCGGGCGAGCAGCAGCTGGAGAAAGTCGTATTCTTGACCGTGGTCGCTTCCGGTTTGTTCGAAAGCACCGGGCCCAGCGACGGCGCGGTCCGCCATAGCGCCACCTCCTGCAGCCTGACCAGGTCGGGTCCCTTGCTGAGGATCTCCCTGGCCAGCCCTTTGGCCCGCACCGGGAAGTTCGTGGCTTCGACCTGTCGCACGATGCCGCCGTTCGCTTCGAAGAAGGCCGATTGCGAGGTCGACTCGAGCGCCGGGCCGAGGTCGGCGCCGAGGTAGAGGTTGCGCGTCATCACGCTGACGGTCGTGCCCTTCGGCTTGTGCTTCGCCGGCTCAGCCTGGGCGAGCCCCGCGAAGGCCAGGCAGGTCAGGGCGGCGGCCAGCAGCGCGATGACGACCCTTCGGGCCGGTGCGGTTCTGTGGATCAAGACTGATTCCTCCTGGTTCCTCGCCGCGCCGCCGGCGAGCGGTTGTGAATGGGACGGCGCTCCCGCGGGCCACGCTCACGCGCGGCGTCCAACGCCCTGCTCGGCCAACCTTAGGCCAGATCGCTGCGGTGGCGGTGAGGATTCAGCCTTCGCCGGCCGTGGCGGCGACGAATTCCGCGACTTCCTTGGCCTGCCTCGTTGAGGATGCCGCCCGGCATTCGCCCCAAGGTGGTGGAGCTGTCGACCCCGTTTTCGACCGCGTTGAGGACGCGGCCTTCGGTCGCCTTGATGGTGTCCTTGGCGCTAGGCCCGGTCGGTGGCCCGACGGAGCCAGCATCGTCGAGGTTGGGGCCGTAGCTGCCGTCGGTGCCGGCGGCGTAGAGCGTGCGGCAGGTGCCGCAGTTGGTCTGGAAGAGCGACTGGCCGTTCTTCAGATCTTCGAGGCGACCTTGCTGGCTGGCCGGCATCGCCTCGATGCGGAAGGCCAGCCAGGGATGACGACGGCGAGGACCAGGACGAGTAGTCCGAAGACGATGAAGGTGCGCTTGCTCATTTGGGTGTCGGGTGCTGGCCCCGATCGATTCCCGCTGACCGGCGGCGCGGATATTACTGGCGGCCCCGGGAAGAAATGGCTCGCGCTTCGCGCGGTAGCGCCCACCATCACCGGCGATCTCGCTCCTTCGCTCCGTGCTCCCGGGCGCGTACCAGGGGCATCCGGGCCGCAGCGCGCACTCCCGCAGCGGGCTTCGGGCGGCAGAGCGTCCGCCCGTGCCGGATCAGGTTCATGTGCAGCTCGTAAGCGTCCTCGGGGTCGACCAGGCCAGGATTTCGTCGTGGGCCCGCCGAAAGAGGACCTGGCGGGAACAGACCGGATGGCCGCCGACGCGGTGCACGCACGTCGACCGGAATCTCGGGGATGCCCCAGGTGAAGATCAGCACACAGGCCGCGGTTTTGCGACCGACCTCGGGCAGCGAGAGAACTCGGAGCGACCTCCCGCGGCGCCGTCTCGTCCAGTCGAGGTCCGGATGCTCGCCCAGCTGCTCGAGGATCGCCTGGATCCGCGGCGCCTTCTGCTTGCCGAGCCCGCCGGGCCGGATCGCCTCCTCGACCTCCTCCACCGGTGCGTCGCGGACCTGCTCCCAGGAGGGGAACCGCCTGCGCAGCGCCGCGAACGCCTGATCCCGGTTGCGGTGGTCGTTGGTGCTGGGACAGCACCGTCTTGATCAGCTCCGCTATCGGGTGGCCGTGCGGTTCGTTGACCGGCCGCCCGCACATCTGCCGCAGCCGATCCCGAATCCCTCGCATCCGCTCGCCGTCCGGTCACCACGTCAACCGGGCGGACCATATTCCCTACCTTCGCGTCCCAAACGCGCGCCTGGCGTTATGGCCTCCGGCGCTCTTGCCGACCCTCGTTAACGCGCGACCGCACTGTTCTGGCCAGGCTCCGCGCTTTAGCCCGGGCATCTCCTTCAGGCTGCCCAAGGGATGGGGGGCGACGCCGGGCGCCAGATCGGAATCCTGATCGGCGTCGACGTCGCCTACGAGCTCGTCCGCGGCATCGCCGACTCCCAACGGGCCGACGCGATCGCCCACGGCGCCCAGGTGCGGACTTCGAGCAGTCGACCCACACCTTCGAGCCCAGCCTGCAGGCCTTCTTCCTGCTTTCGGCCCACTGGTTGATCGACATCGCCAACCAGCTCTATCTCAACGCTCAGTTCTCGATCGCGCTCGGCTTCCTGGTCTGGCTCTACCTCTTCCGCAACGAGTCCTACTACTTCGTCCGCAACATGTTCGTGGTCTCGATGGGCCTGGCGCTGATCGGCTACACGTTGTTCCCGACCGCGCCACCGCGGATGTTCCCGAGCACGGCTTCCTCGACACAATCACCGACTTCTCCAACGTCAACCACGACTCGGCGCTGGCGAAAATCTTCATCAACCCCTACGCGGCGGTGCCGGAGCATGTACCGCCTTCGCGGTGATGATCGGCGGCACCGGCGTGATGGTCTGCTGCTACCAGGTCGAGACCTTCTGGGCCCTCTGGCCGCTCTTGATCGTCTGGGTCGTGATCGTCACCGCCAACCACTACTGGGTCGACGCCGCGCTCGGCTGGATGCATGCCGCCTGCCGCGCTGAGCCTGCCCACCGCCAGGTTACGCCCTGCTCGGCCGGAGGCCTGGGCCTGGCGGACGTCGAGCCCGCAAGAAGCCGAGGCGTAGGCCTGGATTTCCGGCCGCCGGGCACCCCAACCCTCTCGCGACCGACTAGCCTCACCTTCAGCCGAACCCTCGGCGCCCCCTGTGGCCCCCGGCGGTCGCCGCAATGGGCGCGCGGCGAGCCGCAGCGGGCCGGAGCTCCGTTCCTATGCCCGCGAACGCCTGATCGAGTCTCGGCTCACAGCCCAATCGCGATCTCGATGGTCGGGTTGATCGGCAACCTCGGTCGCCGCGGCGCTGGTGACCCAGCGGCTCTTCTTCCTCGCCGGCATCGCCTTCATCCTCGGCTCGGTGATGGACACGCTCGACGGCCGCTACTCGCGGATGTCGGGAAAGGGGACGCTCTTCGGGGCTCTTCTCGACCCGACCCTGGACCGGGTCGAGGAGGACGTGCTCGCGCCGCCGTCGCCGGGCTACTTCGCCGCCCGGGGAGAAGACCCCGCCGCCGCGATGGCAGGTGGTGGCGCAGGCCAGCTCTCGATGGTCTCCTGCTGGCCATGGCCTTCGGGCCGAGGCGCTGGGGGTGGAGTGCAAGGTCGGCCAGCGACGCGGCCAGTCAGAGTGGTGCTACTTTCGATCGGTCTGGTCTTCGCCAAGGGCGCTGGTATTGGGGATTTCGAATTGCTGGCCCCGGCGATCCACGTGATCGCCGCCCTCGAACACGTCACGGTGATCCAGCGGGTATGGCATGTGCGAAATGAGCTCTCCGGCGAGACCCCCGACGTCCATAGCGGCGGCGGCGAGGCGGGGGAGCTGTAACCAGCAAGGCCGCCGGGTGTGTTCAGCCACTCAGCGCGATCCAGGAGGGACTTCACCATGAGTGAGAGCAACCGAGCAAACGGCAGCACGAACGGCGTCGCCCGCACGGACGAGAAGGTCCGCGTCGCGATCGTCGGCGTAGGCAACTGCGCCAACTCCTTCATCCAGGGCGTCCACTACTACAAGGACGCCGATCCGGCCGACGAAGTTCCGGGCCTGATGCATGTCGAACTCGGCGGCTACCACGTCCGCGACATCGAATTTGTCGCCGCCTTCGACATCGACGTCGAGAAGGTGGGGAAGGACCTCTCGGAGGCGATGTGGTCGGGTCAGAACGACACGATCAAGTTCGCCGACGTGCCCAACCTCGGCGTCAAGGTCGAGCGGGGGATGACCCACGACGGGCTCGGCAAGTACCTGAAAGAGAAAATCACCAAGGCGCCGGGGAAAACGGCCGACATCGTCGGCATCCTCAAGAAGACCAAGGCCGACGTCCTCGTCTCGCTACCTGCCGGTCGGCTCCGAGCAGGCGACTCCTGCAGCGGTACGTCGAGCAGGCGCTGCGCTGGCCGGCTTCGTCAACTGCCTGCCGGTCTTCATCGCCCGCAGGTCACTGGGACAAGCGCTTCGAAGAGGCCGGGCTGCCGATCATCGGCGACGACATCAAGTCCCAGGTCGGCGCCACCATCGTCCATCGCCAACTCGCCCGTCTCTTCCACGACCGCGGCGTGCGGATGGAGCGGACCAGCCAGCTCAACGTCGGCGGCAACATGGCCTCTACAACATGCTCGAGCGCGAGCGGCTCGCCTCCGCGAAGGAGTTCGAAGACCAACGCGGTCACCTCGATCATGGGCCACGACCTCCCGGACTCCGATGTCCACGTCGGTCCCTCCGACTACGTCGCCTGGCTGACCGACCGCAAGTGGGCCCACATCCGGGTCGAGGGCAAGGCCTTCGGGGACGTGCCGCTGACGGTCGAGCTCAAGCTCGAGGTCTGGGACTCGCCGAACTCCGCCGGGGTCGTGATCGACGCCGTGCGGCTGATCAAGCTGGCGCTCAACAACGGCATCTCCGGCCAGCTCGACGGGCCCTCCAGCTACCTGATGAAGTCGCCGCACACCCAGCGCCCCGACGACGAAGCGCGGGAGAAGACCGAGGAGTTCATCGCGGCGCACGCTCGCGGCAAGTCCGCCGCCGGCATCGCCGCCGACGCTCCGAGCACCGCCAAGGCCTGAGTCCTGGGAGCCCGCCATGCGCGGGCTCTTATGCTTGGCTGCGACTGTGTCTGCCGCGCCTCTCTCCATCGCCCAGGTGTCGCCGCACTGGCGGAGCATCGGAAACCCGGTCACCGAGTTCGTCGACCGGGTGTCGGCGGAGCTGGAGCGGCGCGGGCACGATGTGGTGCGCATCTCCACCGGGGACCCGGTCAAGAACCTGCTCGGGCGGACCCCGCTTGACATCGTCCACGTCCACGAGCCCTTCGCCCCCAGCGTCTCCTCGGCGGCGTTGCGGCACTCCTACTCGCTCAATGTCGCGACCTTCCACGCGCCGCAGGAGCGGGTCCTCTCGACCCAGGTGGCTCGGCCCCTGGTCGAGATCTTGTTCGGCCGCATCGACGCCCGCACCGTCACCAGCGCCGCCACGGCGAAGCTGCTCGAGGGCTACTTCCCCGCCTCCTACGAGCTGATCGAACCGGGCGGCCCCGAGCGCGACTGGTCCACTGTCGCGGCCGAGCTGGAGGCCGTCTACCGGCGCCTTGTCGCTCGCCGCCACGGCGACGAAGGCGACCCCCGGGTGCGGGCGCGGCTGTCCCGGCGCGACCTGATCGAGGTCGACCTGCACATGCACACCGATCACTCGCCCGACTGCGCGACTCCGGTCGACGTGCTGCTGCAGACGGCGCGCGACCGCGGCCTCGGCGCGATCGCGATCACCGACCACAACGAGGTCTCCGGGGCGCTGGAGGCGCGGAGGATCGCCGAGGAGATGGGCGACATCAAGGTGATCGTCGGCGAGGAGGTGAAGACGGCCGAGCAGGGTGAGGTGATCGGGCTCTTCCTCAAGGAGAAGATCCCGAAGGGGCTGACGATGGCGGAGACGATTGCCGAGATCCGGCGCCAGGGCGGGCTCGTCTACGTGCCCCACCCCTTCGACCGCCTCCACTCGGTGCCCGACTACGAGCACCTGATGGACATCGTCGAGGAGGTCGACATCCTCGAGGTCTTCAACCCGCGGGTGGCGGTGACCGCCTTCAACGAGGAGGCCGAGCGGTTCGCCCGCAAGTACCGGATCGTCCCCGGCGCCGGCTCCGACAGCCACGTTGCCCAGGGGCTCGGCAGCGTGCGGGTGCGGATCCACGATTTCGACGGCCCGGCTGAGTTCCTGGAGGCGATGCGCGACGCCGACATCACCCGCAAGCACAAGAACCTGGTCTACGTGCAGGCGCTGAAGCTGCTGCAGACGACCGGCCGCCCGAAGGCGCCGAAACGGCGGGTTCCCGACGCCAAGCCGGTGCGAGGCGGGCGGCCCCGCAAGCGCGGATCCGCGAGCAAGAGCTGATGCAGCGAGGCCGCGGGAAAGGAGCCACGCCCGCCTCGTCAAAGATGTCGTCGCCGATGCGAAGCACCGACGACGAGATACGCGAGAAGTACCTGGAGCGAGCGATCCGCGAGCTCAACCAGATGAGCCGCGAGATCCAGGACTGCCGCCACTGCCCCCGCGGCAAGCTGATGCCGGTGCTCGGCTCCGGCCATCCCCAGGCCGACGTCTTCATGCTCAAGCACGCGCCGATGACCTCGGAGATCGAGGAGGGGGTTGCCTTCTACGGTCGCGCCGGGAACGCGCTGATGAAAAGCTTCAAGCGCCTCGGCATCGACCCGCTGGTCGTCTACGGAACGCTCTGCGTCAAGTGCCCGATCGCCGAGCCCGACCTGGCACCGCAGGAGTGCGTCGCCCGCCTGATCGAGGAGCTGGCGATCGTGCAGCCGAAGATCCTCGTCGTCATGGGCGAGCCTGCCCTGCGCATTCTCAACAGCCTTCAGGTCCCGCTCTCCCGCCAGATCGAGCAGCGCGAGGGGGAGGTCCAGGCCTTCACCCCGACCATCGACGCCCTCTACGTGCCCGACATCGACGCCTCATTGGACGAGGAGAGCGCCAAGCAACGCTTCTGGCGCGCCTTTCGGATGCTCGGCACCTGGTACGAGGACCTGCCGCCGTACTGAAGCGAGGCGGAGGGGCCCAGCCCCTCCGACCGTGGTCAGGGCGCAGCGGCGGCGGCGAGGGCGGTCATAGCGTCGACCTTGGCGCTGGCGAGGCCGCGGACGACGATCGTGTCGAGGGCGGTGTAGGCCGCGAGCGCGTCCTGCGCGGCGGCCGCGCTGGGGACGGCCACGCCGACGGTGCCCTCGGGCTCGCCGAGGCGATCGAAGTGGGTTCGGTAGCCGGCATGGAGGTCGCGGTAGAAGGACTCCTCCTTGGCGAGGCGCTCGGCGGCGTCGGGACCGACGGCGGTGCGGACGTAGCCGAAGACCGGGGGCGCGTCGCGATCGGCGCCGGCCGCCCCGGCCTCGACCTTCTCGCGGGCCAAGGCGGCGAAATCGGGAGTCATCCAGTTGAAGAAGGCGCCATCGTAGGAGGCCCCGGCCAGCGCGCACATCTTCGGCCCCATCGCGGCGAGGACGAGGCGCACGCCGGGCAGCCGCTCGCGCAACTCCGGCAGCGACTCGCGCATCTTTCTCAGAGGCTTCTCCGAGAACCCGGCGCCGACCCCGAGCCAGAGCCGCGACGGGTCGAGGCCAACGCGATCGAGGTCGGCGGCGATCGCCTCCGGCGGGGTGCGATCGAGCGCGATCACGCCGACGCCCAGATCGACGTCCGGCGCCGCGGCCGCGAACGTGGCCAGGGTCTCGAGGCCCTTGGCGCCGGGGTGGTCGTTCGACCACATCGAGTCGTAGCCCAGCTCCTGGCAGCGGGCCGCCAGCGGTCCGGCCACCGCCGGGTCGAGCCCCGCCGCGACTCCGAACGCCCTGCCCATCCTCAGCCGCTGCCTCCGGCGGATCTCTCGAAGAGGGCGACGCACTCGATGTGCGGGGTCTGGGGAAACATGTCGACCGGCCTCACCCGCTTCAGCCTATAGCCGGCCTCGGTGAGCTGGGCCGCGTTCGGCGCCAGCGTGGTCGGGTTGCAGGAGACGTAGACGATCTTCGACGCCTCGCACTCCAGGATCCTGCGAACGATCTTCTGGGAGAGTCCGGCGCGCGGCGGGTCGATCACGACGACGTCGGGCTTGCCGGCCTTCTCGACCAGCGGCCGCACGCCGGTGCGGGCGTTGGCCTCGAGGAAGTGGGCATTCTCGATCTTGTTGCGCCTGGCGTTGCGCTCGGCATCGGTGATCGCCTCCGGGACGATCTCCAGCCCCCAGACCTCGCCGGCCCGCGCCGCCATCGTCAGCCCGATCGTGCCGATCCCGCAGTAGAGGTCGAAGACGCGCTCGCGGCCGCTGAGTCCGGCGAACTCGCCGACGACGCCATAGAGGCGCTCCGCCATCTCGGTATTGGTCTGGAAGAAGGCGCCGTGGGACATCTCCAGCCTGAGCCCGCACAGTTCCTCGCGCAGTCGCTCCTCGCCGAGGGCGCCGGTGGGGCCGTCGGTGCCGCCGGAGTCGCCCTCGATCACGGTATGGAGGTCGACGGGCGGCCGCGGCAGGCGGGCCGCCGAGGTGACGAGCCGGGTCTGGATCTGGTCCGTCCGCCGTCCCTCGCGGACCACCAGGTTGCGCAGCACCCCCTCGCGCGAGCGGCCGTCGTAGGCTGGGATCGACTCCAGCCGCGCCCAGTCGCGGACGTCGTTGCGGGCGGCGTTACCGGCCTCGGAGGCGAGCTTGCAGTCGTCGACGTCGACGATCAGGTCCCAGCGGCCGCGGGCGTGGAAGCCGAGCGTCAGCTCGCCGTCGCTCTCGCCGAAGGAGTACTCGAGCTTGTTGCGGTAGCGCCACTGTTCGTCCGCCGGCACGATCTCCTCCAGCTCGAAGCCCTCGAGGGCGCCGATCCGGCGCAACGCCTCGCCCACCTGCGCGCCCTTCTCGGCCAGCTGGCGCTCGTAGGGGAGGCCCTGCCAGGGAGCGCCCGGGCAGGGCTCGCCGCCGTGCACGCAGCTGTCGGGGACCCGGTCCGCCCCGGCCCGCAGCAGCTCGACGGTACGCGCCTCGGCGAAGCGCTTCTTGCCTTTCGTGACCTCGACCCGGACGCGGTCGCCGGGCAGCGCCCCGGAGACGAAGACGACCAACCCGTTGGCGCGGGCGACTCCGCGCCCGCCGAAGGCGAGCGAGTCGACCTCGACCTCGAGCAGCTCTCCGCGGCGCGGGCCGCGGGCCCCCGGCTTCTCGCCGGTGGCCTGCTCCACTAGCCGAGTTTTTTCCGCGCCCGCCGTGCCGCCTGGGTCGCCTGTTTGCGCACCGGCTCCGCCCGGCCGCCAACCTCTTTGCGGGCCTGCTTGACGAGCCGTTCCAGCTCCCCCAGCAGGGCGTCGGTTTGTTTGCGACCGCGTTGCACGAGTTCGCCCAGCAGTTTCTCGGCGTCGCCCCGGGTCATGCGGCCGCGCTTGACGGTGTCGTCGATGACTTCCTGGATGCGCTCGCGGCTGAGGGTGACGCTCTGCTCGAGGCTCTCACGGAACTGCGCGACGCTCTTGTCGAGCCCGGCCGTGGCCTGGCTGCCACCGCGTGTGGCGGACGCCGGTTTCTTGGCGGACGCTTTCTTCGAGGGCGCCTTTTTCGCTTTCGCTTTCGGTTTTTGGGCTGCTGTCACTTTTTTGCTGGATTTCCCGGCTGCTTTTTTCTCGGCCATCTGACGTGCCTCCAGAATGAATGTTGCCCGCGGTGTGCTGTTCGACTATGTCAACTCCGGAGCACCTGTGGCTAGGTCTTGCGGAACCGCGCCTGCACGGGTGCATGGTCGGAGAGGCGAAGCGCGCGTCCGTCGAGCGGCAGCTCGCGTCGCTCGGGTGGCCAGGCGGTGGGCGGCTCGACCACCTCGAGGCCGCGGACCAGCAGGTGGTCGATCGCTCGCGGCGCGGTCGGCGCCGCCAGCCCGAACTCCTCGTGCAGGCGCTCGAAGACCCCCGGGTTCTCGGCCGGGCGCAGGTTGAGGTCGCCGCCGAAGATCAGCGGCGCGGGGCCGGCCCACTCGGTGGCGGCGCGGGCGGCGAGCAGCACGTCGGCGCTCGCCAGCTCCGGATGGTCGTTGGTCGCGTGCAGGTTGGCGACGCAGAGGCCGGAGGCGGTCCGGGTGAGGGCCATCGCGCGCCGCTCCGGCTCACCCTCGTGGATCGCCAGCCCCCGCCGCTCGGCGATGCCGCCGAGCCGTCCCGGCACCCGCACCAGCGTCAGGTTGGAGCCGCCCTCGGCGGAGGCCATCAGGTCGGGGTTCTGGCGCGCCAGGAGGGCCCGCAGCGGCCCGAGCGAGTTGCGAGACGTCAGCACCCGGTGGGCCTCGGCCCCGCAGGCCGCGGCCAATGGTCCGGCGAAGCGGGGCGGGCACTCCTGCAGCAGCGCCACGTCCCACGCGGTCGCGGCGAGCAGCGTCGCGAACTCGGTGCTGAGGTCGCGATTGAGCTGGACGTGGGTGGCGTTTCGCTCCTCGATGCGCAGCAGCCGCGATCGCCAGCTGCGCAGCTCCGGGTCGGGCGGGAAGTCGCGCCCGTGGAAGAGGTTCCAGGCAATGGCCGTGAGCTCCACGGCCCGTAGTATCCGTCGCTTGAAGCGCGACTTCCTCACCGGCGAAGAGCTCGGGGCCTTCGAGCTGGGAAAGCTGCTCGACCGGGCGGCGCAGCTGAAAGCGGGCCGCGACGACCGTCTCGGCGCCGATTCGCTCGCCGGGCGCAACGTCGCGCTCGTCTTCGAGAGGCCCTCGACGAGGACCCGCATTTCCTTCGAGGTCGGCGTCGCCGAGCTCGGCGCCACCCCGATCGTCCTGCGCGGCGACGAGATGCAGCTCTCGCGCGGAGAGTCGGCGAGCGACACGGCTCGGGTGCTGTCGCGCTACGTCGACGCGATCGTGATCCGCTCCGGTTCCCACGAGGCCGTCGCCGAGCTGGCCGCGGCGGCGACCATCCCGGTCGTCAACGGGCTGACGCCGTTACACCATCCCTGTCAGGCGCTGGCCGACCTGCTCACCCTGCGCGAGCGCTTCGGCGACCTCGACGCTCTGCGCCTCGCCTACGTCGGCGACGGCAACAACGTCGCCCGCTCGCTGGCGATCCTCGGCGAGCTGGCCGGGCTCGAGGTCGTCGTGGCGGCGCCGCCCGGCTACCAGTTGGAGGAGGGGCACGGGGTGAAGCTGACCGGCGACCCGCGCGCCGCCGCCGACGGTGCCGACGCCCTCTACACCGACGTCTGGGTCAGCATGGGCGACGAGGAGGAGGCCGGCCGCCGCCGCGCCGACCTGGCGCCCTTCCGCCTCGATGCCGACCTACTCGCGGCCGCCAAGGATCGGGCGATCGTCCTCCATTGCCTGCCGGCGCACCCGGGCGAGGAGATCACCGCCGATGTCCTCTACTCCGATGCCTCCGCCGTCTGGGACCAGGCGGAGAACCGCCTTCACGCGCAGAAGGCGCTGCTGGAGGCATTGCTCGGCGCCTAGGAGGGGCCTCGCCTCATGTACCCGCGAATCGAAATCGGCCCGCTGACGCTGCAGACCTTCGGCCTGATGTTCGCGTTCGCCTTCCTCGCCGCCGGCGCCCTCGTCTGGAAGCGGCTGAAGGAGATCGACAGGCCCAGCGACTGGGCCTACGAGATGGGGTTCGCGGCGCTGATCGGCGGTATCGTCGGCTCCCGCGTCTACTTCGTCGTGCAGAACTACGATTCGGTCAAGAACGACCTGCTCGGCAACCTCTTCTCCGGCACCGGGCTGGTCTGGTACGGCGGCGCCATCGGCGGCGCGCTCGCCGTCCTCGCCTGGGCCTGGTACCGGGACTTCCTCGGTCTCTCCCTCCTCGACCTCGCGGCGCCGGCCCTGGCGCTGGGCTACGCGATCGGCCGCTGCGGCTGCCAGCTCTCCGGCGACGGCGATTACGGCAAGCCCTGGAACGGGCCCTGGGCGATGTCGTATCCGGACGGCACCGTTCCCACCGATCGCACCGTCCACCCGACCCCGGTCTACGAGACGCTGGCGATGGGCCTCGGCGCCTGGTTCCTCTGGCAGCTGCGCGATCGGGTTCGCGCCGGGGTCCTATTCGCGATCTATCTCGTCTACGCGGGGCTGGAGCGCTTCCTGGTCGAGTTCATCCGCCGCAACACCGAGGAGGCCGCCGGGTTGACCAGCGCCCAGTTCGAGAGCCTGGGGATGATGATCGTCGGAGCGATCTGGATCGCTATCGTGATCCGCCGGCACGGAGGCATCGGGCGCGAGACGGCGAACGATGCGGTGCAGCCCGCCGTCTGAGCGGAAATCGAACGATCGATGTTAATCTTGCGCAAGAACTTTGGAGCGGTCAATCTAGGGAGGCACGGCGGGCAATGGCGGCGGTAGACATTCAGAGTCACGAGGGACCGGCGGCGCGCACCCTGAGCGCGGTGCTGGACGGCGCGGCGGAGCGGATCGCGGCGGCGGGCGTCGAGGAGGCGCGCGCCGACGCCGAAGTCCTGGTCGCCGACGCTCTCGGGGTGAAGCCGTCCGAGCTGTCCGTCGACAGCGCCGGTGAGATCGACCCCGAGGTCCTGGAATCGATCGAGGAGCGGGTCCGTCGCCGGGTCGAACGCGAGCCGATGGCCTACATCCTCGGCCGCGCTCCCTTCCGTGGCCTCGAGATCGCCGTGGACGAGCGGGTGCTGTGGCCGCGGCGCGAGACCGAGCTGCTGGTCGAGGTCGGCGTCGAACTGCCCGAGGGCGCCCGCGTCCATGAGGTCGGCACCGGTTCCGGCGCGATCGCGCTGGCCCTGATCTCCGAGCGCCCCGACCTGCGTGTCACCGCCTCGGACCTCTCGCCGGAGGCGGTCGAAGCGGCCCGCGAGAACGCCGAGCGGCTCGGCCTCGAGCTCGACGTCACCATCGGCGTCGGTCTTCCCGACTCGCTCGAGAACGTCGACCTCGTCATCGCCAACCTTCCCTACGTAACCGACTCGACCATCTTCGATCGCTCGCCCGAGATCCAGCGCGAGCCGCGGATCGCCGTCACCGGCGACTGCGGCGAGGACGGCCTCGGGGTGATCCGCGGTTTGATCGAGGAAACGCCCTCCGGCTGGCGGATGGCGCTGGAGCACGACACCCACCACGGTCCGGCGATGCGCGAGCTGCTGCGCGACGCGACTACCCTTCAGGACTATGAAGGTGACGAGCGGGTGACTGTCGGCTTCGCTCCATGAAGCACGACCCCAAGCCATGAGTGAGGCCCCGCCGCGGGCCGAGCCGGACCCGGGCTCGGGGCCCGAGCCGTCAGCGGGCTCGACCGTAGAGCAGCGGCGGGCGAAGATCGAGCGGCTGCGCCGGGCCGGGATCGATCCCTATCCCCACGCCTTCGAAAGTCGCACGAAGATCGCCGAGATCCTCGCCGCCCACGACCCCGCCGAGCTGGGGGAGGGCGAGCACGAGGAGTTCTCCTACCGGATCATGGGCCGGGTCACGGGCAAGCGGGGCCACGGCAAGACGGCCTTTCTCGACGTCCGCGACATAACCGCGACGATCCAGGTCTACGCGCGCCGCGACGAGCTCGGCGAGGAGGCCTTCGACCGGATCGACGACCTCGACGTCGGCGACCTGGTCGGCGTCGAGGGCGTGATCCACGTGACCAAGCGCGGGCAGCTGGCGATCGGCGTTCGCGAGTGCGTGCTGCTGGCGAAGGCCCTGCGCGACCCGCCCGACCTCTTCCACGGCATCTCCGACCCCGAGACCCGCTACCGCCAGCGCGAGCTGGACCTGATGGCGAACGAGACCTCCCGCGAGGTGTTCAAGACCCGGGCGAAGCTGCTGGCCGCGATCCGCGAGCACATGAACGAGCGCGGCTGGGTCGAGCTGGAAACGCCGGTCCTGCAGCGGCTCACCGGCGGCGCCGCGGCCCGTCCCTTCGTCACCCACCACCACGCGCTGGACCGCCAGCTCTTCCTGCGGACCGCGACCGAGCTCTACCTGAAGCGCGCGATCGTCGGCGGCTTCGAGGACGTCTACGAGTTCGGCAAGTTCTTCCGCAACGAGGGGATGTCGCCGCAGCACAATCCCGAGTTCACGATGCTGGAGATGTTCGTCGGCGGCGCCGACTACCACGGGGTCATGAACTTCGTCGAGGTGCTGGTCGCGAGCGCCGTCGAGAAGGTCCTCGGCACGACCAAGGTCGAGCGCGACGGGGTCGAGATCGACTTCGCGGCTCCCTGGCCGCGGGTCACCCTGCGCGACGAGCTCCTGCGCGAGGCCGGGATCGACATCTACGAGGCCAGCCGCGACGAGCTGGCCGAGGTGGCTGGCGACGACGCCGAACCCAACGACGACTGGGCCGGGCTGGTCGACACCCTGCAGGGAAAGCTGATCGAGCCGAAGCTGATCCAGCCCACCTACATCATCGACCTGCCGATCGACATCTGGCCCCTGGTCAAGGTCCACCCCGAGCATCCCAAACTCTGCGAGGCCTTCGACGGCATCGTCGCCGGGATGGAGATCGTCGGCGGCGGCACCGACCTCAACGACCCGATCGAGCAACGCAAGCGCTTCATCGAACAGCGCGAACGGCAGGAGGCCGGCGCCGAGGAGGACCCGCATCCCCACGATGAGGAGTTCGTGCGCGCGCTCGAATACGGCATGCCCCCGGCGAGCGGCTGCGGCCTCGGGATCGACCGGCTGCTGATGATCATGACCGGCTCCAAGACGCTGCGGGACGTGATCATCTACCCGGCGATGCGCGAGGCGCCCCTGAGGCCGTAGAGCGGCGGCGCCTCAGGATGCGGAGACTCAGAACGCCGAGCGCAGGAGGCCGCCATCGATCGGGATGACGGCGATCCCCCGGCCGATCTCACGGCTGGCGCCCATCACCAGCGCCATGCGTTCCTCCAGCCCTGGGTCCACCGCAGCTTCCCCCCACGCTGAAACGCTCGGAGCTCGCCGCGTGGGTAAGGTTCCCGATGGGCGCCCGTAGCTCAGTGGTCAACGGCTCCTTTCGGGGGGCCAAAGAGCGTCGGTCTTTCAAGCCGAAGGTCGCGGGTTCGACTCCCGTCGGGCGCACTATCAACCCCCTGGATTTGAGTGGTTTTCGCATCTCTGAGGCGAATCGACGATCTCGACTTGCCGTCAATTTGCCGTCATTCTGAGCATCGGGAGGCATCGCGCCAAGGTGCGGATATCAACAATTTCCGAGCAGCTACCGTCCAGGCGCCGTCTGCCTACTCATTCAGACTTACGGGCGAAAATGGCGGAACCTGCCTTCCAACCCTTCCCAGTCGAACCGGAGCCTGACCTCCAGGCCCAGCGGTGGCCAGGCCGGGAGGACGACTTCGTTGTCGCGCCGGACCTGCTACCAGCCCGGATCGTGAAAGCGCACAACGTCCACAAGAAGTTCTACATCGAGGGCTACACCGGGATCGTCACGAAGACGATGAAGGGGAAGTGGGGGAACCTGGCCTACATCGACACGTACTGCGGTCCGGGCGTTTGCTGGGTCGAAGACACCGGGGAGTTCGTCATTGGTTCGCCTCTGATTGCGATGCAGACCCAACCGGCATTCACCCATTTCGCCTTCATTGATAAGGACAGCGTCTGCGTGGACGCCCTGCGCAAGAGGGCCGCAGCATTCGACTACAGCCCGCAGATCCTTTGCGGAGACTCCAATGACCCCGCCGTGATCGACTGGATCCGCTCTGTCACGCCCCGTCAGAACACCCTGGCACTCGCGCTGCTCGACCCTCAAGGCTGCACTCTTGAAGCGTCGACGATCCAGGCCCTCACCCGTGACCGCCGCATGGACCTGATGATCAATCTCCCGGTCCACGGGCTCTACCGCAACTTGGCCGCCAAGAACTTCAATGTGCTCGAACGCGTTCTCGGACCCGACTACCCCCGGTGCCCCCTGAACGAATGGAGCCTCGCAGTGCGCGAGCACTACAAGGACCTCCTGCGAGGTTTCGGCTACGAGTATGCGTCATCGAAGGAGGTCCGATCCGTGCGAAACCGGACCCCGATCTATGACTTCATCTTGGCCAGCAAACACAGTCTCGGCAAGAAGCTGTTCGACGGGGTTACGAAAACCACCGTCCACGGCCAGATGTCGATGTTTGGCTAGGCCGGGACGGGCTGTCGGTCGGGATACTCATCCCAGGTTCGTCCCTGGAGCTCACGCCCGCCCGACTTGGGCCGAGCCCCTCCCCACTGCTTGAAGAAGAATGCAACCCCGTCGTCTGCGCACTGGTCCCGAAGCTCGAGGAGCCAGAATTCATCGACGCGCCGGTGGCCTGGGCCTGACTCGCCACCAGCAATCAACCAGTCGATGTCGGTGAGGTCAAGGCCTTCGAGGGGCCCGAGCAGGGGCTCCGCCGATATGAACCGCACGGCCGCCGGAACTTCGCGTAGGCGGTCAGCGCGAGAGACGTAGCGTCGATTCTCGATACTGACGCCCATCCAGATGTGCGCCGGCCACGGAAGGTTGTCGGCGAGGTTTGCCAGTCGGTCTGGACGCTTGGTCAAGATCTGAAAGACATGGTGGTCGGCCTCGACCATCGCGTCGAAGACGCTCGCGATGAACTCGTCTGGGACTTGCTCGTGAAAGAGATCCGACATGCTGTTGACGAAGATCCGGCGTGGTCGCCGCCATTTCAGCGGTTGGTCGAGACGCTCCGGCCAGAGCCTTAGCGCGAACCCCTGCTCGTAAGGGTGGCCCGGCACGCCTTTCCACCGTTCCGCAAAGGTCTTGGCATAGCAGTGCGCGCAGCCTGGCGAAATCTGGTCGCAGCCGGTTACCGGGTTCCAGGTCGCCTCGGTCCACTCAATCGCGCTCTGGTCAGACATGCTGAAGACTTCGGCGCCGGTGCTCCATATCCCCCTGTGTACCCGATCCGCTCGGGAAGATCGAGGCCCCCGGCGTTGAAGTCGGGGGCCTCGATTGCTACCTGTGCTCGATCATGTAGTGCCCGGCTGTAGTCTCGACGGCCAGGGCTCCTCCGGTTAAGTATGCGCTGACAAAATCCTCCTTAGTCAGCGTGAACCAGAAGATGCCGGTTCCGTCGTAGTTTTCGAGCCCGTCTTCGCCATCACCTGACGAGCGGAACTCACCCTTAGCTGTGATCGGGCCGTCAACGCAAATCTGCTCGACTGACTTGAGCCAAGTCTGCGCCTGATCAAAGGAGAGGTGAACCCTCTCTTCATTTGCCTTCGCCTCGTGTAGCTCCTCTCGGAGCTGTTCGAGGCGCTGACGGTACGGCTCCAATGCTTCGCGGAACTCCCCGCTTGTTGCTTCGATGTCGCGGATGAGCTCTGTCGTCGACCTCATCGGGTCTTGTCCATGGGAACTAGCCGCTTGACCTTCGCCCGCACCTCTCCCAAGTACTCGTCGTGGACGACCTGCGCGAGCGCTTCGAGCCCGACAAAGTCGGGCTCGACGACGATCTCCTCGCCACCGTCCCCTGCTTCCGTCTCGATCGTCAGGTCCTCGGCATCGAAGCCGAGCGCCCGGAACGTCTGGCGCAGGGCCCATCGCATGTCCTCGCGGAGAGACCCGATGCCCCAAAGCACCGCGTCTTCGTGTTCGCCTTCGACCACAGTGAATCGGAACTTGAGGTAGTTGCTGCCGCTGTTTGCTTCCCGCAGAACTACCTCTTCGACCTTGACTGGATACATACCCTCGGGCACGACAACCACGTCATCGCGCAGGTCAATTCTCATTTCGGGTGGCATTCGCCATCCTCCTTTTGGTCCCGGTCGCTGACCGGGGGTGAAAAGAAGGTGGCCTTCGCTGTCCGCTACCACCGCTATCTGGTCCGACGAGACGGGGAGACCGCCTCCGGTCAAGCGAGAGGCCTGCGTGCCTCAGCGCGATGCTCTTGGCTCCTTAGTCGAACCAGCAGGGACCTTACCACGATCCCTGAGGCTTCTACTCAACGCTATTTAATAGGTGTTAATTCGCTGAAAACAGGGTGTGGTTGATCCGACCCTGTATCGTTATGCTCACATTCAGATTTGGGTCCCGGTCGCAGGTTCCTCGGGCCTTCGGTATCGAAGGAAGAACTCAAAGGCGAGAGACGCGGCAACGGTCTCCATTAAGGAGAAGCCGTGCCAAGACAAGTCGAATCGCCGGGACCATTCTCAGGCCATCACCTACAGGACCTTCGCCGCGAGGCGGGCCTTTCGCGCACTCAACTCGCTGCTGCTCTTGGGCGCTCCTTTGATTCGGTCGAAGCGTGGGAGCAGGGCGTCTTCGAACCTTCCCTGCGCTCGCTGATCTCGCTCATGCAGGCTCTCGACTGCTCGATCGAGGACCTCTGCCCCTCAACCAAAGACGACCCGGCGGATCAGGCCGGGCCGTCGAAATCAACGCACCCCGTGACGGTGCGCCATGACGCAGCGTAGACAAAAGGTTGACAAACACGGCGACGAGCGCCTCGAAGCAGCACTCGGGTACGGCGAGGCAGGCATCCCGGTCATCCCGCTGCACTCGATCAACGGGCGCGGCGTTTGCACCTGCGGCAAGGCGAAGTGCGCAAACGCTGGCAAGCACCCGCGGATCAAGCATGGACTGAAAGAAGCGACTGCCGACGAGTGGCAGATTCGCAAGTGGTGGAAGCGATGGCCCGAGGCGAACATCGCCGGGGTTCTCGGGGACCACTACGTCGCCATCGATGTTGACGTCGCCGAGGGCAAGGGCGGCGAAGAATCGCTGCGCGACCTCGAAGGCGAGTACGGCGAGTTCCCGAGGACAGCGACCGCGAAGACGGGCAAGTACGGCAATAGGCGGGGTCGCCACTACTTCTTCACGATCGAGGGTGGGATCGGATCGAGCACGGGCATCCTCGGGCACCAGGGCGTCGATCTCCGCGGGGAAGGCGGATATGTCGTGCTGCCGCCGTCGCGCCATCGCTCCGGCGTCGAGTACGAGTGGGAGGTGCCGCTGTCTGAGGCGACCACGATGCCCGAGGCGTTGGAAGAGACGTTGCGGTCGACTACCGGCAGTGGTGCGGTGAAGCGCGATCCAAACTGGAAGCCTTCAGGGCGGGGGCCGAGCAAAGCGGTCAGAAGGCTGCTCAAGGAAGGCGATTGGACGCTCGGGGAACAGCGAGCAACTGCGGTCAGGTGCTCTCGGGCTCTCCTTGACTCGGGCGCAGACAGCGACGAGGTGGTCGATCAGATCATCAATGCGCTCGACCGCTCGGATCAGAACAGCGAAGAACCGTGGGAGCGGCGGGACGTTGAGCGACTCGTAGACAACCTCCTCAAGAATCCGCCACCCCCGCTCAAGAAGAAGCAGCGCCCGAAGCTGAGGGTCCAGGTGAAGCGACAGAAGCAGGCCCGGCCAAGGGCCATCGGCTACTCGGGGAGGCGGGAGCGATGACCATCGTCGAGGAGCTGGACGAGTTCATCGGCCGCTTTGTCGTCATGAACGACGACCAGCGGCTCGTAGTGGCTCTCTGGATCATCCACACCTACTGTCTCGACGCCTTCGAGCAGACGCCCTACCTGCTGATCACCAGCCCGGAGAAGCAGTGCGGCAAGTCGCGGCTGCTCGAAGTCCTCGAGATCGTCGTCGCGAAGCCCTGGATGGCGGTCTTGCCCTCGGAGGCCGTTGCCTACCGCAAGATCGACTTTGAGCAGCCGACACTGTTGCTGGACGAGGTCGACACGATCTTCAGCACGAAGTCAGCCGACCGCTACGAGTCCTTGCGGGCGCTGCTAAACGCCGGCCATCGCCGCGGTCTCAAGGTACCGCGCTGTCTCGGCACCGGGACCGATTTTCAGGAGTTCTCCGTCTTCTGCCCGAAGGTGATCGCCGGCATCGGCGCCGTCCCCGACACGATTGCCGACCGCGCGATCCCGATCCGCCTCTCACGGCGCAGGCGCAGCGAGACCGTAGAGCGCTTCCTGCGCCGGGAGGTTGCCGGTCCGGCTGAGGCTATGCGGGAGCGTCTCGCAGAGTGGGCTCAGACCCACGGGGACGGCCTCCTAGAGGCCTTCCCGCAGATGCCCGAGGAACTCAGCGACCGGATGCAGGAGGGCGCTGAGGGCCTCATCGCGATCGCTGACGAGCTGCGCCACGGGGAGGCCGCGCGAGACGCGCTGGTAGCCCTTCTGACGGCTGAGCGCCTGGATAGCCAGGAGCGGATGCAGGTGCGGCTACTCGAAGACCTCAAAGTCATCTACGAGCTGGAGAAGTACGAAGGAGAGACCGGCATCTTCAGTCGGCTGCTCATCAAGGAGCTGCACCGGATGGAGGATCGCGGCTGGCCGGACTACTACGGGCGCGGCTTCCAGCTGAAGGACCTGACATCGCTGCTGAAGCACTACGACATCCGCTCCACCACGGTGCGGGCCGGGAAGAGAGTTCAGCGCGAGGTGCTCAAGGACGGCGACAAGCCGGTCGCAAAGGGCTACCTGCGGGATGAACTCTACGAGAAGGCCTTTAGCCGGTACTTGGACGCAGGTGATCCGGCATGAGGTGTGTCGTGTGTAACGCGTGTAACGCGATCTCTCCACCGCGGGCCGAAGGCGATTCCACGCCAGTTCTTCTTCTAAGAAAAAAATCTCTAACGAACAATTGCTCGGTCGCACAGGCGTTACATGCCTCGGCCAGGCTTCCCGTTACATGCGTCACACCCGTCACATCACCCGAGCGCGCGGCGCAGCTACCGGTGTTACAGCAGCGTCGCGAGCTGTTACACACACAATCAAGGAGGTAAGCAGAGAGTGACCGTCAAGACCAAAGGCAACGAAATCGGTTTCACCGCTTGGCTATGCGAGCAGCAAGATAGAGACGATCCGGTCGGTGACCTGGCACGGGACGCAGCAGTCGATCCGAACTGGCCGGGAGACGTAGCTCTTTCGGATCTGATCGACCACGTCGGTGGATTCGCCGAAGACACGCTTAAGGAGGCCTACACCGAATACGAGAACCAGAAGTAGGGGACGCGCATGCTGATCACAGCACTCCAGATGCATTCGATCGCCCCATCTATTAACCCGGCGCGGCAGGCGGCCATCGACTCCATGGAGGAGATCCGATGGCAACCGATACCCCCGCCAATTCGCTGATCACGGCCGAGGAGGTCGCCGCCCACCTATCCGTTTCCGAGGCCTGGGTTGCAGAACAGGCGCGCGCTGGAGAGATCCCGGCGATCAAACTTGGGCGCTATTGGCGCTTCCGCCTGGGCGAGATCTGAGCCAGGCCGGGTTTGACGGAGACCCAGAAACCAGGATTCCTACCTGGAAGAAGGGAACTCCCAAGCCATGCCACGCAAGACGAAATACCCCGAAGAGCTGCTCGATCGCGGTGCCCGGATGGTCTTTGACTCCGGCCGTCCCATCGCCCACGTCGCCAGGGACCTCGGCGTCCACCACGAGACGCTGCGCAAGTGGGTGCGAAAGACCGAAGCCGATGAAGGCAAGCGCAAGGAGCTGCTGAGCAGCCAGGAGCGCGAGGAGCTGGCCCAGCTGCGTAAGGACAACCGCGAACTCCGCCGCGCCAACGAGATCCTGAAGGCCGCCTCGGCGTTTTCGCCGCCGAGCTCGACCCACACCGACCGAAGTGAGCGCCTTCATCGAGGAGCATCGCCAGCGCTTCGGGGTCGAGCCGATCTGCCGGACCCTGGGGGCGTCGGCCTCCGCCTACTACGAGCGGCGAACCGGTCGGCGCTCGACCCGAGCGGTGGAAGACGAGCGCCTGCTGGCCCAGATCAAGGAGGTCCACGAGCGCAACTACTGCGCCTACGGCTACCGGCGCACCTGGATCGCCCTGCGCCGCCAGGGCGAGGAGGTCGGCCGCGGCCGCGTGCAGCGGCTGATGCAACGGGAATCCAGGGCGCCAAGCGGCGCGGCAAGCCCTGGCGCACCACAAAGCCCGATCCGACGGCCGAGCGCCGCCCCGACCTCGTCGAGCGCGACTTCAACGCTCCGGCGCCGAACCGCCTCTGGGTCGGCGACTTCACCTACCTGCGCTCCTGGGAGGGCATGTCGTTCTTCGCCTTCGTGATCGACGTCTTCAGCCGCAAGGTCGTCGGCTGGCAGCTGGCCTCCCACATGCGCACTGACCTCGTCCTCGACGCCCTGCGGATGGCCCTCGGCCAACGGGACCACGGCGCCGACTTCGAGCTGGTGGCCCACACCGACCGCGGCAGCCAGTACACCTCCGCCGACTACACCCAGGAGCTCGGCGACGCCCGGCGTTCTCGCCTCGGTCGGATCGGTCGGCGACGCCTACGACAACGCGATGGCCGAGAGCTTCGTCGACACCTTCAAGACCGAGCTGGTGGCCGACCGCTCCTGGCGCACCAGATCGCAGCTCGAGCTGGCCGTCGTCGAATACGTCAGCTGGTTCAACCACGAGCGCCTGCATGAATCCCTCGGCGACGTCCCTCCCGTGGAGTTCGAGGACCTATACGTTCGACAGGGGCTCAACTGAGCTATCCCTCTTAAATTGGAAACCAACAAAAACGGTCTCCGTCAAACCTGGTCCGGCTCACAGTCTGATCTGAGGTTTCGGGATTCGCCGTCATTCTTGCCGTCATTACGCGACCCAACGAAGCCGATTCGTGCCTAGCGAAACCGACCGAAACCGGCTGAAGTCGTGCCTAGCGCGGCAGATCCAGTGCTCTTTCAAGCCGAAGGTCGCAGGTTCGACTCCCGTCGGGCGCATCAGCGAAGGCCCCACTTGATGGGTTCTTTTTTCACAGCGCGCCCCGGTTGGGGATCGTAGGGGTCCCATTTCAAGACATATCCGCGGCTCGCCCGGTAGGTGACGGTCGACCGGCCCCGGCGCGAGCCTCAACTGGGCAGGGCGGGAGCGCGCGGGAGCCTGGCGCACCAGAGGGCGAAGAGGCCGACCGCGAGGACGGCGCCGGCCCAGTGGAGATTGATGAGGACCGCAACCAGGCTGGGCAGGCCGGCGAGGACGGCGCCGATCAGGGTCGGGACTAGGGGCAGGCTCAGCATCCGCGCTGTGAAGGCGGCGCAGAGCATCCAGGCGGCGGGGCCGGCGATCCAGCCCCAGTCGACGAAGAAGCTATGGGGCAGGGCCAGGCCGAGGGCGATCGAGAGGACGGCCACCGCGATCAGCTGCAGCAGGGCCGCACGCCACAGGGTCGGCGTGTCCAGCTTCTTCTCGGGCCCGGGGGAGTCCATGCGGCGGCCTTGGACGATAGCCGCCGGACATCGGCGGCTACTTGACGACGATCTTCCCGTGCATGAAGGAGTGGATCTTGCAGTGGTAGGCGAAGGTGCCCTTCTGCGTGAACCGGATGGCGACTGACTTGCCGGGCTTGATCTGGCCGGTGTCGAAGCTGCCGGCACGGGTGGCGGTGTGCGTCACGCCGCTCGAGTTGACGAAGGCGACCTTCGTCCCGGCTGCGATCGTCAGCGTCGGCGGGTGGAAGGCGAAGTGGTTGATGTCGACCGCCTCGTTCGCCCCGCTGGCCTGGGCGCTGGCGCCGGTCGAGGCCTGGGCCGCGCCCAGGCCGGCGATCGCGAGGACCGTGAGGGCCATCGCGACCGCGAATGCCCACCGTCCTCGCCAGTTGCTCAGAGTCGTCCTCATCGCGCCGGGATACGGAGCGAGCGACGGCCTGGTTCAGCAGAAGACTTCGAGTTCCGCGCAGAGTTCCGACGTCACGCCGCCCAGGCCGGAGACCTTGGATTCGAGGTCTTCCAGGCGGCCCTGCACGTCTTCGGATTCTTCGACCCGGCCGCGGAGTTCTTCCACTTCGGCTTCGAGGCCGCCGATTTCTTCGGCGCCCGACGCGCCTTCGGGCCCTTCGGGGCCCTGCGGCCCTTCGGGCCCCGCGGGGCCGCGCTTGCCGGCAGCGCCGGCCGGGCCGGTCTGCGCGAGCAGCGCCAGCCCGGAACCGATCCCGGCGCTGAGGATGCAGACGCCGACCAGGGCGGCGATGAAGTGCTTCTGGGAGATCGAGATCATCGGCAGGCCCGCATGATGCCAGCCCGGACGAGCAATAATGGGCGACCGGGGCGGTTAGCTCAGTTGGGAGAGCACCTGCCTTACAAGCAGGGGGTCACTGGTTCGAGCCCAGTACCGCCCATTTCTCGAAGGCCCTGCGAAGCAGGGCCTTCTCTTGTTCGGAACCATCGACGGATCCGAACACCGCGCCGGAAAGAGACCGAGGCCTGTACAAACACCGGATGAACCAGCACCGCCTCTTCCGCCTGCTCTGGCTTTCGATCGCCGCAGCGGTTGCCACGATCTCCTTGAAGACGGTGGCGTGGCTTTTGACCGGCTCCGTCGGCCTGCTCTCCGACGCCGCCGAGTCGGTGGTCAACCTGGTCGCGGCGGTCTTCGCGGTCGCCGCGCTGCGCTGGGCGGTCAAGCCGGCTGACCAGGAGCACGCCTACGGCTATGCCAAGGCCGAGTACTTCTCAGCCGGACTCGAGGGCGCCCTGATCCTCGTGGCGGCGGCGGGCATCGCGATCACCGCGGTCGACCGCCTGGTGCATCCGCAGCCGATCGAAGACGTCGGCGTGGGCCTGGCCGTTTCGGTTGTCGCCTCGCTGATCAACCTCGCCGTCGGCTACCTGCTGCTTCGCACTGGCCGCGCGGAACGCTCGATCACCCTGGAGGCCGACGGCAAGCACCTGATGACCGATGTGTGGACCTCGGTCGGTGTGATCATCGGCGTCGCCGCGGTGGCGATATCCGGCTGGGATCGTCTCGATGCCCTGATCGCCGTCGCCGTCGCCGTCAACATCGTGGTCGCCGGCAGCGGCTTGGTGCGCCGCTCGGTCGACGGGCTGATGGACCGCGCCCTCGGCGAACCGGAGCAAGGTCAAATAGACGAGGTGCTCAACGGCTTCAAGCGGGAGGGAATCCGTTTTCACGCGCTGCGCACTCGTCAGGCCGGCTCGCGAGCGTTCATCTCCCTCCACCTGCTCGTCCCCGGGGATTGGACCGTCCAACGGGGCCATGACGTCGCCGAAGAGGTCGATGCAGCGCTTCGCCAGCAACTGCCTTACGCAACGGTGTTCACCCACCTCGAGCCGGTCGAGGACCCGCGCTCCTTTGAGGACGTCGCGCTCGAGCGCGGTGAGCTTTCCTCCGAGTCGCAGGGTTGACGGGTGACGGGCGCCGCACCAACCCGCCCACCCATCGCCTTCGCGGACCTGCTCTGCCCCCCAGGATCGGGCCTTGCTGAGTCGGCTATGAGCGCTCGCCGGCTCCGGGCCCGCAGGACCCGGCGGGCCTGACGAGGCGCATGTTCTTCGCCAGTTCCTCGAAGTAGAAGTGGAAGTTCTCGAGGGTGAGGCAGTCCTCGAGCAGGACGGTGCCGCCGCCGGAGCCGGGCAGGCAGCGGAAGAGCCGCGTCTCGTCGGTGAGGTAGACATCCGCCGCCGGCTGGCGCTCGGGGCTTGGCGCGGGCTGGGGGACTTCCTTGAGAAGCGATACGCCCATGCCGGCAACCTAAGCGAACGGGGGCACGGGCAAATCGGGGATGGGCCACGACTTTCGCGGGGATTACTACGGGCTACTGGAGGACGAAGACCACGCCCACCGTCGCCGTCACGGTGGAGGTCCCCGGCTTTACCGGAGGAGCGGGGACCGTGCACTTCGAGCTGCTCGCGCTGACCGGCGTGGCTCCACAGCCGGCCGTGGGGGCCGCCTTGGTCGAGCCTTCCTGGACGATTTCGACCCCGCCCCCTTCCTCGATGCTGATCGCGGGGCCGAGGACGGCGCCCGCCTCGGTCGCCAGCGTCGTCGCCCTCGACCTCGCCTTCTCGAAGGCGGCCGCGAGGGCCCTGGCGTAGGCGGCTTCGGTGTCGCCGACGAAGAAGGTTGGCCCGCTGACCCCGGCCGCGCCCGCCCTGATCGCGGCGCTGACGAGGTCGCCTGCGTTCCCGGGCTCGTGCAGGATCACCCCGATCCCCTCGCCGGCGCGGTAGACGACCCGCTTGCCGCGGGATGCTTTCCGCAACGAGATGCGCCCGGTCTTGACGTCCCCGGGCCCGACTCCGGGGATCGCCTGGACGGCCGCGATCACCGCCCGCAGCCGGGCGGACACCGCTCGCAGCGCCGCGCCGCGGCTGCGTCGTTCCGCGCTCGCCGAGAACCCGAGTCGCGCCGTGTCGTTCGCCACCTTGACCGTCGCGCTGGCGTTCACCGAGACCGTCCGTTCCGGCGCGGCGACGGCGGCGGGCGCCAGCAGCGCCAGCGCCAGCAGCGCGATCGGGACGCAGACTCGCAGGCGTGTCCGCATCTGGGCCACCGAGCAGGACCCTAGGGCGAGGCTCGGATATGGTCGCGCCAGCCGCCGGACGCCCGCCCAGTCGCCGCCTGGGATGATCGGGAGGTGAAGGTCAACTCTCCGCTGGGCGAGCTTCCCTACCGGTTCGAGGGGCTGGGGTTGCGGGACGGGTCCCTGGTCGTGCGCGGGCGGGTCTCCGAATGGGATTCCCAGCTCGTGCTCGAGCCGGGCGACCTCGCCGTGATCGCAAGGGCGCTCGCGCTCTCGGCGGTCGCGTTGGCGGGCGCCGCGGTCGCGTTCCTCGCCATCCGCCGCCGCGCCCGGCGAGGCGCTTGATCCTCAGGCGAACGCCCGTACCGCCAGCACCCCCGCGACCACCAGGCCGATCAGGGCGATCGCGACTCGCAGCAGGTCGCCGGAGATCCGCCGGGCGAACTTGGCTCCGAGCCGGCCGCCGATCAACGAGGAGACCATCAGGCAGACGGCGTAGCGCCAGTTGACCGTGGCGAGGAAGGCGTAGACGACGGCCGCCAGCAGGTTGGCGATGCCGGCGAGCAGGATCTTGATCGCGTTCAGGTGCTGCATCGAGTCGATGACGAAGAGGGCCAGGAGGCCGAGCAGGAGGATCCCGACTGCGGTGCCGAAATAGGCGGCGTAGGCCCCGGAGAGCACCAGGCCGAGGCTGAGGAACGGCGAGTGCTCGTTGCCGGCGTGGGAGATCCTCGGCATCAGGTGCGGCTGGAAGAGCAGCAGCAGGCAGGAGGCGGCGATCAACCCGGGGACGATCGCTTCGAAGGTGTCGTTGGAGGTGATCAGCAGCAGGGCGGTGCCCGCGACGGCGCCGAGGAGCATCGGCGCCGCCAGCCGCGCCCGCTGCTCGGTGAGGAGGTCGGCGTAGGCGATCGAGCCGCCGACCGCGCCGGGGACGAGGCCGATGGTGCTGGTCACGTTGGCCGACAGCGGCGGCACCCCCAGCGCGACCAGGGTCGGGAAGCTGATCAGCGATCCGGCCCCCGCGAGCGAATTGGATGCGCCCGCCGCGGCCCCGGCCGCCGCGACCGCGAGCAGGTCCAGCACGTCAGGTCACGGATGCGTAGGTATGCCCTGGCACCGGGGCAGTATCGCGAAACGTCTGCGTAGCCGAGGCCGGCCGGCCCAGCGGTGGCGCGGCTACTCGCCCATCTGCCAGCGGACCCGGAAACCGTTCTCTTTGGCGCAGGTCACGGTGGCGGCGTGGGCGTTGGCCTTGCAGTGGAAGTCGCCCAGCTCGCAGCTGTGCCCGAACGAGCAGTTGCCCCCTCGGTCGTACCAGGCCTTGGCGGTCGAGACTCCGCCACCGCCGCCCGTGCACGGAACGCCGACGACCTCCAGGCCGAAGAAGCCGACGCCCCGATAGGAGAAGTCGCCGCAGCTTTCCGGGAGGTGCCCGCAGCCGCCACCGCCCACTCCGGTGTAGCGGATCTCCTTGTCGCCCTTCGTCAGCTGGACCCTTCCATTCCAGGTGACCGCGGTCCAGCCCGTCGCGACCGAGCCCTTGACGCAGCTCTTGGCGATCTTGCGGGCCGGCTCGCAGCCGATATTCGTGGCCCGGATCGCGTGGGCGCCGCCGCTGCCCTCGGGCTTGAACTGCACCACGACGTCGCCGCATTCCTGCGGGTTTCCCTGGGCCGCCCGCGCATTCTCGATGCCCAGCACCATGGCCAGGGCGATGGCGATGCCGATCAGGATCGCGATCGCTACCGCCCATTCGCCGCGTGCGTCCCCGCGGCCGCCGCGGGTGAGGTTCGAGAATTTCATGCCCGCACCCTAAGTCGCCCCAGGAGGGCCGGCATCGGGGAATTCCCCCGCTCCTGGCTGCGGTCGACTACGGGGTTGCGGCTGCGGTCGACTACGGGTTGCCCCGGCGCCCGAGCAGGCGCGCCCACAGCGACGGCGGCCGGGGCTGGGTGTGGCGCCACTCTTCCTCGGTCGGCAGGCGGCCGGCCTTGCGGGCCGAGAGGACGCAGGCCGTGTGGGCGTGGCGGCGGCGTGCGCTATCGCCTTCAGGCGCGATCAGCACGTGCTCGCTGAGCGCCGGGAGATGCTTGCCGCAGAGGGGGCAGCGGTAGGTGGCCGGCTTCAGGTTCTGGGCCGGCCGCAGCGACCACCAGCGGGGCGAGCGCTCCGTCATCGCGGATTGCTCAGGTAGCGCGCCGCTCCCGGGCCATCGCGACGAGGGCGGCGCCGGAACCGCGCGGGCCCGCCAGCGCGTGCAGCTCGTGGGCGGCGAAGATCTCGTCGAGTTCCTCGCGGGTCAGGGTCTCGCGCTCGAGCGCGTTCGCGGCGAGGTCGTCGAGGCATTTGCGGTTGGCGGAGAGCAGCGCCCGCGCCCGGCGGTAGGCCTCCCGCGCCAGCGTCATCGTCGCCAGGTCGACGTCGCGACGGGTGGAGTCGGAGATCGCGTAGTCGCCGGTCGGCAGGGCGATCGGCGGCGGCCCGTCGTGGTCCAGCGCCACCCCCATCCCGAACTCGCCGACCATCTGCTTGCAGACCAGGTGCACGCGGGAGAGGTCGTCGACGGCGCCCGAGTAGGACTCGCCCATCACCTCCTCCTCGGCGGCGCGCCCGCCCAGCAGCGTCACCACCTCGTCGAGCAGTTCGTCGCGGGACTTCAGGTAGGTGTCCTCCTGAGGCGAGTGGCCGACGAAGCCGAGCGCGGGGCCGCGGGGGACGATGCTGAGGATCTCCGGCGGGTCGAGGCCCAGCAGCCGCCGGCAGAGGGCGTGGCCGGCCTCGTGGTAGGCGACGATCCGGCGCTCCTTGGCGCTGAGGCGCCGCGCCTGCTGAGAGCCGACCGACTGGCGCAGCAGCGCCTCGTCGAGGTCCTCGCGGGCCAGCGCCTCGCGGCCGGCGCGGCCGGCGATGATCGCGGCCTCATTGAGCGCGTTGGCGAGCTGGGCGCCGGTCATGCCGGTGGTCTTGCGGGCGACGTCGGTGAGGTCGAGGTCGTCGCCCAGCGGCTTGCCCTGGGCGTGGCTGCGCAGGATCGCCTCGCGGCCGTCTCGGTCGGGCGGCGCCACCAGCACCTGGCGGTCGAAGCGTCGGGCTGCGCAGCGCCCTGTCGAGCTTGTCGACGTAGTTGGAGGCGGCGATCACGATCACGGTGCCGGGGTCCTTCTCGAAGCCGTCGAGCTCGACGAGCAGCTGGTTCAGCGCCTGCTCACGCCGCTGGTGCCGCCGTCGCCACCGCCGCCGCTGCGGGCGCCGCCGACCGCGTCGAGCTCGTCGATGAAGATCACAGCGCGGCCGGACTTTCGTGCTCCTTGAACAGCCGGCGGATCCGCGCCGCGCCGCGGCCGACGAACATCTCGACGAAGCTCGAGCCGGAGGCGGCGAAGAAGTCGATCTCGCCCAGCTGCGACCGCGCGGGCCGGGCGACCGTCTTGCCGGTGCCGGGGTCCGAACAGCAGCACCCCGCGCGGCGGCTGGGCTCCGAGGGCGGCGAAGCGGTCGGGTTCACGCAGCCACTCGGCCACGTCCATCAGCTCGTCCTTGGCGGCGTCTACGCCCTGCACCTTCCCACAGCACCGGCTCGGTCCTGCTCGCCTTGACCGTCTCGGGCTTGGTCGACCCCATGGCGCGCAGCAAGCGCAGGAAGACGAAGAGCAGGCCCGCCATGAAGACGACCCCGAAGACGGGGTACCAATCGAAGAAAAATTCCCGGATTTCGCTTGCCATCTACACAGTGTGGGGGTAGATCGCGCGCACCACCAATCACATGCATGTCCAGATACGCCCGATTGGCTAAAGGTTCTGCCAAACGGCTCTCCTTCACTCGCCCGGCGCCGGGTCCTCCTAGGATCATGGCGTGAACGGACCACGCGCGGCGAGCGCCCCCGAGCTGAAGGCGCAGATCGAGGCCGAACGAGCGGCTGCCCGTTCCTCGCCCTTCATGACGGCGCCGACGAGCAGGTGATCCTCGCGATCGAGGACGGCACGACGAGCCGTGGGTGGCCGCGGCGCCTCCGCCGACGTGAGGCTGGAGTGGGACGAGGAGGTCCTCGACGCTGCACGCGCAGATCGAGGTCGTGCGCGACGAGTGCACGCTGGTCGACGACGGGCTCTCCCGCAACGGCTCCTACGTCAACGAGGAGCGGGTGTACGGGCGTCGGCTGCTGCGCGACGGCGACGCGATCCGCTTCGGCCGCACCGCGGTCCTCTACCGGCGCCTGGGAGAGGGTTTGGCCAGTTTCACCGTGATCGCCGCCGACCGCCGCGGCGACGATCTCGCCCGCTCAGCGCAAGGTCCTGATCGCGCTCTGCTGCCCCTACAGGGACGGCTCATCGTTCGCCACGCCGGCCACCAACCAGGAGATCGGCGAAGAGCTGCATCTCCGTCGACGCGGTCAAGACCCATATGCGAGCGCTCTTCGAGAAGCTCGGCGTCGGCGACCTGCCGCAGAACCAGAAGCGGGTCGCGGTGGTCGAGCGCGCGCTTCAAACCGGCGTCGTCAGCAGCCGCGAGCTGTAGCGCCTCCCCGGCGGTGCCGGCGGATTCGGGGTTAGCCGCGCGGGGTGGCCGTGTTCACCCCTTGGGTCCCTGGGCGGGGGGTCGTTGCCCGGCGAAGGTGATCGCACGGAGTCAACGACCACGAACTCAGGAGGAATCCAATGACCCACACCCTCACCAGCAGGATCGCCCGCCGCGCCGGCCGCCTCATCGCCCTCGCCGGCCTCGCCGCCGCGGTGGTCGCCCCGGCCTCGAGCTTCGCCTCGGCCCCGGTCAAGTTCGGCTCCAAGCTGAACCCGACCGTGCAGCCGTCGAACTCGCTGCCCGGGCTGGAATGCGAACACCAGACCCCCGGCGCGACCTGCACGATGATCCAGAACGAAGCCTACGGTCGCCCCGACGGCGGTCAGCTCGCCCCCAAGACCGGCACGATCAGGAAGATCCGGCTGATCGCCGGCGGCCCCGGCAGCTTCAAGCTGCAGATCGCCAAGGTCCAGCGCTCGACGCTGTTCGACACGAACAAGGCCAAGGTGCTCTACACCGGCCCCCGCATCGACTACACGGGCCAGACCGAAGCCAACTTCGAAAGCGACAACTACAAGGTCGAGTCCTTCCCGGTCAACGTCCCGGTGAAGAAGGGCCAGCAGCTCGCCCTGCGCGGCAACATCACCTCGATGGTCCGCTGCTCCTCGGGCGGCGACAACACCCTCATCTACACCCCGCCGCTGATGGCCGGCAGCCCCTTCAGGCCGGCGACCAGCACCGATGGTTGCTGGATCCTGATGGAAGCCGTCATCCGCTAACCCCGCTCCATCTCTCCCGCATCCCCACGAGGCCCCGCTGCGGCGGGGCCTCGTCTATTTCTCCACCTGAGAGCCGCCGACGATCGCCTCTTCGCCGGAATCCCCGAAGACGATCCAGGCCTTGTTGCCGCCGTCGTAGTCGGGCGCCCACAGCTTCAGCGTCGCCGGGCGTCCCCAGACGGTCACCTCCTCCTCGCCGGTCGCGTCGAGGCCGCGCCAGATCCGCACGAACGGGTTGTCCGCCCACTCGGCCCCGATCGTGGTCGCCTCGCGGTGGCCGGGATGGACTGCGGTCTCCGGCGGCAGCTCCATCAACCGCATCACCGAAGCCTTGAGGTCCTCGAAGCCGCTGGCGCCGGGCGCCATCGTGCCGCCGACGGTTCCCTTGAAGAGGACGTCGGCGGTGAAGAGGTCGGTGCCGTTGACGAGGTAGGCGAGGTGGCCGGCGGCGTGGCCCGGGGTGAGCGCCTGATCTCGATCCCGCCGGCGTCGAGCTTGTCGCCGTCGGCGAGCTCGCCGACCTCTTCGTCGAGCTCGGCCGTCGCCGCGTGGGTCGACCAGCGGCGGGCTGCCCAGTTGCCGGCGCGCCTCGGCGAGGCCGGCGATGTGGTCGCCGTGCGGGTGGGTGACGAGGATGTGGGTGATCTCGATGCTGCGCCGAAGCCCTGCCCAGCAGCGGCCCGAGATCGTCGTTCCTTGGCCCATCAGCACGCCGGTCCTGCGGTCGGGGTCGGCGACCAGGTAGGCGTTCGACAGCCACATCGGGTTCTCGGTCCTCTCGACGATCAACGCTGTTCCTCGTTCGCTGGCGTCCCAACTCTCCAGATGGGGATTCCCGGCCCGCCCGGCCTCAGGCGGGCGTCGCCGAGGTGAACGGCACTGCCCTCGAGCAGAATGCTGGAGACCAGCTCGGGGTCGTCCCACATCGAGGTGGCCGACCCCGGGGAGGATGAAGCGCGCCCCGGCGGGGCGCCGTTCCGGCCTGGGCGGGCCGACGATCGCGCTCGGCCCAGGCGATCGTCACCGGCACCCGCGCCAGGGTAGCCCTCGGGGTCGAAGACGTGCGCATCGCCCGGTTGGCGCCGTCGTAGCCGTTGGCGTCGAGCATCCAGCCGAGGACCAGCTCGGCCGGCGCCGGCCGGATCCGCTCCGGGTGCGTGGGCGAAGGCTAGCGAGCATGCGCTCGCGGACGGGCGGGACCAACAGCGCGGCCGAGACCAGCGGGCGCAGGCGCCGCGCTCCAGGTGCGGGCGTCGCGCCGCCGTGGTCCTGCGCGGCGCCCGCCAGAGGTGCTCGTCGGCGAGGTCACTGACGCGGCCCAGCCGGCGCGCTCCATTTCCAGCCCGACCCAGCTCGCCGAGCGAGTTGCCGGCGACGTGCGGCGCCGACCTCGAGCCCGCAGCTCGCGCGGCGCCGCCGCCAGGTTCGCGGCGGTTCGGTCAACTCGTCGGGCAGCGGCGGGGCCCGGCCGAATCCGGGCATGTCGAGGACGATCACCTCGCGCTCGGCGCCCACCAGGTCGATCACCGGGTCCCAGACCCCGGCGGAGGTACACCGAGCCCGTGGATCAGCAGCAGAGGCTCGCCGCCCGTCCTCAGCGCCATCTGGGCTTCGCGAAGCGCCTGAACGTCGCCGATCCGCCGCTCGCGGAAACCGGCCTCCGAGGAGCTCAGGTAGAAGTCCCAGAGGCGGCGGAAGCGCTCGTCGTAGCTGCCGGGAGCGGGAGCCGTTCCCAGGCCCCATGAAGCGCGCTCGCGCCAGGCGGCGAGGGTCGGCGGGTAGTGGTCGGTGATGTCGTCGATCCAGACCTGGCGCATGCTGGTGGCGCGGGCGAGGCTGGAGGCGATCAGGCCCTTCGAGGGGAGGTTACCGGGAAGGATGGGTGTTGGCGCTACGCGCGGCCTTCTCGATCTCGTAGATGCGGTCGTCGATCGCGATCGCCTGCAGCAGCATCAGGCCATCTTCGCTCAGCAGCTGGTCGCGCGGCGGAAGTAGTCGTCGAATACCGCCACCCGACCGCCTCGATCATCTCGACCGGAGATCGAGGCGGTTGTAGCCGCCGCGCAGGTCGCGGTAGTCCTCGAGCAGCACCGTCAACGGTCGTGGAGAGCCCCGCGTCGCGGACCCGTTGCGTCGCCAGCTCGTACGCGGGAGATCGTCGTCGTCGTCACCCGGCAGCCGCTCCTGCGGGCGGCGCGGATCGCCATCCCCTCCCCAGCCGGTGCCGACTTCCAGCAGGTGATTGTCGGGGCCGAGCTGGAGTCGCTCGCAGATGCGGTCGAGCTTGGCCAGCTGCGCCTCCTCCAGGCTCGCGCCGTCGCGGGGGAAGTAGGCGCAGGAGTACATCATCCGCTCGTCCAGGAAGGAGGCGAAGAGGTCGTTGCCGAGGTCGTAGTGGGCGGAGATGTTCTCGCGGGCGCCGTCGCGGGTGTTCTCGGGGACCAGGGCCGCGGACCCGGTGCCAGAGGCCGCGAGGGCGGGCGATGAGGCCGTGATCCCGTCCATCTCGCGCAGTTCGCGGGCGGCGATGCGGATCAGCGACGAGGTCGTCGGTCTCCCAGAGGCCGCCTGACATAGGTCTCGCCGATGCCGACGCCGCCGCGCAGCGGCCGCGCCAGGCCGCCCGGCAGGATCCGCACGGTCGCCCGCAGGTCCGGCTCGGCGGGGCCGAAGCGGCGGTGGCCGCCGCCGTCCTCGATCACCTCGATCCGGCCGGCGCGGACGCCCAGCACCTGGCCGACCGCGGCGCGGGAGAGGGTGTCCCTCATGGCGAGATGAACCTTCGGGCGGCCTCCGGATGTTGGAAGCAGCGGGCGCCCTTCAGCTTCAGCCGCAGCGACTGGACGTAGATCTTCACCACCTGCAGCGACATCGCCGGGTAGCGGGCGAGCAGGCCCATCAGCGGCCGGCTTTGCTCGCGACGGCGTGCGAGAGGGTCGCGTCGAAGGACTTGCCGCCCAGCCCGCCGCGGCCGCGACTCGATGTGGACGGCGAGGCGCTCGCCGGGCTTCGGTGGCGCGGAAGGCGTAGGTCTGGTCCATGCCCATCAGGGGGAGACGTGGTCTTGTCGAGCTCGTCGGCCAAGACCCTACCCTCGCGTTTGCCGCGCGCAGCGCCGGCGTGACGCTCTGCGGGGATACCACCGTCGGCGACGATGCCCACCTGCTCGCCGGCCGGGTCGAAGCAGTAGTAGCTGACGGGATTGAAGGAGGCTGAGGTAGCGTTCCAGGCCGGTGAGCAGGCGGACGGCCGCCCGGGCGCGCGCCGGTCTCGGCCTCGACGGCGTCGCGCGCACACTCCTGCAGCGGACGGCGAGGGTCGCCCATGAAGTCGGCGCGGCGGAACCGCGCCGGGCGCCCGGCGGCGGGCCGAGTAGAGCGGAGGTCCAGCACCTCGGGCAGCTCGGCGAGGTCGAGGTAGGTGAGGAAGAAGCGGTAGCGGAAGCTGTGCTCGATGGGCTCGAAGCGGCGCGGCCGACCCAGCCCTCATACGGCGGGCGGTCACGCGGCCAGCGCCTCCCGGGTGGGCGGCCCGAGGATCATGGTCGTGGCCGCGCCGGAGTCCGGCGAACCGGCCACGGGTGCGCGCTGGCGGGCGCCAGGCCCGCGCAGGCGCGGGCGCTGAGGACTCGTCCTCGATGTGGAAGCCCTGTCTCCAGTAGGCGCCGCAGTAGTGGGTGCGGCGCACGCCGCTGATCTCGGCGTGGTGGGCCTGGGCGGCGACGCCCGCGGCCGTATACACCGGGTGGTCGTAGTGGATCCGGCGGATCGCCTGGCCGGGTCGATCTCCTCGCCGCGGTTGAGCGTCACGAAGTAGTCGCGGTCGGCAGCCGCTGCAGGTTGTTCATCCACAGGGTGACGGTGCCGCGCGGCGGCCCCTCGGCGAGGTAGTTCCAGCTCGACCCCAGGCGGCGCGGCGGCGGGGCATCAGCGAGGCGTCGGTGTGGAGGACGGCTTCGTTGGGCCAGGATCGCCGAGGATCTCCCGCTCGGCCTCGCTCGGGTCGGCGAGCATCGCCAGCGCCTGGTCGGAGTGGGTGGCGATCAGGACCTGGTCGAACTCCTCGCTCTCGCAGCCGTCGGCCTCGATCCTGACCCGGTCTCCGAGCCGCTCGATTCGCCGCACCGGCGCCCGCAGGCGCGCCCGCCCGCGCCCGGGGGCGGCGCTCGCCTCGACGTAGCGGACCGAGCCGCCCGCGACGGTCCGCCAGCGCGGGCGGTCGCGGAGGCTGTACATGCCGTGGTTCTCGAAGAACTCGGCCATGAAGCTGGCCGGGAAGCTCCACATCTGGTCCGGGTCCGCCGACCAGACGGCGGAGGCCTGGGGGACGATCAGGCGCTCGATGAAGTGCCGGGAGAAGCCCTTCTCCTCGAGCCAGCGGCCGAGCGAGGGGGCGGTCCCGTTCATCCCGATCAGCTCCCGCGCCTCGCGGTTGAAGCGGCGCCAGTCGCGCAGCATCCCCAGGAAGGAGGGGCTGAGGAGATGGGCGGGGCGGGCGAAGAGGCCGCGCGGGGTGCCGGAGTACTCGAAGCGGCCATGCCCGTCGGAGACCGAAAAGCTCATGTGGGAGGGCTGGCTGGCTACGCCCAGCTCCTCCAGCAGCGCTTCGAAGTTGGGGTAGTTGCGGTCGTTGAAGACGATGAACCCGGTGTCGATCCAGTGGGTCTCCTCGGCGCTGTCGACGCGGACCGTGTTGGTGTGCCCGCCGAGCCGCTCGCCGGCCTCGTAGACGACGATCTCGTGGGCGGGATGGAGCCTGTGGGCGGCAACCAGTCCTGAGACCCCGGTTCCGACGATTGCGATTCTCATCGGCATATCCCTACGAGGGAAAGCGCCGATCGGTTGCATCGCGTCTCTCAACCGGCTAGCCGTAGGGCCGGTACTGCAGTCGGTAGCCGAGCAGCTGGGTGACCGTCTCGAAGCCGTAGCCGCGGGCCCGCAGGGCGTCGATGATCTGCGGCAGCGCCGCCAGGGTCTCGCCGCGGGGGCCGCCACCGTCGTGCATGAGGATGATCGAGCCGGGCTGGGCGTTGCCGACGATGTTGCTGTAGATCGCGCCGGTGCCGGGGGTCGACCAGTCGCGCGGGTCGACGTCCCAGTTGACCGTCCGCATCCCGAGGCTGCCGGCGGTGGCGACGACGCTCGAGTTGACGCCGCCGCCGGGCGGGCGGAAGAGGCAGGGCCTGAAGTGGGTGTACGCGGCGATGCGCGAGGCGGCGCCGGCGATCTGCGAGTAGCCGGGGTATTCGACGTGGTTCATCGTGTGGTCGCCGATCTCGTTGCCTTCGGCGAGGATCTGGCGCATCGTCGCTTCGCGGCCCGGCATCTCCTGGCCGACCTCGAAGAAGGTGCCGTTGACGCCCTTTTCGCGCAGCACCTGGAGGAAGCCGTCGGTGTATTCGCTCGGGCCGTCGTCGAAGGTGAGGGCGACGACCTTGCGGTCGCGCGGGCCGTTGGTGACGAGGCCGGGGCTGCCGCCGGTGCAGCCGACCGGGCGAACCGGGCGCAGCCGGAAGGCGAGGCTCCGCTGCGCGGGCAGCGACTCGGCGCAGCGGTTGCCGGGTTCGCAGCCGCGGCTCTCGATCAGCCGCCAGCGGTAGCGGTGGGGGAGGACGCCGGCGTCGGCGGGGACGAGCGCCACCACCAGCTTGCTCGCGTTCGGTCGCCTCACGGTGGCCCGGGCGCTGCTCTTCTCGATCGGCTTGCCGCTGCCGTCGACCACCACCAGGCCGACCCGGTGGCGCGCCCGGGGGCCGCCGAGGCAGAGTCGCCGCTCGCCCGCGCTGCCGGCCCGGCTCAGCGCCAGGCAGAGGTAGCGGGAGGCGGCGCGCCTGGTGTCGGGGCGTGCTTCGAGCTGGGCGAGAGGGACCGGCGCCGCGGTCCGCACGGTGAGGATCAGGTCGCGCCCGGCCTGCGAGAGGCCCGCGTCGGCGAGCTGGGACTGCGGGGCGGCCGCTCCGGGCTGGCCCCCGGCGAGCGCCGCCGCGGGCAGGGCGACCAGCGCCGCCGCGGCGAGCGCGAGGACGCACGGGATCTTGCGAGAGGGAGCGATTGCCGGGTACCGAGGTGCCGCGTAGGGGAGGCTGTTCATGTTAAGGGCGAAAGTCGCCCGCGCAGCACCCCGGTCCCCACCGTGTTCGAAGGAGACGTGAGCCCCAGACGCACTCAGAGGCGACGCCCGGCCCTGGCGCTGCTGGCGGTTCTCGCAACGCTCGCCGCGGTCGGCCAGTCGCCGACCTCCGCCGCCGCCGAAACCGGAGGGGCGATCGAAACCGGG